>DATKJT010000009.1:0-63401 GCA_035543495.1 Rhizomicrobium sp. | reverse complement strand
AACCTTGCGCATCGTCTCCGGCAATTGGCAAAAGACCACTGACATTGCTTGCAATAATCGCGTGAGAAGCTCTGGTAAAGATTCATTCGGGAACTTTCGAATAAAGGTCGACACAGCCTCAAAAGGGGCGCAGGCTTTGCTCACCGCAGACGAAGTCGAAGGCGTCCGCGGCTGAGAGACAGTTCAGGTGCTCCCGCCCCGAACCGTTTGAAGGGAGCTTGCGATGTCGAGCTATCAATTTCACTACCTTAATCGTCAGAAGACTTTGGCCTGTCTGATGATCGCCCAATGCGATACCGACAGGGATGCATGGGATATGGCCCGTTCGATGCCGGGGATCATCCACCGCACGTTCGAGGTGTGGCGCGGCGATATCCTGATCCACGAAGGTTTCAACCCGCACATCGCCAACTAAGTCGCGATTGCGCTAGGCTCCGCCTCCCAAGGGGAGGGGGAGCATGAAATTCGCCATTCCGGTCAGGAGCCTGAACCGCCGCTGGGCGTGGACCAGCATCTGTGCCCTCGGTGCGTTTGCAGTCCTCATCGTCCTGGACGGCAAGCTCAAATCGGCCACCGGCTACGGCACGGCCGATCTACAGCGCGCGACCACGGCCCATGATGTCGATCTGATCGTGGCGGCGTGGGCCCCCTCGCGCGGCATCATCTTGGCAGGCTTCGATCTCGGCTTCGATTATCTCTTCATGCCGCTCTGGGGCTTTGCGCTTTTCTATGGCGTGCTCGCTGCGCGCGAACGCTTTGCGCCCCGGCCCGGCGCGTGGCGGCGCATTCTCGCATTTCTTTCGGCCATCCCGCTCGCGGGCATGTTGCTCGATGCGGCGGAAAACGCCATCGAACTTGGCTGGCTGCTGCGCGGTTTTTCCGATCGAGAGGTGCTGATCGGAAGCACGGTGACCGATGCCAAATGGCTGTGCGTGATGATCGGCCTTTTGCTGTCGCTGGCTGCATTGGGCGGACGATTGGTGCCGCGCAGGACATGAAAAAAGCGCCCTGAAACAGGGCGCTTTTCGCATTTATTCCAAAATCGGAATTACGTGCGCTTGCGCCGCATCGCGCCGAAACCGGCAAGGCCCGCACCCAGCAAGGCGATCGTCATCGGTTCGGGTGCCGGAGTGCCGTCGCTCACCGAGATATCGTCAAGATACCAAAAAGCGGGATCTTGCTGGAATGTGAAAATCAACGGCGTGGTGGTGCCGCTCGCGACAAATGCAAAAACGTATTGCGTGTAGTCGAAACTCGGAGCGTCGCTAAGGGTCAGCACATCGACCCCATCGATAGATGCATCGAAGCTGTTTGGCGACCCACCATCGTTGTGCAGCCAGAACGACAGCGAATAAGCCTGCCCGGCCACAGTGTTCAATGTTTGAGAGATCGTGCCGGTCGAACCAATCTGACCGAAGAACGCTCCGTACGTCCCGCTATGCGCTATGCCCGTTGTCACGCCGGTGAAACTGGTATTTCCGGTCAGGGTCCAATCCGTGAAATCGCTTGTTTCAAACCCGCCGTTAGATACCAGCTCGGTGGCGAATGCCCCGGTTACGGGTAGCGTCACAAGCGCCACTGCAAATCCAAGTGCTTTCAAAGCATTGTACATTTTGGACTCCTGACCCTTTGCTCTGGCATCGGTTTTCTGGAGATTCGCAAGGTGTGTGCCGAGTTTCGAAGAATGGCCCGATTAGGCGTTAAGTCTATGAAAGTAAGAGGTTTTCTTTGGGCGGCGGCAGGGCAATTTCCTTCCAAAAGTTAACGCGTGTAAGCGGCTTTAACGATTAATTTACGAATTGGCCCATTGTCCTGTAACCGTCCTTTGCAGTCCGTCCGTGCCCCTCCGGCAGCGGCCAAACCTTATTTCCGGCGCTCGCTTGACGGGCCGCGGCCCCTCAGTATATTGCGCGCCTCCCGGCAGCAGGGCCTCTCGGGAAAACACAATATATTCAAGGATTTGGTCATGTTCGCGGTCGTCCGCACCGGCGGTAAGCAATACAGGGTCGTCAAGGACGAGGTCCTTTCGATCGATCGCGTCGTGGGCGACGTGGGCTCCACCCTGACTCTGGGCGAAGTTCTGCTGCTTGGCGGCGATGCGCCGAAAGCAGGGTTGCCGCTGGTGAGCGGCGCCTCCGTGGCGGCTGAAATCCTCGAGCACGGCCGCGGTCCCAAGACCATCGCCTTCAAGAAGAAGCGCCGCAAGAACACGCACAGGAAGCGCGGCGGACGCGCGCATTTCACCAAGATCAAAATCACCGCGATCAGCGGCTAAGGGCAGAAGACCATGGCGCACAAAAAAGCAGGCGGCTCCTCGCGCAACGGACGCGACTCGGCAGGCCAACGCCTCGGCGTGAAGAAGTTTGGCGGCGAATCGATTAGCGCCGGCAACGTGATCGTGCGTCAGCGCGGCACCAAGTTCTTCCCCGGCGAAGGCGTCGGCATGGGCAAGGACCACACGCTGTTCGCGACGCGCGACGGAAACGTTGCCTTCAAGACCGGCTTCAAGCGCCGCACGTTTGTGTCGGTACTTACGTGGCAAAAGCCGGCGGCGAAGGCAGCGGCAGAATAAGGCGGCTGAAGACATAGGCCGCCATCCAATTGGCGGCCCATCGTATGCGAGGGAGATGGTCCGCCATCTCCCTTTTTTGTTCCCTCGCTTGGAGAGGGAACATGTGTAGCAGATTGGAAACGGAGAGATTGCTCTTGCGCCCACCAGAGGAGGCCGACATCCCGTCGACGGTCGTCCTCCTGGGCGATTTCGACGTCGCAAAGAATCTCGCAAGCGTGCCGCATCCTTTCACGCGGTCTCACGCCGAAGATTTTCACAAGAAGGCGATTGAAACCCGTGCTGCGGGCACGTCCTTCAGGTTCTCCATCGTGCGCAAGGCGGGCAACATCCATATGGGCGGCATCGGTCTCGCGTTGAAAGACGGCCAGTTCGAACTGGGCTACTGGCTGGGCCGTCCCTATTGGGGCCAGGGTTACGCGACGGAAGCCGCAAAACGCATCGTCCGCTCGGCTTTTGAAGACCTGAAAGCCGCCTCGGTCTCAGCCGGCCGCTTCCACGACAACCCGGCTTCCGGCCGTGTCCTCGCCAAGCTTGGGGCCACGCCCAATGGCGTCGAACCGCGCGATTGCATGGCCCGCGGCCACGCGGTCTATTGCAACCTCGTGCTTCTCCGCCGCGAGAATTTCGAGAGAAAGAAGGCCGCATGAGCGATGTCGTATCTGATGGCGCGCATCAAACGATCCGTGTACGGAAGTTCACGGCGGGAAGGTGCGCGCCATGAGATTCCTCGACGAAGCCAAGGTCTATATCCAGTCCGGCAATGGCGGTAACGGCTGCGTGGCGTTCCGCCGCGAGAAGTTCATCGAATATGGCGGCCCCTATGGCGGCGATGGCGGCAAGGGCGGCGACGTCTGGGCCGTGGCGGTCGAAAACCTCAACACCCTCATCGACTATCGCTACCAGCAACATGTCCGCGCCAAGAACGGCGAGGGCGGCATGGGAAAAGTGATGACGGGCGCAGGCGGCGACGACGCGATCATGCGCGTTCCGGTCGGCACGCAGATTCTCGAAGAAGACGGCGAAACGCTGATCGCCGATCTCGCGCATGAAGGCGAACGCATCCAGCTGCTGCGCGGCGGCAATGGCGGCTTCGGCAACGCGCATTTCAAGAGCTCCACCAATCAGGCCCCGCGTCACGCCAATCCCGGCCAGCCCGGCGAAGAAAAGACGATCATCCTTCGTCTCAAACTCATCGCCGATGCCGGTTTGATCGGCCTTCCCAATGCGGGCAAATCGACTTTTCTTTCGCGTGCCTCCAGCGCCAAGCCCAAGATCGCAGACTATCCTTTCACCACGCTCGCACCGCAGCTCGGCATGGTGCGCATCGACGAAACCGATTTCGTGCTTGCCGATTTGCCCGGCCTCATCGAAGGCGCCCACGAAGGCGTCGGTCTCGGCGACAAATTCCTGGGCCATGCCGAACGCTGCAACGTTATTCTGCATCTGATCGACGGCACGCAAACCGGCATCGCAAAGAGCTACAAGACGATCCGCGCCGAACTCGAAGCCTATGGCCACGGCCTGGAAGACAAGCCGGAGATCGTCGCACTCAACAAGGTCGACGCGATTCCCAAAGCCGCACTTACCAAGAAACGCGCCTCGCTCGAAAAAGCCTGCGGCCACAAGGTCTATCTGATGTCGGGCGTTTCCGGCGAAGGGATCGACGATGTGCTGCGCGCGCTCGCCCGCGAAATCGTCAAGCGCCGCAAGAAGCAAAAGCCCGAACCCGCAAAGCACCGCGCGTGGACGCCATGAGCGATCCGCTGAAGGATTGCAGACGATTGGTCGTCAAGGTCGGCTCCGCGCTGCTGGTCGATTCCGAAAGCGGCACGTTGCGCCGCGACTGGCTCAAATCTCTTTGCGCCGACATCGCCGAACTGAAACGCGAAAATATCGAAGTGATCCTCGTCTCGTCCGGCGCGATTGCACTCGGCCGCCGCGCGCTCAACCTGAAACCCGGCGCGCTCCGCCTCGAAGAAAGTCAGGCCGCAGCCGCGGCCGGTCAGGTGCGCCTTGCCGAAGCCTATGCCGATATCCTCGCCGGCGAGAACATTGTAGCGGCACAGGTTCTGTTGACGCTTGGCGACACCGAAGAACGCAGGCGTTATCTCAATGCACGCGCCACCATGCGCACCTTGCTCGCGCTTGGCGCCGTTCCCGTCATCAACGAGAACGACACTGTGGCAACAACCGAAATCCGTTACGGTGACAATGACCGCCTGGGCGCGCGCGTCGCCAGCATGGTGGAAGCCGATTGTTTGATCCTGCTGTCCGATGTCGACGGCCTCTACGAAGCAGATCCCACGCGCAATCCCAACGCCAAACACATCTCGCAAGTCACAGCCATCACGGCGGAGATCGAAACGATGGCAGGCGAATCCGTTTCGGGCGTTGGCCGTGGCGGCATGGCTTCCAAACTGATCGCCGCCAAGATCGCAACAGGCGCGGGCGCAAGCGTGCTCATCGCCAAGGGCAAGACAGATCATCCCCTGCGGGCCATCCGCAACGGCGCACGCTCCACCAAATTCCTCGCGAGCGAAACGCCCGCCGCCGCCCGCAAACGCTGGATCGCGGGCGTGGTGAAACCAACCGGCGTGCTCATCATCGATGCGGGTGCCGCGCGCGCGCTGAACGAAGGCAAAAGCCTGCTGCCCGCCGGCATCCGCCAGATCGACGGCCGTTTCGAACGCGGCGACGCCGTGATCGTGCGCGATCAGGAAGGCCGGGAGGTTGCGCGTGGGCTCACCGCCTATGGTGCTGCGGATGCCGAACGCATCGCAGGCAAGCGCAGCGTCGAAATCGAGGCCATTCTGGGTTATCGTGGCCGCGATGAGATGATCCATCGCGACGATCTGGTGGTGACGGGCCAATGAATTTGCGGGCGGACAGCAAGGAGGCTCTGGCGGGCGAAATGCTCGCGCTCGGTCGCGCCGCGCGTTCGGCCGCGCGCGCCATGCGCGAAGCCACGACGGAGACGAAGAATAAGGCTTTGCGCTCAGCCGCCGCTGCCATCCGTGCCAACACCAAACAGATTCTCGCCGCCAACGCCGAAGATCTGGCGAAAGCGAAATCAAGCGGCATTTCACCGTCGATGCTCGACCGCCTTGCGCTCGATGAAAAGCGCATCGAAGCGATGGCGAAGGGCGTGGAAGATGTGGCGGCGCTTGCCGATCCGGTTGGCCGCGAACTTATCCGCTGGACGCGCCCCAACGGCCTCGACATTTCGCGTGTGGCAACTCCCATCGGCGTCATCGGCATCATCTACGAAAGCCGCCCCAATGTGACGGCGGATGCAGGCGCGCTTGCGCTCAAATCCGGCAACGTCTCCATCCTGCGCGGCGGTTCGGAATCCGCGCATAGCTCGGCGGCCATTCACGCGGCATTGCTGGAAGGTCTGCGTGCCGCGGGTTTGCCCGAAGCCGCCATCCAGCGCGTGCCGACAACCGATCGTGCCGCCGTCGGCCTGATGCTCGAAGGTTTGAACAACACCATCGACCTCATCATCCCGCGCGGCGGCAAAGGCCTCACGGGCCGCGTGATGAGCGAAGCCCGCGTGCCGGTGCTCGCCCATCTGGAAGGGCTGTGCCACGTCTATGTTCACGAGAAAGCCGATCTCGCCAAGGCGCGTGCCATCGCGCTCAACGCCAAGATGCGCCGCAACAGCATCTGCGGTGCCGCCGAAACGCTCCTGATCGACAAAAGCGTTCTCAAATCGCACGGCCTTCCCATCCTCGAAGACCTCGCCAAAGCCGGTTGTGAAATCCGCGCCGATGAAGCCGTGCGTGCGATCTTTCCCGCCGCCAAAGCCGCGACCGAAGAAGACTGGCGCACCGAATATCTCGACGCGATCATCGCGGTGAAAACCGTCGATGGCGTGGAGGATGCGATCCGCCACATCGAAACCTGGGGCTCGCAACACACCGACTCGATCCTTACCGAAGACAAGCCGACCGCCGAACATTTCTTGTCGGCGCTCGACTCGGCAATCGTGCTGTGGAACGCGTCGACGCAATTCGCGGACGGTGCGGAATTCGGCATGGGCGCGGAAATCGGTATCGGCACAGGCAAGATGCACGCCCGCGGTCCCGTCGGCGTCGAACAACTCACCATTTTCAAATATGTCGTGCGCGGGAGCGGGCAGATCCGGCCGTGAAGCGCAAACCCCATTCTTGGATCAAACCACCCGGCCCCATCGCACCCGGCCTGAAAATCGGCCTGCTGGGCGGCTCGTTCAATCCGGCGCATGCGGGTCACACTCATATCAGCGATGTCGCGATCAAGCGTTTGGGCCTCGATTACGTCTGGTGGCTGGTCGCGCCGCAAAATCCGCTCAAGCCCACGCAAGGCATGGCGCCCCTGCCGCGCCGTCTCGAATTCGCCGCAGAAGAAACTTTCGGCCATCCGCGCATCGAAGTGATGGACATCGAACATGCGCTCGGCACGCGTTACACCATCGATACGCTCGTCAAACTGAAGCGCCGCTTTCCGGGCGTGCATTTCGTCTGGCTGATGGGCAGCGACAATCTCGATCAGTTCCGCCGCTGGAAACGCTGGCAGGACATCGTGAAAACGGTTCCCATCGCGGTCGTCACCCGTCCCGGTAGCGTCATGGCCATGCTGCGCGCCAAGCCCGCCATCCGCTTCTGCCGGGGCCGCAGCTGCGATTATCGCGGCCTGCCCATGGCCAATCCGCCCGCGATTGCGGTGTTGGACGGGCCGCGCAACCCGCTGAGTTCGACGGAAATCCGCACCCATTGCGCGGAAAGCGAAATCTTTGTGCAGGTTTTACCTGCGTGATAAGATTGCGCCGCACCATCGAGGAGTGCGCGCACATTCGGAGGATAAAGTTCTGACTGCCAGGAAGCCCGCGGCCAAAAAAGCGCCAGCGAAGAAAAAAGCGGTGAAATCGAAAGCCGCCAAATCGACCGCGAAACCGCACGCCAAACCGGACGTCGTGAAGGCCGAACCGCCCGCCGTCCTCTTCCATATCCTCAAGTCGCTTGACGACGACAAAGCCGAAGACATCGTGACGATCCCGCTTGCGGGTCGCTCGTCGCTGGCCGATGCCATCGTCATCGCGACGGGGCGTTCCTCGCGCCACGTTGCCTCCATCGCCGAACATCTCGCGCGCCGCTTGAAGGATGAAGGTTATGGCACGCGTCCCGTCGATGGCGCAGCACAGGGCGATTGGGTTCTGGTCGATGCGGGCGACGTGATCGTGCACGTCTTCCGCCCCGAAGTGCGCGACTATTACGATCTCGAAGGCATGTGGTCGGTCGGCGAACCCGAACGCGCCACCGTGCGTTAGATGCGCCTGCATGTGCTGGCGGTCGGTCACGCCCGCGGCACGCCCGAAGCCGTCCTAACCGAAGATTTCATCGGCCGAGCCAATGCGATGGGCAGGCGTTTGGGGTTTCAATCTGTCGCCATCGAAGAAGTTTCCGTCTCGAAAAAAAGCGACGCGCAACAGCGCATGACCGAAGAATGCGAACGCCTCGCCGCGCGCGTGCCGGACGGCGCCCATGTCATCCTGCTGGATGCCAAGGGCAAGGGCATGACAAGCGAGGATTTCGCCGAAATGCTCGCCGCGATGCGCGATGCCGGAACAAAGGATTTCGTCTTCGTAATCGGCGGCCCGGATGGCTTGCTTCCGCTCCCAAAAATCCGCGCCGGAAGAAGTTTGGCGTTCGGCCCGCAAACCTGGCCGCACCTCATGGTGCGCGCGATGCTGTCAGAACAAATCTATCGCGCACTCACGATAATGGCCGGGCATCCGTATCACCGCGCGTAATTACTCAGCTGCCAGCTTCATCCGCGTCGCCTGATACGGCCGGTCGCCCATGATCGTGGCGCGATGCATGATGCGGCGGTGGGGCAGGTAGTCGTTCACCGCGTAATGCTGCGTGATGCGGTTGTCCCAGAAGGCAATCGCATTGGGCGTCCAGCGCCAGCGCACCAGATATTCCGGCTGCTGGATGTGTTCGTTGAGCAGCTTCAGGATCGCATTGCTCTCCTTGCGGCTGATGCCCAGGATGCGCGAGGTGAATCCGTGATTGACGAACAGCGCATCCTCGCCCGTTTCGGGATGGGTGCGGATAACGGGGTGCACCACCGGCGGATGTTCGGCGCGCGCCTTCGCGTGCTTGTCCTCGCCCGCAAGTTTCGCCACCGATCCGCCGGTCGGAAATCCGCGCGCGAAATCGTGCACCGCGTCGAGCCCTTTCAGGAATTCGCGGAACGGCGCCGAAAGTCCCAGATATGCCGCACGCATGTTCGACCACACGGTGTCGCCACCCGTCGGCGGCAGATGTTTCGCATACAAAATCGAACCCATCGGCGGATTCTCGATGAACGTCACATCGGTGTGCCACGCATCGTTGTCGGTGGGATTGCCTGCATGATTGTCGAGAACGAAGAGTTCTTTGGCGTCGTCCACGCCGGGATAAAGCGGATGGGTGTGCAGGCCGCCGAACCTCGCGGCAAAATCGCGATGCTGCACGGCGCTCAGATGCTGGTCCTCGAAGAAGATCACCAGGTGCTTCAACAGCGCCTTTCTGATCTCCGCAATCTCCCCGTCGCTCAGGGACTTCGAAAGATCGACCCCCTTGATGAGCGCCCCGATGGTGGGGGTCAGAACGTCTATTTCCATGGAAGCCTCCCGGTTGCCTGGCCGGAGCATAAGCCCCGAAAGCTTCGCGTTCTACGCATGGCTTGATTTCACAGAACGCAGGTGCAGCAGGAAATGGCCGTTTTGCGCCTGTTTTGACTGCCCGGGACTTGGCCATCGCTCGCAAATGCAGCAATTCGCCCCTTGAAGGGTCACGGCTGGCTCCCTATTGTTAAATACGAAATCTTGAAGGAATTATTCATATGACCAAGATCAGAGCCTTGGGCCTTTTGGCCTCCGTCCTTCTGGCTGGCACCGTGGCCGCCCATGCTGCTCCGGTCACCGGTTCATGGAAGGTCGCCATCGGCACGTCGGATGCCCCCTGCACCGTGACGCTCGCCGCCGGCGATTCCGAGAAGGCGGGCACCGCCACCGCCGATGCCGCCTGCCCCGCAGCGGCCCAAAAGATCGCCCGCTGGTCGGCCGTTCCCGGTTCGCTGACGCTCAAATCCGCCAATGGCGAAACCATCGCCAAGCTCTCGGCGGAAGGCACGGCCTATGCCGGCCGCCAGTTCGCTGACGACCGCAAGGTGACGTTCACCCCATCCAACAGTTCAGTAGCGCAAAGCCAATAATCCCCCCGGCATTGCGCAAGTGAGGAGAGGCCGCATCCAGCCCATGCGGCCTCTTTTCTTTTTAGCTGTCCCTTAGCCATCGGCGCGCGCAAACGTGGCGTAAGGCTTGAGATGCGTGCAAGGAAAGCCGCACTCTTCCTTCGGGAATCATGCCGGACACAGCTCTCGAACTCAGCCATGTGACCAAGCGCTTCGGCGATTTCACCGCCGTGCGCGACCTGTCGTTCGCCCATGCCGGGGGCCGCATCCTCGGGTTCCTCGGCCCAAATGGCGCGGGCAAGACCACCACCTTGCGCATGATGCTGGGCCTGATGAAACCCGATGAGGGCGCCTTGCGCATCCTCGGCCAGAACCCCGGCACGGTGCGCGATCGCATCGGCTATCTCCCCGAAGAACGCGGCCTCTACAAGCGCATGCGCGCCGATGCCGTCATCGCCTATTTCGCGCAGCTGAAAGGGTTGGACCGCGCGACCGCCTACGCCCGCGCCCACGACATGCTCGAGCGTTTCGGTCTCGCGCAATTCGCGCGCGTGCGCATCGAAGGTCTGTCGAAAGGCATGGCGCAGAAAGTCGCCTTCATTGCCACGCTCGCCCACGATCCCGATGTGCTCATCCTTGACGAACCGTTCTCGGGTCTGGATCCGCTCAACCGTCAAAGTTTCGAAGGCGCCATCCGTACCCTGGCGCGCGAGGGCAAGACGATCCTCTTCTCCACCCACACCATGGAACAGGCCGAACGCCTCTGCGATCACCTCATCATTCTGGCGCGCGGCGAAAAAGTGTTCGACGGAACGCTTGCCGAAGCCCATCGCCTGCTGCCGCGCCGCGCCCGCATCGGCGCGGAAGCCGATCTCGGTTTTCTGAGAAATCTCGCGGGCGTGCTGAGCGTTTCGCCGCCTGCACAGCAGCAACCTTATTGGGACATCGCGCTGAAGGAAGGTGCCGATGGCGCAGCTCTTCTCGCTGCTTGTTTCGAACAGCGCGTGGCTCTTTCCCATTTCGATCTGTCGGAACCGAGCCTGCAGGACGTCTTTGTCTCGCTCGCGGGACGCGAAGCGGAACACGTTCAGGAGGCCGCGCAATGAGACGCGCCCTTCTCGTCGCCCGCTCCGAATTCCTGAAATACATCACCCGGCGCGGTTTCATCATCTCCCTGTTGATGTTCCCCGTCTGGGTGGTGATCGGCGGCGTGGTCCCGCACTGGATCGAAAGCAAAACGCCGACCCGCAATTTCACGGTGGTGGACAAGACCGGAGGCCATTTCGCTTTCGCCATTGCCAAGGCCGTTCAGGACGACGATGAAATCGCCGAGCGCGATGCGCTCTCTTCTTACGCACAAGCCAATCTCGACATGGATCGCCTGCGCGAGAAGATGCCGCAATTGGCCGCGATCCTCGATGCGCCGTCCGAAGATCCCGAAACGCTGGCTCAGTTTCGCAAATTTGGCGGTGCCACCGGCATTCTCTCCCTCACCGCGCCGCTGCGCAAAACCCGCGTCGAGTTTCAGCCGCCGCGTCCGCGTTTCCATTTCACCCCGCCAGACGCGCTTCAGGCCGCGGATGAAGGAGCCTTCGCGAACGCGGTGAACGAAAGTCTTTCGGGGCCTCACGCGCTTTATGCCGTCGTCTTTATCCCCAAAGGGTTCTCCGATGCGAAGTCCGGCCCCGAAGCGGAATTCTGGAGCATCAATGCAAGCGACCCCGAACTCGAACATTTCGTCCGCCGTGCGCTGACCGAGGAACTGCGCCGCCGGGTGCTTGCGAAATTCGCGCCCGACGTGCCGCCCGAAACCTTCAAGCCCACGGCCGCGATGCGCGCATTCGATCCGGCTGCATCGGGCGGCAACCACGAGATTTCGCTTGCCGATCAGGCCCGCACCTATGCGCCCGCCGTGCTCGCTTTCCTGCTGCTGCTCACGATCTTCATGAATGCGGGTGCGCTTCTTTCCGGCGTGATCGAAGAGAAATCGAGCCGCATCGTGGAAGTCATGCTCTCCTGCGTCACCCCGGTCGAATTCATGACCGGCAAGCTTCTGGGCGCGGCTGCCGCTTCCCTTCTGACCCTGACCCTGTGGACGCTCATGCTCCTGATCGGAGCGGGGCTATTCCTTCCGGGCGCACTCTCCAACATGGGTGGGCTGGTGATGAGCATTCTTTCCACCGGCCTGCTGCCGATGCTGCTTCTCTGTTTTATCTGCGGCCTTCTGATCTATGCCTCCATCTTTCTCGCCATCGGCTCGATGGCGACCTCCATTCAGGATGCACAGGCCCTTGTCGGCCCCACCATGATCCTCGTCATGGCGCCGCTGATCATGATGCCCGCGCTTTTGCGCGATCCCAACGGCGCCATCGCAACGGTGCTGTCGTGGATTCCCATCTACACGCCGTTCTTCATGATGTTCCGCCTGCCGTGGAATCCGCCGCTTCTGGAGGTGATCGGCGCGACCATCCTGATGATTGCCACCACCATCCTTCTGGTGATCCAGATGGGCCGCATTTTCGCCCGCCACGTGCTGACCGCCGAACGCCCGCCGAGGCTCGGCGCACTTCTGCGCGGTACCTTTCGCCGCTAAACAAAAAGCCCGCCGCCGTTTCCGGCAGCGGGCTCTTTTTCGATGTAGAGGCGTGTTAGCCGCGCTTCTTACGCCGCAGGAAGCCCATCCCTGCGATACCGCCGCCAACAAGGGCAAGGCTCATGGGCTCCGGCACGTCGTTGGGGCCGAGATAGATTCCGTAAATGTCGACGAAATCGAAAGCGGTCCTGCGGCCGAAATCGCTGAGGTCCCAGTATCCGGAATTCAGCGTGGGATTGTTGACGCTGTAGAGAATCGGTGTGGCAAATCCGAACGTGTTGCCGCCATTGATCTCCACGATCACGGACTCGAAATTGTAGGCGCCGAGATCGATCGACCACGTTCCGCTCTTGCCGCCCGCGTCGGTCGTGCCGGAGACCGTGTAGTCGGCACCGAGTGCGCCCAGAACCGGATCGACGACGCCGCCGTCAGCTGTGCTGTAACGGCCGAGCCAGACGACCGTCGGCGGCGGTCCGCCCGCGCCCACGGTCAGGAGCGCTTCCGTCGCCGTGATGTGAACGGCATCACCCAGCAGCACGGACGGATCCGCAAAGTTTGCCGGAAAGATGTCCCCCAGGCCGATCTTCGTCAGTCCCGTCGGCGTCGCTTGCGCCGTTTGCGCGAAACCCACTGCACCCAAAGCGAGCGCAAACAATGCGCCCATTCGCTTCTTCATTCCTTGCTCCTTCAAGCCAACCATTTTGGTGAATTGGTTAGCAACCTTCGTGCCGCGATATTCGCGCGGCATAACACACTGTCTTGATTCCGATTTTTCGGGCGCTTGAGGGCGCAGTCGCGAAATTGTCATCGCCGATGACAAATCCATCGAAGTGACTCTCGTAAACACGTCACTTCGGATTACAGGCTTTTGGGTGGAGTCAGGCGCGTTTCTTGCGGCGGAACCTGAGGCCGGCCAGACCGGCGCCGAGCAACGTCAACGATGCGGGCTCGGGGCAATTCGTCGGAGGCGAGGGATTTTGGACGCCAAAGACCAGGAATTTGACGAGATCCGGATTTTCGTAATCGTAGCACTTCTTGGTGCTGTATTTGCCGTAAGCGATCTGACAGGCGACCTGCACCTTGATCGGATCGAAATCGTCCGTGTTCCAGGTGCCGCTGTTGCCCCAGGTGTTGAGCGAATAAATCTTGCCGTCGTATTTGCCGCTGTGGTTGGGATCGGACACCATGATCTCGATGCCGACGATCTCGTATCCCGTGTTGCCGGGCTTGAATGTCCAGGTGCCGGAGTCGCCGGTGAAATCGCCGGTCAGCGAATATCCCGAGCCCGCATGGCTGAGCGTCGCATCGGGGTGAAATGTCCCGCTGAACACGTAGCCGAGATAATCGACCTCGGTCGACCCGAAATGCTGGTCGACATAATGATCGATCTCGTTTTCAGCGGTGTTGGTATAGGTGCTGTTGAAGCTGACGTTGTTGTCCGTATCGACCAACGTCGTGCCCGCAGGCGTCGCCGCTGCCGGCGCCGCCATACCTGCCACCACCAAAATTCCCGCTGCGGCCGAGAGGGCCGTCTTCAACCAAGAACGCATTTTTCGTTGTTTGCCATTACCCGAGAGTGATTTAGCAAGACTCGTACCGGTCCCTGATTCATTTATTGATTTTCGGTTAATGGCGGTCGGGGGTGGAACTTCTGTAGCCTTTGCTTACAACCAGGAGGGGCTATCCGATTGCCCTTAAACGCAAAAGGCCGCCCAGCGGGCGGCCAAAATGCTTAAGCATGAGAAGAGCTTAGCGCGGCAGCACGCCTTCGCGCTGCAGACGCTTGCGCTGGAGCTTGCGATAGCGGCGGATGGCTTCCGCGCGTTCGCGGGCGCGCTTCACGCTCGGCTTTTCGTAGTGGCCTCTCAGCTTCATCTCGCGGAAGATGCCCTCACGCTGCATCTTCTTTTTCAGCGCCTTCAGCGCCTGGTCGATATTGTTGTCGCGAACGATGATCTGCAAAGGCTACTCCTCAAGGTCTTCTCGAAAGGCGGCGGGTGATAACAGAAGCCGTTTTCCCTGTCTATCCCGAGGGGAAATTGCACTCTGGCCTCTTGCCATTTCCCGTTTCAGGCCCATATTCCTATAAGCGGAACAGGTGAAGGAAGGCCGAAAGAGCGTTGGGGGAGGGAGGGGGCCCAAAAATGCAAAAACGAATATTGGGAAAATCCCTTTGAAAACAATGGTAATAAAATTACCGAGTCGATAGCTCTCATACATTCGGTCGCTTTGACCGGCCCCAACCTCGCGCCCATAGTCCGCTCATGCCAATTCTGAAGATCGCACGCATGGGCCACCCAGTGCTCGCCAAGAAGGCGCAGCCCGTGATGGATCCCACCGCCCCCATGATCCGCCGCCTGGTCAATTCGATGATCGAGACCATGATCGACGCGAACGGGGCAGGGCTCGCCGCCCCTCAGGTGCATGTCCCCTTGCGCGTGGTCGTCTTCCAAGCCCCCGAAGGCCGCAGTGACGGTCTGACCGAAGCCGAGCGTTACGACCACACCGCCCCCCTCACCGTGCTCATAAACCCGGAAATCGAAATCGCCGGCCCCGAACGCGAAGGCGGCTGGGAAGGGTGTCTGTCCGTGCCCGGCCTGCGCGGCTTCGTCGAACGCCCGGCCCATATCCGCTATCGCGGCTTCGATACGCTCGGCCGCCAGATCATGCGCACGGCGAAGGGTTTCCACGCCCGCGTCGTTCAACACGAATGCGATCACCTCGAGGGCGTTCTCTATCCGCAGCGCATGACCGATCTCACCCAGCTCATCTTCGAGTCCGAAACCAAGCACTGGGTGAAGGTCTCCGAAGCATGACCGCGCGCAAGAAAGCCCCGCCCGACGATGCGGCGCTGAAAGCGTCCGTTCTGAAAGCGGCCTTGCCGCATGTTCCCTTCGACGGGTTCAGCGACAAACTTCTGGACCGTGCCGGCGAACAGACCGGTATCGACAAACAAACGATGACGCGCCTGTTTCCCAAGGGCGCGCTCGATTTCGTGGAAGAATTCTCCGTCTCTGCCGACCGCCAGATGGAAGCCGAAATCGCCAAACTCGATCTTCCCAATCTACGCATCCGCGACCGCATCAGATCGGCGGTGAAAATCCGCCTCGATGTGCTGCGCCCCAACAAGGAAGCCGCGCGCCGGGCCGCAGCCTTCCTCACCTTGCCGCCGAACGCTGTCTTGGGTGCAAAACTATTGTGGCGCACGGTCGATATCATGTGGCGCGCCACCGGCGACACCACGACCGATTTCAACTACTACACCAAACGCGCGATCCTGGCGGGCGTCTACTCCTCCACGCTGATGCGCTGGTTCAACGACAATAGCGACGACGAAGCCGCCACCGATGCCTTCCTCGACAAGCGCATCGAAGACGTCATGAATTTCGAGAAGTTCAAGGCACGGGTGAAAAAGGACGTCGGCGGCAAATTCCCTTCGCTCGAAGAGATATTAAACCGCGTCAACCGCCGCCCTTCGCCTTAAGCCAGGTGATGTGGCCCATCTTGCGGCCCGGACGCGCTTCGGCTTTTCCGTAAAGATGCAAAGCGCCGCCTTTTGCAGCCAGTGCCTTCCAATCGTTTGCTTCCGCGCCGATCAGGTTTTCCATCACCGCATCGCAATGCCGCGATCCGTCGCCCAGCGGCCAACCGGCAACCGCGCGAATATGCTGCTCGAACTGGCTGACGAGACACGCCTCGATCGTCCAATGCCCGGAATTGTGCACGCGCGGCGCAATCTCGTTCACCAGCAGCGATCCGTCGCGCGCCACGAACAGCTCCACCGCGAAAACACCCACATAACCGAACGCGTCGGCGATCTTGCGCGCGATGGCCTTGGCCTCTTCCACCTGCGACGAACTCAGCCGCGACGGAACCGTCGACCGTTTGAGGATGTGGTTCTCATGCGCGTTCTCCGGCGGATCGTAGGCCGCGAACGTCCCATCCATTCCGCGCGCCGCAACGACAGATGCCTCGAAGGAGAAGTCCACGAAGGACTCCAGGATGGATGGTGCGCCCTTGAACGCATCCATCGCCCGCACAATATCGCCTTCACCGGCGATCTTGGCCTGTCCCTTGCCGTCGTAACCCAAGCGGCAGGTCTTGAGCACCGCGGGCGCACCGACCTTCGCAATCGCCCCCGCCGCATCCTTGCCCGACGCAACGGACGCGAACACCGGCGCCTTCAATCCGAGCGACGAAACGAAAGTCTTTTCCGCCAGACGATCCTGACAAACTGCAAGCGCCTTGGGACTGGGATTGACCGGAACGTGATCGGCGAGGAATTCCGCCGTCGCGCTCGGCACGTTCTCGAACTCGAACGTCACCACATCGCAGGCACCTGCAAACGCCGCGAGCGCCGCCTCATTGTCGTAATGCGCATGGGTGCAAAACGCGGCAACCTGAAACGCCGGCGCATTGTCCTCATCGGAGAAGATGTGCGTCTTCAGGCCCAATCGCGCAGCCGCAAGCGCCAGCATCCGTCCCAACTGTCCGCCGCCGAGAATGCCGATGGTTCCTCCCGGCGGAACGGGAGCGGAGAGACGTTTGTGCTCGCTCATTGGGGCGCTTCGACCACGGCCTCGGTCTGGCGTGCGCGCCATGCCTCCAGCTTCCTGGCCAACCGCTTGTCGGAGAGGGCGAGAATGGCGGCTGCATGCAGCGCCGCGTTCTTGGCGCCGCTTTCGCCGATGGCAAAGGTCGCCACCGGAACGCCGCCGGGCATCTGCACGATGGACAACAGACTATCCATCCCCTTCAGCGCCTTGCTCTCCACCGGTACACCGAGCACCGGCAAAGTGGTCATGGACGCCGTCATGCCCGGCAGGTGCGCAGCCCCGCCCGCGCCCGCGATGATGACCTTCAATCCTTTCTTCGCTGCCCCACGGGCATAGGCATAAAGCCGGTCGGGCGTGCGATGGGCCGAGACCACCTTGGTCTCATGGGCGACGCCCAGCTCGTCCAGGATGGCCGCAGCCGCGCGCAAGGTCGGCCAGTCCGATTGGCTGCCCATGATGATGCCGACGAGGGGGGAGGCCATCGCTTCCTGCCTGATTGATTCGAGGATACCAGCAAAGAAGCGACCCATTATAATCCCAGCGCGCCCGCCGGAAAGGTGGCATAATCGTTCGTCGTTAACCTTTTGGGAACCATCCTCAACGGAAGGTTAAGAAATTGAGTCTGGGGTAACGGGTGAAGATCGAGCGTACCACTGCCGGTAGAGGGGCGAGGGCCGTCGGCACCGCCGCCTATGCGCGCCGCGTTGAAGCCACAGCCCGGCTGGAACCGTTCGAGGCGACCGCCAACGCCAGCGTGCTCGGTATCCCGGAATCCGAATTCACCCCCAGCGTGCGCGACGCGATCATGCAGTTGATGGGCGAGGTGGATTCGCTCAGGCGCGAACTCGAACAGACAAAGGTGCGCCTGGAAGAAGTGGAGAAGACGGCGGATCAGGATCATTTGCTTCCGCTTCTCAACCGCCGCGCCTTCGTGCGCGAACTCACGCGCTATATCGCCTATTCGGATCGCTACGGAACGCCATCGAGCCTGATCTATTTCGATCTCGATGGCTTCAAGGCCATCAATGACACCCATGGCCATGCCGGCGGCGACGCTGTGCTTGGCCATTTCGCCGAAACGTTGCGCGTCAACGTGCGCGACAGCGATATCGTGGGGCGTCTGGGCGGCGACGAATTCGGTGTGATCCTGAGCCACGCCACGCAGGAGATGGCTTACAAGAAAGCGGATTCGCTCGCCGTCGCGCTCAAATCCTCACCCACTGATTGGCGCGGTCAATCCATCCCGATGACGTTTTCCTATGGCGCCTTCGAATTGAAACCCGGCGAGAATGCGGAAACCGCGATGGCGCGCGCCGACGAAGCGATGTACGCGCACAAGCGCGGCCGCTGAAATTTTAGGCAATGATGTCCGGCAGCAGCGCGTCTTCGATTCGCTGCATCTGATCCTTCAGCATCAACTTGCGTTTTTTGAGGCGCGTCAGCTGGATCTGGTCGCCGGTCCCGGTCTGGATGAGGGCGGCGATGGCCGCATCGAGCGCGCGGTGTTCCTGTCCAAGCTCGTTGAGTTTGATGCGCAGCCCCTGTTCTTCCGCCTCGGTCATGTACCGGAAATCTCTCGCTATTTGGCTGGCATTCGGCGGCGAAAATCGCGGTTCCGCGGAGCCCTATAGTGCCAGCTTTTCCCCACTTAATCTTCGTTAATTCTCTGGAAGGCAAGTGCATCGAAAACAAGTGACAGACACTGTCGTTGGTGTTCTAATCCTCCATGCCTTAACAGAGTGAGGTGCAGCTTATGGCACTAGCAGGGCATATCCAGGAACTCTCCGAAAAGCACAGAAAACTCGAACAGCGCATCGAATCAGAGATGGCTCACCCCGATTGGGATGAAACGACCATCGCGGCGCTGAAAAAAGAAAAGCTCCGGCTTAAAGACGAAATCGAGCGACTGCGAACCAGTCTTCACTGATCAAGCAAGCGAATCTCACGACGCGGCAGCGGGCCGCGAACGGTGCGCCGTTGCAAGCAACAGCGCAGCCAGAAGCGTGAACACCCCTGCCGCGAAGAACGCCGCGCCCGGAAAATAAATGGGCGCGGCGTCGCTCGTGAAATAGCCGAACAGATTGGAAAGAAGCGGTGGTGCCGCAACCGAGGTGAGTCCGCCGAGGCTGGCAAGCGCGCCCTGCAATTCGCCCTGTTCCGAAGGCCCCACTTCCTTCGACATGATCGCGTTGAGCGAGGGCCCCACAAGGCCCATCAACACCCACACCGCCATCCAGCCGTAAAGCATCCAGCCTTGCGTCGCGAAGGCATAACCGAAAAATCCGATCGCGCCGCACATAAGCCCCAGATAGGCCGACCGCACTTCGCCCAATCGCGGAATAACGATGCGCGTTACAAAGCTGAATACCAGCGTCAGCATCGCGCCCACCGCCATCAGCGAATAGCCGACCTGCGCGGACGTCCAATGGAATTTGAGCATGGTGTAATAGGTCCATATGACCGGATTGGCGTCATGCCCCAACCGCATCAACACAGTCACCCCGAACAACCCAATCAGCATCGGAAACCGTTTGAGCGCGATCAACGCCCCCAGCGGGTTGGCGCGCCAAAGTTCAAATGTGCGCCTGCGCTCAGGCGGCAGCGATTCCTTGAGCACGATCAAACCGTAAAGCGCATTGGCGAAAGCGATGCCGGCTGAAACGTAGAACGGAACCCGTGGTCCGAAATGTCCCAGCAAGCCGCCAATGCCGGGGCCGATGACGAAACCGATCCCGAACGCCGCACTGATCACGCCGAAATTGGCCGCGCGTTTTTCCGGCGGACTGACATCGGCGATATAAGCATTTGCCGTCGTGTAGGCCGCGCCCGCGATGCCGGAAAGAAGCCGCCCCACGAACAGCCACGCAATGGTGGGCGCCAGTCCGGTGATCAGATAATCCACGCCCAGCATCGCAAGCGAAACGATCAGCACGGGCCTGCGCCCAAAACGGTCGCTCAGATTGCCGATCAGCGGGGCGCAGAGAAACTGCATCAGCGCGAACACGAAAAACAGCCAGCCGCCCCAACGCGCGGCATCGCTCATGCCTTGATGAGTGAGTTCGGAGATCAGTTGCGGCGTCACGGGTAAGACGATGCCGAGCCCGATCGAATCCACCAGCATGGCGATGAAGATAAAGATCAGCGCGTGGCGGCTGGCCTGTTGCTCCATCACACGCTCTTCGCCATCTCGCGCAGCTTGAACTTCTGGATCTTGCCGGTGGAGGTCTTCGGCAATTCGGTGAACACGACGTTCTTTGGCGCCTTGAAGTGCGCAAGATTGGCGCGGCAATAGTCGATCAGTTCGTCTTCGGTCACGTTCTCGAACCCCCGCTTGCGTTCGATGAACGCACACGGCGTCTCGCCCCACTTCTCGTCGGGCCGCGCGACGACGGCCACAAACATCACGGCGGGGTGCTTGTTGAGAACGTCCTCCACCTCGATGGAAGAAATGTTCTCGCCGCCCGAAATGATGATATCCTTCGACCGGTCCTTGAGCTGGATATAGCCGTCTGCGTGCATCACGCCCAGATCGCCGGAATGAAACCATCCGCCGGCAAACGCGTCCTGCGTCGCCTTGGGATTCTTCAGATAGCCCTTCATAACGATATTGCCGCGGAACATCACTTCGCCCAACGTCTCGCCATCGGCAGGCGTTGACTCCATCGTTTCGGGGTCCATCACCGTCAGCGCGTCGAGCGCGTGATACCGCACGCCCTGCCGCGCCTTCTTTGCAGCTTTCGCGGTGGTATCGAGCGAATCCCAAACAGGTTTCCAGTCGTTGACGACCGCCGGACCGTAGGTCTCGGTCAATCCATAGACATGGGTGACGTTGAAGCCGGCAAGGTCCATCGCGGCCAGTACTGCCTCCGGCGGAGGTGCCGCCGCCGTCACGAATTCCACGCGATGATCGAATGTCTTCTTTTCATCGTCGGCGGCGTTCAACAATGTCGACATCACGATCGGCGCGCCGCACATATGCGTCACGCCATGTTCGGCAATCGCCTCATACATCGCCTTGGCGCGCACCCAACGCAGGCAGATGTGCGTTCCCGCCACCACCGAAAGCGACCAGGGGAAGCACCAGCCGTTGCAATGAAACATCGGCAGGGTCCACAGATAGACCGGCCGCTTGCCGATGCTGGCCGAGATGATGTTGCCATATCCCATCAATGTCGCGCCGCGATGGTGAAACACCACGCCTTTGGGATTGCCCGTCGTACCCGAGGTGTAGTTGAGCGCAATCGCATCCCACTCGTCCGACGGCCCGCTCCACGCGAAGTCGGCATCGCCTTCCTTCAGGAAATCCTCATATCCGATGGATCCGAGAAATTCCCCGCTCTGCGGAAATTCCGGATCGTCATAATCGATGACCAGGGGCTTGGTCTTCGCAAGCTTCAGCACTTCCTTCATCGTGCCGGCGAACTCGCGGTCGGTGATGAGAACTTTCGCTTCCCCGTGGTCGAGCATGAAGGCCAGGGTCGGCGCGTCGAGCCGTGTGTTGAGTGCGTTCAGTACCGCGCCTGCCATCGGCACGCCGTAATGGGCTTCCAGCATCGGCGGCGTATTGGCCAGCATCACCGACACGGTGTCGTTCTTCTTCACGCCGCGCTTGCGCAACGCCGAAGCAAGTCTTTTGGCCCGCGCATAGAAGTCCGCATAGCTCGTGCGCGCATTGCCATGCACGATGGCCGTCACATCCGGGAAAACGGCAGCCGCCCGTTCCAGGAACGACAGCGGTGTCAGCGGCTGGTGATTGGCGGCGTTGCGGTCCAGATCGCGGTCATAAGCGCTGCCGCCCACCCGCAATTTGACCTGAGGCATGCCGCGCCGCGGCCGAACCGCTTTGCGCGGCAATGCGGGGATGCGCTTGCCGGCGCCCTTTGCGGCAATGCGGCCCGCCGCGGGCTTGGGTTTCGCGGCAACGGGTTTCTTCGCCTTGCGGGTCTTTGCAGTCGTCGTACGTTTGGCCGCCTTGGGCTGTGCCTTGCCTTTGCGCGGCCGGGTGGGTTTACGCTTTGCCATTGTTCCTGTCGGGTTTTTAGAGCGCGGAACGCTAAAGAACTCGCGTTAACCGGGCAAGCACCGGTCGATGCCAGATTGATGGACGAAACCACGCGGCGTTGATAGAAGGCCCCGCACTTCAAACGGACGATCCATGTCGGGTCACACCGAAACCGTCGAACGCGGCGGCCCCTTGCGCGGCCTATATTTCTGGCTGATGCGCCATGCCGAAGGCCGCCATGCCTGGACGATGCTCGCGATTGTCGCGTTTGCGGAAGCCTCATTCTTTCCGATTCCGCCCGACGTGATGCTGGTGCCGATGGCGCTTGCAGACCGTAAGCGCGCACTCCTGATGGCCGCGTGGTGCATGATGTGGTCGGTGCTGGGCGGGTTGCTCGGCTATGCCATCGGTTCGCTGCTGTACGATTCCGTGGGCCACTGGCTGATTTCGGCGTATGGCTATGGCGCCGATCTGGAGAAGTTCCGTTCCATGTATGCCGAATACGGCGCGTGGATCATCCTCATCAAGGGCGCAACCCCCATCCCTTACAAGCTCGTGACGATCGCCTCGGGTTTTGCGGGATACAATCTTTTCCTGTTCGTGATCCTGTCGGCCATAACGCGAGGGCTTCGTTTTGGCATCGTGGCGGGCTTGATCGCTTATTTCGGCGAACCCATCCGGAATTTCATCGAAAAGCGCCTCGAATATGTCATGATCGGGTTCCTCGCCGTCGTTATCCTCGGATTTCTGATAGCGCGCTACATCGTCTGATCCCCGCGTTCGCATGGGAAAACATCTTTATCCTGTTGCCGCGATTTTGCTGGCGACGTTTATCTTCCTCACCGGCAACGGCCTGTTGGGAACGGTCACCCCGGTGCGCGCCCATCTTGAGGGCTTTAGCGATCTCGCCATCGGTTTCATGGGCTCGGCTTACTATGCGGGCTTTTTCATCGGCTGTTTCGTCGGCCCCAGATTGCTCCTGCGTGTCGGCCACAGCCGTACTTTTGCGGTGGCCGCCGGTCTTGCCGCCGCGACGGCCATCGCCCAACCGCTCATCGTCAATGAAGTCTTCTGGACGTTGATCCGCGCCGGCATCGGTTTCTCCGCCGCCAATCTCTATATGGTGATCGAAAGCTGGCTCAACGACCGCGCCACGAACGAAACGCGCGGCCGCATCTTCGCGTCCTATCTCACCGTCAACTACACCGGCCTCATCGTCGGTCAGGCATTGCTGATCGCGGGTGGGGCGAAAAGTTTCTCACTCTTCAACCTGTCGGCGATCTTCTACGCGTTGTGTCTTATCCCCATGGGCCTCACGCGCCTGCCGCAGCCCAAACCCGCGCCGATCCCGAAATTGCGTCCGGGCCGATTGTTTGCGGTTGCACCGGTTGGCGTCATGGGCTGCATTGTCGTGGGATTGGCAAACGGCGCGGTGTGGACGCTCGCGCCCGTCTATGCGCAGGCGCACAATCTCCATCAGGGCCTGCTCGCAGCCTTCATGTGTGCCTTCGCTCTGGGCGGCGCGATCGTGCAGGTTCCCGTCGGTCGCATTTCGGATCATATGGACCGCCGCATCGTCCTCGTCATCGTGGCTCTGCTGGCGGCCGCTTCCGGTGTAGCGCTCGCCTATCTCGGAGGCCGCGATGTCACACGCAATCTCATCCTCGTCACGATCTTCGGGATGACCGCACTTCCCTGTTACGGCCTGTCGGTCGCGCACACGAATGATCGCCTGCCGCGCGAGACCTTTGTCGAAGCCTCCGCCACGTTGTTGCTGGTGAATTCGCTGGCGTCGGTTTTGGGGCCGATATTGGCCGCGCTTGTCACCGACCGCGTCGGCACGCAGGCCCTGTTCTACTACACGGCCACGATCCACGTCGCGTTCGCGCTCTACACGCTCTACCGCATTCGCAAGATGGAACCGGCCGCGGATATTTATCGCGACACGTTCAGCCCGATGCCGCAACAGGCCTCGCCCGCAGCGCTCGAACTCGATCCACGCAGTCCGGAATCCGAAGAAGCGGCGTAGTTACTCTTCGTCGCCCGCGTGACCTTCTGCAGGTTCGGCGGCAATCGAATCGTCCACCGGCTTCAAGGTGCCGCCCATCTTCGCGGCTTTCTTCTCTTGCCGCTCGCGGCGCTGCCCCACGCGCGTGACCGCGAGATCGAGTTCCAACTGCGAGCAAAGCCCCAGCGTCACCGGGTCGACCGCCTTGATGTTGGTCGCGTTCCAATGCGAACGCTCGCGAATCTTCTGGATCGTCGCCTTGGTGGTGCCGATCAGCTTGATGATGTCCGCATCGCCGAATTCGGGATGGTTGCGAAGAATCCAATACACGGCATCCGGCTTGTCCTGCCGTTTCGACACCGGCGTGTAGCGCGGCGCCTTCTTCAGCTTCACCGGCGGGATCTTGTATTTCGGCGGCGCCATTTTCAGGCGCAGCTTGGGGTTTTTCTCCGCGTCTTCGATCTGTTCGCGGGTGAGCTGGCCCGACGCCACGGGGTCCTGCCCCTTGATGCCCTTCGCCACGTCTTCGTCGGCGATGCCTTTCACTTCCAGCGGGTGCAGGCCGCAGAATTCGGCAATCTGCTCGAACGAGAGCGAGGTGTTGTCGACCAGCCAGACGGCGGTCGCTTTGGGCATAAGTGGTTTGTCGGCCATGAGTTTTTCCTTTCCCGGGCGAGGCTTTCCGCCCCGTCCCTTCGCTCGAACGTCCAGATTGTCGAGGAAGGCGGCCCTTTTAGCCGGTGAAGCCTAGGGTTTCAACAGAAGCTTGCCGATATGGGCGCTTTCGGCGACCCGGGCATGGGCGGCGCTCGCCTCCGCCAGCGGGAACACATGGTCCACCACCGGCCTGATCTTGCCCGCCTCGACCAGCGGCCAGACTTCGCGGCGGACGGCATCGCGGATCGCGCCTTTTTCTTCGTTGGAGCGAGCGCGCAACGTCGTCGCCATGAGGCTCAGCCGCTTCATCAGCATGGAGGCGAAATTGACCTCCGCCACCATGCCCTTCTGGAACGCGATGTTGACGATGCGGCCCCAGATGGCGGCGGCGCGAAAATTCTTCTCGATGTAATCGCCCCCCACCATGTCGAGAATGACGTTGACACCTTTTCCGCCCGTCTCGGATTTCACAATGTCGACGAAATCCTCCTCGCGATAATTGATCGCCCGCGTTGCTCCCAGCTTTGCGCAAGCCTCGCACTTTTCCTTGCTGCCCGCCGTGGTGAACACCTTGTGTCCGCGCGCCGCGCAAAGCTGGATCGCCGCGGTTCCGATGCCGCTCGATCCGCCATGGATCAAAACGCTTTCGCCGGCCTTGAGCCGCGCCGCATCGATCAGATTGGTCCAGACGGTGAAATGCACTTCCGGCAGCGCCGCCGCATCGATCAGCGAAACGCCTTTGGGAATCGGCAACACGCAAAGTTCCGACACCGCCACATATTCCGCATAGCCGCCGCCACCCAGCAGCGCGCAAACTTGATCGCCGACGTGCCATTGCGAAACGCCGGTTCCAACCTCTTCGATGGTGCCCGAGACTTCGAGACCCAACGTATCGGGTGCGCCAGGCGGCGGCGGATAGCCGCCACGCGCCTGAATGAGATCGGCATGGTTTACGCCCGCCGCCGCGATCCTGATCAACACTTCGCCTGCGCGCGGCTTGGGCTTGTCGATCTCGCCCAGCACCAGCCTGACATCGCTGCCGTCGCGTTGAACCTGAATGGCCTTCATGTCGTCGTTCACTTTCGCTCTTGCGCCTGTCCCGCACTGTAACAGAGACTTACACGGTCTCCAGAGGGGAGCCGCCATGGCCATCGATCCGGACGAATTGCTGCCGAAGAAGAAACTTCCCGACATCGTTCTGGGTCAGGATTTATCGGCGCTTTCCGAACATGAGCTGGAAGCGCGCATTGCGGCGCTGAAGGGCGAAATCGTTCGCAGCCGCGAAGCCATCGCCGCGCGCCGGAACACCAAATCCGCCGCAGACGCATTCTTCAAGCGTTAAAGCCGCTTACGCCCGCAATTCATCGTTAAGATCGCGCAGAGTTAGAATTAGCCATTAATGCAGAACATGTGTGCATTTGGCCTCGCCGGCGCCATTCGGGCTTTGCGCGGCGGTGCCGAGTTGATAGCTTCCCCCGGTATTGAACGTCCGGGGACATATGCCGATGACGACGGCCGAGATGGAAAACGAAATCGCGAACACGCACGACCTGCGTGAATTCGTGGGCTCCGCGATGTTCGATCGCACCTTCAACGAAGGCATGGCGCTGGTGGAAGAAACTGCGCGCTACCTCGATGGCCGCGGACGCGACGAAGCGCGCGATCTGCCGCGCAAGGCTGCGATGCTGTATGCGGGCGAAAGCATGCGCGTCACCACACGCCTGATGCAGGCTGCAAGCTGGCTTCTCGTGCAACGCGCCGTCCACGAAGGCGAGATGAGCGTCGAGGACGCGCGGGGCGACCGTTATCGCCTCGGCTCGAAGGAAATCTGCTTCGGCGGGCGCGAAGAAGGCATCGATCTTCTGCCCGCAACCCTTCGCGACCTCCTGCAGCGCAGCGACAATCTCTATCGCCGCATCGCACGCCTGGACGACGATCTGTTCGGCGCGGTCGCGCAAAAACCCGGCCTGCAGGCCCATTTCAACCGCCTCGAACAAGCCTTCGGCGAAGGCGCGGCTTAAGCAATCAAGCAACGCGCAGTTGTCATGGCCCGCGAATGCGGGCCACCCAGGTGACATTCTCAAGAATGAATCACGAGAAGACGCGAAACCTCGTTTTCCGCGACTCCGTGTGCGAATTGCAATTATGTGCTGCACCCAACTGGGTGGCCCGCATTCGCGGGCCATGACAGGTGGAATGATTACTTCACGAATTCCGCGAAGCGCTTGTTGAAGCGCGTCAGGCGGCCGCCGCGGTCAATCAGCTGTTGCTGGCCGCCGGTCCAGGCCGGGTGCGTGGTCGGGTCGATGTCGAGCGTCAGCTTCTGGCCGGCCTCGCCCCAGGTCGTGCGGGTGCGATAGGTGGTGCCATCGTTCAGCACGACGTCCACAAAATGATAGTCGGGGTGAATGCCCTTTTTCATGGCTTAGGCTCTCTGGCTCGGAAGGCCGCGGCTTATAGGGGATCGGGCGGGGGCTGGCAACCCGCCCACACCCCGCCTGCGCGGCGATGGGTCCGGCTCCCGCCAAGACCCGGTTTCCGCTATAGAAAGTCCCGATCATGGCCCAATCCAGCGAAGAATATGCCGCCCACGTCGCGCAGGTCGCGGCAGGCCGGGAAAAGTCCCGGTCGCTAGGGCCGTTGTGGCGTCTGGCCCCCTTTCTCAGGCCCTATCGCCTGCGGATCGCCGTGGCCGCAATTGCCCTCGTCTGCTCCTCGACCGCCAGTCTCGTGATCCCCGTCGCTGTCCGCCGGATGATCGACCATGGCTTCGATGCCAGATATGCCGACCAGATCGGCAATTACTTCCTCGCCCTGATCGGCGTCGCCGCCATCCTCGGCATCGCCACTGCCACGCGGTTCTATTTCGTGACCTGGCTCGGCGAACGCGTGATCGCCGACATCCGCAAGGCCGTCTTCAATCATGTTCTGTCGCTCACGCCCGCCTTCTTCGAAATCACACGCACCGGCGAGGTCCTCTCCCGCCTCACGGCCGACACCACGCTGATACAGACGGTGATCGGCTCCTCGGCGAGCGTCGCGATGCGCAACCTCGTCATGCTGACTGGCGGGCTGATCCTTCTCTTCCTCACCAGCCTCAAACTCTCGGGCCTCGTTCTGGCGGCAGTGTTCCTCATCATGTTGCCGCTGATCGGTTTTGGCCGTTGGGTGCGTGCGCTTTCGCGCAAGAGCCAGGATCGCGTGGCCGATACGAGCGCGAGAGCCGGCGAAACGCTCAACGCCGTGCAGACGGTTCAGGCGTTCACGCATGAGGAGGAAGACCGCAAACTTTTCGGCCAATCCGTCGAAAGCTCCTTCCACATCGCCATCATACGCACGCGTGCGCGCGCAGCGATGACGGCGGTCGCCATCTTCGCCATGGCAAGCTGCATCGTCGGCGTTCTATGGGTTGGCGCAAGCGATGTCATCGCGCGCACCATGACAAGCGGCGAACTCACCCAGTTCATTCTTTATGCCGTACTGGTGGCAAGCGGCTTCGGCGCGCTCAGCGAAACCTGGGGCGATCTGCAACGCGCGGCCGGCGCCAGCGAACGGCTGATGGAATTGCTGCACGTCGAGCCGGATGTGAAAGCGCCGCCCAAACCCATCGCGCTGCCTGCCCCTTCAAAAGGCGCCATCGAATTCGACGACGTGACGTTCCACTATCCCACGCGCCCCGATTATGCGGCGCTCAACGGTTTCTCGCTGAAGGTCGAACCCGGCGAAGCCATCGCTTTGGTGGGCCCGTCCGGCGCCGGCAAATCCACCGTCTTCCAATTGCTGCTGCGGTATTTCGCGCCACAGGATGGCCGCATCCTGTTCGATGGCTTGGACGTCGCCGATCTCGATCCCACCGATCTGCGTCAGCACATTGCCATGGTGGCGCAGGATCCTGCGATCTTCTCCGGTACTATCGCCGACAACATCCGCTATGGCCGCCTCGATGCGAGCGACGACGAAGTCCGCGCGGCCGCCGAGGCCGCAGCGGCCGCCGAATTTATTATCGCTCTGCCGCAAGGATATGACACAGCGGTGGGCGAACGCGGCGTCACGCTCTCCGGCGGCCAACGCCAGCGTCTCGCCATCGCACGCGCGATCTTGCGCGATGCACCGCTGCTGTTGTTGGACGAAGCGACATCCGCGCTCGATTCCGAAAACGAACGTCTGGTGCAACAGGGCCTTGCCAATCTGATGGCCGGCCGCACCACCATCGTCATCGCCCACCGGCTTGCGACGATTCAAAAACTCAAGCGCATCGTGGTGATGGACAAGGGCCGCATCGTCGGCGAAGGCAGCCACGCCGAACTCGTCGCCCGCGGCGGTCTCTATGCGCGTCTGGCCGATCTGCAATTTGCAAGCGCAATGGCGCTGGCGGGCTAGGCGAGCGTTCGCCCCGTCATCCGCTCCAGCACCTTGATCGGCGCGCGCGCAGGTTCCGCCATCACCTCGATGTCGAGATGGAACGTCTGTTCCAGCACGAATTGTCCGGCAAGGGCTGCGTGCATGACCTGGTCGGTGAAACAGAGCCACGTCGAACCGGCAGGAAACGCGATTTCGTTGTGCACCGTACCGCGCTGATAGTTCTCGTCGAGCTTCGCCGTGTCGTGTAGCCCCAGCATCAGATTGTCGTAAGCCGAGCGCACGCCGCGCGTCGCACCCACCGCGGCCAACAAAAGCGGCGTCAGCGCAATCGGCTCGCGCACCCTGGGCAAAATCTTTTCGGCCATGTCCGCAAACGGTTCGCCCACATGCCACAGCCGGGGCTTGCCGTCGGGATTGATGTTGGTGAACAGCCGCATGATACGGCGCCCGCGCATAGGCCGCGTCGGAAACGCGTCCACATGCAGCCGCGTGTCGTCCTTCACGGGAGAATATTTGCGCCCCGCAATTTCCGCCGGCCGATAAGAGGTGCGCGCGCGCTCAAGTTTCGCCGCATAGCCGGGAAAGAGATTGCTCACCAGTGCGACAGAGCTTTGCGCAAACCGCTCCATCATTGCCTGCAAAAGCCTGTGCTGGTCCGGCGTGACGTCGATGTGTTTCAGCTTCCCGCTCGGATCGAGGCTGATGTTCTTCGCCCGTCCATTGGAAAGCGAAGGCGAAAGAAGCGCTTTCTCTTCTTCGCGCAACGAGAATGGAAGCTGAGGGAAATACAGAACCTGCCCGTTTTCCAGAGCGCCAATGGCTTGCTGCCGCTCGGCGGGCGAGGGCGCTTGGGCCCATTCGGTCAACGGCAGGGACGAAAGCGGTTCCATGGCCGCTCCATATCACCAAGCCATGGGCAAGGGGAGGGTCAGTTCAGTTGCCAGACCGCAATGTTGAGGGCGGAGGCAAACGAAACCCAGGCGAGATAAGGCACAAGCAGAGCGGCGGCCACCCGATCGACGCGCCAGAATATCACGATGTTCCAGAGGATCGCGAGCCACAGCAGCAGAATATCGAAAACCGCGAGCCCGATCAGGTGCGAGCCGAAGAAGATGAACGACCACGCGAAATTGAGCGCAAGCTGCAGCCCGTAGATCACCAGCGGTCGGTCGGGCGAAAAGCCGATCTTGCGCCACACCATCCACCCGGAAACCGCGATCAGGACATAAAGCAGCGTCCAGACCGGCCCGAAAATGGCGTTGGGCGGCGTGAAGGACGGTTTTGCCAAATCCGCGTACCAGGTCGGGATATTCGCAACCGTGACGAAACCGGCCACCGCGGCGATGCCGAGGCAGATGCTCAGAAAAACGATCAACGAAACGAAGTTTTTCATGCTCATGCCGGTGTAAACCGGATGGTATGCGGATCGGTTCCCGACATCGACCGCGCAAAGCGGCGTACGGTTTCAAGAACGCCGTATAGGCTGATCGGTTCGTCGAAAACGGCAAGCCTCCCTTGCGGGACAGCCTCAGGCAGCCTGTTCGGCTTCCGGATCGCGCAGCACATAGCCACGGCCCCAGACGGTCTCGATGTAATTGTCGCCGCTGGTTGCCGCCGCGAGTTTCTTGCGCAGCTTGCAGATGAAGACGTCGATGATCTTCAGTTCCGGTTCGTCCATGCCGCCATAGAGATGGTTCAGGAACATCTCCTTGGTCAGCGTGGTGCCCTTGCGGAGCGAGAGCAGCTCCAGCATCTGATATTCCTTGCCGGTCAGGTGCACGCGGCTGCCGTCGACTTCGACCGTCTTGGCGTCCAGATTGACCGTCAGCTTGCCGGTCGTGATGACCGATTGCGAATGGCCCTTGGAGCGGCGAACCACCGCCTGGATACGGGCGATCAGCTCGTCCTTGTGGAACGGCTTGGTCATATAGTCGTCGGCGCCGAAGCCGAGGGCCCGGACCTTCGCTTCCACGATGGCGTTGCCCGAGAGGATCATCACCGGGGTCTGGACCTTGGCCAGACGCAGGGACTTCAGCACCTCGAACCCGCTCATGTCGGGGAGTTGCAGGTCCAGGACCACGATGTCGTAGTCATAGAGCTTGCCGAGGTCGATACCTTCCTCGCCGAGATCGGTGGTGTAGACGTTAAAGCCTTCGCTCCTCAGCATCAGCTCGATGCTGCGCGCCATGGCGCTATCGTCTTCGATCAGAAGCACACGCATAATTCACAGACCCCTTACTGGCACGGCCCCGCCGGCGTGGTTAACCGATGAGCAAACCGTAACTGGAAATGGTTAACATCGCCTTTCCAAGAGAGAAAGGGCTTCAGGGGGTGCGAACAGGGCTTAACGCGAATTATTCTTTCGGCCCCATCCCCTTGATTCCCTTTATTAAGTTTACCGCCACTTAAATCCTTGTCGGCATGATGGCCCACTTCGGGTCCGCAAAAGGCGGCCCTCTGGGGTGGTAGAATGCTCGCTCTGTTGAAGGAAATTGAGGCCATTCCGCCTTTGCGCCGGTTCGGCCGGGTCGCCCGTATCGAGGGTCTCTCGGTGGAGATCACCGGTGCGGCAGGCGCTATCAGCCTGGGCGGGCAGGTCCGGATCGCCATTTCCGGCGGCCGTCATATCCCTTGCGAGGTTGTCGGCTTCCGCGAAGGCCGCGCCGTCGTCATGCCGCTCGGCAGTCTCGATGGCGTAACCCTCGGGGCGCACGCCGAATTCGAAGACCGTCCCATTTCTATTTTCCCGACCAAAGCCTGGCTCGGCCGCGTGATCGATTCCTTCGCGCGCCCGACCGATGGCAAAGGTCCGCTGCCGCAGGGCCCCGTTGCTTATAGTGTGAAGAACACACCGCCCCATGCATCGATGCGCGCGCGTCTCGGCGGCAAGCTCGATCTCGGCATTCGCGCGATGAATGCGTTCACGACCTGCTGCAAAGGTCAGCGCATGGGAATCTTCGCGGGCTCCGGCGTCGGCAAATCCACTCTGCTTGCCATGCTCGCGCGCAACACCGATGCGGATGCGATCGTCATCGCACTTGTCGGCGAACGCGGCCGCGAATTGAAAGAGTTCATCGAAGACGATCTCGGCGAAGAAGGTTTGAAGCGCAGCATTGTGATCGCAGCCACGTCGGATGAGCCCGCACTCGTGCGCCGTCAATCGGCTTACGTCGCGATGGCGGTTGCCGAACAATTGCGCGATCAGGGTCTGCACGTTCTTCTGTTGATGGATAGCGTCACCCGTTTCGCAATGGCACAGCGCGAAATCGGTTTGTCGGCGGGCGAACCGCCGGCATCGAAAGGCTATACGCCAACGGTGTTTGCGGAACTTCCGAAATTGCTGGAACGCGCTGGCCCCGGCCTTAACGGCTCGTCAGGTTCGATTACCGGGTTATTCACAGTTTTGGTGGAAGGCGACGATCACAACGAACCCGTCGCCGACGCCGTTCGCGGTATTCTCGACGGACATATTGTTCTGGATCGTGCCATCGCGGAACGCGGACGCTTTCCGGCGATTAATGTTCTCAAATCGGTTTCGCGCGCCATGCCCGCTTGCAACAGGGAAAATGAACAAAGCATTGTGGCCAAGGCCCGTGCGCCGCTCGCCGTTTATGAAGACATGGCGGAACTGATCCGTCTTGGCGCATACAAGGCTGGCACGAATGTTGAAGTGGATGCAGCGGTAAAGGTCTATCCGAAACTTGAAGCGTTCCTAACGCAAAAGAAAGAGGAACGCGTCACACTGGCTGACGGATATGCCGAACTGGAGGCCATCATGGCCGAGCTCGGAACTGGGAGCAAAACATGAAGCGCGCCGATACCATGTTGCGCGTCAAACGCTTCAGGGTCGACGAACTGAAGCGCCGGATGACGACGCTCGACGCGATGAAGACCGATCTGGATCGCAAACTCGCCGATCTGGAAGACTCGATCGCGCGCGAACGCCAACGCGCCAACGATTCCGATATCGGCCGTCTTGCCTTCCCGTCCTTCCTCCGCTCCATCGAAAGCCGCCGCGAAAACCTGCGCGAGACGCTGAAAGAGATCGAACGCGAACGTGCCGTCGCGCAAAACGATCTGGCCACCGCCTATCAGGATCTCAAGGCCTTCGAACTGGCCATGGAACAGCAGGCCCGCCGTGTCGAAGAGGCCGAAGCCCGCCGGGCGCAATCCCAGCTCGACGAGATGGCGCTGGTCCGGCACCTGCGCAAACACGCGCTCCGTCAGGCTTGAGCGGGGCGTCGCGGGCCTTTACAACCTTGCCGCAACCGCTTTCCTGTTAACTTTATAAGCTATTGCGGAAAAACGATATTCCGTTTGCGGTTCCCTTGTGACATATTTCTTGCATGCAGCTGTGATTCGCGGAGAAACGCGAATGGCGATGACCACGCCGCACGGCATTACGACGACTCAGACACCTGACCAATTCGGCCGGTATGCAATCATATTGCTTGCGCTGGCCGGGATCGCGGGCGTCTTCCGGGCCTTTGTCGTGGCCCAGCTTGTCTTCTCCATGCTGTTCATCGGCGGGGTTGCCCTGGTTCTGTTCAGTATCGTCGCCCGGCCGCTCGGCTCCCCGCAGCGGGAAACCTGGGTGGCGGCCCTTTTGGCCTGCGGGCTCCTGACCCTGGTCCTCGGGGCTTACGGCTGGCCCGTTCCCTTCTAGGATTTCCCCAAATGTCCCTTTCTGAGGTCATCGCGCCGCTCCTGGGACGGATCGCCATTGGCTGGTACCTCCTCACCCAGTCATGGACCTATGCGCAGGATTGGGCGGGCACGATGGACATGCTCAAGGCCCACAACATTGCGGCTCCTCCGGTGCTGTTCGGCCTGTTCCTCGCTGTGGTCGCGCTGGCCTCCGTGGCCCTCATCATCGGCTACCAGACCCGCTATTTCGCGATGGCGCTCTTCGCGGTGATGCTCGCCATTTCCGTCCTGCTCCACAACTACTGGACGATGCACGGCGATGCCCGCGCCGAAGCTTTCGACTATTTTTCGCGCGACGTGCTGCTGATGGGCGCGCTGCTTCTGCTGGTCGGTATGGGGGCTGGCCGTTTCGCCGCCGACAATTCGGGCAAGAAAAAAGGCGGCCACTAGATTTGGCCGCCTTTACCTCGCATCGCGAGATATTCTGGAATGCTTCCAGAAATGCCTGGAATGCTTGTAGAAATGAATGAGGCGGCCGGCGCATGCACGCCGTAGCCGCCTCACACTGCCCCCTTTAAGCGGACTTGCCGCGGGAACTGCTCCCCCAAGCCGAACCAGCGACAACGCCACCTTCGCCATGACCGCCGCGCGACGCAATGGGGCAATTTGTGGTCAGCCGGTTTTTGGGATGCGATGTGGATTCAAAGTCACAATAGAGTCAGTAGTGCCGCAACGATGTTGCGTGTACGGATCAGCCGCCCCGGAAATGCTTGGAGAGTTTCAGCCCCTGGCGCTGATAGTTCGACCCGATCCCCTGCCCATAGACTTCCGGCGGCGGATCGGTGAGCCGCTCGAACACCAGCCGCCCGATGATCTGCCCATGTTCGAGGATGAAGGGCACTTCGCGCGAGCGCACTTCCAACACGCCGCGCGCACAAGGCGGCTGCCCCGGCTCGTAGCCGAAACCCGGATCGAAGAAACCCGCGTAATGCACGCGGAATTCGCCCACCAGCGGATTGAACGGCACCATCTCGGCTGCGTAGTCGTAAGGAATGGCCACCGCCTCGCGGCTGACGAGAATATAGAACTCGTCCGGATCGAGGATCATGTTGCCTTCGGCATTGGCCTCGATCGGATCCCAGAAATCGCCCGGCGAAAGCACTGCGCGCCTGTCGACATCGATGATGCCGGTGTGCCGTTTTGCCCGCCAACCGATGCGCGAATTGCCGTCGCCTTTCAGATCGATGGACAACGCCAATCCATTGTCGATATCGGCCTCGCCCGAAACGAGCGGACTCTCCGCATGGAGCCTGCGCAATTGCGTGTCGGTGAATTGCGGCGAGCCGTGACGGATGCGCAGCTGATTCAGCTTCGATCCCTTACGCACGAGAATCGGGAACGTGCGCGGCGAAATTTCCGCGTAAAGCGGCCCGCTGTAGCCCGCTTCCACGCGATCGAACGCCTGTCCGTGATCGGTGATGAGACGCGTGAAAACGTCGATGCGACCCGTCGAACTTTTGGGATTGGCCGTTCCCGAAACGCGCGCGGAGAAATCGGCATATTCGAGCAGCGGCACGATATAGACGCAGCCCGTCTCCAGAACGGCGCCTTGGCTGAGGTCGATCTCATGCATGAAGACCGCTTTGAGCTTGTCTTCCACCGTGGCGTTCGGTCCGGGAAGAAAACTCGCCCGCACGCGATAGGCCACCGGCCCCAGCCGCAGATCGATGCTCGCCGGTTGGATCTGCGCGTCCTCGATATCTTCCGCTGCCCGGATTTCGCGCCGCGCCCGGATCAGCCGCTTGAGCACATGGCTCGGCAGGATACCGGTGGAATAGCGCCCGAAATGATCGGCGCCGTCAGCGGTCTCGGTGGCGAACAGAGTATCGTCTACGGTCATCTCAAATCCAACCTGTCATCCCCGGCACGGCGCGTTTGCGCCGTGACCCGGGACCCATCGAGCGGCCTCTCTATGGGTCCCGGTTCGCGCGATGCGCGACCGGGATGACAAGTTTAGGGGGCGACCTTCACCTCGTCACCCGCCGTCGCCAAGAAACCCACGGATTTCGGCAATTGCCTCTGCCAGGCCGCAGCGGCGAACCGGCGCATCCGGCGGAAAGGCCGACAACAGCCGCGATGGCGTGGCCGGTTCCAGGATCACGAACACGCCCCGGTCGTTGGTGGTGCGGATCAGACGGCCGAACGCCTGCTTGAGCCGGAGCCGGGTCAGAAGGTCGTCGTAGCTCTTGCCGAATCGCGCGCGCCGCGCCTTGTGCAGGATGGTGGGCTTGGGCCACGGCACCTTGTCGAACACGGCCAGCCGCAAACTCCGCCCCGGCACGTCCACCCCGTCGCGCAACGCATCGGTGCCGAGCAGGCAGGCGTTTTCCTCCGCCCGGAAGAGATCGACGAGCGCGCCCGTGTCCAGCCGGTCTACGTGCTGTGCGTAAAGCGTGATGCCCGCATCTGAAAGCGGCCCCGCGATCCGGTTCTCCACCGCGCGCAGGGTGCGCACCGCGGTGAACAGACCCAGCCCGCCGCCGCCCGCCGCCAGAAACAACTCCCGATAGGCCGCCGCCAGCTGGTCCGCATCGCGCCGGTTCACATCGCGCACGATGAACACGCGCGATTGTTCGGCATAGTCGAACGGCGAGCCGAAACTCGCCCGCTTCGGCGGTTCAGGCAAATGGTGCGCACCGGTGCGGACTTCCGCGCTCGCCCAGTCGTCCACCCCCTCTGCGAGATCGCGCAACGTGGCCGACGTGATAAGCGCCCCGTGCGCTGGCGCCAGAACTTCGGTCGCCAGCGGCACGGTCGGATCGATCCAATGCCGGTGCAATCCCACGTCCAGATCGCGCCCGTCATCGCGCGCGATCTCGAACCAGTCGACGAACTCTTCGTCCACGGATTCGCCATCCAGCGCATCCAGCATCGAAATCCACGCGGGCAACACGATCCGTGCCCGCCGCGCAAGCCCGCGTGCTGCCGCTTCGATGCGTGCGCGCTGAAAGGTTTCGAGATCGGACGCTTTTTCGTCCAGTTGCTTGCGCAGTGCCTGCGAAAGCCTGAGCAACGGCACGGCCACGCGTTTCAACGCCAGCGAAAGCTCGCGCGCCGCCTGCAGCAGTTCCTCGTCCAGCGGCGCAACATCGGCCTCCAGCGAATAGAATGATTCGCCGTCTTCGCTTTTCGCCCGCACATGATTGTAGGCGAGCGCCAGAAACACTTCGCCCGGCCCGCGCGCGCCGCCGTTCACCACGCGCCCGTGCCAGCCTTCCCCTGCAAGCGCACCGGCAGACAACACCGCATCATCCAGCGCCGAGCGCGCCACATCGTCGTCGGCAATGATGTCTTTCAACCGTTCTTCCAGCCCGCGCATCCGGCTTCTCGCGCGCGCTTCCGGTCCGCGGATCCAGCGGCGAAGGTCCGCCATCTCCATGCCCGAAAGCAGCGCCGAAAATCCGGAATCCGCCGCATCGAACAGATGATGACCCTCATCGAACACATAGCGCACGCGCCGTTCCGGCGGCGCATCGTTGGTCTCGTCGAGCGACAGCGCATCGCCCGCGGCCTGCGCGATCACCAGCGCATGATTGGCAACCACGATAGGCGCATGCCGCGCGCGGCGTATCGCGCGCTCGATGAAACAGGTGCGGTAGTGAGAACAGGCCGCATAAATACATTCCCCCCGCCGGTCGGTGATCTCCGAAAGCGGAAAACTCGCCGCGAGAAATGCGGGAAAATTCTGCCCCGACAGATCGCCATCGGTCGTCGCCGAAATCCACCGTGCCGTCAGCCCCAGCGCGACCGCGCGCTGTCCCGGCGTCAGCGCGGTGCGCCGCGCGGCTTCCTCGAAATTGAGCAGGCAGAGATAGTTCTCGCGACCCTTTCGCACCACCGCCTTGTCTTCGCGTTCGACGGGATCGGGATAAAGTCGCGCGATTTCCTGCACGATCTGCCGTTGCAGGTTTCGCGTATAGGTCGAAATCCAGAGCCCCGGCCCGTTCTTCTCCGCCCACACGCTCGAAGGTGCCAGATACCCCAGCGTCTTTCCGATGCCGGTTCCCGCTTCGATCAGCGCAACCTTGGGTGCACCTGCCGTTTCGCGCGCGCCGAACGCGTAGCTCGCGGCCACCGCATATTCGCCCTGCTCGGCGCGCTGTTCGTGCGAAAGCCCGACCAAACGCGAAAGCCGCGCGCGCGTTTCCTCTGCATCGACTGGAAGCGAGCCGGGCTTGTCCGGCGCCATATCGTCTTCCCATTCCGGCAAAACGCGCCACGCATCGAATCCGGCAAGCGGCCCCAATTGCTTTTCCGGCTCGCCGACAACGGAAAGCACCAGTGGCCCCCACTTCCATCCCGCCTTGAACAGCGAAGATGCGAGCGGCCGCAATTTCTCCTTGCGTTCGGCACCATCGAGTTCCTGCAACAACGCTTCCGCTGCAAGCCCCAGCGTACGCGCCTGTTCGTCCACCGTTTCGGGAAGCGGCAATCCCAGCGCGCGCGCAAGCCCCAGCGGCGAAGGGATGCAAGGCTGCGCCGGCCGCACGAACGCAAACAGTTCCATCACGTCGTAAAGCGGTGCGGCAGGCGTGGTCTTCAACCGCCCCGCCACGAAAGCGGCATGGGCCACCATCACATCGCCGGAACGGAACAGCCGCCGCGCTTCGTCGAGTTTCAGTTTCGCCGTTTCGCCGTGCTGCGCGGCCACGCCGCCGCCGGGCGCGGTTACCAGCGCGGGCAGATCGGCAAGCAGGGCGGACACATCGGCCATGCCGGTTACTTAGCCTGTCCGGCGCGGAACGGGCGATAAATTCGAGAGACGGATTAAGCCGCGAGGTCGGGATAAAGATCGGCGAGCGCTGTGCGCACCCGCAAATGTTCGCCGATCACCGTCTGGGCGGCATTCCTCAGCGCATGTCCGTCGTCGCTTTCGCGCGCCTGGGCAGCAAAGCCGCGGGCCGCCGCCGTCATCGCTGCAAGGCCGAGACCGCCGGCTGCCCCCGCGATGTCTTGCGCCACGCGCCCCGCCTCGTTCCAGTCGGCTTCGGCGCTCGCCTTGGTGAGCGCCTCGCAAAGATCCTCGGCGGTCTTGATGTAGGCGTGCAAGATTTCCAGCAATGTCGGCAGCCCCAAGGACTTCTCCAGCGATGCAAACGCATTGGCGTCGATCGGCGGGGCTTCGCTTTTGGGCTTCTCGATGATCTGCGAACGCTGCGCTTCGTCGCTCAGCTTGTGTAGCATCCCATAGAATTCCCGTGGACGCGCGGGCCAATGCAGGGCTTCGTCGCCGCTTGCCGGCGGCCGGTCGCCCGCAAACAGCAGCGCCAGCAGCGGTGCCTTGCGTCCCGGCACGGCTGCAAGCGATTCCACATCGCGCGCTTCGGCGATGATCGCATCGAATTGTTCGCGGCTCGCCCGTTGCGCCGCCTCGGCCTGGCTGTGTGCGATGGCGATGTGGTTTCCGAACGGCTCCAGCAACCGCACGATTTCCTGTGACACGCGCCCGTCGCGCAGGAACACCAGCAACAGAAGATCGGCCGGCGCATGCATATCACCGGAAATGTCGAGGAATTGGGGCTTGGGGTTTGTCCGCGATTCCACGGTCGGAAGTTCGAACCAGAACGTCGATCCGTGCCCCGGATCGCTTTCGAAACCTATTCTGCCGCCCATCTGTTCGACGGCGCGTTTGGCCACGGCAAGCCCCAGCCCCGCGCCCTGATGCTTGCGCGCATAGGACACATCGCCCGGCGAGAAGGGTTCGAACAGATGCGGTGCGACTTCCGGCGGGATGCCGTGGCCCGTATCGGTCACCGAAAACCGCAATACGGTATGTCCGTTTCCGTCCCGTATGGGCTCGACCAGGATCTCCACCGCCCCGCGCTCGGTGAATTTCAGCGCATTCTCCGCAAGTTTCAGCAACACCTGCCGCACCCGCCTTGGATCGGCCGCCGCGCGCGGCAATTCCGCCGGCACGGAGATGTTGAGCCGGAGCCGTTTCTCCCACGCATGCGGCTGCAGCAATTGCGCCACTGCGCGCGCGGCAAGCCCCGCATCGCAATCCTCGGTATGGATGTCTTCGGAATCGTCGCGCGCCAGCGCGATCACGTCGTCGAGCAATGTTCTCAGCCCGCGGCCCGCTTCCAGCATCACCTTCACATAATCGCGATGGGTCTTCTCCAGCCCCGCTCGTTCCAGCAACTGCGACATGCCGAGAAGTGCATTGAGCGGCGTGCGAATCTCGTGGCTGATATTGGCGATGAACACCGATTTCGCCCGCGCGCTCACCTGCGCCGCATCCCGGGATTTCTCCGCCGCCAGTTTCTCTTCCGAAAGCCGCAACACCAGCGCCAGATTGTCTTCGCGAAGCCGGCGAGCCTCGGCAAGAAGGCGCGCCGTGCTGACGCGCTGGTAAAGGATCGTCACAATGAAGAACGCGACCGCGGTGCCTATCGCCGGAACCAGTCCCGTATGCGCAAGCAGCAGGAGCACCGGAAGCGTGACCGCCGCGCAGAAGATCAGCGTGACCAGCGGCAGTTGCTGGGTCAGGGGCGCGAGCACGGCGCGCAAATCCGGCATACGCGGCTTTTCGCTCGGCAAATTGTCGACTGCGGACATTGACGCGATCCCCTGCCAAAGCCTAGCTTTCGCGCCCTTTCCAATCGCTTAAACCTCGATTAGCCATGACCACGGATGCATCCGGCGGCACCGTCCGCGACCTCGCCCTCAACGCCCATGCCTGGCCGTTCGAAGAAGCACGAAAAGTGCTCGCCCGGATCGAGAAACGCGCGAAAGCGGGCAAACCTCTTAACAAAGTCTTGTTCGAGACTGGCTACGGCCCCTCGGGCCTGCCGCATATCGGTACCTTCGGCGAAGTCGCACGCACGAGCTGGGTGCGCCACGCTTTCGAAACGATGAGCGATGTACCCACGCATCTGATCTCGTTCTCCGACGATATGGACGGCCTGCGCAAAGTCCCCGGCAACGTGCCCAACCAGGACATGCTGGCCGCCAATCTCGGCAAGCCGCTGACCTCGGTGCCCGATCCCTTCGGCACGCACGAAAGCTACGGCGCGCACAACAATGCGCGGCTGCGCGCCTTTCTCGATCGTTTCGGCTTCCGCTACGAATTCATGAGTTCGACGGACTGTTACAAGTCCGGCAAGTTCGACGAAGCGTTGCTCACCATCCTGCGCAACTACGAAAAGGTGCGCGACACGGTGTTGCCCACGCTCGGCGACGAGCGCAGGGCCACCTATTCGCCATTTCTTCCAATCTGCCCGAAGACCGGAGTCGTGCTGCAAGTGCCGGTGGTCGAATGGCATCCCGAGCGCGGCACCATCGTCTACGACGAAGACGGCAGGAAAACCGAAGTCCCCGTCACCGGCGGCCATGTGAAGTGCCAATGGAAAGCCGATTGGGCGATGCGCTGGCTGGCACTCGGCGTCGATTACGAAATGTCCGGCAAGGATCTCATTTCATCCGTCGAACTCTCGTCGAAAATCCTGCGCGCCATCGGCGGCGAACCGCCCGAAGGCTTCAACTACGAACTGTTCCTCGACGAACAGGGCCAGCGTATTTCGAAATCGAAGGGCAACGGCCTGTCGGTCGACGAATGGCTGACCTACGGCCCGGAAGAATCCATCGCGCTGTTCATGTACCAAAAGCCGCGCGTGGCGAAGAAGCTCTACTTCGACGTCATCCCCAAAGCGGTCGACGATTACATTGCGTTCCTCGATGCGTATCACGGCGAAGATCAGGCAAAGAAGCTTGAGAATCCGGTTTGGCATTTGCACGCGGGTCGTCCGCCGCAGGAGTCCTATCCGGTTACGTTCGCGTTGCTGCTCAATCTGGTCAGCGCGTCGAATGCGTCCAACCGCGAAGTTCTCTGGGGCTTTATCAAAGCCTATGCGCCGGACGCCTCGCCGGAAGACAATCCGGGTATTGACAAACTTGTAAGTTACGCCATCAAATACTACGAGGATTTCGTGCGGCCGGCGAAGAAGTATCGCGCGCCGTCCGAAAATGAACGCAAAGCGCTGGAAGAACTGGCGCGGACGCTGGAGGCAATGGGTCAGGAACGCGATGGCGCCGTGGTGCAGAACGCCGTTTACGAAATCGGCAAATCACACGGCTTCGAACCTTTGCGCGACTGGTTCAAGGCTCTCTACGAAGTGTTGTTCGGCCAGACGCAAGGCCCGCGCTTCGGTTCGTTTGCAGCCCTCTACGGCTGCAAGGAAACGGCAGAATTGATCCGCGCCGCACTCGCGGGGCGCCTGGTGGAGGAAGTCAGATGAAGTTTCGTGTCGCAGCGTTCGCGCTTTTCGTTACAACGTTCGCGACACAGGCTTTTGCAGACCCTGCCTACGATCTCTGGTCGCAAGGGAAATACGAAGACGCCATCAAGGCGGGTCTCGCCGAAAACAACGCCGACGGATTGGGCGTTGCTGCGCGGGCTGCTGCGTCCGACATGACGATGCACACCTCGCCTTGCATGGATTGCGTCAAGCGCACGGAAGACATCGCAAGGAAGGCACTCGCCGCAAATCCCAAGGGCGCGCTGCCGACGATCTATCTTGCCGCGGCACTCGGCTATAAGGGCCGTATCATCGGGTTGATGGCGGCGCAAAACCAGAAACTCGGCGAACAGTCCGAGCAGGCGATCGAAGATGCGCTCGCCGCCCATCCGAAAGATGCGCAACTCATCGCCACCATGGGCGGTTGGCATTTCGAAGTGGTGCGCGTCGGCGGCTCGATGCTTGCGCGCTGGACCTATGGCGCGACCATGGACAAGGGCCTTGCGTTCTACGATCAGGCGTTCAAGCTTTCGCCCAACGACATCCTCATCAATTACCAATACGGTCTGGGGCTGGCCGCTTACGACGCCGATGAATATCACGATAAGATCGAAGCCGCCTGGAAGCGCGTCATCGCGGCCACCCCGCAGAACGCCTATGAGGAAGCGTCCAAGAAGCGCGCCGCCGAATTGCTCGCGCTGCTCAACGGCAAGGACAAGAAAGCCCTCGAAGCCAAGCTCGACAGCTATATGGGCATCCCGCAGTAAACTATTCCGCGGCCTTATCCTGTCCCAAGATCAAACGTCCAATGAATTGGGCCTTGGTGGAGGCGTGTTGGATATCGTAGCCGACAGGCTCGCCATCCTCTCCCAAATCGACCATGACATCGTTTTCGATTTCCACTGTGCGTCGAGACGCTAGTGGTCGGACTTCCACATACAGGCTGTCGGTGGCTTTGTCGTAGCGTGTCTTCATGGCGTGAAGCCCTCATCTGCGAAGGCGTTGTGAACCGTTTCACCGTCGGACAATAGCACAACCCTGAGGTAACAGCCGAGGCTTTCGGAAAATCCATGAAGCCGAATACGTCCGTCGGGCTGCACCATGCGATGTTCCGGTTGGGTGAGGACGCGGTATGTCCGCGGAATCCAAATAAGGCCGTCGTGGCAGCACGTCGAAAGCGAAATACCGCGTCCGCCAGAATGGCGGTGGCGGCAATCGCTCGGGTTCGGCGTCGGACAACGCTTACTGGCTCGACCACACGATCCTGTGCATGAACGTGACGTCGGCAAGATCGAAGCCGCGCGTCTCGTAAGCCGGATTGAACGACTGCAATTCGATACGTTGCGCGGTGTGCCGGGCAAGCTGCTTGGCCATCACCTCGCCCGCATTGGTGCGCACCAGAACGCGATCTCCGCGCCGCACGCTTGCGGAGGGCGAAACCACGATGCGATCGCCGTCGCGATAGACGGGAAGCATCGAATCGCCCGCGATTTCGAGCGCATAGGCATGTTCGTCGTCGAGGCCGGGAAACGCGATCTGCTCCCAGCCGTGACCGGCGGGAAATCCCGCGTCGTCGAAGAATCCTTTTTCGCCGGCTTGCGCCAGTCCGATCAGCGGCACATAACGCGTCGCCATTCGTCCGGCGCGCGAAACAAGCCCGACAAAACCTTCGAGACTTTCGCCCGTTGCGTTGAGAATCTTTGCAACGCTTTCCGTCGAAGGCCAGCGTTCTTTGCCATTCGCAGCGATGCGTTTGGATTTGTTGAACGTGGTCGGATCGAGTCCGGAGAGTTTTGCGAGGCCCGATGCAGAAAGATCGTGACGTTCCGCAAGGCCATCGATGGCAGCCCAGATTTGTTTGTGAGTCAGCATATAGTTTCCCGACAGCATGGGAGCGAATCTCCTGCAAGAATTCCTAAAATAAGGTCTATCTAGGAAATTACAACCCCCATAGTCAAGAGTCTAGGCATGTTGACGGATTTCGCCACAGCGTTGCTCAGAAGGTTCCCCGCAGAGGCTGCCCACCGCGCCACAATCGTCCTTTTGAAGACGGGCGGCGCGATCCTTCCGGCCGCTCCGGCAGACGACCCGAAGCTCGCTATCCCATTGTTTGGACGGCTTTTTCCAAATCCGTTGGGTCTTGCGGCGGGCTTCGACAAGAACGCCGAGGTGCCAAATGTCATGCTCAAGCTGGGCTTCGGTTTTGTCGAGTGCGGCACAGTCACCCCCAGGCCACAACCTGGAAATCCCCGCCCGCGCATGTTCCGTCTGGCGGAGGATCGCGCCGTCATCAACCGGCTCGGCTTCAACAATGAAGGCATGGAATCGGCGGCTCGCCGACTGAGCACCCGCAACCGCGTGGGCATCGCCGGCATCAATATCGGCGCCAACAAGGACTCTGCCGATCGCATCGACGACTATCGCCAGACCTTCACGCGCCTTTCGCCATTCGCCGATTACGTGACGGTCAACATCTCCTCGCCCAACACGCCCGGATTGCGCGGCCTGCAAAATCGCGACGAGCTGGAAAAACTCCTCGCCGTCGTCACCGAAGAACGCGCGCGCGCAAACAACACCGTTCCCTTGCTGCTCAAGATTGCGCCAGATCTCGACGAACACGCACTCGACGACATCGCGGCCACGGTTCTTGCCTCCGGCATCGAAGGCGTGATCGTCTCCAACACCACGCTCGCGCGCCCCGCCACGCTCAAAAGCCCCAACGCAAAAGAATCCGGCGGCCTCTCCGGCGCGCCCCTGTTTGTGCCATCGACGGCAATCCTGAAAGCGATGCGCCAACGTGTCGGAAACCGGATCGTGTTGATCGGCGCAGGCGGCATTTCCTCAGGCGCAGACGCCTATGCAAAAATCCGCGCCGGCGCGAGTTTGGTGCAACTCTACACCGCCATGGCCTATGAAGGTCCCGGCCTCATAATCCGCATCAAGCAAGAACTTTCGGCGCTTCTCGCGCGCGACGGTTTTACGCGTATCGGGGATGCAGTTGGTGTGGATGCTTAAAATCATTCCCTCTCCCCCAGCGGGGGAGAGGGAGTGATCGAGTTTTATTCCGCCCCAATCAAAAAATGCCCATGCAGCACGGCGACAGGTTTGGTCTCGTCGTCCTGCCACATCTCGGCATGGACGTTGATGACGCGCCGCCCCAGCTTGACGATGCGCGCCGCCGCATAGCTCGTCACCGGCCGTCCGGTGCGGAAATAGTCGATGGTGATGTCCACGGGCTTCGGCGTCGCCTTGGCCGCCGTTTCCCAGATCACCTGTGAGATCGCAGCGGTCTCCAGAAACGACCCTATCACACCGCCGTGAATCGCGGGCACCATCGGGTTGCCGATCAGGTGATCGCTGAACGGCATCTCCAGCACCAGCCGCCCGTCTTTCACCGAAAGCTTCACGCCCAGATGCGCGCAATAGGGAACGCTGTCGGCCAGCGCGTTCGCGTCGAGCGCCGCATTGGTGAGATCGATCTTCATGCGCCCGTTCCTTGCGGCCGGGAGAACATGAAGGTGCCGGTGGAGCGCGCGATGAAATCGTCGCGATTGTCCTGAAAGGCGAGCCCGCGCGCAAAGATGATCTCGTGCGTGATCTTCAAACACTCCGCCTCGAACAGGATGTCCGCCCTGGGCCGCGCCGGTTTCATGTAATCGATGCGCAGGTCGAGCGTGACATAAGGTGCGGGTGCCCGCAGCGCGCTGCCGATGGCCAGCCCGCAGGAATGATCGAGCATCGCGGTGATGACCCCGCCATGCACCACGCCGGTATCGGGATCGCCCACCAGCGTGTCCGAATAGGGCAGGCGCATCAGCACCCGGCCATTGCCCACCTCGTCGATCACGCCGCCGAGGCTCACGATGAACGGGGTTTTGCCCATGGCCGCCGCCATGATGCCCCGCCAATTTTGTTGGATTTCCGCCATATCCGTTGCTTTGGCGCGGGTCCGGCCCCCTGTCAACGCAGGCCAAAAGTTGACGGCCCGTCACGAACCTCTACACTTGTGACTCATGACAACCGAACTCAACCGGCCCCCCGCAGCACCCCGCGCCGGCAAGCGCGAAAAGACCAAGATCCAGAACCGCGAGCTCATTCTGGAAGCGGCGAAGAACGTCTTTGCCGAACTGGGCTATGGCGCGACCACCGTGCGCGACATCATCCGCGCCACCCCGCTCGCCTCCGGCACTTTCTACAATTACTTCAAGTCGAAAGAAGAAGTGTTCCAGGCGATCCAGGACGACAGTGCGCTGCGCATCCGCCCGCGCCTGCGCGCCGAGCGCATTCGCGCGGCCTCTATCGAAGAGTTCATCTCCGGCACCTTCCGCACGTTCTTCCAATATGTCGCCGACGATCAGGGAAATTTCCGCGCCATCCGTCGCAACCGTTCCGATGCGATGCGCGTGCGCATGGACACGCCGGAAATCATCGCGGGCTTCGAAGAACTGCGCGAAGACATCGAGACCGCGATTTCCAAAGGCCTTTTCCCGCCGGTCGATTCCGATTTCCTGATGGCGGCCATCGTTGGTGTGGCGTTCGAGATCGCCGAACGTATGCTCACGCGCGAAGACATCGATCCGCCGGCGGCGGCCGATTTTGCGACCGCCTTGTTCATGGGCGGTGTGCGCACGCTGCCGCACCGCAAGGTTTCGCCGCCCGCGAGCCTTCCGTGAAAGCCATCGTCTGCCGCGAGATTTCCGAAGACATCGCAACCGTCAAACTCGAAGAGGTGACGCTCCCGCCGCTCAATCCGAACGAGGCGCGCATCCGCATCCGCGCAGCGGCGGTGAATTTCCCCGACATCCTGACCATCCAGGGCAAATACCAGCACAAGCCACAGATTCCCTTCACACCGGGCACCGAAGCCGCAGGCGATGTGATCGAAACCGGCAGTGCGGTGACGAATGTGAAAGCGGGCGACCGCGTGATCGTCGGCGGCATCGGCTGCTACGCCGAAGAAGCGATCCGTGACGCATCCACCTTACGCCGCATTCCCGGTGGTGTGGGCTATGCGGAAGCTGCCAGTTTCACCGTCGGCTATCTCACCGGCTACGTAGCACTCGTCCGCCGCGCCGAATTGCAGAAGGGCGAATGGCTGCTGGTGCACGGTGCGGCGGGGGGCATGGGATTGGCTGCCGTCGATCTCGGCAAGGCGCTGGGCGCAAAGGTCATCGCCACAGCCTCTACGGAAGAAAAACGAACCTTCCTCAAATCCTACGGCGCCGACCACGTTCTGCCGTCACAGGGTTTCCGCGAACCGGTGAAAGAGATCACCGGTGGCGGCGCGGATGTGATCTACGATCCCGTCGGCGGCGACGTCTTCGACGAATCCACCCGCTGCATCGCCTTCGACGGCCGCATCCTCATCATCGGCTTCACGAGCGGACGCATCCCCTCGATCACGGTGAACATGCCGCTGATCAAGGGCTATTCGATCCTCGGCGTCCGCGCCGGCGAATACGGCCGCAAGTTTCCCGAAAAGGGCCGCGAGAACATGGAAGCCATCGACCGGCTGCTGGCAGAAAACAAAATCCACCCGCACATCAGCGCGCGGTATCCACTGGCGAAAGCGGTGGACGCGATGCGCCAGCTGCAATCGCGCAAAGCGATCGGCAAGGTGGTGATCGAACCGTGATGGCAGCGTATCAAGCTGCCGCGCGGGATTCCGATGCTATCAAAACGTCCGCCGGAATATGAAAGCGCTCGCGCAACCGCTTCACCATTGTCATGCTCAAATCGCGTTTGCCGGAGAGCACTTCGCTGACGCGGCTCGCCGTGCCCAGCAGCGGCACGAGATCGGCGCGCGAAAGTCCATGCTGATCCATCAGGTAGGAAAGCAGATCGGGCAGCGATGGCGCCCGGCGCGGCCAGCGCGAGCGTTCGTAAGCCTCGATGAGACGTGCCTGGGCTGTCATGCGCGCCCGGTCGGCCGGCGTGCTGGATGCCATGAGTTTGGCGACCAGCGACTTTGCCGCCGCATGATCGGCCTCATTCTGGATGACAATCAGGGTCGCCTTCATCACACCGTCTCCGCATCTATATCGTCATACTCTTCGTGGCTTCCGAAAAACCGGATCAGCAACACGCCATCGCGATACTGCACCAAAGCCACCAGGCGATAGTCGTTCGCCTTGATGTTGAACACCGCGCGGCCGCCCTTAAGGATGCTCGCCTTGGGATGGGACCGCTTCACATCCTGCGGTGTCTTCCAGTCTACGGCCTCGGCGATCGCAAGCCAGGATTCATACTGGGCCCGTGCCGCTCTGATGCCGCGGTGGCCGGGCCGTTCCGCAAAATAGCGCTCGACGACGTCCGTTCCCACCACGATCATGGCAGGCGTTTAGCACGGATTTCCAAAAAATGGAAGTCCGAATTCCATTTTTTGGAAATTCAGGGTGCGAGCTTATCCAGCGCCTTCAAAATCGCGTCCGCCATCTCGCGCGTGCCGGCTTTCTTCATGCCGGGCTGCATGATGTCGCCGGTGCGCCAGCCTTCGCTGAGCACCTGATCGACGGCGCGATCCAGCAGCGCGGCGTCTTCCACACGCCCGAACGAATAGCGCAGGCACATGGCGAGCGACAGGATGCAGGCGATCGGATTGGCCAATCCTTTCCCGGCAATGTCGGGCGCCGAGCCGTGGACGGGCTCATAAAGCCCCGGCTGGTTTCCGGCTGCGTTCTTCGCACCCAGCGAGGCGCTCGGCAGCATACCGATGGAGCCGGTCAATTGCGCCGCCTCGTCGGAAAGGATGTCGCCGAACAGATTGTCGGTCACCACCACGTCGAACTGTTTCGGATTGCGCACCAACTGCATCGCGCAATTGTCGGCCAGGATGTGGCTCAATTCGACGTCGGGGAATTCCGCCTTGTGAATGCGCGTCACGACTTCGCGCCACAACACGCCCGTCACCATGACGTTCGACTTCTCGGCAGACGACACGCGGTTGCCGCGCAGCCGCGCCAGCTCGAATGCCACCCGCGCAATGCGCTCGATCTCATGCGTCGTATAAAGCTGCGTATCGACCGCGCGCTTCTCGCCGTTCGGCAGGTTGGTGATCTCTTTCGGCTCGCCGAAATAAACCCCGCCCGTCAGTTCGCGCACGATCAGGATGTCCAGCCCCGAAACGATTTCCGGCTTCAGGCTGGACGCATCTTTCAACGCATCGAAACAAAGGGCAGGGCGCAGGTTCGCGAACAGTTCAAGATCCTTGCGCAAACGCAGAAGCCCGCGTTCCGGACGATGTTCGAACGCCAGCGTGTCCCATTTGGGCCCGCCCACCGCGCCGAACAACACGGCGTCCGCCGCTTTGGCTTTCGCCATCATCGCATCGGTCGCGGGCGTGCCATGCGTCTCGTATGAGATGCCGCCGACCAGGTCTTCGTCGACCGTGTAGGCGAGCTTGCGATTCTTGCCGAACCATTCCAGTACGCGCCGCGTCTCGCCCATCACTTCGGGCCCGATGCCGTCACCGGGCAACAACAGAATCTTGTAGGTCATGTTTATTTCCGCATCCGTGCCAGACGTTCGGCCGTTTCCGGGCCTCGGCCTTCGCTTCTGTGAACTTCATGAGCAAGGCCTGCCTTCAGGACCATGCCATCGGTCTCGTCGACCAGCTTCTTGATCGCCCGGCTGGAACGCCAGGAATTGGCAAGCACGTCCTTCACGAATGCGGCAACCGTTGCATCCAGTTCCGCATCGGGCACGCAGATGTTCGCCAAGCCCATCGTCTCCGCCTCGCGCCCGGAATAGAAGCGTGCGGAGAACGACATCTCCAACGCCTTCGCGCGTCCCACGCGGCGCGGCAGACGCTGGCTCAATCCCCAAACCGGCACGAGATCCCATTTGCCATGCGTATCGCCGAACTTCGCACTTTCGCCCGCGATGATGATGTCTGCGGCCAGCGCCAGTTCCAGCCCGCCCGTCAGGCAATGGCCATGCACCTGCGCCACCACCGGCATCGGAAGCGTCGCGATCCGTTCAACGGTGTCGCTGCGGAAACGCGAACTGTCGCCGCCTTCGAAGACTTCCGTCAGCCCCCCCAGATCGTTACCGGCGCAGAACGCGCGGCCCGTGCCTTTGATGAGCACGCAACCGATTTCGGAAACATGCGAGGTGATGTAATCGCAGGCGTCCGACAATCCCTTGAAACTGTCGGTGCCGAGTGCGTTCAGCTTGTCCGGCTTGTTGAGCGTGATCGTGCACAAACCGTCTTTGACTTCGCGCAGTACCGCGTCGCTCATCGCTGCCCCTTAAAGCCAGGGGCTTTGCGTTTTGGCGCGCGCCTCGTAATCGGAAATCTTGGTCTCGTTGCGCAGCGTCAGCCCGATATCGTCCCATCCGTTGATCAGGCATTGCTTGCGGAACGGATCGATCTCGAACCGAATCGTGCCGCCATCCGGCCCCTTGATCTCCTGCTTTTCGAGATCGACCGTGATCATGGCGTTGGCGCCGCGTTCCGCATCGTCCATCAGCTTGTCGATATCGGATTGCGGCAGCGGTATCGGCAGAATGCCGTTCTTGAAACAGTTGTTGTAGAAGATGTCGGCGAAGGATGGCGCCAGCACCACCTTGATCCCGAAATCGAGCAGCGCCCAGGGCGCGTGCTCGCGGCTCGACCCGCAGCCGAAATTGGCGCCGGTCACGAGAATCTGGGCATGGCGATAGGCCGGCTTGTTCAGCACGAAATCCGGGTTTTCGCTGCCGTCCTCCCTGGTGCGCATTTCGAAGAACAGGGCCTTGCCCAGTCCGGTGCGCTTGATGGTCTTCAGGAAGTTCTTGGGGATGATCATGTCGGTATCGACATTGATCATGGGGAGAGGGGCGGCGACGCCCGTCAGCGATTTAAAGGGTTCCATGGCGGGCCGGACCCTAGCGGCTCGCCCCCTCGTCCTCAAGGGCGCGTTCTGTCCCAAGTCCCAGGCCTTCAAGCTCCGCGGTCTCGTGGATCAGGTTGAGGTTCACCACCCGCCGCCCGCTGGAATGCAGCGTCAGCATGTCCACGAACCGCCGGTCGAGATGGATTTGCTCCGGCTGGTAGGAATGGCGCGCATAGATGCGGTCGGAAAACGTCTCGTCCGTTCCCCCCAGAAGCACCAATATCTCCATCTGGGCGTCTTTCAGGTCGTCGAGCGAAAGGCCATAGAGCGGGCTCGTTTCGTCGATCCGGTGCATGATCGTCCATGACAGCGCAAACAACGAGGTGCGCTTCCTCACTGGCTCCAGATCCTGAAACCGCCGCATGACGAGACCTTCGCGTGTGACCGCTGTGCGCGCCAGCGTGATGGTGATCTCCGCCTCTAGGATCTGGTTGCCGCGCTGGTTCGCGGCGCGAAGCATCAAGGTCGGCACGCCGTCGAACGGTGCGATGATCGCCACGTTGGAAAACACCACGCGCGCGGTTGGCCGTGAGAACCGCGCAAACATGATCGACATCATCAGGCCCAGATAAACAAAGCCGATGAAGGATTCGAAGATGACCAGCCCGTTGGCATAAGGCGTGTGCGGCGCCATCACCGAATAGTTGATCGAGCCGATGGTCTGCGCGCTGAAGATGAACGCATCCCAGAAATTGCCGGAACGTGCGTGAAGAATGCTGCCCGGCTGGGCTACGTAAGCCAGTGCGAACAGCGCATTGATCCCGCCGAACACCAGCGCCAGCACGCCGATGAACACCGACCACGGCCAGGTCAGGACCAGATGATAGAAATCGGTGAAGCGGCTTTTGTCCTGCCCGCGGATCACCGCAACGCGCCGCGGCGGCCGTTTTCCTTGCGGCGCCAGCACGCGCGCATATCGCTGATCGTTCGGCTGCGTCATCAATGCGCCGGCTGACCGCGCAGAAGCCCTTCGATACTCAGATCTTCATCGATCTTCGGCCAGTGGATACCGTGGCCCGCGGCAGAGGGTTCCCACACCGAGCGATCTTCCTGCGATGCCTGGGCCAACCGCGGAAACCACGAAAGCGGCGCGCTGATCTTGCGCCCGTCGCGCAGCGACACCAACAAGGTCGTGTCGTTCACTTCCACGTCAGCAACTCTGGTATCGCGCTTAGCGGCCGAAATACTCATGCCATGCCTCGATGAAATGCTCGCGCTCTTCACGCACCTTTTCCGCGATGGTGGCGAGATCGCGCGCTCCAAATCCAAAATTGCGCGCGACTTCCCCGTCGCTCAGCCAGAACTTTACCGTATTTCCGCTCTTATCAACATGGATGTGGGGCGGCTCGTCACCTTCGTTGCTGAAGAAGTAGAACCGGTAACCCTGCCAGCGCAGAACAGTCGGCATGCCTATCCCCTGCTAAGCCCCTGAATCCGCAGCGCCCTCACATATTCGTCCCACTTGCGATTTCGGTCGCGGCCAAGCTCGTGCAGGTAGTCCCAGGAGAACAGGCCGCTGTCGTGGCCGTCGTCGAAGCAGATGCGCACGGCGTAATTGCCCACCGGCTCCAGCCGCTCGATTGCCACGTGCCGCTTGCCGCCGACGATGGTCTTCTGGTCGCCGCCATGGCCCTGCACTTCGGCGCTGGGCGATTCCACGCGCAGATATTCGGCGGCGAGTTCGAACCGGTCGCCATTGTCGAATGCAACCGTGAGTTTGGTCTTGGACGGATCGAGCCTCAGTTCGGTCGGCCAGGCCGTGATCTCAGCCATCGCGTTCGGCGTCGGTCAGTTCGCGCGCTTCGTCGGGCAGCATGATCGGAATGCCGTTGCGGATGGGATAGGCAAGTCCCGCCTGCTTGCTCACCAGTTCCTGGTGCGCGCGGTCATACTGCAGCGTGCCCTTGGTCAGCGGGCAAACCAGAACTTCCAGAAGCTTGGGATCGGGTTCCATCAGTTCAAACTCTTCGCATTCGGCGTTTCCGCACCGGACAATTCCAGAAGCGCAATCAAGGTTTCCACCCGCTGGTCGAAAGTGCGCGCTTCGAGCAGAGCCTGCTTTTCCGTAGGCTCGAACGGGCAAAGCATCGCCAGTGCATTGACCAGCGTTTCCGCCGGCGCATTGGTGACCGAACTCCAGTCGGCCTTCAACTGCTGTCGCTTCACATAATGCTTGAGCGCGGTGGTCACGCGCTCGCGCGGAATTTCGCGATCCGCCGTCAACAGATCTTCCGCAAATTCGGAATAATCGGCCTGCACCTGACGGTAAGGCGTCATCACGTCCAATTCGTTCGCCACGCGAAACCGGCAGATGCCCGTGAGCGTGATCAGATAACGCCCGTCATCGGTCTCGCCAAACGCGGTGAGGCGGCCCGCGCAGCCCACATTCGAAAGCGGCGGTTTCATACCAGGGCTTTCGTGCTCGGTCGGCTGGATCATTCCGATCAGCCGCGGGCCCGCCAGCGCCGTATCGACCATCGCGAGATAGCGCGGCTCGAACACGTTGAGCGGCAATTGTCCGCGCGGCAGCAACAGCACGCCGGTCAGCGGAAACACCGGCAGGGTGCGCGGCAATTCCTCGACCGAATGATAGTGACGCGGCACGCTCGCACCTACGAGAAGAGGATGGACGAAAGTTTCCGCCTCGCCGCAAGCGTCAGCGGATCTGTTGGGCCCAATGCTTCGAACAATGTCACCAGATGCTTGCGCGCTGCGTCCTCGTTCCATTTGCGATCGCGTTTCACGATATCGAGCAATTCGTTCATCGCGCCTTCGCGGTCGCCCTTGGCATCGAGTGCCAGCGCCAGATCGTAACGCGCCTGATGGTCGTTCGGATCCGCTTCCAGCTTTTTCTTGAAGGCGTCGAGGTCGCCGGTATCCGCCGCCTGCTCGCGCAGCTTCAATTCGGCTTCCACCGCTCGGATGGCTTCATCGGTCGCGCCATCTGGGCGCACGAGTTGCAAGGTGTTCTTCGCCCGCTCCACATCGCCGGTCTTTAAATAGCAACGCGCCAATCCCGCCACGGCCTTGGGATGTCCCGGTTCGTCTTGCAGCACATGGGCATAAGCCTGTGCGGCCATGTTCACATCGCCCGCCGCGAACGCTTCTTCCGCCGCCGCCAGAACTTCCTCGGCATGGTCGTGTCCGCCATGTCCGCCGGTCAGGTTCTGGAGGAAGGTGCGCAATTGGGATTCCGGCACCGCGCCCATGAAGCCGTCCACCGGCTGGCCGTTGCGGAACGCATAAACGGTCGGGATCGACTGGATGCGCAATTGGCGGGCGATCTCCTGGTTCTCGTCGATGTTCACCTTGACCAGACGCACCGCGCCCTTGGCGTCGTTGACCATGCGCTCCAGCATCGGCCCCAGCTGCTTGCACGGCCCGCACCACGGCGCCCAGAAATCGACGATCACCGGCACCTCGCGCGAGGCGTCGATCACATCCGCCGCGAAAGTCTCGATATTGCTGTCCTTGATGTAGGGGGAGGGGGCGGATGTGGAGGGCGCGGCCGCCTGGCCGCCAGTGCTCACAGGCTGTCCACCCGGACCGATCAACGCCATGAAAACCTAACTCCTTGTACCTGCTGCCCGATTGGGCCTTCAGGCAAATTTTGCGGGAAACGGCACGTTTTATACGCCGTCTCCCCAATTGCGGCCACAAAAGACAAATAGGCTTCCGTCCACGTCCCGCCAAGCGAGCGGGCCAGGGGGAGGACATCATGACCATCACACGCCGAAACGCGCTTCTTACCGGTGCGGCCGCTGCCGCCAGCCTGCCGGTGATGACGCGCTCCGCCTTTGCAGCGGGCGATCTCGACATTGCCATCGTCGGCGGCGGTCTTTCGGGCATTTACGCGGCGCTGCGGCTCGCCACCGCCAAGCCGACCTTGTCCATGCGCCTGTTCGAGATGAGCGACCGCATTGGCGGCCGCCTGCGTTCCATCGCCTTCCCGCAAGCACCCGGCCTGATCGGCGAGGCAGGCGGCGCATGCTTCCCCAATTCCCACCGCCATGTCGTGGGCCTTGCCCGCACGCTGAACCTGACGATGCGTCTTGCCCCTCTCGATCTGCCGCAAGACCGCCTGAACCTGAAGGGCCACAACATCCCCATCGCCCATACGGGTGCAGGCGCGGACGCGCTGCCTTACGAGATGCCGGCCGAGCACCAGAACCTCTCCACCTGGAGTCTGCGCAAGGCGCTGGCTCTGGCCGCACCCGAAACCGATGGCCTCACGCCCGCGCAATGGCGCGCCAAGCGGCTCACGCTCCAGGTCAAAGGCAAGCCGCTTTCCGCTTGGCAGGCAAGCGCGCTCTTGGCCGAGACGCTTTCGCCCGGCGAACGCGATTTCCTGTGCGACACCGCCCGCCTCGATGAGGCAGCGCTTCAAGGCAATGCGCTAGGTCTGTTCGATGCCGTTCTTGGAAGTGCGGATTCCGAAGGCCCGTTCTTCTCCATCGCCGGCGGCTTCGAACAATTGCCGCACACGATTGCCGACCGGCTGGCGCCGTTCGGCGATGTGATCGCCAAGGGCGAGCACCTTGTCAGCCTGTCGGTGCCGGAAGGCAAAGGCGGCGCTTTCAAACTCGCCTTCGAAGATGCAAGCGGCAGGCGTTCGCAAGTCACCGCCAAGACGGTGATCCTCGCGCTGCCGCGCCGTGCGCTCGAAGCAATTCCCGATTTCCGCGCCCGCAGCGCCAAACCGTTTGCACAAACTCTCGCGACCGCCAGCGCCGTTCCGTCGTGCAAGGCGTTCCTGCTTTACGACGCGCCGTGGTGGAAGGATTTGGGCATCCGCGGCGGCCGCTCGCTCACCGACACTTCGGCCGGTCAATTCGTGGCGCTGGGCGCAGAAGAGCAGCGGCTCGCATCCGAAACGACTGGCGGCTTTGGACTGCTGGAAACCACCACGGAAGGAAGCGACGTCGCCGCGCTCCGCGCGCTCGCCGGCAGCGCCAGGCCCGGCGCCGCTGGCCTGTCCTGGCTCGATGCCAACAGCGCGCTCGCGCAGGACCTCCAGAAACAGGCAAGCGCCACCTTTGGCGTGCCCGCGCCCACACCCGTCGCCGCCGCCTTCCAGGATTGGACGGTCGATCCTTATGGCGGCGGGCTCGCCGCGTGGAGCACCGGCGCCGATCCGCTTGCGGTGTCCGACGCCATGCTCCAGCCGCTCAAGGGCCGTGCGCTCTACGTCGTCGGCGACACCTGGTCAGCCCATCAGAACTGGGCCGAAGGCGCGCTCGAACAGGCCGAGGCGATGCTGCAAAAGCATTTCGGATTGAACGAACCGGGCTGGATCGCGAGCTAGGAGCGCAATCCCGCGAAGTGTGAAGCGGCTCGCGTCAGATTGCGCGGCAATCAACTAACCGCGGACAGGAAGCTTCGCGATCACCGGCTCATTCGCGACCGCGCGCACGAATTTCAGCAGGTCGGCGGCGGACACCGCCGTCGTGCGGTCGTTGCGCAGCGGATGGAAGTTGAGCGGATCGAGCGCCAGCATTCCTTCGTCCAGCACCGGCGTCACGACGCGCTTGGCATCGTTCATCAGTGCAAACGGCGTCACCGATCCCGGCGCGATGCCGAGCGTCGCGATCAAAAGCTCCGCCGAGCCGAACGAGAATCGCGGCGCCCCCAACTGTTTCGACAGCGCGTTCAGATCGATCGAAAGATCGTCCCGCGCCACGACAAGCCAGAGCCCGTCCTTCTTGTCTTTCAGGAACAGGTTCTTGGTGTGCCCGCCCGGTTGGTGTGCGTAAAGCGCTGCCGCTTCTTCCACCGTGAAAACCGGGGCATGTTCGTGCGTTTTCCACACGATACCGAGTTCGCGAAACCGCGCATAAAGTGCGGCTTCGCGAGAGTCTGGTGAAGGAAGCCCCGCTTCGCTCACGCTTCGGGAACGAGCCGCTTGATCCACTCCGGCAGCGCGAATGCCGCGGCGTGGATGGCGGGGTTGTAGTAGTCGGTCTTGAGCTTGGCGCGCTTGAAGGCGGCCGCGGCTTTCTTGATGCCCGCCGGCGTGCCCAGTTTCGCCCGGCCGTTGCAGGCCCAGGAGAGCGCCATGAAGCCGCCGATATAGGTCGGCACGACGGTCAGGTAGAGGCCGGAAGACGGAAAGAAGCCCTTTAGTTCCTCCAGCGCCTCGGTGATCTCCCACGGTTGGTAGAACGGCACGCCCGTCTGGAAGGTGGCGAAGCCGCCGGGCTTCAGCGCGGCCTTCACGCGGTCGTAGAAGGTTTCGCCGAACAGCGCCTTGCCGGGGCCGACCGGATCGGGCCGGTCGGCGATGATCAGGTCGAAGCGCTTCTTGCTCTCCTTGCGGCCGAGATATTCGAAAGCGTCGGCGACTTCGATTTTGAGCCGCTTGTCCTTGAAGGCGCGCGCATTGATCTCGGAGAAGTGCTGGCGGCACAGTTCCACCACGTCTCCATCAATATCTACCAATACGACTTCCTTGACCCCCTTGTGCTTGAGGGCCTCGTCGGCGATCGACAGGTCGCCGCCTCCCACGATCATCACGCGGGTGGCCTTGCCATGCTCCAGAAGCGGAAGGTGGGTGAGCATCTCCGCATAGGCGCTCTCGTCGCGGGTGGTGATCTGGACGATGTCGTCGAGCGTCATGACGCGCCCGTTGGCCACCGTGTCGAAGATTTTGATGCGCTGATATTGGCTTTTTTGATCGACGAGCGGCTTGCCCGAGAGCTCCATGACTTGCGCGTAACCCTTGTGCAGGCGTTCCTTGTGGCTTGTCGTCATCGCAAAACCTTTCAGATTGTGACAGCGCGAGAGAGGCTGTCCGAGCGGCGAAGCGAGGCGCTTTTACGGTGCTACCTTCTCCGCGTCCATGGCTTGCTCGCCGCCGGCTGAGCGCGTGGGAGAAGTGTGACAGCTCCAACCGTGCGACAGAAAAAATTTACCCCGTGGGTCTAAAAATTCTTGCATGGGGGACAAGCGGCCCTATATTCCGCTCGTTCCCACGGGAACAAAGCGGCGGACGCGAAAGAGACCCTTTCGCCCGCCGCTTTCTTCTTAGCGGTGTTATGTGCCCCCGGGCTGTTCGCCCAAAGGCGGCAGGCATCAGGTGTCAACGCTTTGAGAGGGTAGGTGCCAGAATGGCTCGACTTGAACTCGTAGCGGCGATCAAAGAAGCAAGGGCCCCTCGTGCCCGCGTTTCTGCGAGGACCGTTCCGGTTCCTATTCCCCCCAGGGATGAGGACCGCAAGGACCACTTCATCACACGTAACGGACTAACCTTCGCGGGAAGTCACCTGATCATAGATCTTTGGGAAGCCGAGGGACTCGACGACCGGGATCGGATCGAACAAGCGCTGATCGATGCAGTGAATGAAGCCGGGGCGACGCTTCTGCACATTCATCTGCACACTTTCGAGGAAGGCGGCGGCATCTCCGGCGTTGCCGTTCTCTCCGAAAGCCACATCAGCGTTCACACATGGCCGGAAAAAGGCTACGCGGCATTCGACGTCTTCATGTGCGGAGACGCTCAACCCCGCAAGGCCCTTTCGGTCTTCAAATCGGCCTTCAATCCGGGCCGCATCGTCATCGGCGAACACAAGCGCGGCGTTCTCTAAGCGCAGCACCGCAAGCCGAATTCTAAAAAGGGCGGAAGCGAAAGCTTCCGCCCTTCTTGTTTTCAGGTCATGGCGGGCGTTTGCTTGAGTTATGAAGCATGCTGGCCCCACCGCGCTCGACCGTCTCGAACCGCTTTTGATCGAGCTGCGAAAGCGCGCGCTGAAGGAAAAATCGCGCGGCGCCTTCTATCGCGGCTCCCGCGCCTTTCTTCACTTCCATGAAGACGGCGACAGCTTTTTTGCCGACATCCGGCTGAAAGACGATTTCGACCGCTACCCTGCAACGACAAAGGCCGAGCAGGTCGCGCTGCTGAAAAAGGTGGATGCGGCGTTGAGAAAAGCAGAGCGCTAGAACTTACCTCCCCCTTGTGGGGAGGTCGGAGAGCGAAGCGATCCGGGTGGGGGGCCGCTCATCGCGACGACTACCGCCCCCCGCCCGAAAAATGCTCTGCATTTTTCGACCTCCCCACAAGGGGGAGGTGAGAAATCACAGCCCCGCCTTTATCTCTGTCCACGACGCCACGATCTTCTCCTTGTCCTTCAACCGCTGCTGGAAGATGCCGCTCTTGAGGAAGGTCTCGACGTCGCGCGTCAGGCCAAGATTTTCGAAGGTCTCGTTCGGCACCTTGTCCAGCGCCGTCTCGTTGGCCGGTTCGTCGCCGATGTGCTGGATGGTGTACATCGCCGCCTGATCGCTGAGCGAGGAATCGATCAGCGCCAGCGCCTTGGCCTCGTTCGACGGCTTGGAATGCATCACCAGTCCGCAGACATAGGTGAACATCCCGCCTGGCGGCTTCATATAGGCGACCGGCTTCTTCTCCTTCTTGAGCGTGGAATAGGTCACCCGCCACGTCATCGCCGCCACGATCTCACCGGAGGCGAGACCCTGCGCCAGTGCCGTGTCGTCGCTCGAAACGAAGCGCGCCTGCTTGATCGCTTGCCGCAGGCGATCCTGCACTTTCTTCCACTGGTCGGGCGTCATGTTGTAGGCGTTGACGCCGATGGTCGCCGCGATCAGCGGCACGGTGTCGTCCACACCGTCCATGATCGCCACGCGTCCCTTGTATTTGGGATCGAACAGAATATTCCAGCTCGGCTTCTTCACATATTCGGGCGCCAGATCGGTGCGGAAGGTGATCGACGTGTTGCCCCAATAGTGCGGCACGAACCAGACTTTCGTTCCGCCCGCGCTGATGCCCGGCAGGTTGCGCAAGGTCGGCGAGATCTTGTTCCAGTTCTTCAGCTTCGCGGTGTCGATGGGCTGAATGAGGCCCGCTTCTTTCCAGCGCGGGAATTCGTAATAGCAGGGGCCCATCACGTCGGGCTTGTAGCCCGCGCGCATCTTGGCGAACGCTTCGTCTTCGTCGGCGAAGATCGTGATGTTGGGATCTTCGTGGAATTGTTTTTTGTAATCGGCGAGGAACGGAGGATCCATGTAATCCTCCCACTGGAACAGCGTCACCGCACCGTTTGCGGCGATGCTCGGCGAAAAGATTAAGAACGCAGCGCCGATCGCCAGCGCAGCCAGACTTGCGATCCTCTTGAGAGCCATTTTCAACCCCTGTTCGCGCGGACCCGTTTCGTATCCGGGCCGCCCCACGCAATTAACGGTAATGAGAGAATGTAGGGACCGCAATCTATAGGTTATTGCGCGGTCAGACTTTCTCTTTGGGGGGCGGGTGGGGTATGATCGGATGCATTGAAATTGTGCATGTGTCGTGAACACCTTAGCAACACCGCCGGCTTTTGCGCACCCCGCTTTTGTGGAGGAAGCGCGCCGGGAATTCGAAGCCTTCGTCGCGGTCCATCCCGAGATCGAATATCTCGATGCGGTGGTCGTTGACCTCTGCGGAATCCTGCGCGGCAAGCGCATGGGCATCGCCGAAGCCGCCAAGGTCTTCGAAAGCGGCATGCAGATCCCGGAATCCGTCTATCTGATGGATGCGCGTGGCGAGATGACCGATGTGTTCGGTCACGGCTATGGCGACGGCGATCCCGATGGCACGGCCTGGCCCATTCCCGGAACGCTCTCGGTCGTCTGGGGCGAAAATCCGCCGCGTGCGCAGATCCTCACCACGGTGCGCGACGAACACGGCGTTCCCTTCATCGGCGAACCGCGCGCGGCACTCGACGCCGTGATGGATCGCTTCGCGGAAATGAAGCTCACGCCTGTCACCGCGCTCGAGCTCGAATTCTATCTGCTCGACAACGAACGAGACGAACTCGGCCGCCCGCAACCGCCGCGCTGCCCGCGCACCGGCATGCGCGAATGCGAGCCGTCGGTCTATGGGCTGGACGATCTCGACCGCTATCAGGCGTTTTTGAATTCGCTGAACGAAGCGGCGCAGGTGCAAAATCTTCCGCTCACCGCGACGAGCAAGGAATACGCACCCGGCCAGTTCGAAGCCAATCTGCGCCATCAATTGAACGCACGCCACGCCGCCGACCATGCGGTGTTCCTGAAGCAGATCGTCAAAGCCACTGCCCGCGCCCACGGCTTCGAAGCCACCTTCATGGCCAAGCCCTATCCGCTGCGTTCGGGAAGCGGATTGCACATGCATGTCAGCGTGCTCGACGAGCAGGGCAAAAACATCTTCGACAACGGCTCGCGCGAAGGCTCGGACGCATTGCGCCACGCCATCGGCGGTTTGAAGTCGCTCATGCCGGAATCGATGGCGTTGTTTGCGCCGAATGTGAATTCCTATCGCCGTTTCCAGCCGGATATGTTCGCGCCTGCAAACCGCCACTGGGCTGTGAACAATCGTTCCGTTGGCTTGCGTATACCGATCGGCCCGACGGAAGCGCGCCGTGTCGAACATCGCGTCGCCGGTGCCGATGCCAATCCGTATCTTGCGCTTGCCGCGGTGTTGGCCGGCATCCACCACGGCCTCGAAATGAAACTCGATCCCGGCGCGCCCGCCCACGGCAACGTCTCGCGCGAACCGGACCCGGCCATCGCGCTCACGCTGGACGACGCGCTGCATCGCCTCTATCAGGCCAAGACGCTCGCAAATTATCTCGGCGCCGAAATGCTCTCGCTCTACCGCGAAACCAAACGCGTCGAAGCCATTCGTTTCCGCAAGATCATCAGCGCGGAAGAATACGAGTGGTATCTCTGACTTACCTCCCCCTTGTGGGGAGGTCGACAAAATTTCGAGCGTAGCGAGGAATTTTTCGGGTGGGGGACGGTGCGTGTCACGATCTACGGCCCCCCGCCCGGATCGCTGCGCTCTCCGACCTCCCCACAAGGGGGAGGTGAGAGAAAACTACACCTTCCGCAACCGCAATTCCGCCGTGGTGCCCATCGCCTGATTGCGCACCAATACCATCTCGCCACCCATCCGCTCGGCAAGCGCGGTGGCAATCGCAAGCCCCAAACCAAGCCCCGTCACCGAACCCACCCGTTCGAACGTCGCAAACGCTTCGCCCGCGCGGCTGGCTTCGTCTTCGGAGAACCCGCGCCCCGTATCGCGCACGCGCGCGATCACGGCCCTGTCGTTCTCCACAATCTCCACCCGCACATTGCCGCCATCCGGCGTGAAGTTGAGCGCGTTGCACAGGAGATTGGACAGCACCCGCTTCACAGCACTTCCATCCGCCATCGCGCGCGTATCGGAAAGCGTCACCACGCCAAGCTCGATCCGCCGCGAGAACGCGCGTCCCGTCATCTCCTCCACACAGGCCGAAGCAAGCGCCGCCACGTCCACCGGCGCAAGCGTTATAGGATGCCGCTCGGCCTCCACATTGGCATATTCCAGAATGTCGCCGATCTTGCCGTGCAATTCGCGCCCCGCCGAGCCGATGTCGCGCGCATATTCGATATATTTGGGATGTCCCGGCTGGCCGAAGAAGCCGTGCGAAATGATTTCCGAAAATCCAATGATCGCATTCAACGGCGTGCGCAGTTCGTGGCTCATATGCGCGACGAATTCCGATTTGGCGCGTTCGGCTTCGCTGGCGCGCCGCTCCGCTTCGGCAAGCCGGATCAGAAGCCGCGCATCGCTCGAAGAAGTGTTGCGCAATTTCGCCAGGGCGTCGCTCGCCCGTGCACGCTTCTCGAACTCGCGCACGAAGACAACGGCAAGCCACGCACCCGCAATCGCGGGCCCCAGGATCACAAAGAGATAAAGCGGCAGCGAGCCGTACCACGCACCCACCGCCTCCCCCGCATCAAGCGTACCGCCCACGCGCAACGGCCATCCCGGCACGGTCGCCGACGTCACCACCTGGCCCGAAGAAAGGGCCGCCCCGTCGGCTTGTGAAAGCTCGTTCGGCAGTGTTTCCGCCGTCCACGCATTGCCACTCGCCAGCACCTTGCCGGTCGTGTCCGTCATCGCGTTGTGGCTCAGCACGGCGCCGGGAAACACCGGGTCGAAATTGAGTTCGGCCACCGTCACGGCGCCGTTCTGGGGAAAGGCGATCAGCAGCAACGGGCCATAAGCCGTCACAACCCGCCCCGCCGCCGCGCGCGCCAGAAGCGAAGGCATCACCCGGAAATCCGGTTGCTTGAGCGACTTCAGCAGATGTCCCGCGTCATCGACCACTGCGACGTTGCGAAGCGCGCTCGGATGCGCCGAAAGAAAGGCTTCGGCATTGCCGTTGCCCATTTGATCGGCGGCGAACAGGCTCGCCACCTTGGCGCTGCGATCCAGCCGGGCGCCGAGTCCGCCCGCGATCTCGCGCGTGCGTTCCAGCTCCAGCGTCGCGGCCTGCCTAAGCGCGCGTTCGCGCCCGATCTGCATCTGCAGGGTGGAGGCGGCTGCGAACGTGCCGCAGATCAGAACGATGCAAAGAAGCACGGTGATGCGGATGTGCCGCGCAGCCAGCCGCATCACGCGCGAAATGGCGTTGCCCCCAAAGGGACCGGCGGCTATTCCTGCTTGCGCCATGACGGCGGACACCCCTGGGGCGCGCGAATCGCCCTTTTCGCAATTATGCGAAACCGGGAGTCGGTGTCACTTGATTTACAGTGAGTGTTCTTGTGCCGAATTGAATCTGATTCTTCTCCCTCTCCCCCGGAGGGGGAG
>DATKJT010000008.1:0-162381 GCA_035543495.1 Rhizomicrobium sp. | reverse complement strand
AACCCGCTCGATAGTCTAAACAACAAGGGACACAATTATTTTCTCAGTCAAAATCCCTACACGCTGAATTCCTACGCCGCATTCGGCGAAGCCTATTACAACATCCTGGACGACCTGAAATTCATCGGCGGCTTGCGTTGGACGGAAGACCAAAAGCATTTCACCGATATACCCAGCGAATTGTTGGTTCCTGGCTTCGGATATCCGGTCACAGGCATACTGAATCAGCAATGGGATGAATTCACGGGCCGCGCTGGGGTGAACTGGACGCCGAAGCTGAGCTTTACCGATCAAACATTGATCTACGGTTCATATGCCCACGGTTATAAGGCAGGCGGCGCCAATCCTCCCGGCGCGATCCTCATCACTTATGCATATGTCAACGGCGGTACGAGCAATCCCATTCATCCGCTGAAGTTCGAGCCCGAATTCATAAATGCGTTTGAAATCGGCTCCAAGAACACGTTGCTCGACGGCACGCTCACTCTCAACTTCGATATGTTCTATTACAATTACAAGAACTATCAAATCTCCCGCATCGTGGATCGCACCTCGATCAACGACAATTTCGACGCCCATGTGAAAGGCGCGGAAATCGAATCCACCTGGGAGCCGGTCCCTGGTTTGCGTCTCAATTTCGCAGGCGGTTGGGAGCACACCGAAGTCGCAAAAGGCGAGAAATCCATCGACCTGATGGACCGCACGGATGCCGCCAACCACCCCGGCTGGATCGTGGTCAAACCGTGGGTCACGCAAGCCTCGAATTGTATTCTGCCGGATTATGTTATTGGAGCGGATCTGCGGACCGCCGATCAGGTACCAGGCGCCGGTGCGGTCAATCAGGCTTGTACGCTTGCCTATGGCGCCCACCTCGATCCGGTGACGTCGCTTTCCTATGTCGCAGATCCGACGCAAGTCTTCTTCAACAACAGCGTTTCCGACAGAGATCTGTTTGGCTATGCCGGCTTCGACCCGCTCGCCGGAACGCCGGGCCATCCCTATACGGGCCAGAACACTGCGCACGGAATCGATTATGGCCCTGCGCCGAACAATGGCGAAGGCTTCGACAAGGACCTGAGCGGAAACGAGTTGCCGAATGCGCCCCCGTTTACCGTTTCGTTCGGCGCACAATATTCGGTACCGTTGTCGTCCGATTGGGCCGGAACGATACGCGGCGATTATTACTGGCAGGATTATTCCTGGGCTCGTGTCTTCAATGACGATCCCTATGACCGCCTGCGCGGCTACACCAATATCAATCTCACATTGATCTTCACCAACCAGAACGGTTGGCAGGTGATGCTTTACGACAAGAACATCTTCAACACGACGGCCATCACCGGCACGTTTCTCAACTCCGACGATAGCGGGCTCACGACCAACGTCTTTCTGACCGATCCCAAGTTGATCGGCATCCGCGTGACGAAGAACTGGTGAGGGGGAAAAGATGAGCGAACTGATTCAAAGCGACAAAAGCAAAAGCTATTGGCAACTGCTCGCAACTGTTTCTGCGATTGCGCTGTTGGGTTATGCGCCAGGCGCCAGCGCGCGAAGTGACGAACCCCAGATGTGGATCGAACTCGGCGGGCAATTAACCCGGCTGGATATAGGCCAGGAGCCTTATTCGCCCAGCATCATGGCCAACAGACCCGCCATGTTCGCGCCGTCCGCGATTTACCAGGAACTCCCGCATCAGAGTGTGGACGAAACCGGCAAGTTGTCCTTCCGGCCGAAGGGATCGGATTGGACATTCTCTGCTGGCGTTCAATATGGCCGCTCGGTCAGGCATGTGGACGTCAACCAGCAGACCTTTCCCGCGCCGTTTGATGCGACATTCTATTTCCAAGGTCATAAGACGTCGCTCGGCTACCACGCTCCGCTGGCGGCTCGCTTCGCGAGCACGATCATGAAGTCCAGCGAAAGCCATCTCCTGCTCGATTTCCAGGTGGGCAAGGATGTCGGCCTCGGCATATTCGGCGGCGGCACATCGCAGGTCAATTTGGGTGTGCGTTTTGCGCAGTTCAACAGCAAATCGAACGTCACGCTGAGATCCGATCCCGATTGGCATCAGACCTTCAAATACACCACCATACCGTTCCTTGGTCTTTATAACTTCAAGGTTTGGAACGGGGAGGGCTACCACAGTTATTCCGCCAATCTTCAGGCGGAACGAAGCTTTCGCGGCATCGGCCCGTCCTTGTCGTGGAACGGTTCGTCGCCGTTCCTGGGCGGCAACGAGGAAGGCGGACTGGCGCTCGATTACGGCGCCAATGTCGCCGTGTTGTTCGGCCGGCAGCGCGCGACGGTGGCACATCAAACGACCGGCATCTCGCACGCGCCCGTCAGATACGCGCCGCGTCTTCAGACGACGGCGCTATCGACCCTGCATCCGCGCAGCCGCAGCGTTGTCGTTCCCAATGTGGGAGCCTTTGCCGGAGTCACTTATCGCATTCACGATTTCAAGATCAGCGCGGGCTATCGCGCCGACTTTTTCTTCAATGCGATGGACAGCGGCAACGACACCCGCCGCACCGAAAAGATCGGCAATTACGGCCCCTTCGCCACCATCAGCATCGGCTTGGGCGGATAGTCCGGCGTTCACATAGACTTTCCCCCAGGGGCGGCGGAGAAAATTCGCCGCCCTCTTTTTTGGGCAAAGTAAGCCTTTGAAAATGAAGAAGAAGAAAATCTGACCGCGACCTTGAAATCCTCCTATATATACAATATATTCCCACTTAGAGGAATAAAGAGGTGCCTTTTCAACAATATTGGCCCTACCGGAACGGGCTGGACTGAGCGCAAGACAGACAGGGTGAGGGTGCAAGCTGGCGTGCATCCGTGACGGCCGGGGATGGCATCCTGGTCGCGTAGCCTGCGGACGAAGCAAAGGTGCGGCGATGATCCGGTTCGACCCGGATATGTCCCGCCTGCCGTAGTTTCGGGCCAAAAGGCGGGTGAAAAGCTCCGGTTGTTCGACAACAGGCGCAGACCCGCCTTTTGGCTATTTGAGAGATTGAGAGGGCCCGCCACCCGAAGCTCGAAGAGCGCAGGGTGGCTGGGGGACTAGGATTCGAACCTAGACAACCAGAGTCAGAGTCTGGGGTCCTACCGTTAGACGATCCCCCAACAAACGCCATTTGGGTCAATGGCTTGCGTTGAGCGGCCGCGCTGCGCGCGCTGGCGTGGCTGCTAGATAACGAAAGCCGCCCGTTTCGGCAACCGGCGTTTTAGTGCGGCTTGGAGGGGAAGGTGCTTCTCACGATCACAAAGAACACCGGCACGAAGAAAATCGCCAGCAGCACGCCCGTCAACATGCCGCCGATCACGCCGGTACCGATGTCGTTCTGGCTCGCAGCGCCTGCACCCGTCGCGATCGCCAACGGAAAGACGCCCGCGATGAAGGCAAGCGATGTCATCAAAATCGGCCTCAGTCTCAGCCGCGATGCCGTCAACGCCGCTTCGCGCACCGCGACTCCATCGCGTTCCGCAGCTTCTGCGAATTCCACGATCAGGATCGCGTTTTTCGCCGATAGCCCCATCGTGGCAAGCAGGCCCACCTGGAAATAGATGTCGTTGTAGAGCCCGCGCAATGTGGCAGCGAGGATGGCGCCGATGATGCCCAGCGGCACCACCAGCATCACCGCCACCGGAACGGACCAGCTTTCATAAAGTGCGGCCAGGCACAGGAACACGACGATCAACGAAATCGCATACAGCGCGGGCGCCTGCGAACCGGAAAGCTTTTCCTGGAAGGAAATGCCGGTCCATTCATAGCCCACGCTTTTCGGCAATTTTTCGATAAGCTTGACCATCTCATCCATCGCAGCACCTGTGCTCTTTCCCGGCGCAGGCTGTCCCTGGATTTCGAGCGAGGGCAGGCCGTTGTACCGCTCGAGCTTGGCCGGGCCCAACCGCCAGCTCGACGATGCGAACGAAGCGAACGGCGCCATCTCCCCGGATGACGAGCGTACATACCAGTTGTTGAGATCTTCCGGCGAAGACCGGAATTGCGCATCGCCCTGCATGTAAACGCGCTTCACGCGGCCGCGATCGATGAAATCGTTGATGTAGCTGCTGCCCCAGGCAGCACTTAACGTGGCGTTGATATCGGCAATCGAAACGCCCTGTGCATTGGCCTTCTGCTGGTCGATGTCGATATGCAGTTGCGGCGTATCGTCAAGCCCGTTGGGCCGCACCGCAACCAACAGCGGGTCTTGCGCGGCAAGCCCCAGCAACTGATTGCGCGCCGCCATCAATCCGTCATGGCCAAGATTGCCGCGATCCTCCAGTTCCAGATCGAAGCCAGAGGCAATGCCCAGCTCCTGCACGGCAGGCGGCACGAGCGCGAACACTTGCGCATCGCGGATCTTCGAAAACGCAATCATCGCATTGCGCGCAATCGTCTGTGCACTGTCGGGCCGCTCATCCCACGGTTTCAGGTGAACGAAGGAAATGCCCGAATTCTGTCCCTGTCCGGCAAAGCTGAAGCCGATAACAATGAAAGCCGTGTCGACGTTATCTTTTTCATCGACCATCCAGTGATGCTCGATCTGCTTGGCGACTTCCAGCGAACGCGATTGCACCGCTCCGGAAGGCAATGTGAATTGCGCAAGGACCGAACCCTGATCTTCTTCAGGCAGGAAGCCCGAAGGCAACCGGATAAACAGCACGATCATCGCCAGCACGATCAATCCGTAGACGATCATCATCGGCCGCAACCTGCCGAAAAGCTTTTCCACGATGGCTTGATATCTCTCCCGCGTCTGTTCGAACGTGCGGTTGAACCAGGTGAAGAACCTGCCGTGCAGCTCGTCGCCGCCTTGCGGGATAGGCCGCAACATGGTCGCGCACAGCGCGGGCGTCAGAACCAGCGCTACAAATATCGAAAGCGCCATTGCGGAAACGATGGTGATCGAAAACTGACGATAGATGACGCCCGTCGATCCGCCGAAGAATGCCATCGGAAGGAACACCGCCGAAAGCACGAGTGCGATGCCGACAAGTGCGCCGGTGATTTCCCCCATCGACTTGATCGTGGCCTCCTTCGGCCCCAACCCCTCCTCGCGCATGATGCGCTCGACGTTCTCCACCACGACGATGGCGTCGTCGACCAGAAGGCCGATCGAAAGCACAAGCGCAAACAGCGTGAGCGTATTGATCGAATATCCCGCTGCCGCCAGCACGCCGAACGTGCCAAGCAAGACCACCGGCACAGCAATGCCCGGAATGAGCGTCGTGCGCCAGTTCTGCAGGAAGACGAACATGACCAGAATGACAAGCAGAATGGCTTCGACCAACGTCTTTACAACTTCGCGGATCGACAGGCGGATGAAGGTCGTATTGTCGACCGGAAAACCCAACTTCACGCCAGGCGGGAACGTCTCGGCCAGCGACTGGGCTTTGGCTTTCACGGCATTCGCCGTCGTCAAGGCGTTCGCGCCGGGAGCAAGCTGGATCGCAATGCCCGAGGCAGGCTTACCGTTCATGCGGCTCAGGGTGGAATAATTGTCCGCCCCAACTTCCACGCGCGCGACATCGCCCAATTTCACTGCGGCGCCGCCTTGCGAGCTGCGCAATATGATATTCCGGAATTGTTCCGGCGTCGTCAGACGCGATTGTGCCGTGACAGTTGCGTTCAGCGCCTGCCCCTTGATCGAAGGAAGGCCGCCAATTTCGCCCGCCGACACCTGCGTGTTCTGCGCTTGAACCGCAGCCTTCACGTCGGCCGGCGTCAAATGAAAGGTTTCGAGCTTGTTGGGATCGAGCCAGATGCGCATGGCGTACTGCGATCCGAAAACGCGGATGTCGCCCACCCCCGGCACGCGTGACAGCGGGTCCTGCAATTTGCTTGCGAGGAAATCGGCGATATCTACGTTGTCGTAGCGGCCGCTGTCGTCATAGAGCGCGACGATCAGGAGGAAGCTCGTTTGCGATTTGGCGACTGTGATGCCCTGCTGCTGGACTTCCTGCGGCAGACGTGTGGTGGCTTGGGTCACCTTGTTTTGGACTTGCACCTGCGCAATGTCCGGGTTGGTACCGGCGGCAAACGTCGCGGTAATCGTCACCTGTCCGGATGAACTGGAAGACGACGAAAAATAAAGCAGGTTGTCGATACCGCTGAGTTGCTGCTCGATGACCTGTGTCACCGAATTCTGCAGCGTCTCGGCCGAAGCGCCCGGATAAAACGCGTTCACGCTTACGGCGGGCGGCGCGATGGCGGGATATTGAGAGATAGGAAGCGTCAGGATCGAAAGTACGCCCGCCAGCATAATGACGATGGCAATCACCCAGGCAAAAACCGGACGCTCGATGAAGAAACGTGACATGCGCGCGCCTAAGCCGGTTTCTGTCCGGCCGGTTTGGATCCGGCCGGAATGGCATTTGCGGGTTGATCGGGCCGGGCATTTTGCAGCCCTTCAACGATCAGCTTGTCGCCAGCTTTCAATCCGTCGGTGACGAGCCAATTGTCTCCGACGGTCCGCGAAACCTTGAGCAGGCGCAGTCTTACAATGCCTTTGTCATCAACGATCAGTGCGGTGGGTTCGCCTTTCTCATTGCGGCTGACTGCCTGTTGAGGGGCGAGTATCGCTTTCTCGTTCACGCCCTCGACGATTTGCGCGCGCACGTACATTCCGGGCAGCAGTAGGCCGTCCGGGTTGGGGAAGCGGGCGCGCAGCGTCACCGTGCCGGTGGTTTGATCGACGGTGACTTCGCTAAACTCGAATGTGCCTTCGCGCCCATATGTGGTGCCGTCATCCAGTATGAGCGTCGCTCGTGTGCCCTGCGGCGCATCCCGGCTTACTTGCCCGTCCGCCATCGCGCGCTTCAGGGCAAGCAATTCGGAACTTGACTGATTGATGTCGACGTAAATGGGATCGAGCGTCTGAATGGTGGCAAGCGGATCTGCCTGGTTTGCCGTCACCAATGCCCCTTGAGTAACAAGCGACCGTCCGATGATGCCCGATATGGGCGCGGTAATCCGGGTGTAATCTAGATTGATACGCGCCGCTTCGGCATTGGCTGCTGCTTCCTTGTAGGCAGCAAGGGCATCGTCATAGTCCTGCGGCGCGACCGCCTTCTCCTTCAAGAGTGCCGCGTAGCGCGTGGCTTTCGCCTTCGCTGTGGCAAGCGTTGCCGCCGCATTGTCATAGGTCGCCCGATAGGGCTTGGGATCGATCTGATAAAGCGGCTGCCCGGCTGCGACCTGACCGCCTTCCTTAAACAATCTCGCCTGGACGATTCCATTTATTTGCGGGCGTACCTGAGATGTCGCAAAGGGCGAAGTGCGCCCCGGCAATTCGACTTCAAGCAACGCCTGTTGCGGTTGCACGGTGACAACACCCACCTCCGGCGGCGGGGGTTTGTTCCCGCTGCTGCGATTGCAGGCTGCCGTCGCGAGCAACAACGCAACAACGAAGATTGTTCGGCTCACATGCCGCATGATTGCACCTGCAATTCGTTTTGATTTTGGCGGCCACAATGACGGCTGTGGCAACGTCATTGCCGACGTTGCAACTTATTATTTTGCAGGTGCAAAACCGTCAAGGAACCACCCGCGCCTGCGGGCGAATGTCGGCCTTGCGCGGCGGAGAAGAACCCGTGATGTTACCATTGAAATCCAGTCGCTTAGCATGTGGATAGGAATATGAATGATCGGGGTTCGGGCCGTGGCGGTGACCGCATACGGGTCAGGAGTACAAGGGGGCGTACTGCATCATCGCGCCGATGGCTCGAGCGACAGCTCAACGACCCCTATGTTCATTCGGCAAAGACAAAGGGTTATCGCAGCCGCGCGGCCTTTAAGCTTATCGAACTCGATTCAAAATTTCACTTCCTAAAAAAGGGGGCTCGTATTCTCGATCTTGGCGCGGCGCCGGGGGGATGGAGTCAGGTTGCTGCTCAACGGATAGGAGAAACGGGGAATATTGTTGCTATCGATATTCTCGAGATGGAGCCCATACCAGGAGCACAGGTATTTCTCGGCGACCTGACAGATCCGGAAATACCCCATCGATTGAAGACGGCACTCGGAGGCCCGGCTGACGTAGTCCTGTCCGATATGGCGGCTTCTACAACCGGACACCGCGCGACCGACCATTTGCGTACGACGGCGCTTTTGGAAGCAGCACTGGATTTGGCAGTAGACGTTTTGAAGCCAGGCGGGGTCTTTGTCGGCAAGGCATTTCAGGGCGGTGCCACGGGGGAACTTCTCGCACGCATCAAAAAGAACTTCTCCGATGTAAAACATGTCAAACCGCCCGCGTCGCGCTCGGAATCGGTAGAACTTTATCTTGTGGCTCAAGGGTTTAAGGGTGATCGATAGGGCACCTATCAAGGCCACCTATGCTGCTCCCTTGCGGAATCGGAGGGGCGCTGGTAAAGGCTCGGCGCTCAAAGAGGCCCTGTTTAAGGACGTGCTCTGAGCATTCGCGAAGCCCTCACTTTCGATGATGTGCTGCTGGTTCCGGCAGCTTCCGAAGTCCTACCGGGGCAGGTGGATACGCGAAGCCGTCTCACCAAAACTGTCGAACTTGGTATTCCTCTCATTTCCGCCGCCATGGATACGGTCACAGAGGCCAATCTGGCGATCGCAATGGCCCAGGCTGGCGGTATCGGTGTGATTCACAAAAATCTCACCATCGAAGAGCAGGCTGAGCAGGTTCGTCGCGTCAAGAAATTCGAAAGTGGCATGGTGGTGAACCCAGTCACCATTGCACCAAGTGCCATGCTCGCCGACGCCCTCTCGCTGATGCAGCGTTACTCGATTTCCGGCATTCCTGTGGTCGAAGGGGCCAACGGCAAGGGCGCAGGCAAACTCGTGGGCATTCTCACGAACCGCGACGTGCGGTTTGCCACCGATCTTCATCAGCCGGTACACGAGCTGATGACGAAGGAAAGGCTCGTCACGGTGCGCGAGGGCGTTAAGCCGGAAGAAGCCAAACGCCTGCTTCATCAACACCGCATTGAGAAGCTCCTGGTTGTGGATGACGCGTATCGTTGCGTCGGCCTCATTACTGTCAAAGACATCGAGAAGGCTCAGAAATACCCAAACGCCACCAAAGACGAGCGCGGAAGATTGAGAGTGGCCGCTGCGACCGGCGTGGGCGAAGACGGCTTCAAACGCGCGCTTGCTCTTATAGAAGCGGAATGCGATGTCGTCGTGGTCGATACGGCACATGGCCATTCCAAGGGTGTGATCGATGCGATCAGCCGCATCAAGAAAGAATCGAATTACACCCAGATACTTGGTGGAAACATCGCCACCGCGGATGCCGCCAAGGCTCTGATAGATGCAGGCGCGGATGCTATCAAGGTTGGCATCGGGCCGGGTTCGATCTGTACGACCCGCATTGTGGCCGGTGTTGGCGTACCTCAATTGACGGCGATAATGGATGCGGCTTCGGTTGCCTCCAGAGTCGGCATTCCCGTCGTAGCGGATGGTGGCATCAAATATTCCGGCGATTTGGCCAAGGCGATTGCTGCGGGTGCCAACGTCGCGATGGTGGGTTCTCTGCTCGCAGGCACTGAAGAGGCACCTGGCGAGGTGTTTCTCTATCAAGGTCGTTCCTACAAAGGTTATCGCGGAATGGGATCAGTTGGCGCGATGGCGCGTGGCTCGGCCGATCGCTATTTCCAGGCCGAAGTAAACGACACGCTGAAACTCGTTCCCGAAGGTGTTGAGGGACAAGTCCCTTACAAGGGGCCGGTATCAAACGTTGTGCATCAGGTAATCGGCGGCTTGCGGGCTGCGATGGGTTACACCGGCTGTCCCACCGTCGAAGAATTTCATAAGAAGGCACAGTTTGTGCGCATTACGGGTGCCGGATTGCGCGAAAGCCACGTGCACGATGTGGTGGTGACCCGGGAAAGCCCGAACTATCCGGGTGGGCAATAATAGATTCCCGTCGCGGCCGTCAGAGTTGCAACTGCCGTCAATTCCAAGCGCTCTTTTAAGCGGCTGCTTCGAACGGGTTCTGGCCCCCGGTTGCGCGGAAATAATCTTTTTCTTTCGGCCCCGGCCCCATATCATCTTTGGGCGCAGCGTGCTCCTCGGCATCGCGGAGGTGTATGGTGACACGCGTTCCACGGCCCGAAATGCTCTCGATTTTGAGATTGCCGTCCATACGCTCGACCAAGCCGCGGGCTATTGCGAGCCCAAGTCCCAAACCGCCGTGAGTGCGGGAGGCATGATCTTCGACCTGTGTAAATGCGGTACCGAGCTGGGCAAGATGTTCCTGTGGAATGCCGATGCCGTTGTCAGTCACCATGATGTGCACACTATTTGGCGAAGGCACCACATTGACCACTATTGTCCCGCCATGGTCGGTGAACTTGATGGCATTTCCAACCACGCGCAACAAAACCTGACGCAATGCTTCACGTTGTCCGAAAGCCCAGATTGGTCTCGGCAACACATCGATCTTCAGGTGCAGGCCCTTGTCGGCGGCCTTTGGGTTCAATTCCGCGACCACCTTGCCCGCCACAACGCCCGCATCAATCGGCTCGCAGGTAAATTCGCCGTCGCGCGCATTGGCGCGAGCGATCTCAAACAGATCGTTGACGATGTTGAGCAGTGTCTCGCCACCTTGGCGGATGTTCATTGCGTAGTCGTCATAGCGGGGACTGCCGATGGGTCCGAACATATGCTGTGTCAACACATCGGCATAACCGATAATGGCATTGAGAGGCGTACGCAGTTCGTGGCTGATCTTGCCGAGGAAACTCGACTTGGCGCGCCCCGCATTGATCTCAACGGCAAGCTTTGCTCGCGTGCGTTCCAGCGTTTCGTTCAGATCGTTCCACTGCTGTGCCACATTGAACTGAAGAACTGCAACTGCTGCGCAAGTGGCAAGACCAAGGCCGGCCAGCAGGGTGGGGACAAAGCTCGAAGACGAGTTAATGGCGAAATAGGCAAGGCCAAGAAACGCGCACGCTGCAGCGATCGCAAGGCCGGCACTTATGTAAAATGTGTTCAACGAGCGTGAAGGCATGACTTTCGCCTTTCTTTTCGGCGTTCTATGACACCATTTTTCCTTTAACGTTCGATAAATATAGTATTTTTGATTTCATTCGATCCTTCGAACTGCAAACCTCGGAAGGGGACGATTCTGGGAAGATCATGGTAAATTTGATTTTACGAATGGCGCCAGTTGCGAAATAAGACGTCATGACGCCATCCGCACGGCTCCAGGCCGCAATTGAGATTCTCGAGCATCTGCAGAAATCGACTCAACCTGCCGACCGCCTTCTGCGCGATTGGGCGCGAAGTCATCGCTTCGCCGGATCGAAAGATCGCGCTGCTATTGCCGAGCGGGTTTACGCGGTGTTGCGACACAGTTTCTCCTTTGCCTGGCGTATGCAAAGCGGGGATCCGCGCTCTGCCGTTATCGCTTCCCTCCTGAACGACGACATTCCGTTGGCCCAAATTGAATGTCTTTTTGATGGTTCCCGCTACGGACCGTCGACACTCGACAATAGGGAACGCAGCCAAATTACGGTGACACCGTCTGGCGCCATACCCTGTTCGGCGGAAGGCGAATTTCCTCAATTTCTTCAAGCTGAACTTGAACGCGCCTTGGGCTTAAATTTGTTGGCTGAAATGAAGGCGCTAACTGGTCGTGCGCCGGTTGATCTTCGTGTGAACTCGCTAAAGGTTGAGCGGGATGAAGTACTCGATAAACTTCTTGCAGAAGGTTATTCCGCCGAGTGCACGAGATTTTCGCCGTATGGCATCCGTCTTCCCTCAAGCGTCGGCCTTTCATCCCTCGGCCGTCATGGGTTGTTCGAAGCCGGTGCGTTCGAATTTCAAGATGAGGCATCCCAGATTGCCTCTTTGCTCGCTCGCGCGCAGCCGGGCGAACGGGTCCTCGATCTCGCCGCGGGCGCCGGAGGAAAGTCCCTCGCGCTTGCGTCCGAAATGAAGAATCGCGGCAAAATTGTTGCTTGCGACATCGATGAAAGACGCCTTGCTGCCCTTCGCCCGAGAGCCCTTCGCGCGGGCGCTTCGATTATCGATACTCATGTCCTCAAAAGAGAGCCACCTGACGGCCTTTTCGATCTGGTGTTTGTGGATGCACCCTGTAGCGGAACAGGTGTTTGGCGCAGGCAGCCCGAGTTGCGAGGGCGCCTTACGCCGGCGCGGCTGACAGACCTGATGTCCATACAAGATCGACTTTTAGATCAGGCAGCAGCCAAGGTGGGGCCAGCCGGACGCTTGGTCTATGCGACATGTTCCATCCTTCCATGCGAAAACGAAGATCGTGTTATGGCGTTCCTGTCCCATCATCCCGGTTTTCGGTTGTCTAACGTGGGAGCAATCTGGCGAGAAACAGGCGGCGCGGTCGATTTACCGCTCCCCGATGACTTCTTCCGGGCTTCGCCGTATGTTACGGGCACAGATGGCTTTTTTGTCGGTGTCTTAGTTCGGGATAAGGCCCCGTAAAGAACCCAAAATCAGGAACTGGTTATCCCAATGAAGCACCTTCTCCTTGCTGCCTCCATGTTCGCTCTTCTTTCTGCACCCGCTTTTGCGGTCGAAAGTAATATCGACGCTCTCATCAAGGAGAGCCGTACTGCGGAAGCAGCCGGCAATACGCAGGACGCGATTCTCTACATCCAGGCTGCCCTGGTAGCCGATCCCTCGCGGGCGGCCACTTATGCAGCCCTCGGCGACTTCTACGCTCGGGCACACCAGACCGATCTGGCGATGCAATATTATGACGAAGCTCTCGACATCGATCCTGCCGATCCTGCCGCAAAAAAAGGCATGGCTGAGGTCAGCCGGGCGGAACGGACGGGCAAATCCGCCGCGCTGGACAACAACTAGGTCCCTGATCTAAATCCGCCCATGGCGGCTCCCGTTCTGGTCATCGACTTCGGTTCGCAGGTAACACAGCTAATTGCGCGGCGTGTGCGCGAAGCTGGCGTCTACTGCGAGATTGTCCCTTACAACAAGGCAGAAGAGGCGCTGAAAAGCGCGCCTCTGCCACGAGCCATTGTACTCTCAGGTGGCCCGGCGTCCGTCACCGAATCGAATACGCCTCGTGCTCCCCAGCAGGTTTTCGAGATGGGCGTGCCCGTTCTCGGCATCTGCTACGGCGAGATGACGATGAGCGCGCAGTTGGGCGGCAAGGTGGAAGCTGGCCACAACCGCGAATTCGGGCGCGCCGATATCCGCATCGAAAAGCGCTCGCCGCTACTTGCCGGCCTCGGAGATACAAACGGGAGCGAACCCGTTTGGATGAGCCACGGCGACAAGATTACTGCGATACCACCGGGTTTCGAGATCATCGCGACGTCGGAAGGCTCGCCCTATGCTGCTATCGCCAACGAGGCCAAGCGCTTCTATGGCGTGCAGTTTCATCCCGAAGTTGCGCATACCCCCCGGGGCGCGACTATTCTGAAGAACTTTGTAAACGGCATCGCCGGAATAATGCCCGAATGGAACATGCATGCCTTTCGCGCGCGAGAGATCGAAAAGATTCGTGCGCAAGTCGGCAGGGGCAAAGTGATCTGCGGATTGTCGGGCGGCGTCGACTCGTCCGTCGCTGCAGTCCTTATTCACGAGGCGATCGGCGATCAACTCACCTGTATCTTCGTAGACACGGGGTTGATGCGCGCGGGCGAAGCCGATGAAGTAGTGTCCCTGTTCAAGGGGCACTACAACATTCCTCTTGTGCATGTGGATGCTGGAGACCTGTTTCTGGGTCGCCTTGAAGGCATCAGTGACCCTGAGAAAAAGCGCAAGGTCATTGGTTCTACTTTCATTGACGTGTTTGACGGCGAAGCTCACAAGATTGGCGGGGCTGAGTTTCTGGCGCAGGGCACCCTCTATCCTGATGTGATCGAAAGCGTGTCGGCCACTGGCGGTCCCTCTGTCACTATCAAATCTCATCACAACGTCGGCGGTCTTCCGGAACGCATGAAGCTCAATCTCGTCGAGCCGCTGCGCGAACTCTTCAAGGATGAAGTGCGCGCTCTCGGCCGCGAATTGGGTTTGCCGGAGACGTTTGTTGGTCGTCATCCATTCCCCGGACCGGGCCTTGCCATTCGCGTGCCCGGAGAGATCACGCGCGAAAAACTCGAAATCCTGCGCAAGGCCGATGCGATCTATCTCGACGAAATCCGCAAGGCGGGCCTGTATGACAAGATCTGGCAAGCCTTTGCCGTTCTGCTTCCCGTACGCACCGTGGGCGTGATGGGCGATGGACGTACATATGACTATGTTCTTGCCCTTCGCGCCGTCACCTCCAGCGATGGCATGACGGCCGACTACTATCCATTCGAACACTCCTTTTTGGCTCGTGTTTCGACGCGTATTGTCAACGAGGTTCGCGGCATTAACCGTGTCGTGTATGACGTGACGTCAAAGCCGCCCGGCACCATCGAGTGGGAGTAACCACCGAACGGCGATGCAGGCTCGCAGGGGACGCCGCAAATTCGGTCCGTCGCAGAAAGAGCGGATTTTCTTTGCGTGTGTGCCCGACGATGGTACGGCGGCAGAGATTCACGCATTGGCCGCTCAGATAAAACGGGACAATACACTCGAAGGTACGCTGATTCTCCCAGAACATTTGCACGTCACGTTGTTTCATCTGGGCGACTGGCCGAAGCTTCCGGAAGAGATCGTCAATCTTGCGAGCGTCGCGGCATCTCACATCAATGTCCCAGCATTTGAGGTTGCCTTTCAGCGCGCGGAGAGCTTTCGCAATTCAACCGGTGTCTATCCCTTCGTCCTCACTTCCGATAGCGCACCATGGCACGCGTTACATGGTGCGCTTGGAGCGGCGCTCGGCGAAGCGGGGCTTGGCGCCGCTACGCGAGGCGAGTTCAAACCGCATATGACGTTGACCTACGATCGCCAGCGAATGAAGCCTTTCGCGGTCCCACCCGTAACTTGGCGAATCAGCGCCTTCGTTCTTATCCACAGTCAGCTTGGCAAAACGAACCACATTCATCTCGGGCGCTGGGCCTTAAGCGCCTAGGCTGTTCAGGCGCTTGACGCTACCGAGGGGCCAAATGACAAAAGAAGTCACGATTTATGGCATCAGGAATTGCGACACCATGAAGAAGGCGCGCGCATGGCTCGATGGGCATGGCGTGACTTATTCCTTTCACGACTACAAGACAGAAGGCATCGATCGCCCAAGGATTGAAGGCTGGATCAAGAAAGTCGGTTGGGAGGTTCTTCTAAATCGGGCAGGCACCACCTTTCGCAAATTGCCGGAAAAGGATCGTGACGGTGTCACGGAAAAGAAAGCCGTTTCGTTGATGCTGACACAGCCGTCGATCATCAAACGTCCCGTGCTTGACATCGGCGGCAAGCTGATTGTCGGTTTTCAGCCAGAGGTTTATGCCGAGGCATTTCGATCCGGGCACTGAGATGTTTGCGGCCGAGGCCAGGATTTTTGCCCTCTTCACGAAACCCCGCCGGCGGGTCTAGCATTTCCCCATGGAGTAAAGCCGGGGAGGGTAAATGCTCGCCCATTTGCTGCGTTCCATTGTCCGTCAGGGCAGCCTGACGCTGATCTCGCCCGACAATAGCCGCCGGACGTTCGGGACAGGTGCACCCCGCGCCACAGTCAAGCTGCATGACAAGCGAGCCGGATTTGAACTTGCCCTTCGTCCGGACCTGAAGTTCGGCGAGCTCTACATGGACGGGCGCCTGACAGTCGAAGAGGGCGACATCGCGCTCGTGCTCGACATTCTGATGAGCAATCTCGCGCGGTTCCGTCGGGAGTCCGCGCTTCTCAAAGTCGGCGATATCTGGCGCAAGATGGTGAGGCGTTTCTCTCAATACAATCCCGCATCCCGTTCGAAAGATCACGTCGCTCACCACTACGATTTGTCGGCCCGCCTTTACGACCTGTTTCTGGACAAGGACCGTCAATATTCGTGCGCTTACTTCAACGATCCCAGCGACACGCTGGAAGAAGCGCAGATTGCCAAGAAGCGACATATTGCGGCCAAGCTTTTTCTTAACGAACAAAACTTGAGTGTCCTCGATATCGGTTGCGGGTGGGGCGGCCTTGCGCTCGATATTGCGCGCGATACCGGCGCCGTCGTGAAAGGCGTCACGCTTTCGGAAGAGCAGATCGCCATTGCTCGCGATCGCGCGAAGAAAGCGGGGCTCGGCGAACGTTGCAAATTCGATTTGATCGATTACCGCTCCATAGCAGGCCAGTTTGACCGCGTCGTTTCGGTCGGCATGTTCGAGCATGTGGGCGTGTCTTATTACGATGCGTTCTTCGCGCAAGTTCGCGACCTGATGAGAGACGACGGCGTTGCGCTGATACACACTATTGGCCGTTCCGATGTGCCTGCCGCGACGAACCCTTGGATTGCCAAATATATTTTCCCCGGCGGCTATACGCCGGCTCTTTCCGAGGTCCTTCCCGCGATCGAGAAAAGCGGGCTGATGGTTTCGGACGTGGAAGTGCTGCGGCTGCACTATGCAGAAACGCTCAAAGAGTGGCGCCGCCGCTTCAACAGCCACCGCGAGGAGATCGCAGAGATCTACGACGAACGCTTCTGCCGCATGTGGGAATTCTATCTGGCCGGCGCGGAGATGGGGTTCCGCCGCGAAGGACTGGTCGTCTTCCAGATTCAGCTCGTCAAACGGGTGGAAACGCTGCCGATTACCCGGGATTATATGTACGACCGGGAGCGAAGCATGTCTTTCTCGGGGACGGACCATATGCCTCGCAGCATCCGTGCCGCCTGACGTGTTCATAAATTCCATTGCCGCTGAGTACCTTGGCGTCCACGGATTCCCTGTGGACGAATTTCCAAATATCCTTGTGAACAACCGACTCATGGCGGCTATCGGGTGCGCCAGGCCTTGCTATAACCCGTGCCCCGCCCGGCCGAGACCAACAGCGCGCAATGGAACAGGAAATCTACCGGCACGTCCCTTACGACATCGAAGTCGAGCAGGCTTTGCTCGGTTCGATCCTGGTGGACAACCGTGCGTTGGAACGTGTCTCCGGGAGCCTGCGTTCCGAACATTTCTACGATCCGCTGCATCAGCGCATCTATGAGATCATGCTGCAGAGTTTCGAACGCGGCAGTATGGTCATCACGCCGCTGACTCTGCATGCCGCGATGAAGAACGATCCGGGGCTCATCGAAGTGGGCGGCCACGCTTATCTTGCAGGCCTTGCAGAGGCGGCCCCTGCGCTTCCCAACGTTCGCGACTACGCGAAGATATTGTCCGAACTGCATATCCGCCGTGCCCTGATCCAGATCGGCGAGGATATCGTCAACACCGCCTACGAGGCGCCGCACGAAAAGCCGCCACAGCAGCAGATCGAAGCGGCCGAAAAAGCTCTCTATGCCGTCAGCGAAAGCTCGCGTTACGGCGAAGGGCCTATCGACTTTGCGGAATCCCTGCGCCGGGCCGTGGAGTCGGCGGAGCGCGCGCAGCAGCGCGGCGGCCGTATTTCCGGCGTTTCTTCCGGGTTCACCGACATCGACAATCTTCTGCAGGGACTGCAGCCGTCCGATCTTCTGATCCTCGCAGGCCGCCCGGGTATGGGCAAAACCGCACTTGCCACCAACATGGCGTTCCACGCCGCACGCTATTACGTGCAGGACCAGGAAGCCGGTGCCGAGGTTTCGCGCGGTGCGCCGGTTCTTCTTTTCTCGCTCGAAATGGCGGCCCAGCAACTTTCCGCTCGTATTCTGTCCGAACAGGCCGAGATCGAGATGTGGAAGATGCGGTCGGGCCGGTTCACGGAAAGCGAGTGGGAAAAATTCGTTCTCGCCATGCAGGACCTTTCCAACCTGCCGCTCTATATCGACGATACGGGCGGCATCTCGATTGCGCAGATCGCGGCGCGCTCGCGCCGCTTCAAGCGGGAAAAGAATATCGGCCTCATCGTCATCGACTATCTCCAACTGATCGAGCCGTCGCGCCGCGCGGAAAACCGCGTTCAGGAAATCACCGAAGTGACCAAGGGGTTGAAGACGTTGGCCAAGGAACTGAATGTTCCGGTGCTCGCACTTTCCCAGCTCTCCCGTAGCGTCGATGCGCGCGACGACAAGCGTCCGGTGCTGTCCGACCTTCGCGAATCTGGCTCCATCGAGCAGGACGCCGACGTCGTGATGTTCGTGTTCCGCGAAGAGTACTATCTCAAATCCCGCGAGCCCGAGGCGGGCACGACCGAGCACTCCAAATGGCTCGAAAAGATGGAACGCTGCCATCGCCGCGCCGAAGTGCTGGTCGAAAAGCACCGCCATGGCGCGACCAACAAGATCGAACTCTTCTTCGACGACCGGTTCACCCGGTTCAGCAACCTCGCGAACGAGGGGTGAATTTTGAGGCGGCCGTGCCGCTTTGACGTGCCATTCGCCCCCCGTCATTCTCCCGGCCCCATGGACCGAACCGAATCCACAGACGCCGTTTCTTCCGGCTTCGAGGCCGCCCGTCTCGACATTCGCCTGTCCGCGATTGCAGACAATTGGCGCGAATGCGGGCGCATCTCCGGTACCGCCGTCTCCGGGGTTGTGAAGGCCGATGCCTATGGAACGGGCCTGGGGCCCGCCGCCCAGACCCTTGAGGAAGCGGGATGCGATACGTTCTTCGTCGCCCGGCTGGACGAAGGGGTTGCCTTGCGGTCGCTGGTGCCGGAGGCGCGTATCTTCGTTCTCGATGGCGCAGCACCGGAGGCCATTCCTGCGCTGTTGGCTCATCGATTGACCCCGGTGCTCAATTCGCTGTCCGATCTCGCGAACTGGTCTGGTCCTGGGCGGCCGGATGCGGCCATTCACATCGATACGGGCATGAACCGGCTTGGGCTGCCGACAGACGAATTGGCTGTTCTGGTCGCCGAATCGAAAAAGCGCCTGTCCGGACTCAATGTGGTGCTCCTGATGAGCCATCTGGCCTGTGCCGACGAGCCTGACCACGAGATGAACAAAGTCCAACGGGATCGTTTCCGCACCGCGCTTGCCAAGCTGCCGCCGGCGCCGGCCAGCCTTTCGTCTTCCGGAGGCGTTCTTTTGGGCCGGGATTACGCTTTCGACCTGGTCCGGCCGGGTATCGGGCTCTATGGAGGGAACCCCCAGCCGAGCCAGCCCAATCCCTTTCGCACCGTCGTCCGGCTGACCGGCAAAATCCTCCAGCTCCGGCGCGTTGACTGCGGCCAAACCGTTGGGTACGGAGCAAGCTATCGGGTCGGGCGGAACTCGACGCTCGCAACTGTGGCCTTGGGGTATGCGGACGGGTTGATGCGGGCTATCGGCAATCGCGGAAAAGCTTCCGTTGCGGGAAAGCGCGCGCCGATTGTGGGGCGTGTTTCCATGGATCTTATCACGCTCGATGTCACCGACATTCCCCGCGTGAAGGTGGGCGATGACGCCGAGTTTCTGGGCGACGACATTTCGCTTGAGGAACTGGCTGCCGATTCCGGCACCGCCGCCTATGAAATCCTGACCTCGCTCAGCCATCGCGCGCACCGTCACTACGAGGCTTTGCGATGAACATATTTGCCCCGATCGGGCGCGCGGTTCTCAATTTTCTCGCAGCGGCCGGCCGGCTTGGGATTTTCACAGGCCGTGCTGTTGGCCATTGCGTGCGGCCGCCGATCTATTGGTCGCTGCTGTTCAAACAGATGTTCCGCGTGGGTTGGTTGTCTTTGCCCGTAGTGGGCATGACGGCGTTCTTCACCGGCGGTGTGCTGGCGCTGCAAATCTATATCGGCTCCTCCCGCTACGGCGCGGAAGGATTCGTTCCGCAAGTGGTGGCTCTCGGCATCTGCCGCGAATTGGGGCCGGTGATTGCCGGCCTGATGTTCGCGGGCCGCGTTGCAGCGGCGATTGCCGCCGAAATCGGCACCATGCGCGTCACCGAGCAGATCGATGCGTTGACTACGTTGGCCACCAATCCATTCAAATACCTGGTGGCGCCTCGCGTGCTCGCCGCGGTCATCACTATGCCGATCCTTGTGGCCATCGCGGATGCCATCGGCATTCTCGGCGGTTACACGGTCTCGACCCAGAGCCTCGGCTTCAACGGTTACGTCTATCTCGAGAACTCCGTGAACTTCCTCACCAATCAGGACGTGAGTTCCGGCCTTATCAAGGCGGCCGTGTTCGGTTTCATTGTCGCCCTGATGGGCTGCTACCATGGGTTCAATTCCAAGGGGGGCGCGCAAGGGGTGGGCGCAGCGACGACCGACGCGGTTACCTCCTCGATGATTCTTATCCTCGCCGCCAACTACATCCTCACTTCGCTCCTTTTTGAGACCTGAGCGATGGCGGACGGCGCACCCAAGGTCGAACTGCGCGGCGTGAAGAAACGCTTCGGGCCGAAGGTCGTGCTCGACGGCGTCAATCTTTCCATCGGCAAGGGCGAGTCGCTGGTCGTGATCGGCGGATCGGGCACCGGCAAGTCGGTGATGATCAAATCCGTTCTCGGAATCCTGCATCCCGAAGCCGGGCAGATTTTCGTAGATGGCGAGGAAGTCACCCATCTCAGCGGGCGCGGGCGGGACGAATATCTCAAGAAGTTCGCGATGCTGTTCCAAGGGGCTGCTCTTTTCGACTCGTTGTCGGTCTGGGAAAATGTGGCGTTCGGACTGGTTCAGGGCCGCGGCATGAACCGCAAAGACGCGCGCGGAATCGCAATCGACAAGCTCGGCAAGGTCGGGCTGGGGCCGGACGTGGCGAAGCTATATCCGTCCGAATTATCGGGCGGGATGCAGAAGCGCGTGGGCCTGGCGCGCGCGATCGCTTCCGATCCTGAAATCATTTTCTTCGACGAACCCACGACAGGGCTCGATCCGATCATGGCGGATGTCATCAACGACCTCATTGTTTCGACGGTGAAGGATCTGGGCGTGACCGCGCTTTCGATCACCCACGACATGGTGAGCGCTCGCAAAATCTCCGATCGCATTGCTATGCTCTACAAAGGCAAGATCATTTGGGACGGGCCGACGGACAGGATCGACGAAACCGGCAACGAATATGTCGACCAGTTCATCAACGGCCGTGCCGAAGGACCCATCAAGATGGAGGTCAGGGCCTGACGTGGCGCGTTCTGGAGCCACTTTCGTTTGTCAGTCCTGCGGTACCGTTCACAACAAATGGGCCGGCCGTTGCGATGCCTGCGGCGGCTGGAACACGCTCGTCGAAGAAGCCGCTCCTCCGCCGATCGGCAGCGGCGCGAAACGCACCGGACGCGGGCGGCGCTTTGCACTTGAAGACCTGAAGACCACCGACCAGGCGCCGCCGCGTCGCGTGACGGGCGTCGCCGAATTCGACCGTGTTTGCGGCGGCGGTCTCGTGCCCGGTTCGGCGCTGCTGATCGGCGGCGATCCGGGTGTCGGCAAATCGACTCTCATTCTGCAGGCGCTTGCCTCCTACGCGAAGAATGGCGGCAACGCGGTTTACATCTCCGGCGAAGAAGCAATGGCGCAGGTTCGATTGCGCGCAGCGCGGATGGGATTGTCCGACACGCCGGTGCAGTTGGGGTCTGCCACTTGTGTTGAAGATATTCTGGCCACGCTCGACGCGGGGCCTGTGCCAGGCATCGTTGCCATCGATTCCATTCAGACGATCTGGACTTCCGCGATGGAGGCAGCTCCTGGCACCATCGCGCAGGTGCGCACGGCGTCGTTCGATCTGGTGCGTTATGCGAAATCTTCCGGCGCTGCGGTTCTTCTGATCGGGCATGTCACCAAGGAAGGGCAGATCGCAGGTCCCAAGGCGGTGGAGCATCTGGTCGACGCGGTTCTCTATTTCGAAGGCGAGCGCGGGCATCACTTCCGTGTGATGCGGGCGGTGAAGAATCGCTTCGGGCCGACCGACGAGATCGGCGTGTTCGAGATGACCGGAACGGGCCTCGCCGAAGTCTCCAACCCCTCCGCGCTGTTCCTGGGCGACCGCAATTCCCGCTCGCCGGGAGCCGCGGTGTTTGCCGGGCTGGAGGGTACGCGGCCTCTGCTGGTCGAGATTCAGGCTCTTGTGGCGCCCGCCGGTTACGGGACGCCGCGACGGGCCGTGGTGGGCTGGGATACGGGGCGGCTGGCCATGATCCTCGCCGTGCTGGATGCCCGAGCGGGGCTCGGAATCAGCGCCCACGATGTCTATCTGAACGTGGCGGGCGGGCTGAAGATCGGCGAGCCCGCGGCCGATCTGGCAGCCGCTGCGGCCCTGATCTCGTCCTTCTCCGGGGAGGCTTTGTCCGCGGAGACCGTGTTCTTTGGGGAGTTGAGCCTGTCGGGCGACGTGCGGCCGGCGCCGCAGGCAGAGCTCCGGCTCAAGGAGGCGGCAAAGCTTGGGTTCACCCGGGCTTATGTGCCCGAAGGGACCAAGGTCGATGCGGGCATCGAACTGGTGCAGGTCAGGTCGGTGCATGAACTTCTGGGACTTGCCGGGTCGGCGAGCGCCGGACAGAAAAAACGAATGGGCGTGGTAGAATAGAGGAATCATGGACGGTTCCGGTTTTACGTTTGTCGACATCCTGGTGGTTCTGATCCTGCTGGGATCGGCCGCTTACGCGACCTATCGCGGCTTCGTGGCGGAGACGCTGGGCATCTTCTCTTGGGTGGCCGCGATCTTCGCGACGCTCTATTTCGGCTACATCGCGGTGAACATCATCGAGCCGCATTTGTCGCCGCCTTGGCTTGGCGCGGTGCTCGGCTATCTCACCGTGTTCGTGATCGTGCTCATACCTCTCGAATTTCTTGCGCATCGCATTTCGCAAACGGTGCAGCATTCGCCCGTCAGCGGTCTGGACCGCGGGCTTGGGTTCTTCTTCGGCGTCGTGCGCGGGGCGGTCGTGATCGGGCTTCTCTACTTTGCCTATTCGTCGTTCCAGCAGGTCAAGGATCAGCCCAATTGGATGACCAAGGCCCGCACCTTCCCCTACATCCAGGAGGCCAGCGCGGCGGTGTTGTCGCTGGCCCCTTCCGGTACCGGCGACAGAATCGCCGAAAAGGCCGACCGAATGCGCGAAGAAACCGCGGCCCAGACCGGTAAATCCTTGAGAAAGCACAAAAAGAAAACCTATGGCGCCGACGAGCGCCGCGCGCTAGACAACCTCATCGAGAACACGGACAAACCCGAAGACGGAAAACCATGACCGGCCTTCGCGACGACACGCCCTTCGACGGGGACACGCTGCATGAAGAATGCGGCGTGTTCGGCATTTTCGGCCATCCGGATGCGGGCGCGCTGTCGGTGCTTGGTTTGCACGCGCTTCAACATCGCGGGCAGGAAGCAGCCGGCATCGTCACCTATGACGGTACGCAGTTCATCGCGGAACGTCACGCGGGCCTCGTGGGCGATGTGTTCGGCAAAGGCTCCCTGCATGCGCAGAAATTGAAAGGCGCGAACGCGCTGGGCCATGTGCGCTATTCGACGACCGGCGGGTCCGTGGTTCGCAACATCCAGCCGATGTTCGCGGACCTTGCGGGCGGCGGGATTGCGCTGGCGCATAACGGCAATCTCACCAATGCGCGGACCCTGCGCGAAGACCTGGTGCGCGAGGGCGCGATCTTCCAATCGACGTCGGATACCGAAGTCATCATTCATCTGGCGGCGCGTTCGACCTTCGGACCGATCGTGGACCGGCTGGTCGATGCCTTGAAGCGCGTCGAAGGGGCGTATTCGCTCGTTGCTCTGACCTCTAAGAAATTGATCGGTGCGCGCGATCCGTTCGGCGTGCGGCCGCTGGTGCTGGGCAATCTCGACGGTGCGCCGATCCTCGCCTCCGAAACCTGCGCGCTCGACATCATCGGCGCGGAATTCGTGCGCGATATCGAGCCCGGCGAAGTGATCGTCATCACCAAGGACGGGATCCAGTCGTATCATCCGTTCCAAAAAGAACCTCATCGTTTCTGCGTCTTCGAATATGTCTATTTCGCACGGCCCGATTCCGTCGCCGAAGGCCGCAGCGTCTACGACGCGCGCAAGGCCATCGGCGAAGAACTCGCGCGCGAGGCGCCGGCGAGCGCCGACATGGTGATCCCGGTGCCGGATTCCGGCGTGCCGGCGGCACTGGGCTTTGCACAAGCCGCGAAAATTCCGTTCGAACTCGGCATCATCCGCAACCACTATGTCGGCCGCACCTTCATCGAGCCGTCCGATCGCATCCGCCATCTGGGCGTGCGGCTGAAGCACAATCCCAACCGCGCCAAGCTGAAAGGCAAGCGCGTGATCCTGGTGGACGATTCCATCGTGCGCGGCACGACCTCCAAGAAGATCGTGCAGATGGTGCGCGACGCGGGCGCCAGCGAAGTGCATTTCCGCATCGCCAGCCCACCGACCACGCATTCCTGCTTCTACGGCGTCGATACCCCGAACGAAGAAGACCTGCTCGCCCACCGCATGACGGTGGAAGAGATGCGCCGCTTCATCAACGCGGATTCGCTCGCCTTCGTGTCGATGGACGGGCTTTACCGCGCCACCGGCGAAAAGGGGCGCAACAACGACGCGCCGCAATTCTGCGATGCCTGCTTCTCCGGCAGCTATCCCATCGGGCTCACCGATATCACCGGCGGGCGCGGCGAAAAGCAGCTCTCGTTGCTGGCTGAGGTGGCGTGAAGGGGGAGCAGAGAATAGCGAGTAGTGAGTAGCGTTTCTTTTTGCTACTCACCATTCCCTACTCACTACTCACCCCGACAGGTTCCATGACAGGCTCTCTCTCCAACCGCATCATTCTCGTCACCGGTGCTTCGCGTGGCATCGGGCGTGCCGCGGCCAAGGCGCTGGCTGCGGAAGGCGCGCATGTGATTGCGCTGGCCCGCACGGTGGGCGGCCTTGAGGAACTCGACGACGAGATCAAATCCGTGGGCGGTACCGCGACGCTGGTTCCGCTCGACCTCAAGGATTTCGAGGCGCTGGACCGGCTGGGTGCGTCCATCTTCGAACGGTGGCAGAAGCTCGACGGGTTTCTCGGCAATGCGGGCGTGCTCGGTGTTCTGACCTTGCTTTCGCATATGCAGCCCAAGACCTTTCAGGAACTGCTCGATGTGAACGTTACCGCGAACTGGCGGTTGATCCGTTCGCTCGATCCGTTGCTGAAGTTATCGGACGCAGGCCGGGTGGTGTTCGTTTCCTCCGGCGTGGCGCGAAACCACCGCGCGTTCTGGGGCGGCTATGCGATGAGCAAGGCGGCACTGGAGTCGCTTGCGCTCACCTACGCGGCGGAATGCGAAACCACCAATGTGCGGGTGAACCTGCTCAATCCTGGCGCCACGCGCACGGCGATGCGCGCCAAGGCGATGCCGGGCGAAGATCCCGATACGCTGCCGAAACCCGAGGACATTGCACCTCTGGTCGTGAAAATGCTGTCGCCCTCCTTCAGCGACAATGCGACGTTGGTGAATTACCGCGAGACGCGACACTAGAGGCGTCGCGCCGCTTCGTTCATAATTTTCGGAAGGTGACTATTGTGCACGAAGGAGCGTTGCGCTGCAAGGATTTTCTGCGTGTTGCACGCAGCGTAACGCTGCAGGGGGTTAAACGATTGAATTTGTGAGAAATGGGGTGAAGCGCATTGTGTTGTGTGTTTTTGCGCACCGCTAGATATGGACGTGGAAATTTTTCGAGAAAATATTTTTTCGCGATGAAAGTCGCGCGCGGGGAGTTCCCGCTTCAATTTGCTTGTCATCCCGGACGTGCTTCAGCGCGATGCGGGACCCACCGAGAAGCGGCACAATAGGTCCCGGCTCTGCGCGATGCTGCCGCATCGCTTGGCCGGGATGACAATGAGGGTTGTGGTTAGTCCTTCGCGTAAGGATTTTTGCTTCCGCGCAACAGAAAGCGAATCGGTGTTCCCTTCAGGCCAAAGCTCTTACGCAATTCGTTGGTGAGATAGCGCAGATAGGATTCCGGCAGTGCTGCGAGCTGGTTGCCGAACAGCGCGAATGTCGGGGGGCGCGATTTGGGTTGGGTCATGTAGCGCACGCGCACGCGGCGACCTTTGACAGCGGGCGGGGGGTGGCGGGAGAGCGCGTCTTCCAGGAAGCGGTTGAGCGCCGCGGTCGAGACGCGCGTGTTCCAGATGCGGTCGGCCTCAAACACGGCGTTCATCAAGCGGTCGATACCCTGGCCGGTGAGGGCTGAGACGGTGACGAGTGCTGCGCCGGAAACCTGCGGCAGCAGGCGGTCGAGTTTTTCGCGCAGGTCCTTCAGGGCCTTGTTACGGTCTTCGATCAGATCCCATTTGTTGATGGCGAAGACGACCGCGCGGCCTTCGTTCGCGATCAGGTCGGCGATTTTCAGATCCTGCTGTTCGAAAGGCTGGGTGGCGTCGACCAGCACGATGGCGCAATCGGCAAAACGGATGGCGTCGAGCGTGCTGCCGATGGAAAGCTGTTCGAGCATGTGACCGGCGGCGCGTGCTTTCTTGCGCAGGCCCGCGGTATCGTGGAGCAGGATATTTCGTCCGCCCGCTTCCCATTCCACCGCAATGGCGTCTCGCGTGATGCCGGCTTCGGGGCCTGTGAGGGCGCGTTCTTCGCCCAGCAGTTTGTTGAACAGGCTGGATTTGCCGACATTCGGACGGCCGACGATGGCGAGCCTGAGCGGCTTGTTTTCGTCTTCGGTGTCGATGGGTTCGCTTTCCTCGGCGAAGGGCGCAATCGCGTCTTCGAGTTCGCTCATGCCCAACGCATGTTCTGCGGAAAGTGCGACGGCCTCGCCGAAGCCCAGACGATAGGCATCGGTAATGCCCGCCTCGCCCGAACGGCCTTCGCATTTGTTGGCGGCGAGGATCACGGGCTTGCCGGTTTTGCGCAGGATGTCGGCCACGATCTCGTCGCCCGCCGTGACACCCGCGCGCGCGTCGATCAGGAACAGTGCGACATCGGCCTGGTCGATGCCGGCAAGTGTTTGTTCCTTCATGCGCGCAAGCAGCGAACCGGGCTCGTCGTCTTCGAGACCGGCGGTGTCGATCAGCTTAAGTTCGATATTGCCGATGCTTCCATCGGCCAGGCGGCGGTCGCGCGTGACGCCGGGTTCGTCGTGGACGATGGCGAGCTTCTTCCCCGCCAGACGATTAAAGAGCGTGGACTTGCCGACATTTGGCCGGCCGACGATGGCAAGGGTGAGGGCCATGACCCACGTTCTATCTCAGCGCAAGCAATTTGGCGTGCTTGGTGAGAAGATAGAGCGTGCCGTTGGCCACCACGGGCGAGATCATCGAACCGCCGTCGAATTCCTCAGTGCCCAGTTTTTTGCCCGTATAGGGCGAGACGGCGAGGATGACGCCGGTGTTCGACACCATGATGAGGCGGTTGGAGACGAGCACGGGCCCCGCCCAGACGACGGTGCCGTCCTTGGTCTCGGGATTTTCCCAGCGGTCGAGCTGGACGATCCATTTCACGCGGCCGTCTTTTCTCTGCAGGCAGAGAAGCTGGGAATCCGTGGTCAGCACATAGACGAAATCGCCCGCCGCCCATGGCGTCTGGATGCCGCCGATGTCGCGCGTCCACACGCGGTCGCCGGTCGAAAGGCTGATCGCGGCCATCAGGCCCGAATGGCTGATGGCGAAGACGAGATCGCGGTCGACCACCGGACGGCCCGCAATGTCATCGAGTTCGGAAAGGGCGGTGACCTGTCCCGAACGGGTGAGCATGTCGTTCCAGGCAGGGCGGCCGTTCTGCACGCGGATCGCGTAAAGCTCGCCCGAGGTATAGGGCACGATGACAAATTCGCCCGCGACCGCGGCACTGGTGCTGGAGAGAATGCCGGCTGCTTCCGAGATGCCCTGATGGTCCCACAGCTTGCGGCCGTCGGTCTGGGCCAGCGCCTCGAAGTGATTGTCTTCCGAGGAAACGAACACGCGCCCGCCATTGACGGTCGGTGCGTTGACGATGGGAACGCCCAGATCGGTGCGCCACAAACGCCCGCCGTTCTGCGCGGAGAACGCCACAACTTGTCCGAAACCGGAGGTCGCGAAGAGACGGCCCTGGGAATAGGCGAGGCCGCCGCCGAAGCCTTTGGTGGGATCGGTGCGGTTGTCCTGGCCCAGCAGGCCGAGCGACATGGTGTTCATCCACGAGGCTTCGCCGCCTTTGGGCGCGAGCGAGGCGCTCCACAATTCGGTGCCGTCGCGCGCATCGAGTGCGTGGATGGTGGCGGCGGCGTCGAGCACGAAGACGCGCCCACCGGCAACGACGGGCGGCGCGGTGAGGCGCGACTCGGACGTCGAGCCCTGGCCGACATCGGCTTCCCACACCTTGTTGAATGCGCCCGGCGCTTGCAGGTGATACATCGCGTTGGACGCGTAGCCGCCGGGATTGGGCCATTCGGTGTTCACGTAGGGCCTCGGCAGGATCACTTTCACCGCCGCCATTTCGGGATCGGCTTTCAGCGATTCATCGGCGGTCATCACCGAAATGCGTTCGCCCTTCAGCTTCGACTTCGAGGTGCCGGTGAACCAGCTATCCATGAAATCGAAGGTGCTGCAGCCCGAGACGAGCAGGCTGGCGGCGAGTGCGGGCGCCAGTATGCGTAGCGTGCGAAATCTCATGGTTTCTTAGCGGGCTCTGTTGCGGGGGCGGGGGCTGCTTGTTCGGCGGCAGGTTGGGCAGGCGCAGATTGTGCGGGGCGTGCGGGCGGCGGCGGAACGGTGCCGACATTGCGAATGCCGCCGGCGGCAAGGAAAGCGGCCATCGCACCGGCGCGTTCCTTCACGCCCTGGCTTGCGTCTTTCTCGGCGGCGAGTTGTTCGTATTCCTTCTGGGCCGCCGCGACATTGCCTTCGCGATAATCCATGTAGGCCAGAAGTTCGTTCGCCATGTAGTGGAACGGATCGGTGGGATCGGTGAGGGGGGCGAGCAGCGTCTGCATGTCTTTCTTGGTCATGCTATCGGCTTGCGCCCAGGCAAGACGGATGCGCGCGACGGAGGCGAACAGCGCGTCGCTGTTCTTCATCAGGTCGCGATAAAGCGCTGCGGACTGTTCGGTGCGGCCGGCGGCCTGCAGCGAATTGGCTTCCTGCATGCGGGCGAGAAGGGCGTAGCCATCCGGCGCCGTCTGCGCGAGTTTGGCGAAGGCGGTGGCGGCTTTGGCCGGATCCTGGGTTTCGAGCGCCACGATGTAATTGTTCGAGGCTTCGACGCGCTGGTTGTATTGATAACGCTGCCAAAGCTGCCAGGCGGCGACGCCCACCACGATCAGGGCGGCAGCCGCCATGATGTAGTCGCCATATTGTTTCCAGAGCTGCGCATAGCGCTCGCGCCGGACGTCCTCCTCGACTTCCTGGAAGATGTCGGTCACGTCGAAAATCCTTTGGCTGGCGGGCGCGGTAAGCCCTTGCGACGGCCGGGGTTAACTAGCTTGGCCCGCGCAAAGTCGCAACTTAACTGACAGTCAGCAGAGCCGACCCTTAGCCGGCCTTCTTCATGGAATAGACGTTTTCCACACCTGGGAAGCGGCGTTCGCGCACGTCCTTGGCATAGGCCTTCACGGCCTGCTCGATCTCCGGGCCCAGATGCGCATATTGCCGCACGAATTTGGGCGGGTTGGGGTTCAGGCCCAGCATGTCTTCCATCACCAGGATCTGGCCGTCGCATTCCGCCGACGCGCCGATGCCGATGGTGGGGATGGCGATCTCCTTGGTGATCTTTGCGGCAAGCGGTTCGGCCATGCCTTCGAGCACGACGGCGAAGGCGCCTGCTTCCGACACCGCGCGCGCATCGGCCTCGATTGCGGGCCATTCGGCTGGCGTGCGGCCTTGCGTCTTGAAGCCGCCGAAAGTGTTCACGCTTTGCGGGGTGAGGCCGATATGGCTCATCACCGGGATGCCGCGCTGGGTGAGGTAGTGCACGGTTTCCGCGGTGCGCGCGCCGCCTTCCATCTTCACCGCCTGGCAGCCGGTTTCCTGCATCACGCGGGCGGCGTTGCGGAATGCGATCTGCGGGCTTTCTTCGTAGGAGCCGAACGGCATATCGACGACGACAAGCGCATGCTGCGAGCCGCGCATCACGGCCTTGCCGTGCGTGATCATCATGTCGAGCGTGACGCCGACCGTGGTGTCGAGGCCGTGCATCACCATCCCGAGGCTATCGCCCACCAGCATCAGATCGACGTGACGGTCCAGAAGTTTCGCGGTGTGCGCGTGGTAGCAGGTGAGGCAGACGACGGGCTTGGCATTCTTCGCGGCCCGGATTTCGGGAACGGTGACGCGCTTGGTCTCGACGGCAACCGACATCGTTTCTCTCCTTGAACCCATCACCCGGTCTTCTGCCGGAAGGCGGCCATTCTAGCCTATGCTGCACCCGCGAACGAGGGGATTCTCGGGGGGTGGGTTCCAAAGAAAAAGCCGCGGGGAAAAGGCATTCCCCCGCGGCTCTCCACATGTGTTTGCCGGAAAGATCAGGCTTCGGCGGTTTCGCCTTCGGCTTCTTCTTCCTTGGGACCGGCGCCTTCTTCGAACATCGCTTCGGCGTTGGCCAGCGCTTCTTCTTCCGGCGTCTGTTCGGCGAGGACGTCTTCGCCGCGGGCCTGGCGTTCGGCTTCGTCTTCCGTGCGGGCGACGTTGATGGTCACGCCGACGCGGACTTCCGGATGCAGCACGACGCTCACCGGAACAAGGCCGATATCCTTGATCGCCTTGTCGAGCGGCACCTGCGTGCGTTCGATGCGGAAGCCGCCTTCGGAGATGGCCGCCGCGATGTCACGCGGAGAAACCGAACCGTAAAGCTGGCCGCGATCGCCCGCCTGACGCAGCAGGACGAAGGTTTTGCCTTCGAGCTTCTTGGCGATCTTTTCGGCTTCGCTCTTGCGCTCCAGATTGTGCGCTTCGAGCTGGGCTTTCTGGCCGGCGAAATATTCGCGGTTGGCCTTTGTCGCGCGAAGGGCTTTTTTCATCGGCAACAGGTAGTTGCGCGCGAAGCCATCCTTCACGCGCACTTCGTCGCCCATCTGGCCGAGCTTTTCGACTCTTTCGAGCAGGATCACTTGCATGGCCGTTCTCCTACTTCACGACGTAGGGAAGAAGCGCCATCAACCGCGCCCGCTTGATGGCGGTGGCGAGTTCGCGCTGCTTCTTGGCCGAAACCGCGGTGATGCGGCTGGGCACGATCTTGCCGCGTTCGGAAATGAAGCGCTGCAAGAGCTTTACGTCCTTGTAGTCGATCTTCGGCGCATTGGCGCCCGAGAACGGGCATGTCTTCTTGCGACGGAAGAAGGGGCGGCGCTGGCCGCCGGCACCTGCGCTGCTCATTGTGCAGCCTCCTGCGTTGTTTCTTCGCCTTCCGGCTTGTTGTCGTCACGCTCGCGCTTGTTCTTGTTCGAGGACTGCTCGAACTGATCCACCTTCACGGTGATGTAGCGCAGCACGTCTTCGTTGATCTTGAGCTGGCGTTCCAGTTCCTGAACGGCCTTGGCGGGCGCATTGATATTGAGCAGCACGTAATGGCCCTTCCGGTTCTTCTTGATCCGGTAGGCGAGGCCGCGCAGGCCCCAATATTCGTGCTTCTCGACCTTGCCGCCTTCGTGTTCGAGGATGGTCTTGAGGTGGGTCGCCAAGGCGTCCACCTGCTGCGCGCTGATGTCCTGGCGCGCGATCAGGAGATGCTCGTATAGAGCCATATCGCTTAAGTCCCTGTTTGCGCTGCGGAATTTGGCGGCCGGGCGGGCTTGGCCAAACTATGGATCGCAAGGACGCCGGACCATCCGGCATAGACCCCGGTCTCCTTTGGAGAAGATTTGGGGCCTCCCACGACCGCAGGCGCGTTCGAAGGCGCGGCGTATAGCCGAAGGGGGGTGGGGAGGCAAGGCCCTAGAACTTATGAGGAATACCGGCCTGTTTCATGATTCCGTTGGCGGTGTGGCGGGACAGGATTTTGCCATCCACTGGGAAATTGCGCCGGGTGGCAGGGCTAAACCAAATCTCGTGATCGCCTTTGCCGTGGCGCACGAAATGGCAGTGATGTTCTTTCAGAATGCGTTTTACGTCTGGCGTGAAAGAGCCTGTCATTCAGCGGCGTGGGCGCTTTCGTGACGCTCTGCGACGACACGGTAGGGCACTTCACCGGATGCAGGCATGTCGCCATTCAATTCCAGAAGCTCGGGCACGAGCGTTCTGAGTTTTTCAAGCAAGGCTTCGAAGGACGCGGCCTCGGTGACGAGCCCGGTCACGTCTTCGCTTTGCGCCACCCAGACGGCAGCCTCAGCATCCCAGGTCGCATTGATGAGATATTCGGCGCGTTCGTTGCCCATGGGCCAGATTATGCAGCCGGAGGCGTGAATAATCAATTTGCACCAGTACTTGCCGTTGCACAGATGGCTATCCCGCCTACACTTCGCGAAAATATTCGGGAGAGCGCGATGGCTGGGACGACGAAGGATTCTTTGGCCGAAGTTCGGCAACTGGTGGCGGCTGACGACCGGCGGGATTTCGAGTTTGCGGAGCGCGGATTCATTGCGACGCGCAAGGATCCCAAGATCATGTCGGAGAGCGGGCGCGTGGCGTTCGATCTCGGCGGTTATGCGTTTCTGAAAAACGATGCGCCCTCCACCGCCAACCCGAGCTTGTGGCGGCAGGCGCAGATCCTGACGAAGCACGGACTCTTCAAGGTGCATGAGCGCATCTATCAGGTGCGCGGGTTCGATGTTTCGACGGTGAGCTTCATCGATGCGGGGAGCGGATGGATCGTCGTCGATCCGTTGACGACCAAGGAAGTGGCGCGCGCGGCACTCGATCTTGTGAACGAGCATGTGGCGAAGAAGCCGGTGCTGGCCGTCATCTATTCGCATTCCCATGTCGATCATTATGGCGGCGTGGGCGGCGTGATCTCTGCGGCCGATGCGGCGGCGGGAAAGGTGAAGGTGATCGCGCCGGAAGGGTTCCTCGAACATGCCGTGTCGGAGAACATCATCGCGGGGCCGGCGATGCTCAGGCGTTCGCGTTTTCAGTTCGGCATCACGCTGGGGCATGGGCCGGAGGCGGAGATCACTTCGGGATTGGGGCCGCGGCCATCGCTCGGATCGCTGACGCTGATCGCGCCGAACGAACTGGTCACGCGCACGGGGCAGGAGATCAAGGTCGGCGATGTGACGATGGTGTTCCAATTGACGCCTGGCACAGAAGCACCTGCAGAGATGAATTTCTATCTGCCGCAATTCCGTGCGGTGTTCATGGCGGAGAATGCCAACCTCACCATGCACAATCTGTTGCCCGCGCGCGGCGCGCTGGTGCGCGATTGCAAGGCATGGGCGGATTATCTGACCGAATCCATCCGCTTGTTCGCGGACAAGAGCGACACGATGTTTGCCGCGCATGGCATTCCGCGCTTCGGGCAGGACGAGATCGTGGCGTTCCTCAAGAGCCATCGCGACGCCTACAAATTCCTGCATGACCAGGCGGTGCGGCTGATGAACAACGGGCTCACCTCCGCCGAGATCGCCGAGGTGCTGAAGCTGCCGGACGTGCTGGCGAAGCAATGGTTCAATCGCGGCTATTACGGCACGATGAGCCACAATTCGAAGGCGATCTACCAGCGCTATCTCGGCTGGTTCGATGCCAATCCCGCCAATCTCAATCCGCTGCCGCCCGAACCGGCGGCGAAGAAATATGTTGCGGCGATGGGCGGGGCTGCCAACGCGATGGCGCTGGCGGCCGATGCGGTGAAAGAGGGCGATCTGCGCTGGGCATCGATGCTGCTCAATCATGTCGTGTTCGCCGATGAAACGAACACCGAAGCGCGCGAGCAGTTGGCGGCGATCTACACGCGGCTGGGCTTCGAGGCGGAAGCGGGCACGTGGCGCAACATCTATCTCACCGGCGCGCAGGAATTGCGGCGGGGGCCGGTGCAGTTGCCGGTGGGCGGGTTCAATCCCGACGTCCTGTCTGCGACGACAACGGCGATGCTGCTCGATTTCGCGGCGGTGCGCGTGAGCCCGGAGAAGGCGGCAGCAAGGCCGTTCAAGCTCAACATCGAACTGACCGACCGCAAGGAGAAAGTACTCATCACGGTCGAGAATGGCGTGCTGGTTCACGAACACGGGCTGCACGATGCAAAGGCTGGTGCCACGGTTCGCCTGAAGCGGCCGGATCTGCTGATGACGTTGTTTGCCGGCGTGCCGCATGGGCCGCGCGTGGAGTCCGGCGATATCGCAATCGAGGGCGACAAAGCGCTTTACGGTGCGCTGGTGGATTTGATCGAACCGCTGGTTCCGAATTTTCCGATTGTGACGCCGTAGAAAGAACAGACCCTCCCCTTGAGGGAGGGTCGATAAAATTTCGCAGCGTCAGCGGAGAAATTTTTCGGGGAGGGGTCCAACCTCACGCAGCATTGACCCCTCCCCGAAAAATCTTTCGCTTCGCTCAAGATTTGTTCGACCCTCCCTCAAGGGGAGGGTGAGAGGCGTTTAAAACAAGAAGGGCGCTGCCGTTATTGGCAGCGCCCTCTTTGTGGCCCTTCAGTGTTCAGCTCGAAAGCCTCCTTCACCTGGGCCGACCGGCCCGCAGGGCGGGCCCGTCAATGTGCCCCTCTTGCCTCGGGATCCGAAGCTATGGGCAAGAGGAAGTAAGAACCCGTTTGTGCGCGTGGTCAATCGCTGACGAAAAATCGTGATCGGAGTTCCGCATCGCTGACGAATGCGTCATGTTCCGCGCAGGGGTGAGTCGCGGGGCGCAGTGGAAAACATCTTCACCAGAATTGCGTGGCGGCTGATCCCGTTTATGGGATTGCTTTACGTGGTGAATTTCCTCGACCGCGTGAATGTCGGGTTCGCCGCGCTCACCATGAATCGCGATCTGGGAATCGGCGCGGAGGCGTTCGGCGTCGGTGCTGGAATTTTCTTTCTCGGATATTTTTTCTTCGAAGTGCCGTCGAACGTCATTCTGGAAAGGGTCGGCGCGCGGCTGTGGATATTCCGGATCATGTTCAGCTGGGGCCTCGTCTCGATGGCGATGGCTTTCGCGCAAGGGGCTTGGAGCTTCTATGGCTTGCGGTTCCTGCTGGGCGTGACGGAAGCCGGGTTCTTTCCCGGCATGATGCTCTATCTGACGTATTGGTTCCCGCAGAGCGAGCGGGCGAAGTTCAATTCGCTGTTCTTCGCTGCCATTCCGCTGTCGAGCGCGCTGGGGTCTCCGCTGTCGGGATACGTCCTCGGTTTCGACGGCGTATTGGGATTGCACGGATGGCAATGGCTGTTCCTGCTGGAAGGCTTGCCGTCCTGCGTGCTGGCATTTGCGGTTTTGTTTTTCCTGCCGAACGGACCCGCGAGCGCGCGCTTCCTCGACAATGACGAGAAGCATTTCGTGTTGCAGCGGTTGGCGGACGAGGCGCCGCCGCGAAGAGATTTGTGGAGCGGGCTGAAAGACTGGCGCGTGTGGATTCTGGCGGTGACCGATATCGGGATCATCGTGCCGCTTTACGGTTTGAATCTCTGGCTGCCGCAGATCGTGAAGGCGATGGGCTTCACCAATCTCGAAACGGGATTTGTGGTGGCGTTGCCCTATGCGGCGAGCACCGTCGGCATGATCGTGTGGGCGCGGTCGAGCGATCTTGCGCAGGAGCGCGTGTGGCACGTGGCGATACCGGTGTTGTTTGCGTCGGCGAGTCTGGTGGCTGCAGCGCTGCTCGGCGCGAATGTCGTGGCGGTGATCGCACTGACAGGGGCGTCGATTGGGATCTATGCGGCGCTCGTCACCTATTGGACCTTGCCGCCGTCTTTCCTGGGCGGCACGGCAGCGGCGGGCGGGATGGCGCTCATCAATTCGGTCGGCAATCTGGGCGGGTTTTTCGGGCCGACGCTGATGGGATGGCTGAAACATGCGACCGGCGGTTACGAGGCGGGCATGTTCGTGCTGGCCGCTTTTTTGATCGTTCCCGCCATCGTGGTGGTTCTGCTCGCGCGCACCCGCACCCTTGCGCTTGCGCCCGCCGCTCGCTAATGCGCAGGCCATGACGCGAGCATTCATTTTCCCCGGACAGGGCAGTCAGGCCGTGGGCATGGGCAAGGCGCTGGCCGAAGCCTTTGCACCTGCGCGAGAAACCTTCGAAGAAGTCGACGATGCGCTGAACATGGCGCTGTCGAAACTGATGTGGGAAGGGCCGGAAGGCGATCTCACGCTCACCGAAAACGCGCAGCCCGCGATCATGGCGGCGAGCATGGCGATCGTGCGCACACTCGCGAAGGAAGGCGGGCTCGATGTCGCCAAACATGCGCGCCTCGTGGCGGGGCATTCGCTGGGCGAATATACGGCGCTGTGCGCAGCGGGCGCCTTCACGCTGGCCGATGCGGCACGGCTTTTGAAGACGCGCGGGCGCGCGATGCAGGATGCGGTGCCGGTGGGCGAAGGCGCGATGAGCGCGTTGCTCGGCGCGGAAATCGATCTGGCGGAAGCCGCCGCCAGGGAAGCGGTCGAAGCGGCGTTGCCGACGGAGAAGAATGCCGTCTGCGTGGTCGCAAACGACAACGCGCCGGGGCAGGTGGTGATTTCGGGAACGAAGGCTGCTGTCGAACGTGCGGGCGAGATCGCGAAGGCCAAGGGCGCCAAGCGCGCGATGCTGTTGAATGTGAGCGCACCGTTTCATTCGCCGCTGATGCAGCCGGCGGCGGAAAAGATGCGCGAGGCGCTGGCCGCGGTGACCATTCGCCCGCCGGCCGCACCGGTTCTTGCCAATGTGACGGCCACGGAATCGAGCGAGCCGGAAAGCATTCGTCGTCTCCTGGTGGAACAGGTGACGGGACGTGTGCGTTGGCGCGAGAGCGTGTTGCGGTTGAAACCGCTGGGTGTCGAAACGACGGTGGAATTCGGCGGCGGCAAGGTGTTGACTGGCATGGTCAAGCGCATCGACCGCGAACTCGCCAACATCACGCTCGATACGCCTGCCGATATCGAAGCATTTGTGAAGGCGCTCTGATGTTCGATCTCACAGGAAAAGTCGCACTCGTCACCGGCGCCACGGGCGGCATCGGCGGGGCGATTGCGAAATCGCTTTATGAGCAGGGCGCGAGCGTCGTGCTTTCGGGTACGCGGGCCGATGTGCTGGAGCGGGCAAAGCACGAACTCGGCGAGCGCGCGCATGTGACGGCGTGCGATCTCTCCAATCCGGCGTCCGTCGAAGCGCTGCCGAAGACGGCGGAGAGTTTTGCAGGGCCGATAGACATTCTCGTGAACAATGCGGGCATCACGCGGGACAATCTGTTCCTGCGCATGAAAGACGAAGAGTGGGAGCAGGTGCTGGCGGTCAATCTCACCGCTGCGTTCCGGCTGAGCCGCGCGGTGTTGCGCGGGATGATGAAGAAGCGCTGGGGCCGCATTATCAACATCACCTCGGTCGTCGGCACGATGGGAAATCCCGGACAGGGCAATTATGCGGCCGCGAAAGCGGGGCTCGTCGGCATGTCGAAGTCGCTGGCGGGCGAAGTCGCCTCGCGGAACATCACCGTGAATTGCGTGGCGCCGGGGTTCGTCACCACGGCAATGACCGATGCGCTGACCGAAGCGCAAAAGGAAGGTTCGCTGACCCGTATTCCCGCCGGACGCTATGGCAAGCCGGAGGAAATCGCGGCGGCGGTGGTCTATCTCGCGTCGGAAGAAGCGGGCTATGTGACCGGCCAGACCATCCACGTAAATGGCGGAATGGCGATGATTTGACAGCCTTTACAATGGTTTAACCCCATTGTAGCAGGCCAAAACGGATTGTGTTACCAAGCGGCCATTCCTCGACCCCGCTGAGCGTCGAGAAACCATCGTTCGCCACCGGGAGCCCCCAGGCGGAGATGCCAACATCGAGAGGTTTCGAAAGAGCAATGAGCGATACTGCGGAACGCGTGAAGAAGATCGTCGTCGAGCACCTGAACGTGGATGCCGACAAGGTCACCGAGAGCGCGTCCTTGATTGAAGATCTGGGTGCGGACAGCCTCGACGCCGTCGAACTTGTGATGGCCTTCGAAGAAGAATTCGGTATCGAAATCCCCGACGATGCGGCCGAGACCATCGTGACGGTCGGCGATGCCGTGAAGTTCATCGAAAAAGCGCAGGCCTGATCTGGCCGCCGCTTCACCCATGCGCCGCGTTGTCGTCACAGGGTTGGGGCTTGTCACGCCGCTTGCTTGCGGCGTGGAAGAAACGTGGGCGCGCCTGCTTTCGGGTGAAAGCGGCGCGCGCCGGATCGCCAAGTTCAACACCGAAGACCTTCCGACCAAGATCGCGTGCAACGTGCCGCGCGGCGATGGAACGGATGCCACCTTCAACGCCGACCAATGGGTCGACCCGAAGGAGCAGCGGCGCATCGACGATTTCATCGTCTTCGGTCTGGCCGCCGCCCAGCAGGCGGTGACGGATTCGGGCTGGGAACCCAAGACCGAGGAAGACCGCTATCGCACCGGCGTGCTGATCGGTTCGGGCATCGGCGGGCTTCCCGGCATCGAGGATGCGTCGATCCTGGTGCACGAAAAGGGACCGCGAAAACTTTCGCCGTTCTTCATTCCGGGGCGGCTGATCAATCTCGTATCGGGCTATGCCTCCATACGCTTCGGCTACAAAGGCCCGAACCATTCGGTGGTGACGGCTTGTGCCACCGGCGCGCACGCCATCGGCGATGCGGCCCGTCTCATCATGTTCGACGACGCCGACATGATGCTGGCGGGCGGCGCGGAAGCGGCGATCTCGCGGCTGGGCATTGCGGGCTTCAATGCGTGCCGCGCACTATCGACCGCGTTCAACGACACGCCTGAACGCGCTTCGCGCCCTTACGACAAGGATCGCGACGGTTTCGTGATGGGCGAAGGCGCAGGGATGGTGATGCTCGAAGAATACGAGCACGCCAAGGCGCGCGGCGCGAAGATTTATGGCGAAGTGACGGGCTATGGCCTTTCGGGCGATGCGCACCACATCACGGCCCCCGCCGAAGACGGCGAAGGCGGATTCCGCGCCATGCAGATGGCGCTGAAGCGCGCGGGCCTTTCGGCTTCGGACATCGACTATGTGAACGCGCATGGCACGTCGACCATGGCGGACGGCATCGAGCTTGGCGCGGTGGAACGGCTGCTCGGCAACGCGGCACCCAAGACCTCGATCTCCTCGACCAAATCTTCCATCGGGCATTTGCTGGGAGCGGCGGGCGCGGTCGAGGCGATCTTCTGCCTGCTGTCGATGCGCGACCAAATCGTGCCGCCGACCATCAATCTCGATAATCCCGACGTCGAAACCAGGCTCGATCTCGTGGCCAAGACCGCGAAGAAACGCGACGTGAAGGTTACGCTTTCCAATTCCTTCGGTTTCGGCGGGACGAACGCTTCGCTGATCTTCACTTCTCCACAATAGATTTTTCCCATGAACCGTTATGTCGCCATACTGATCGCGGTGGCCGTGATCGTTGCGGGCGTGTTCGAATGGGAGGCCGCGAATTTCACGGTGCCGGGACCCGCGGCGAAGGAGACCATTGTTCTCATTCCGGCGCATTCCGGCGTTTCCGCAATCGGCCATCAGCTTGAAGACGCGCACGTCATCAAACACGCCTATCAGTTCTGGGTCGGCGTGCGGTTGCGGGGCGAGGCGGCGGCGCTGAAGGCCGGCGAATACGCCATACCGGCGCATGCGAGCCTGAAAGGCATCGCGGACATCCTGATTTCCGGCAAGGTGGTGCAGCACAAGCTGACCGCGGCGGAGGGGCTGACCAGCCAGATGATCTACGACATCGTGAAGAACGATGCCGCACTGGACGGCGCAGCAGGCAAGGTGCCGGCGGAAGGGGCGTTGCTGCCGGAGACCTATCTCTTCACGCATGGCACCACGCGCGCGGAGATTTTCGCACGCATGGAAGCTGCACAGAAGACGCTGCTCGACAGGCTGTGGCCCAACCGCTCGCCCGATCTTCCCTTCACGACGCGCGAACAGGCGCTGATCCTCGCCTCCATCGTGGAAAAGGAAAGTTCGATTGCGTCGGAGCGTCGCCACATTGCTTCGGTGTTCGTCAATCGGTTGAAGATCGGGATGCCGCTGCAATCCGATCCCACGATCATCTATGGCATCACGCGCGGTTATCCGCTGGGGCGCGCGATCCTCGAAAGCGAGATCAAGGCGGCCACACCTTTCAACACCTATGTCATCGCGGGGCTGCCGCCGCAGCCGATCTGCAATCCGGGCGCGGATTCGATTGCCGCGGTGCTCGATCCCGACAACAGCCCCGATCTTTATTTCGTGGCGGATGGAACGGGCGGGCATGTCTTTTCCGCAACCATCGCCGAACACCAGAAGAACGTCGCGAAATGGCGCAAGATCCACGATCAGAAACCCGCGCAATAAAGCCATTTTTGGGGACCATAGCGCGCATCCGGGATGACAAGGTGCGTTTTGCGGCGTTAAGGTCGATTCGCATTTGTGGAGCCGCTTGATGGCCCTTGTTTCCATGACCGGGTTCGCCGAAGCGCAAGGCGCATATGAAACCATGCGCTGGCGCTGGGAGGCCAAGAGCGTCAACGGGCGCGGACTGGATTTGCGGTTGCGCACGCCGCCGGGTTTCGAAAGCGTGGAGATGGCGGCGCGTCCGCTCGCCGCTGAACGGTTCAAGCGCGGCACGATCCAGTGCACGCTTTCTGTGGATTCGGGCGAGAATGCACGCGGGCTGAAGATCGATGCGGTGGCGCTGGCCGCCGCAGTGAAGATCGCGCGCGAGGTTTCCGCCGAAACGGGATTGCCGCCCGCACGCGTGGACGGATTGATGGCGCTGAAAGGCGTGATCGTTCAGGACGATTCGCAATCGGCGAGCGCGCCGGAACGCGCCGCCCGCGACGCGGCGATCCTGGAAACGCTTGCCACCGCTTTCGATACGCTGGCCAAGGCGCGCGCCAGCGAAGGCAACAAGCTTTCCAACGTGCTCAACACCGTTCTGAACGAGATAAGCGATCTGGTCACGACAGCGGGAAAACTCGCGGCCACGCAACCTGCCGCGTTGCGCGACCGGTTGACGGCGCAGTTGAACGATCTGCTGGCGCCGGGGACGCTCTCGGAAGAGCGCCTTGCACAGGAAGTGGCGTTGCTGGCCGCGCGTGCCGACGTGCGCGAAGAACTGGACCGGTTGGGTGCGCATGTGCATGAGGCGCGCGCGCTGCTCAAATCGGGCGAGGCGGTGGGGCGCAAGCTCGATTTCCTGGCACAGGAATTCAACCGCGAAGCCAACACGCTGTGTTCGAAGTCCGCCGACATCGAACTGACGCGCACGGGGCTGGCGCTCAAGGCCGCGATCGATCAGTTCCGCGAGCAGTCGCAGAACGTGGAGTAGGGGGATGAGCGGGGGCCATATGAAGCGGCGCGGGTTGATGCTGGTGCTGTCTTCGCCGTCCGGCGCGGGCAAGACCACGCTGTCGCGCCGCCTGCTGCAAAGCGACCCCGCAATCCAGATGAGCGTATCGGCGACGACGCGCAAACCCCGGCCCAACGAAATAGAAGGCCGCGACTATTTCTTCATCAACGATGCGGAATTCGAAAAGCGCGCCGTCGCAGGCGGGTTTCTCGAACATGCCAATGTCTTCGGGCATCGCTATGGCACGCCGAAGAAGGCTGTCGACGACATCCTGAAAAGCGGCAAGGACGTTTTGTTCGACATCGACTGGCAGGGCACGCAGCAATTGAAGCAACAAGCGCGCGACGATGTGGTGAGCGTGTTCGTGCTGCCGCCGAGCCACGACGAACTGGAGCGGCGCCTGCGGGCGCGGGCGCAGGACGAAGAAGAGGTCGTGCAGAAACGCATGGCCAAGGCGGCGGACGAGATCAGCCACTGGGCCGAATACGACTACATCATCATCAATGACGACGTCATGTCGGCGCAGACGCAGCTTGAGACGATACTGGCTTCGGAGCGGCTCAAGCGCGCAAGGCAGTTGGGGATTCCCGCCTTCGTGCGTACACTGACAGGGCCATAACGCTAGAAGCGTTCGCCCACCATCTCCTCGCTTTTCGCCCAGAGCGCCTTGGCGTGTTCGGGATTAAGCGCATAGGCACGGACGCCGCCGCGCGCCTGCGGATTTTCCTGCAACTCGGCGACGTGGCAGTCCTCGCAATATTTTCCGCCGACGGCATCGGCTGCGGCCACGAAACCGCTCCAAACGGATGTCGCAGCGCCCTGCGGGATGGTTTTCCACTTGAAGGCGGGCGCCCCGGCGGCCTTGTTGCCGTCGTTGACCGACTTCAGCATCTGGTCGCGAAGTTCTTGCGTCATGTGGCGGCCGAGCTCCGTCATGATGCCGCCGGGATGCACGGCAGTTGCGCGGATGCCCTGCACCTTGTGCCGCCGGTCAAATTCCACGGCGAAGAGGACATTGGCGGTTTTTGAGCGCCCATAGGCGCCGAATTCGGTGTAGGGCGTGTGCTCGAAATTCGGATCGTCGAGATTGACGTCGGAATAGCGATGCCCGGCGGAGGACAGGCTCACCAGCCGCGACCCGTTTTTCATCAGCGAAACGATGCGGTTCACCAGCACGAAATGGCCCAGATGGTTGGTGCCGAACTGGGTTTCGAAACCGTCCGCCGTCTGGCCCTTCGGCGTGGCCATGACGCCGGCATTGCAGATGACAACGTCGAACGGCTTTCCCGATTTCACAAGTGCATCGGCGCAGGCGCGCACGTTTTTGAGCGAGGCGAGATCGAGTTCGATCAGTTCGAGGCTGCCGCCGTTTTTCGCATCCTTGCGCACGATTTCCGTGGCCTTGCGTGCCTTGTCGAGATCGCGCGCGGCGCCTACGACGGTTGCACCATGTGCGGCGAGCGCGCGCGCCGTTTCGACGCCGAGCCCCGCGGAGGCACCGGTCACGAGCACGCGTTTGCCGCTGAGATTGACGCCTTCCAGCACTTCGTCAGTGGTGGAATCTGCATTGAATGTTTTGGCCATGGTCGATCTCCGTGCCTTAGTCGATATGGATACGATAGACCTTCGCGGCCGTGCCGCTGAACAGCGCGGTTTTTTCGGCAGCGCTCGTGCCGGCAGCGAGACGCTTGAACGCGTTCCAGAGCGCTGCATAACTTGCGCCGAAGCGGTCGACCGGGAAATTGCTTTCGAACATAGAGCGGTTCGGACCGAAGGCTTCGATGCAGGTTTCGATATAGGGCTTCCACATTTCGGCGAGCGCCTTGGAATCCTCGACCGGATTCATGCGCTTCTGCCAGCCGGCGAACGGCATGGGGAGGCCGCCGAGCTTCACGTTGACGTTCGGGCATTTGGCGAGGGTGCGGATGTTTTCGCGCCAATTGTTGAAGCGTTCGTCGCGCTTGCCCGCATAGCGCCCAACGCCGAGCGGCGTGCCGACGTGATCGAGAACGATGATCGTTTCGGGGAAGGCGCGGGCGAGATCGATGAGATCGGGAAGTTGCGGTTCGAGAAGCCAGGCGTCGAAACTCAAGCCCAGTCTGTGCATCACGGAGAAGCCTTCGCGGAATTTGGGATCGCGATAGAGACCGGCGGGCACGCGGCCGTGCAGCGGGCCGAGCACGTTAGGGTCTTCGTCGTGAGATGCGCTCTGGCGGATGCCGCGGAAACGGCCGTGGCCTGCGCCGATATGCGAGCGCAACACGTCTTCGACGGCGGCTCCCTGGCGGAAATCGACATGGCCGATGATGCCGGCGCAGGCGCGCACCTCGCCGTAAAGTCCGCTTGCCGTCATCGCGGCCACACCATTGACGAATTCGGTTTCGCCGACGCAGCGCAAAGCTTCGGGGCCGCTCGCGCGGTACATCGCGCCGCATTCCATATAGACGGTGGCGCGGATGTTGTGACCGGTGCGCAGATCGCCGAGCAATTCGTCCAGCAGATAGCGCGGCGTATTGCGAATAATGTCCATGAAGCCGTGATCGGACGGCGGAAGATTTTTGAGAATGTCGCGCGGGCGATCCCACAAATGATGGTGCGGATCGACGATGGGCAAATCCGGCTCGAGAATGTCTTCGGCCATGGCGCTTCCTCGATTGTTATCCCGGCAAGCATCGCGCGCTCGCCGGGAGATAACAAGGAGGTTACGGCGTGAGGATCACGCGGCCGGTGACGTGGCCTTCGCGCAGGTCGTTCAGCGATTTGTTGGCTTCGGACAGCGGGCGCTTCTGGTAGGGGATCGGGTCGACCTTGCCTTCGCGCACGAGCTTCATCATTTCCTGCGTTTCGCCGAGCGAGCCCACCATCGAGCCGCCGATGGAGATGGTGCGGAACGGGAACATGGGCAGGGGAAGCTGCATCTGTCCGCCGAACAATCCCACGATGATGATCTTGCCGCCGCGGCGAACAGATTTCATCGCGTAATTGTATGTCGCTTCCGAACCCACGAAATCGACCACTGCGAATGCGCCGCCATTGGTGTCGGCCATCAGCTTCTTGGCCGAGTCCGGATCCTTGGTGTTGTAGGTGGCGCTCGCACCGGCTTTCCTTGCGGCTTCGAGGCGGCCTTCGTCGATGTCGGCGGCAAGCGGGCCCTTGCCGAACAACGCTTTGGCGAATTGCACGCCCATCATGCCGACGCCGCCGACGCCCAGCACAAGAACCTGATCGTTCGGTCCGAGTTTGCCGACTTTCTTCATGGCGGCGAAAGCGGTGAGACCGGAGCACATATAGGCCGCGCCGAGTGCCGGATCGACATTGCCGTAATCGATGAGATAGCGCGGATGGGGCACCATCACATGGGTGGAATAACCGCCCGGGCAACCGTTGGAGCAGCCGAGCTGGCGCGGGCCGCCGACGCAGATGTTTTCTTCGCCGCGCAGGCAGGACGGGCATTTGCCGCAACCGATCCACGGGAAGGCCGCGTATCGCGCGCCGACCTTGATGTCCTTCACATCGGGACCGACGGCAACGACTTCACCTTCGATTTCGTGGCCGAGCGTATGCGGCAGCTTGTTGCCCATCGGCAGCTTGTTGCCGCCGCCGAGATCGAAATAGCCGTCATGGATGTGCACGTCGGAATGGCAGACGCCTGCGTTGTGAATCTTAAGCAGGACTTCGGTGCCGGTGGGTGTGGGGGTCGGCGTTTCGAGCTCCTGAAGCGGGACTCCGAATTCCACGATGACCTGGCTGCGCATCTGCTTCTCCCTGAATGACTTTGTGTCAGTGTGGCATGGCGCGTATTCGCCCTCAACTCCCTATCGGGGAAAGAAGGTGCGCGCGAGTGCCGCAAAATCCGCGACGGAAAGTGTTTCGGCGCGCGCGGTGGGATCAAGGCCGGCATCTGCGATCAAGCGTTCGGCATCTGCTGACAATGATTTCAGGCTCTGGCGCAGCATCTTGCGGCGCTGACCGAAAGCGGCCGCCGTGGCTTTTTCCAGATCGGCGAGGCGGGCATCCGCAACCGGTTTGTCCAGCGGCTCGATGCGGACGATGGAAGAGGTGATCTTGGGCGGCGGTACGAATGCCGAGCGCGAGACGTCGAACAAAATCTTTGCCTTCGCGCGCCACTGGGTGAGAACGGACAATCTTCCGTAGTGTTCGGTGTCCGGCTTGGCTGCGAGGCGTTCGGCGACTTCGCGCTGGAACATGAGCGTCAGGCTTTTCCAGAACGGCGGCCAGGTTTCGGCGGAGAGCCATTTGATGAGCAGCGCGGTACCGACATTGTAGGGAAGGTTGGCGGCGATACGCACAGGGCCGTCGAACAGCTTTGTTTCGTCGATGGCGAGCGCGTCGTCTTCGACGATCTGCAAACGGCCGGGATATTTCGCGGCGATCTCCTGCAGCGCGGGAATGCAGCGCGTGTCGCGTTCGACGGCGATGACGCGGGAAGCACCTTCGGCGAGCAGTGCACGTGTCAGCCCGCCTGGGCCGGGGCCGACTTCGTAGAAGGTTTCGCCTTCGAGCGGACCGGCGGCGCGCGCGATGCGGCGCGTGAGATTGAGATCGAGAAGGAAGTTCTGGCCGAGCGATTTTTTTGCGGCCAAGCCGTGCGCGGCAATGACCTCGCGAAGCGGCGGAAGACCGTCATCCACGCGCGTCGGCCATCTGGGCGGCGCGTTTGATCGCGGCGATCATGCTGCGGACGTCGGCTTTGCCGGAGCCCGCGATGTCGAGTGCTGTGCCGTGATCGGGCGAGGTGCGCACGATGGGAAGGCCGAGCGTGACGTTCACGCCGTCCCAGAAGGCAAGCGTTTTCGACGGGATCAGCGCCTGATCGTGGAACATGCAGAGTGCTGCATCGTAAAGCGCGCGGGCTTCGTCGTGGAACATCGTGTCGGCGGAATGCGGGCCCGTGACGGCGTGGCCTTTGGCCGAAAGTTCTTCGATGGCGGGGCAGATGATCGTGTCTTCTTCCATGCCGATGGTGCCGGCTTCGCCTGCATGCGGATTGAGACCGGCGATGGCGAGGCGCGGTTTGGCAATCGCGAAATCGCTTTTGAGCGAGGCGAGAATGATCTCGCCAGTTTCAACGATGGACTCTTTGGAAAGACGCGAGGGGACTTCGCGTACCGGAATGTGGATGGTGAGCGGCACGACTTTGAGCTTGTCGCTCGCCATCATCATCACCGCATGTCTGGCGCCGGTGAGATGGGCAAGGAATTCGGTGTGGCCGGGAAAGCCGAATCCGGATTCCGTGAGCACCGATTTGTGGATGGGTGCCGTGACGACGGCGGCGGCTTCGCCCGCCATTGCAGCCTTGACGGCAAGTTCGATGGCTTCGATCACGGCACGCGCGGAACCGACGTCGAGCATACCGGGAACGCGTTTGGCTTTGGCTTGTGTCGCGATCAGCGCATCGTCGGGGACATTGCCGCAAGCGCGGAAGACATCCGGATCGCCGACCAGTTTCAGCTTGTGCGCGCCGATATGTCCGTCGAGCGAGATATAGGCCGCCACCGCCACTTCGGGACCGATGCCCGAAGGCTCGCCCATGGTGATGTGAAGGGGTGCGTCCCTAGTTGAGCTTGGTTTCGACATTGGCGGTGCGCCGCAGGTTGCGCATGTATTGCCGCGACAGCGTCGTGATCTGTTCTTCGAAAAGCTGCTGTTCCACCTGGTCGCGGCTCGGCATCTTGAAGACGGACATCTTCGGCGGGGCCTTGTCGCACCGCACGATCAGTTCGATGCCGGCCTGGCTTTGGAAGGGAGCGGTTACTTCGCCGGGGCCTGTCTTGGCGAGCGCATCCTGCATCTGCTGGCTCAGATCGGCGAGTTTCATCACGCCGAGATCCATGAACACCGCGCCCTGGACGGCTTGCGGAACCTTTCTCGCCATCTCGCAGCTTTCGATACGATCGTGCAGCACGCTTGCCGCCTTCATGGCGTTTTCGAGAAGCTGCTTGTCGGGCTTGTCGCCGGTCGGCAACAGGATGCGGGAGAGCGGCAGCGTGCCGGGCGGCGTGGTGTTGGTCACCAGCGTCTTGGGATCGGGCAGTTTGGTGCCCATGCCTTCCTGGCGTTCGCGCAGGAGCAGGATGTAATAGCCGCCGGTCGAGCGGATGGGCGGCGAAATTTCGCCGGCCTTCAGTTTCAACAGCGCGTTGTTCAGTTCCGGCGTGAGCTGGCCTTCATGCACCACGCCGATATCGCCGCCCTGGGCAGCCGTCGGGTTCTGGCTGAACTGACGGGCGACCGCGGTGAAGGGCGCGCCCTGCTGGATCTGCTGGATCAGGCCTTCGGCATCCTTCTTCACCTTCTCGTCCTGTTCGGGACTGTCGACGGCAAGGAAGATTTCAGCGACAAGGAAGTGCGGCTTGTTCGCGCCCTGCGCGATGCGCTTCATCTCGTCGTTCACGTCTTCGGGCGTGATGTTGATGCGGTCGCCATACTGGTCCTGCACGGTCTTGGACCATGCGATGCCGACGGCGATCTGCGAACGCAACGTCGCCATCGCGACGCCGCCGCGCGTGAGCATTTCCTCAAGCTGTTCCTTCTTGAGGTTGTTCTCTTTCAGGATGTTGTCCACCGCCTTGTCCACGTCGGCGGCGGAGACGGAGATGTTCTTCTTCTGCGCTTCGAGCAGTTGCAGGCGTTCGGTTTCGAGCTGCTTCAGCACCTGAACGCGGATCTGCTGCAGCTTGTCCGGCGGCGGCTGTTGGCCGGAGGTCGCCATGAAGAGCGCGATGCGCTGGTTCAGGTCGTAATCGGAGATGACCGAGTCGTTGACGATTGCCGCAACCCCATCGCCCGGATGAACGACCACGGTTTCCTTGACGTTTTTGTCCGGTTGCTCGGTTGTGGCGAGTTGGGTGGGCCTGGGTTGCGCAAGCGCCGTTCCGGCCACCAGGGTGCCCAAAAGAGTCAATAATACCAGGGATTTGCGCAAGGGACTGTTCTTCGGCCTGTGTTTCAAAGTCGGTAGCTCCAAGCCCCGTCCCCGGAAGGAGCGACGATTGCGCGAGATAAAGCAATTCCCTGTTCGGTTCAAGGAGATGGCTGGTCGCGGGCCTGTCGCTATTGGTGCAGTGCGAAGACATCCGCCGGGAACAGATCGAACGAGCCGATGGGCTGATCGCCCGTCTTCAGGTTGAAGCGCAGGATGATGGAGGTTGAGGGCGGAACGTCGCGGTCGGATGTGTAACGGCGCCGATAAGCAATGGAAATGTTCAAGCACTCGTCTTCGTAGCCGCCGCCCAGTTCGGTATCGAGCAGCTTGCCTGCCTTCAGGTCGCGGTCGGCGGCGGCGAGCAGCGCCCAATGATCGAAGAGGCCCACGATAGCCTGCGCGTTCACTTCCTCGCGCGCGGCGAGGCCGAGAGAGGCATCCTGCGGCAGGCGCACATAGGAAACGCGCACCGACGAGCGGTTATAGGTGCCGGTGAAATAGACTTCGTTGCGCTTGATGGAACCGGTGGATTCGTCGATCTGGAACCGCTCGGTGAGATCGAGATAAGGCGGCAGCTTCACGTCGAACCGGCCGACGAGATCGGAGATCGTGCGGTTGAGGCCCGATTGCGTGGTGAACTGATCGTCGCGTTTGGGCTGGAAGGACTGGCCCATCAGCGCCTCGACTTCGCCGCCGTCGAACACTGCCGCCGCGCGCACGCCGGCATTCAGGCGCGGGCCGGATTCCACGATGTCGTAACCCGGCGTGCGGTCGAAGCTGAACAGATTGGCGTCGGAGAATTCGAACGAGGTGGAGTCTTCGTTCGGGATGCCTGTGGGATTGCCGCCATAGGGCTGCAGGATTCCCTGCACGATGGGTTCGATGACGAATGAGGTCGATCGGTTGACACCGGAGATGAACGGCCAGCGCCAGTCGAGCGCCGCATAGGGAATGCCGCGCGAGATGAATTTCGGGCTGCCCGGCAATCCGGAAATGCCGAGCGGATTGGCGGGATCGGTATGATAGACATCGCCGCGCGCATCCACCGTGAAGGAGATCACCTGTCCGTTGCCGGTGATGTAAGGCACGCGGTAGCGCACTTCCGCGGTCATGCGCTGGTCGTTGGTGCCGAGCACGTCGGTCGGGTCTTCGCGGGCGAGCGAGACGGTATTGAAATCGAAACGGAACTGGCCGCCCAGAAGATCGCGCTCCGGGATGAAGGTGTATTCGACGAGCGGCAGCACGAAGGGGATGGTGCGGCTGTTGTCGGTGGCGCGCAGGCCTTCGAAGAAATAGCCGGTGACGGCAAAGCGCGAACGTCCCGAATAGCTTTCGACATAGATGTCGTTGGTGAGCCGGTCTTCGGTCGAGATGTCGTAGCGTTTGAGATAGGTATCGTTGGCGGCAAGCTGCGCGTCGAAGCCCACATCCCAGTGATCGTTCAGTTGCAGGCGCCCCGAACCGAAGATGTGGCCGTAGGTTTGCGACTGCGTGCCCGAAAGGCCGCCGTTGGGATTTTGCGCGACCGATGCCTGCAGCCAGAAGCCGCCATTATCGAACCGCTGACGGTATTCGCCTTCCAGCACCTCGCCGTTGCGCGCGGTGAACCACGGTTCGATGGTGAGGTCCTGCGAGTCCGACAGCGAGACGTAGATCGGCACTTTGAGGAACGATCCCAGCGTTGTGGACGTGCCGACGACGGGCGCGAGCACGCCGGAGGAATGCTTCACGGTGGGATCGGGCTGCGAATAATAGGGCGTGTACATGATCGGCACGCCGAAGAATTCGATGGTGGCGTCGCGGAATTCGATCTTGTGGCGTTCCTGATCGTAGATCACGCGGTAGGATTTGACCTGCCAGAGCGGCGTGCGCTCGCCCTTCTTCGCGCAGACCTTGCAGGGCGTGTAGGCCGCACGCATCGCCTCGGTGAAACGCCCGGCGGTGCGTTTGGCGCTGGCCGCCACCATGCGGCCGTTCTTGCCGATGAGAGCGGCAAACCCCTGCAACGCGCCGTCGCGCATCTTGTCGTGCAGAACGACGTAATTGGCGAACGCGACGTCGCCGTTCTCGGCGGTGATGCTCACATGGCCGCGGGCTATGACGGTGTCGGTTTTCTGGTTGTACGAAACGCTGTCGGCCAGAAGTATCCGGCCGCCATAATCGATCTCGACCTTGCCGTGCGCGGTGACCTGCTGCTGTTGGATGTCGTAGACGACTTCATTGGCTTGCAGAAGCACGTTGTCGTTTGGCGCCATACGCAGCGATTGCGCGCCCTCGGCGGACGTCGCCAGGAGCGCAACGAACGCGGCCAGTGCGCCCCATCGCACTTTCATCCGTCCTCCTGATGGAAGACGAGCGTCATGCCGATGAGAATGGCGGCGGCGGCGGGAACGGTGGCGGCGAGCGGCAACGGCAGCACGCCGGACTGGCCGAGCGCCTGTGTGAGGTCGCCAAAGAAATAGACGCCGAAGCCGGCAAGCGCACTGTAGAGGATGATGCGGGGGATGCCGCCGTAACGCGCAAGCCGCAGCGAGAAGCTCGCGCTCATGAACACCATGGCGGCAAACAGCGCGGGCAGCGCAAGCAATGTGTAGAGATAAAGTTCATAGCGCGTGGCAGCGAAGCCTGCGGCCTGCGCGGCGCGGATAAAGCTTGGCAAATCCCAGAACGACAGCGTGTCGGGCGAGGCGAAACTTTCCTGGATGCGCGCGGGCGTGAGCGTGGTCGGCAGTTGATAGACGGCGTGTTTCTTCGGCAGCCCGTCGGCGCCGCTGACCCACGCATCGGTCAGCCGCCAGGAATGGTTTTCGAGTTGGGCTTCTTTCGCATCGATGCGGCCGAGGAATTTGTCGTGCGGGCCGTAGAGGAAAATGATGACCTCTTCGAGCTTCGAGCCCTGCTCGGCGACGCGCAGTGCATGGATCACCGATTGGTGCTGTGCATCGCCCTGCCTCAGCCACAGGCCGTTGATGGAGACGGCAAGCTGAGAGGCTTCGCCGTGAACATATTTCGCTTCAAGCGCTGCAAAGCGGGACAGGAAACGCGCGGAGACCGGTGTGCCGATGGTCACGGCGATCACGCCCAACGCCACGGCAACGACAAGCGGCGGCGCGAGGAAATCCCAGGCGGAAACACCGGCTGCGCGCGTGGCGACCAGTTCCTGCGAACGCGAGAGGCGCACGAAGGTGAAGACGCCGCCGAGCAGCACCGCGAAAGGCAGAAGTTTCTGTCCCAGATCTGGCAGGTGCAGAAAGCCCATGCCGATGATGACGCCGGTGGGAACGCCTTTGCCCGCGGTGCGGCCCAGAAGATCGACCAGCGAGATCGAGTAGGCGAGTGCGATGAAGGTGGCGAAGATCACGCCGACACCGGCGAGGTATTGCTTGCCGAGGTAACGGTAGAGCGTCCACGACCAGCTCATGCCGTGGCCTCCGCGACGGTTGTTGCACGGCGTTTGAACAGGTCTTCCGGATCGAAACCCATCAGCACGGCAAGCGCTGCCGCAGCGCCCAGCAGCGGCACGAGATAGAGCAGGATGTTCCAGAACGGATGATTGGCGGCGAAGCCCTGTAATCCGTAACCGGCGATACGCAATCCCACCGCCAGCAGCGAGGCGATGGTCAGGCGTAGCGCATTGGAGCCGCGCGACCGGCGGCCGCGCGTGACGGCGGCCAGAACGATCAGTGCGAAGGTCAGGCAATAGAGAGGCGAAGCGAGCCGGTTGTGGCCTTCGGCGATGTAGATCGCACGCGCCTTGTCGGACAGATGCGTGGAATTGGGCCAGAACAATTCGGGAAGATAGCGTTCGCTGGCCGCGCGCTCGGTGTAACGCTGCGGGCTTGCGAACTGGTCGAGGTCGAAAACGTAGCGGTCGAATTTCAGCATCGACAACCGTGCGCCGCCCGCATCGCTCTGTTCGATGGTGCCTTTGTCCATGATGAGGCGCGCGCCGACCGGCGTCTGCACGAGTTGCCCACCTTGCGCGAGATAGGTGACTGGGTGCTTGGCGTTGCGGTTGTCGTGCACCAGCACGCCTTTGATGTCGCCTTCCGAGGTGATGTCGCGGATGAAGACGGTGAGGCCCTTGACCGGCGTGTTGAACTCGCCGGGATTGAAGATGGCGGTGCCGATGTCGGCGCGGATGTCGAGCACCTTGTCCTTCATCAGCCGCTGGCCGAGCGGCATGAGGTAGAGCCCGCAAAGATAGGTGAGCGCCATGGTGATGACTGCCGCCACGAATACCGGCACGGCAAGCTGCGCACGGCTGAAGCCGCTGGCCCACATGACGACGAGTTCACTATCGGCGTTGAGGCGCGACAGGGCGTAGAGCGCACCCGCAAAGAAGGCGACCGGCAACAGGATCACCAACAGGCTCGGGAGCAGCAGCAGCGTCAGGTAGAGGAAGGTGGGCGCGGACTGGCCGCGGTTGATCACAAGATCGAGAAGATGGAGCGATTGGGTGAGCCATATCACCGCCGTCAACAACAGCGTGAACAGGGCGACGGGCCCTGCAAGCTGCCTCAGAATGTAAAACGACAGACGCGGCATGGCCGGGCTTTTACGCTCACGCTGATTCGACCTAAACTAGCACTTAGGCCCCGCCGCCCCGCAATCGGCAAAAGGCTTGAAAACAGAAACACATGCGGGCTATCCGCACCCGTCAGCCCTTAACAGGTTTGGAGAAATTGTGATGCAGCTTTCTTTTGCCGCGCCCGCCGTCGAAACCTCCGGCGTCTGGGTTGTGGGTGCGCTCGCGGGCGGGGGACTGACCCATGCCGCCCAGCGTGCCGACAAGGCCGCGGGCGGGGTGCTGACCCGCGCGCTCAAGACCAGCCGTTTCAAAGGCAAGCCCAACGAGATTCTGGAGGTCATCGCGCCCGATGGCCTGAAGGCCACACGCCTGTTGCTGGTGGGCCTCGGCAAGGCCGAAGAGTTCAGTGCGACCAGGGCCGAAGTTCTGGCGGCGATGGTGACGGGACGTCTGCTTTCCAGCGGCGAGACGCAAGCCATGTTCGAGATCGACGTGCCGAAGGGTTCCAAGCTGAAGGCGCCGCAACTGGCCGCGCATCTGGCGTTCGGCGCGCAGCTCAAGAGCTATCAGTTCATCGGTTATCGCCGGAAGAATCTCGAAGACTACGAACAGACGTTGAAGACCGTCACGGTTGCCACGCTGGATGCGGCGGCCGCACGAAAGAACTGGCAAGCCTTGTCGGCGGTGGCCGATGGCGTGTTCCTCGCGCGCAACCTCGTCAACGAACCGCCGAACGTTCTTTCGCCGCCGGAATTCGCGCGGCGCGCAAAGGCGCTGACCAAGCTCGGCGTGAAAGTGACCGTGCTCGACGAAGCGCAGATGAAGAAGCTCGGCATGAATGCGTTGCTCGGCGTGGGCCAGGGCAGCGAGCAGGACAGCCAGGTCGTGGTGATGGAATGGAACGGCTCGCGCAAAGCCAAGGCGCCGATTGCGCTGGTCGGCAAGGGCGTGTGTTTCGATTCCGGCGGCCTGTCGCTCAAGACCGGTGCAGGCATGATGGGCATGAAAGGCGACATGGGCGGTGCCGCCGCTGTCACCGGCGCTATCCATGCGCTCGCCGCGCGCAAGGCGAAGGCACATGTCGTGGGCATCATCGGGCTTGTCGAGAATATGCCGGATGGAAAGGCGCAACGGCCTGACGATGTGGTGGAATCCATGTCGGGGCAGACGATCGAGATATTGAACACAGATGCGGAAGGCCGCCTCGTTCTGGCCGATGTGCTTTGGTATGTGCAGGAGAAATACAAGCCTTCCGCAATCATCGATCTGGCGACGCTGACGGGCGCGATCATCGCCGCACTGGGCGCGGAATATGCGGGGCTGTTCTCCAACAACGACAAGCTTTCCGAACAGTTGAGCGCCGCGGGCAAGGCGGAAGGCGAGCCGGTGTGGCGCTTCCCGATGGGCAACGGCTACGACAAGCTGATCAAATCCAAGATCGCCGACATGAAGAATATCGGCGGGCCGTTCGCGGGTTCGATCACAGCGGCGCAATTCCTCCAGCGTTTCGTCAAGGACAAGACGCCGTGGGCGCATCTGGATATTGCCGGCGTGGCGTGGCAGGACGGCGAGCAGAAGCCGCTGATCCCGAGCTGGGCGACGGGTTGGGGCGTTCGCATTCTGAACAGATTGATTGCTGACAATTACGAGTCGTGAGCGAAGTTCTTTTTTACCACCTTGAGCGCCGCACGCTCGACGATGTGCTTCCGGGCCTCGTCGAGAAGACGCTCGATCGCGGCTGGCGCGCATTGATCCGCACGGAATCGGCGGATCGCGCGCAGGCCATCGACAACCTGCTCTGGACCTATTCCGAAGAATCCTTTCTGCCGCATGCGCAAGAAGGCGATGGCGATCCGGCGCGCCAGCCGGTGCTGGTGACGGTGGAAGAGGGCAACGCGAACGCGGCCAATGTACTGTTTCTCGTCGGTGGTGCGGCGCCGCCTGCGTGGAACGGCGGCGATGCGAATGCGCTTGCCCGAATCGTGCTGATGTTCGATGGACGCGATACGGATGCGGTGAGCGGCGCACGCGCGGCGTGGAAGGCGGCGAAGGATGCTGCCCACGACGTCACCTATTGGAAGGAAAGCGCCAGCGGCAAATGGGAGAAGCAGGGTTGATCGAATATCTTCTTCCCATCGCCATCATGCTGGCGGCGGTGGTGCACATCATCAAGACCGGGCGCAATTTCATCTGGGTCTATGTGGTGATCTTCATTCCGCTGTTCGGCGCGCTGGTCTATTTCGCCGTGGAGATCATACCGGAGATGTTCAAGAGCCGCACCGCGCAGAAGATCGGCGCGAATGCGAAAGCAATGGCCGATCCCAACAAGTCGTTCCGCGAGGCGCGCCGCGCAGTGGAGATGACGGGCTCGGTCGATTCCAAGCGGACGCTGGCGGAAGAATATGCGCGGCGCGGAGATTATGCCGCCTCAATCGAGATCTATCGCGATGCGCTGGTGGGCCATTTCGCGGACGATCCGGCGTTGCTGATGGGATTGGCGAAGGTGCAGTTCGCCAGCGGAGATGGGGCTGGCGCACAAGCGAGCCTCGACCAGTTGCAGGCGGCCGATCCCAATTTCGTTTCGGCAGACGGGCACCTGCTTTATGCCCGCGCGTTGGAATTGCAGGGCAAGGACGAGGAGGCGGCGGCCGAATATGAGCGACTGGTGCGCTATTTCTCCGGCGAGGAAGCGCGCGTAAGATACGCGTTGCTCCTGCAGAAGCTGGGTCGCAACGACGAGGCGCAGCCGCTTTATGCGGAGACCGTGCGGATGCTCGATGGAGCGCCCAAACGGTATCAGGCGATGCAGAAGGAATGGGGGGACATCGCGCGCAGGAACCTGCGGCGCTGATGTCTGAGGTCGATGGCTGAAACCGTAAACGTCAAATCGCCGCTGACGATGGACTTTCTGGAGAAGCTCCATTCGCTGCCGGAAAAGCGCGCCGTGAAGCTGGTGAAGGAAACCTTCAATCCGCAATTCTTCGGCGGCGCGATTGCCTTCAAGATTTCGGTCGGCGACGTGCTGGTGGAAGTGTCGGCGCAGGACCCGGCAGCGCCTTTCGATATCGATGTGCGCCGCGCGGATTTCCGGGCCTGGGCGCGTGCGTCTCACCTGCGAAGCTTTTTCATGAACCTGGACGATCCGAAATGGTCGGAGCCCGACGCGCAATTGCGCGACTGGTTCTTTGCCAATTTCGAGGAGATTTACGTGCTGCTCTGCGAGCCGGTGTTTGCGGACAAATTGGCGAAGTACCGGGCATTTTCGCGTGCCTTGGACAAGGCGCGCGAGGGCGCGGCAGTGGCCGCATTCGGCATGAAGCGTCCCGGCCTCAATTAGTCCGCCGCCATCGCGGTTTCGTATTCTTCGTTGGCTCTCATCCAGCGGTCTTCTGCCGCTTTCAGCTTGCGGGCGGCTTCGGCGCGCTTTTTGGAAACGGCGTTGGCCTTCGCTGCGTCCTTTGTGAAGAGCAGCGGGTCGGAGAGTGTGGTGTCGTACTTTTTGACTTCCGCGGCCAGCGCTTCGACCTGGCGTTCTTCCAGCTCGACCTTTTCCTTCAGCGGTTTGAGCACCTTGCGCTTGTCGGCGGCGTCTCTGCGCGCGTTGGCTTTGGAGAATTTGTCCGGTTTACCGATGGGCGCTTTCTCGTCGTCGCGAGCGAGGAGGAACTGGCGATAGTCGTCGAGATCGCCTTCGAAGGGGTTCACCGTGCCGTTCGCCACCAGCAGCAGGCGGTCGGCGGTGGATTCGATCAGGCGGCGGTCGTGGCTGACGAGAACCACCGCACCTTCGAAATCGTTGAGCGCGGTCATCAATTCGTTGCGCGCATCGATATCGAGATGATTGGTCGGTTCGTCGAGGATCAGAAGGTTCGGCTTGTCGAGCGTGGCGAGCGCCAGCATCAGACGCGCGCGTTCGCCGCCGGAAAGTTTGGCGACGTCGGTTTTCACCTTGTCGGCGGAAAAGCCGAAACCGCCCAATTGCGTGCGCAACTGCGTTTCGTTGAGTTTCGGGCGGATGCGGCCGAGCGTGACCAGCGGCGTGACGGAGCCATCCAGTTCTTCCAGCTGATGCTGCGCGAAATAACCGGGGATCAGTTTGCGCGCGCGGACGAGTTCGCCGCCCATGGTTTCGAGCTTTCCGACCAGCAGCTTCGCAAGCGTCGATTTGCCGTTGCCGTTCTTGCCGAGCAGCGCGATGCGATCGTCTGGGTCTATGCGCAGCGACAGGTTGGTGAGGATCGGTTTGCCGGGTTCGTAGCCGACCGAGGCGTGATCCATCGTGATGAGCGGCGGGTTCGCAGATTCCGGTTGCGGGATGCGGATGGGAGCGACGTGTTCGTCCAGCGGGATGTTCACCGGACCCAAACGTTCCAGCATCTTGATGCGGCTTTGCGCCTGGCGTGCCTTGGAAGCCTTGGCGCGGAAACGGTCGACGAAAGATTGCAGGTGTTTGCGCGTGGCTTCCTGCTTCTTTGCGAAGGCCGCATCGAGCATGCGCTTGGCGGCGCGGGTCTCGGCGAACTTGTCGTAGCCGCCGGTATAGAGCGTGAGCTTGCCGTGTTCGAGATGCAGGATGAATTCCGCCGCGGTGTTCAGAAGATCGCGGTCGTGGCTGACGATCATCACCGTGCCGCGATATTTCTTGAGATAGTCCTCAAGCCACAACACGCCTTCGAGATCGAGATAGTTGGTGGGTTCGTCGAGCAGCAACAGATCGGGGGCGGAGAACAGGATTGCTGCGAGCGCCACGCGCATCCGCCAGCCGCCGGAAAATTCGGCGCAGGGGCGCAATTGGTCTTCGGCCGAGAAGCCGAGGCCGGCGAGAATGGCGGCAGCCCGCGCGGGCGCGGAATAGGCGTCGATCGCATCGAGCCGGGCGTGGATGTCGCCGATGCGGTGCGGGTCAGTCGCGTGTTCGGCTTCGGCAAGGAGCGCAGTGCGTTCCCTGTCGGCTTCGAGCACGGTGTCGAGCAGGCTCACCTGGCTGGAGGGGGCTTCCTGCGCCACGCTTCCCATGCGTGCGCCGGAGGGCAGCGTGATGTCGCCCCCATCGGCATGGAGTTCGCCCTGGATCAGCTTGAGCAGCGTCGTCTTGCCCGCGCCGTTACGGCCGACAAGGCCCACCCGCCGCCCGGTGGGCAGCTGGGCGCTCGCGTTCTTCAGGATTTCGCGGCCCGCGATCCGATAGGTGATGTTGTCGATAACCAGCATGGGGCGGGGCTTTACCCAATGGCTTGCCCTCACGCAAACCGCTCGTTAAAAGGCGCCCGCTTTCACGAATTGGAGTTTCGCCATGGCGCTTGAGCGCACGTTCTCGATCATCAAGCCGGATGCCACGCGCCGGAACCTCACGGGCGCGATCACGGACCGTCTGGAAAAGGCGGGCCTGCGCGTCGTGGCGTCGCGCCGCATCCGCCTGTCGAAGGAACAGGCCGAGGCGTTTTATGGCGTGCACCGCGAGCGTCCGTTTTTCGGAAGCCTGGTGGCCTTCATGACCTCAGGCCCCGTGGTGGTGCAGGTGCTGGAAGGCGAAAATGCGGTTGCCAGGAACCGCGAAGTGATGGGCGCGACCGACCCGGCGAAAGCCGCTCCCGGCACCATCCGCAAGGATTTCGCCGAATCCATCGAAGCCAATTCGGTGCATGGATCGGACGCGCCGGAAACCGCGGCGAACGAAATCAAGTTCTTCTTCAGCGATCTCGAAATTCATCCGTAGCGGCTGCTAGTCTGCCGCCAAATGGAGGCAGACATGCAAGGTAAAACCGTCGTCATCACGGGCGCGACTTCCGGTATCGGCGAAGTCGCGGCGATCCGACTTTCGGAAAAGGGAGCGCGCATCGTTCTGGTGGCGCGCGACAAGGCGCGCGCGGATGCGACGCTTAACAAGCTCTCCGGTTCCGGGCACACGGTTCACTTCGCCGATCTGTCGCGCATTTCGGAAATGAAGCGGCTCGCGAACGAACTTGCCGCGGAGCCCCAGATCGACGTGCTGATGAACAATGCAGGCGCGCTGTTCAACACGCGGCAGGTGACGGAAGACGGTCTGGAGAAGACCTTCGCCACCAACCACATGTCGTATTTCGTGGTGACGAACATGTTGCTGCCGAAACTGAAACCCGGCGCGCGCATCGTTTCCACCGCGTCGGATGCGCACAAGGGCGCGAAGCTGAATTTCGACGATCTGCAGTCGAGCAAGGGCTATTCGGGGTTTGCGGTCTACGGGAAGTCGAAGCTCGCAAACATTCTGTTCAATCGCGAACTGGCGCGGCGGATCGATGGCACGGGCGTGACGGCCAATTGTCTGCATCCGGGCTTCGTCGCCACGCGGTTCGGCGATCAGTCGGGCGGAATTGTTTCGACCGCCATCAGAGTGGCAAAACCCATCGGCGCGATTTCGCCGGAGAAAGGCGCGCAGACGATGATCTATCTGGCCTCGTCGCCGGATGTGGCGAATGTCAGCGGCAAGTATTTCTACAAATGCGAAGTCGCGACCCCGACGAAAGAAGCACAGGACGATGCGGCGGCGCGGCGGTTGTGGGAAGAAAGCGCGAAGATTTCGGGCGTGGGATGATGGACAAGAACCGCAAGCGCGAGATCGCGCGGGAATACAAGGAACGCAAAACCTCGCCGGGGATCTATGCCGTCCGGTGCACGCCGACCAATGAGGTCTGGGTCGGCAACACGCGCAATCTCGAGCGGCAGCGGAACGGGACGTTCTTTGCACTCCGGCTCGGCAGCCACACGAACAAGAAGATGCAGGCGGCGTGGGCGCAACATGGCGAAGCTGCGTTCGCTTATGAACCGCTGGAAGAGATCGATGCGGAAGGGCTGACGGCTTATCTGATCAATGCGGCGTTGAAGGAACGCGAGCTGCATTGGCGGAAAGAGCTGAATGCGGGAAATGTGATTTCATAACTTTTCTCCCTCTCCCCCAAGGGGGGAATGCAATTACACAAACACCGCACGACCCATCTCCAGCTTCACCTTGCCTTCGGCCACCAGCTTGAGCGCGTTGGGATAGAGCTTGTGTTCTTCTTCCAGTACTCGGGCGGCCAGCGTTGCTTCGGTGTCGCCGGGCAGAACCGGAACGGCGGCCTGCGCGATGATGGGGCCGGAATCGAGTTCGGGAACGATGAAGTGAACGGTGCAGCCGGTGATCTTCACACCGGCGTCCAAAGCCTGCTGGTGAACGCGGATGCCTTTGAAGGCGGGCAGCAGCGAGGGGTGGATGTTGAGCAGGCGGCCTTCCCATGCCTTTGCGAACCATTCGGAATGGATGCGCATGAAGCCTGCTTCGCAGACGAGCTGGATGCCCGCTTCGCGCAAGGCTGCGTCGACGGCGCGATCGAAATCCTCGCGGCTTTCATAAGCGCGATGGGAAATCACTTTTGTCGCGACGCCGGCCTCTTTTGCGATCTCCAGTCCGCCTGCGGTTACGATGTTGGAGACAACCAGCGCGATTTCGGCGGGATAGTCGGGCCCGCGCGAAGCCGCGATCAGCGATTTGAGGTTGCTGCCGCGCCCCGAAATCAGGACGGCGGTTTTCACGCGCGTCATCAGAGTTTCAGCGTCCCCGTGTAACGCACCTTGGGTTCGCCCGTGCCTTTGATGAGCGTGCCGATGCGCGTGGCTTTTTCGCCGGCGTCGGCGAAGGCTTCAATGATCTGGCCCGATTTCGCGGCATCGGCGACGACGATCAGTCCGACGCCGCAATTGAAGGTGCGCAGCATTTCGGTTTCCGCAATGCCTGCGGATTTGGCGAGCCAACCGAAAATGGGAAGCGGCGTCCATGTGCCGAGGTCGATCTGCGCGTCCAATCCATCTGGCAACGCACGCGGCAGGTTTTCGGTGATGCCGCCGCCCGTGATGTGCGCCAATCCTTTCACGCCGCCGGTGCGGATCGCGGCGAGCGCGCTTTTCACGTAGAGGCGAGTGGGCGCCATCAATGCCTGGCCGAAAGATTTTCCGGCTTCGAACGGTGCGGCTGTGTGATAGGAGCGGCCGCTATCGGCCACCACGCGGCGCACCAGCGAATAACCGTTGGAATGCACGCCCGAAGACGCGACGCCGATCAGCACGTCGCCTTCGTTCATCTCCGATGTTTTGGGAAGAATCTGGTCGCGTTCCACCGCGCCGACGCTGAAACCTGCGAGATCGAAATCGCCGGGTTTGTAGAGGCCGGGCATTTCCGCCGTCTCGCCGCCGATCAGCGCGCAGCCGCTTTCCTTGCAGGCGCGGGCGATGCCTTCGATCACGCGGGCGGCTTCATCGACGTTGAGTTTCCCCGTCGCGTAATAGTCGAGGAAGAAGAGGGGTTCCGCGCCCTGCACCACAAGATCGTTGACGCACATCGCCACGAGGTCCTGGCCGATGCCGTCGAACTGGTTGGTCTCGATGGCGACCTTCAGCTTGGTGCCCACGCCATCGGTGGAGGCGACCAGCACCGGGTCTTTGAAGCCCGTTGCCTTCAGGTCGAAGAGACCGCCGAAGCCGCCGAGGTCCGCATCGGTGCCCGAGCGGCGGGTGGCGCGGGCGGCCGGGGCGATGCGCTCGACCAGGGCTTCGCCTGCGTCGATATCGACGCCAGCGTCCTTGTAGGTGAGGCCGTTGCGGGTGCCGGGCGGGGTGGTCATGGCCCTGAGAATCCGAAAGTGGGGTGCCGGGCCTCTGTTAAACGAGGGGGCCTTCGGAGTCCAAGCCGCGCTTTCGCCTTTCCGGCCCGGACTCTATATTCGAGGCCTGCTATAGGTCGTTCATGCACCGCTTTATTCTCTGTTTCGCCTTCCTCGTGGCCGCGGCCCTTCCGGCTCGCGCTGACAGCCTGTTCACCGTCAAGAATGTGCCGGTAGATGCCACCGCCGCGGCTTCTGTGGAGGCCCAGACCATCGCCATCAATGGCGGGCGGCCCAAGGCCTGGACCGTCCTCTATCGCCGTCTGACCCGGCAGGAGGATTGGGGCCGCCAGCCCCAACTCGATGATACGTCGCTCCAGCGGCTGGTCCGCAGCTTCGATGTGACCGACGAACGGCGCTCGACCACCCGCTATGTGGCCAAGGTCACCTATGTGTTCAGCCAGCCCGCAGTGGAGCGGCTGCTTCGGGCCAACAACATCTCCTACGTCGTGGCACAGACCCGGCGCATCCTGGTGATTCCGCTGTCGCCGAAATTCACACCTGGCGACAGCTGGTCGCTGGCGTGGTCCGATCCGCGCTTTTCGAGCGGCGTGGTGAGTGCCGTGCTGCCGGAGGATAGCGACGCGGGCGCATTGTCGGGCATGACCTTCGATACGGCGAACTGGAATGCCGTTTCGGGATTGGCCGCGCGCACGCATGCAAGCGATGTGGTGGTGGCCGATCTCGCGCCGGGCAACGGGCAGGTGCGGTTGAAGCGGCTGGCCGCGGGCCAGCCGATTGTGCCGAGCGTGGACGTTCCCGCGAAAACGGCTGCGGCTGCTGCGGAGGCGGCGTTCGATGCCATCGCCGATTTCTGGAAGAACCGGTCGGCAGTTGATTTCAGTCAAAAGTCCAAGATCACCGCCGAAGCACAGTTCCGGTCGTTGAGCGAATGGGCCTCGCTGCAGGCGAAACTCGGAACGGTCCAGACCGTTGTCGGTATCGACATGGTGGCCTTCAACATGAACGAGGCGCGGGTGGACATCGCTTATGTCGGATCGTTCGACCAGTTGCGCGGCACGCTTGCCGATGCAGGCATCGCAATGACCTCGCGCGACGGGATGTGGTGGCTTAGCCGCAACGAGGGACAACCGTGATCGCGCTGCTGCGCCAGATCCCGAATTTACTCACGGCTCTCAGGCTTGCCTGTGCGCCCATCACGGCGTTGCTTCTGCTCGATCATGCCTATCCGGCTGCACTTGCGGTGTTTGCCTTTGCAGGGATCACCGATGCACTGGATGGGTTTCTCGCCAAGCGTTACGGCCTCGACACGCGCGTGGGCGCGTGGCTCGATCCGGCGGCGGACAAATTGCTGATGCTGGCGTCTTTCCTGGCGCTCACCTATGTCGCCGCGGCCCCGCCGTGGCTGACATTGCTGGTGCTCGCGCGCGATGCGGCGATCGTGCTGGCGGTGCTGCTTGCGAAATCGATGGGTTGGCCGTTGCGCGTGCAGCCGCAGCTTTTGGGCAAGATCAGCACCGCGGTGCAGGTGGGATATGTCGGACTGATGCTTGTTCTCCTGGCCGCGAATCTCGACTGGCCGCGGCTTTCCTATTACGCGGCTGTGGCGACCGCGGTGTTCACGCTGGCGTCGTGGCTGTCCTACGGGCAGGTTTTCCTGCGCGCGATTGCGATCCGGCATAGCCGCGCGGCCTGATGTCTCCGCAACTGACTCTTTCCTGGGAAATGTCGCCCGCGCTCGGCCGCGGCGATTTCATCGTGGTCGACGGCAATCGCGCTGCCGTCTCGCTGGTCGACAGTTGGCCGAACTGGCAGGGACCGGCTGCGATCTATGGGCCCGCGGGTGCCGGCAAATCGCATCTGGTGACGGCGTGGGCAGCGGCATCGGATGCGAAGGTCCTGACGGCGGCAGCACTCAATCTCGATACTGTCACGCAACTGGGATCGCGCGACGCAATCGCGATCGAAGACGTCGATAGCGCGCTGCCGAGCGACATCCGCGACCGGGCGTTGTTCGCATTGTTCGAACGCGGCGCGCCGTTTCTTCTGACGGGCCGCGAACCGGCCGCTGTGTGGCCCACGGTGTTGCCCGATCTTTCGTCGCGGCTGAACGCGCTTCTGTCGTTCCCGATCTGGGCGCCCGACGATGCGTTGCTCACGCAGTTGGCGCGCAAGCTGTTTACCGACCGCCAGCTTCAGGTGCCCGAAGCGGTGATCTCGCAGATGATCGTGTCGCTCGAACGCTCGCCGGCCGCCATCCGCGATTTCGTGGCGCGGGCCGATGCCAAGGCGCTGGCCGAAAAGCGGCCGGTGACGACGACTTTGATACGGGATTTGTTAAGCGGCTGACGACAGTGTCGCTAATACCTTCTTGGGATCGTGCGCCAGAACGATCAGCAGCGAGCGCGCCGCCGGATCGATGGCATTTCGTCCCTGTTCCCAATTGCGCAAGGTCGCTAAGGGAATCCGCAACGCGCGCGCGAATTGCTCCTGCGTCATGCCGAGCCGTTTGCGGATGACTTGCGGGGAATGACTATCTTCTATGCGAAGGACACGATCGGGGTTCTCGCCGTCCTCGATCATGTGGCGGCGGATATCTTCTTCCGTCGTCGCTCCGATGCGGGCGGCATCGAATTTGGCCTCGCCAGCCTTGATCTCTTTCAGGGATTTGCGAACGATTGCCATGACTCGACTTCCTTCTTTCGTGCCGAACGCGCCGAGATAATTCGACGAATGCTATTCCGATCCGTGTAGATGACGGTGAGAATTTGACCTTTGACCAAACCCACCGCCATCACTCTTATCTCGCCCCAGTCCTTCCGAATGTCGCACCATTCGATAACAGGACCTTCGAAAATGAGAGCCGCATGCGCATAATCGAATCCGCGCTCCCGGAAATTGCGTTCGCTCTTGGACTCGTCCCATTCGAATTCCATGCGCAGACTACGTTATTCGCGTAGTTCCTTCAATGCAACTTTCGGTAGATTAACCTGAGTTGGTGGTACCTTGGCCGTCATGACAGCTTAATGAAGCTGCGCTAGCGTCCCTTCATGGCCGAACCGAAGATCGTGTTTGAGGAGGGGCAGGAGGTGCTTGCCCCGGAGGTTCTGGGAGCCCCCAGTGGCACCCAACCTATTGATTCGGCTTCACCAAATCGCTTTGTGAACAGGGAACTCTCCTGGCTTGCCTTCAACCGGCGCGTGGTGGAGGAGGCCCAGAACAAGGCCCATCCGCTGCTCGAGCGGATCCGGTTTCTTTCGATTTCCGCCTCCAATCTGGACGAGTTCTACATGGTCCGCGTGGCGGGGCTGAAGGGCATGGTCTCGGCAGGCATCGCCACCCCCAGCGCGGACGGGCTCACCCCGGCCCAACAGCTTGCCAAAGTTGAGCAGGTGGCGGGGCAGTTGATCGCCGACCAGCAAACCATCTGGGTTGGGCTGAAAGCCGAGCTGCGGGCGGCGGGCATTCAGGTGCTGGAGCCGGGCGAACTGACGGCGACCGACCGCGATTGGCTCGAAAATCAATTCCGCGAACAGATTTTTCCGGTGCTGACGCCGCTCGCCATCGATCCGGCGCATCCTTTTCCGTTCATCCCCAATCTCGGTTTCGCGCTCGTGCTGCGCCTGAAGCGCAGACGGGACGGAAAGTTTGTAAATGCGCTTCTGCCGGTGCCCGCGCAGTTGCAGCGTTTCATGCGGCTGCCGGACAAGGAACAAGCCGTGCGCTTCGTGGCGCTGGAAAACGTGATCGAGATGTTCCTCGATCAACTGTTTCCCGATCATACGGCGATGGGTGTCGGCATGTTCCGCATCCTGCGCGACAGCGACGTAGAAGTGGAAGAAGAAGCCGAAGACCTGGTGCTGCTGTTCGAGTCGCTGTTGAAGCGCAGGCGGCGCGGTTCGGTCATTCACATGAAATGCAGCGCGTCCATGCCTGCGGAATTGCGCGAGTTCATCGCCGAGCACCTCGATCTCGATCAGAGCGAGCTTGTCATCCAGCACATGATGGGTTTGTCCGACCTCAAGCAGCTTATTCTCGAGGACAGGGCCGATCTTCTGTTCAAGCCCTACAATGCGCGCTTCCCCGAACGCATCCGCGATTTCGGCGGTGATTGCTTTGCCGCGATCCGCGCGAAGGATCTGATCGTCCACCATCCGTTCGAAAGTTTCGACGTTGTGGTGCAGTTCATCCGGCAGGCGGCGCTCGATCCCAATGTGGTGGCGATCAAACAGACGCTTTATCGCACATCCTCGGATTCGCCCGTCGTCAAAGCGCTGATCGAAGCGGCGGAAGCCGGCAAGTCCGTCACCGCGCTCGTGGAGTTGAAGGCGCGGTTCGACGAAGCGGCGAACATCAAATGGGCGCGCGATCTGGAACGTGCCGGCGTGCAGGTCGTCTACGGTTTCATCGAATTGAAGACGCATGCCAAGGTCAGCCTTGTCGTGCGCCGCGAGGCAGGCCACCTGCGCACTTACGTGCATTTCGGCACCGGCAATTACCATCCGCAGACGGCTAAGGTTTATACCGATCTGTCGCTTTTCACCGCCGATCCGGCGCTTGGGCGCGATGCGGCCAAGCTGTTCAATTTCATCACCGGCTATGCGGAACCTGCGAGCCTTGAAAAGATCGCGATCTCGCCGCTTACGCTGCGCAAACAGCTTATCCAATCCATCGGCGAGGAGATTATCCACGCGCGCGAAGGCAGGCCTGCCGCGATCTGGGTGAAGCTCAATTCGCTGGTGGATTCCGAAATCATCGACTGGCTCTACAAGGCGAGCCGCGAGGGCGTGAAGATCGATCTTGTCGTGCGCGGCATCTGCTGCCTGCGCCCCGGCGTTGTCGGACTGTCGGAGAACGTCCGCGTCAAATCGATTGTCGGCCGCTTCCTAGAACATGGGCGCATCGTCTGTTTCGGAGCGGGACACGGGCTGCCGTCGCCGCGCTCGAAGGTCTTCATCTCGTCGGCGGACTGGATGCCGCGCAATCTGGATCGCCGGGTGGAGGCGCTCGTCCCCATCGAAAACCCGACGGTGCACCAGCAGGTTCAGGACCAGATCATGGTGGCGCTCCTCAAGGACACCGCCCAGAGCTGGTGGATGCACGGGGACGGAACTTACGAACGCGATCCGGCCGGGGCCGAGCTCAATGCTTTCTCTGCCCACACCTATTTCATGACCAACCCCTCCCTTTCGGGACGCGGCCGGGCGCTCAAGAAGTAGCAGGTGCTCGCGGTGGCAATCGCACCCGCCGCCCGGTAAACTTCGAGTCCCGTGACAGCACTGACCAATACCGAAGCGAAACCAACACCTTCCGCGCGCCCGAGCACGCGGAAAGGACACGTTGCGATCGTCGACATCGGGTCGAACTCGGTGCGTCTGGCTGTGTTCGACGGATTCAGCCGCAGCCCCGCCACGCTTCACAACGAAAAGGCAATCTGTGCCATCGGGCGCAACATGGTCACGACCGGCAAGCTGAACGCCGACGGTATCGGCATGGCGCTGGATTCGCTTAGCCGGTTCAAGATGATTTCGGATGCGCTGGAGGCGCCGGTGCGCGAGGCCGTGGCCACTGCCGCCGCGCGCGATGCGGTCAACGGGCAGGATTTCATCCGCAAGGCGGAGGCGGCCTGGGGCAGCCCGATCCGCATTCTTTCGGGCGAGGAAGAGGCACGGCTGGCGGCGGAAGGGGTTCTCTCCGGCACGCCGGAGGCAGATGGGCTGGTGGCCGATCTGGGCGGCGGCAGCCTGGACATGGTGACGGTGAAGGAGGGGCGGACGGGCGCGGCGATGACGCTGCCTTACGGCCCGTTGCGGCTGATGGATTTGTCGAAAGACGATCCGGAGAAGGCGCGCAGGATCGTCGACGAAGGTCTCGACAAGCTGCGCAAGCTCGGAAATCTCGAAGGTCGTTCGCTCTATGCGGTGGGTGGCATCTGGCGCAGCTTCGCGCGCGTCGACATGGAAGAAGCGGGTTATCCGCTTCATGTGCTGCACCACTACACGATCCCGCGCAGGCGGGCGTTGCGCCTTTGCGAAGTGGTTTCACAACTGTCGAAGAAATCCGTCGAGCGCATGAAAGTCATCTCCCGTCGGCGCGCGGAAGCCTTGCCCTATGGCGCGATCGTGCTGGAGCGGCTTCTGCTCGAAGGCAATTTCAAGGACATTGTGGTTTCGGCGTTCGGTCTGCGCGAAGGGCTGTTGCATGCGCAGTTGAGCGATGAGGAACGCGCGAAGGATCCGCTGGTCGAATTCGCCATCGGCATGAATGCGCGCGAGGCGCGCGTGCCGGCCCATGCGGCGGAAATCTTTTCGTGGTGCACGGATATCTTTCCGGCGGAGACGGCGGAATTGCGGCGCGTGCGGCGGGTGGCGTGTTTGTTCTCCGACGTGAACTGGCGGCGGCATCCGGACGATCGTGCCTTCGGTTCGTTCAACCAGATTTTGACCGCGCCGTTCTCCGGCGCGGACCATCGCGAGCGTGCGCTGCTCGCGACCGCGATCTATCACCGTTATTCCGGCGACGAGGATTTTCCGCGGCAGCTCAAACAGGCAGGGCTGCTGAACGAGGAAGACGAGGTCTACGCCAAGATCATGGGGCTGACCCTGCGGCTTGCCTTTGCGCTTTCGGCCTCTGCGTCAGGGGAGTTGCCGCATTATCGCCTTCGGCTCACCCCCAACCGGGTGGTGCTGGAAGTCCCACGCCGCCGGGAGGCCATTGCGGCCGACCCGGTACAGAAGCGGCTGAATGCGCTGGCCCAGGCACTCGACCGCAAGGCGGAAATCCTGATCGGCTGACCCCAGCTTGCATCCCCGGCCGTACAGGGCTTTAACAGTCGGGCTGAGCGGGGGTCGAAGGAGAGTTCCATGGGTGCCTTGAGCATCTGGCACATTTTGATTTTGGCCGTCGTGGGCCTTCTGCTGTTTGGCGGGCGGGGCAAGATTTCCGACCTCATGGGCGACGTGGGCAAGGGCATCCGCAGCTTCCGCCAGGGGCTCAACGATCCCGACGATCAGCACCGCATCCCCGATCGCCGCGACGAAAAGGATTCCGTCGGGCACTGACAGGCGACGCCCGTGTTCGATCTTAGTTGGGCCCATATCCTCATCCTTCTCATCGTGGCCCTGATCGTGGTGGGTCCGAAGGATTTGCCGCGCCTGATGCACATGATCGGCCGCTGGGTGGGCAAGGCCCGCGCCATGGCCAACGAATTCCGCAAAAGCTTCGACGAGATGGCGCGGCAGACCGAACTCGACGAATTGCGCAAAGAGATCGCAGCCCTTCGTTCGGAACGCCCGCTCGCCAATGTCGAGCATGACATCCAGCGGCACATCGAGCACGGCATCATGCCGGCGGATGACAAGCCCGATCCCAATCGGGTGATGATGCCGAAACAAGCGGACGAAACGCCGTCCGCGCCCGCCAAGGCGGATCAGCCGTGACCAAGCCGACCGCCGAGGACGAAGCCGCCATCGAAGCGACCAAGGCGCCGCTGATGGAGCACCTGGTGGAGCTTCGCAAGCGTCTGATCTATTCGATGCTGGCGTTCGTGATCTGCTTTTTGGCCTGTTTCTTCTTCGCCAAATATATCTACGCGTTTCTCACCGAACCGCTGGCGGCGACACTCAAAGGCCAGCCGAACGCGCATTTGATCTATACCGCACCCGGCGAGACGTTCTTCACCTATATGAAGGTGGGCATGTTCGCGGGGCTGTGTCTGGCCTTTCCCATCATCGCCGCACAGGTGTGGATGTTCGTGGCGCCGGGGCTTTATCGCAATGAGCGAAAGGCGTTTCTGCCATTTCTTGTGGCGACGCCGGTTCTGTTCCTGACGGGGGCGGCCTTCGTCTATTACGTGATGCTGCCCTTCGCGCTGAAATTCTTCGCAGGCTACGAAACGCAGGGCGGCAACGGAACGCTCGGTATCGAATTGCAGGCGAAGGTAAGCGAGTATTTCGATTTCGTCTCGACGCTCATCATCGCGTTCGGTCTGACGTTTCAATTGCCGGTGCTGCTGTCGCTTCTGGGGCGCGTGGGCATCGTGACTTCGGCGCAGCTTCGCAGCTTGCAGCGCTACGCCATCGTGGGGATATTCGCGGTGGCGGCCGTCATCACGCCACCCGATGCGATCAGCATGATCAGCCTCGCCATACCCCTGGTTGCGCTCTACGAAATCTCCATCTGGTGCGTGAAGCTGATCGAGCGCGGACGTATCAAAGCGGACGCCGCCCGCCCCGCCTGAGGCGATTCTGTCAAAAAAAGTGACACGTTACGGAACACGTATTGACTAACCCATTGAAAGGGATGCCTGCCCCGATTCGGCACGGCTCTTGCTCGGTGCTACGCTAAAGTGGGCTTTGGGTAAGGGGTTGGGTATGTCTTTCAAGGCAATTGGCTTCGCAGCCGTTCTCGGTGCGGCCACTTTCGCGGCCACGGCGGCGAGCGCCACGGTTACGGGCTACAGCGATGGAGCCACCTGGGCCGCGGCGTTCGGTGGGCCTTACTCCACCAATTTCACCGTGCCTTCGGGTCTTCTGAACCAGACCATCTCCTCGATCACGCTTTCGGACGGAACCGTGATCGACCTCCAAAATGGCGCCACGGTCAACGTCAGCCAGCCGGGCAACAATTGGGGTACGTGGTCGGGATGGACCGGCAATTACACGGGTGCGGTCTACTGGTCGGCCAGTGCGCTGACGCTCGATTTCAGCCTGACGCCCGTGGTCGCTTTCGGCTTCGAACTCCAGCCGAACTTCGTGTTCACAGGGGCGATCAACATCTCCATGACTTTGGATGACGGCACCCAGATCGATCAATCATTCAGCAGCATCAGCGATACGAAATTCTACGGCTGGATCGGTGACGGCGTGCAAACCGTGACGATCAGCGGCGAGGATGATTTCGGAATCGGCAATTTCGTCAGCGCCAAGGATCGCCCCACAGATGCTCCCGAACCGGCCACGCTGAGCCTGATCGGCGCGGGTGTGCTGGGCATGGGCGCGCTTCGCCGCCGCAAGGCCAAAGCCTGAGCCAAACCGGCAACTGCAAATCGTGAAACGGCGGTCTTCGGGCCGCCGTTTTTCTTTGTGCGGACCGGGATAAATTCCTTAGGAAGTGGCGCTTTACCGGCAGACTCCCGCATGTCATTACGCGGCAAGCCTCAGGATCGCTCTTCATGCACGACATCCGCGCCATCCGCGAAAACCCAGAAGCGTTCACGGCTGGCCTCAAACGCCGCGGACTTGCCGATGCGCAGGCGCTGACCAACGATATCCTGGATCGCGATCATGGACTGCGTGCGTTGCTCACGCGCCTGCAGGAAGCGCAGGCCCGACGCAACGAGGCGTCGAAGCTGATCGGTCAGGCGAAGGCGAAGAAGGACGAGGCGCAGGCGCAGGCCCTGATGTCCGAAGTGGCGGGGCTGAAGGACGAGATACAGAAAGGCGAGGAAGAAGAGCGCACGCTGAAGAAGGCGCTCGACGATGTTCTGGCCTCCATTCCGAATTTGCCCGCGAGCGACGTGCCCGATGGCGCGGACGAGAACGACAATGTGGAAGCGGAGCACCGCCGCTTCGGATCGCGGCCGGCCACGAATGCCGCGAAAGAGCATTTCGATCTGGGCGAGAAGCTCGGCCTCATGGATTTCGAACGCGCGGCCAAGGTTTCGGGCTCGCGGTTCGTGTTTTTGAAAGCCGGATTGGCGCGGCTGGAACGCGCGCTTGGCAATTTCATGCTTGATTTGCAGACCGGCGAATTCGGCTACACCGAAATGCAGGTGCCGCTGATGGTGAGGGACGATGCGGCGTTCGGCACGGGGCAGTTGCCCAAATTCGCCGAAGACCTATTTCGGACGACGAACGATTTCTGGCTCATTCCGACCGCGGAAATCTCGCTGACGAATTTCGTGCGCGAGGAAATTCTGGAAGACGAGAAATTGCCGTTGCGCTTTACGGCGTGGACGCCGTGTTTTCGTTCCGAAGCCGGTGCTGCGGGCAAGGACACGCGCGGCATGATCCGCATGCACCAGTTCTCGAAAGTGGAACTGGTGTCGATCACCACGCCCGAGCAATCGCAGGCCGAGCACGAGCGGATGACGGATTGCGCGCAGGAGGTTCTGAAGCGGCTCAATCTGCATCATCGCGTGGTCACGCTGTGCACGGGCGACATGGGGTTCTCGGCGACGAAAACCTATGACATCGAGGTTTGGCTGCCGGGGCAGAACCGGTTCCGCGAAATCTCGTCGTGCTCGAATTGCGGGGATTTCCAGGCGCGGCGGATGAATGCGCGCTACCGCCCAAAGGACGGCAAGGGCACGCGCTTCGTGCACACGCTGAACGGATCGGGGTTGGCGGTGGGCCGCACCTTGATCGCGGTGATGGAGAATTATCAGAACGACGACGGGTCTATTTCCATTCCCGATGCGTTGCGGCCTTACATGGGGGGAATGGAGAAGATCGGTCCCTGATGCGTATTCTTGTAACGAATGACGACGGTATCCATGCGCCGGGTCTGGCGGTTGCGGAAAAGATCGCGCGCGCGATCAGCGACGATGTGTGGGTGGTGGCGCCGGAGACCGAGCAATCGGGCGCTTCGCATTCGCTGACGCTGACCCAGCCGTTGCGGCTGCGTGAAATCGAAAAGCAGCGATTTGCGACCACCGGCACGCCCACCGATTGCGTGATGATGGCGGTGGCGGAAATCCTGAAAGACAAGAAGCCCGATCTGGTGCTCTCCGGCGTCAATCGCGGGTCGAACATCGCCGACGACGTGACCTATTCCGGCACCATCGCAGGGGCGATGGAAGGAACGGCGCTCGGCATTCCTTCGATTGCGCTGAGCCAGGCTTATGGTTTCGACGAAGGCTACAAGGTGCGCTGGCAATGCGCGGAAACGCATGGTCCCGCCATCGTCAAGCGTCTGATGGAGATCGGCTGGCCGGAACCGCAGGAAGTGCTGATGAACGTCAATTTCCCGGATCGCGAGCCGGGCGATGTCGCGGGCGTGGAAGTCGTCAGCCAGGGCAAGCGCGACATGCAGACCGCCGTGATGGATCGGCGCGTCGATATGCGCGGCAATCCGTATTACTGGATCGGGTTCAAGCGCGTGCGCTCCAACCCGAACGAAGGAACGGATTTGCGCGCGATCTACGAAGGGCGCATCGCGATCACGCCGCTGCACCTCAATCTCACCGAATATCGCGTGCTCGAGAATTTGCGCAGTCAGTTTTCAAAGGTCACATGATAAGCGAGCGCGCCGGTTCATTGGTAGCGGCACTGCGCCAGCAGGGCATCACCAACAAGCGCGTGCTCGACAGCATTGAAAAGACGCCGCGCGAAGTGTTTGTCGAGGAGACATTCGAACCGAGCGCTTACGAGAACACAGCTCTTCCCATCGCCTGCGGACAGACGATCAGCCAACCTTATGTCGTCGCGTATATGACTGAGGCGCTCGCATTGGATGAGAAGATGCGTGTGCTCGAGATCGGCACGGGTTCGGGGTACCAGGCTGCGGTGCTCGCGCCATTGTGCCGCCGGGTCTACACCATCGAGCGGCACCGGCCGCTTTTAAGAAAAGCTGAGGAAAGGTTCCGCAAGCTAAGGCTGGACAATATCACCACAAGATTTGGTGATGGCTTCAAGGGATGGCCCGAACAGGCCCCTTTCGACCGCATAATTATCACCGCCGCGGTGCCCGAAGTTCCCGAAAGTCTTATCGAACAGTTAAAACCGGGCGGAATTCTGATCGCGCCCGTGGCCGCGAAAGCGTCGGCGGAAAGCATTTCTCAACTTTTAACCAAGATTATTAAGACCGATACGGGCCTGAAGCGAGAAACGCTGATCCCCGTGATGTTCGTGCCCATGTTACCGGGCGTGCCCCAGGAGCCGCAGAATGCGGGTGGATCGGAGCGAAAGGGTTGAAGGACGGAGCGGCCGCGCTGTCGCCGCGATCCTGTTTGCCGCCATCGCACTTTCGGCCTGCTCGCATTTCGACAAGGAACCGCCCATCGCGGACGGCCCGGGCTCCAGGAGCCATTTTACAGTCTCCGTGCGCGACGGCGATACGATCTACAGCATCGCCGGACGTTACGGCGTGAGCGTCGCCGATCTGATCGATGCCAACGACCTGACGGACAAGAACAGGATTTACACCGGCGAAGTGTTGCGCATTCCCGGCGAAGCGCGACGGCCGATCTACGCGGATCGAGCCCCGGTCCCGCGGCCGAAGCCGCGTTACGGACGCACCGCCCCCGTCATCACGCTCACCTCGTATCGGCCGCATGACGACGGTTCCGATGCCGGCGATGCGGATTCTGTGATCGACCGTCTGGCGAATTCGCCCAACGACCGCGATGTCTCCGCCTATCAGGACAGTTCGCGCGACAATGGCTATGCGCGCTTTGCGTGGCCGGTTTCGGGGCGCGTCATTTCACCGTTCGGCGCGTCGACGACGGGCGAGCGCAATGACGGCATCAATATCGCGGCAGACCGCGGCACGCCGATCCACGCGGCGGCCGACGGTGTGGTCACCTATTCCGGCAACGAGTTGAAGGGCTACGGCAATCTCGTGCTGATCAAGCACACCGACGGTTACGTTACGGCCTATGCCCATGCCGAACGCACGCTGGTCAGTCGTGGCGACAAGGTCTCGCGTGGGCAGGTGATCGCTTATACAGGCGAAACCGGCGACGTCACCGAGCCGCAGCTTCATTTCGAAATCCGCCACGACACCAAGCCGGTCGATCCACGTCCGCTGATGATGGCATCTCGCTAGTCGAATTTCTTTCCCAGCTCGCCCGCCAGAGCCTGCACGAATTGCCATGCCACGCGCCCCGAGCGTCCGCCGCGGCCGGCTGCCCAGGCGAGCGCGCGCGGATGCAGGTCGGCGGCTTTCAGGCCGTAATGTTTGGCGTAGCCGTCGATCATCGCGAGATATTCGTCCTGGCCGCAATTGTGGAAGCCGAGCCACAGGCCGAAACGATCCGACAGCGAGACTTTTTCCTCGACGGCTTCGGACGGATTGATCGCGGTGGAGCGTTCGTTCTCCATCATGTCGCGCGGCATCAGATGGCGGCGGTTCGAGGTGGCGTAGAACAACACGTTCGAGGGACGGCCTTCGATGCCGCCCTCGAGTGCTGCCTTGAGCGATTTGTAGCTTGTGTCGTCGCGGTCGAACGAAAGATCGTCGCAATAGAGCAGGAAGCGGCGGTCGGATTCGCGCAGCAGTCTCAGCAACACCGGTAGGGTGGAGATCTCTTCGCGATGGATTTCGACCAGCGCCAGTTGTGTCTTGCCTTTGCGCGTCTTGTTCACCTCGGCATGGGCCGCCTTGACGAGCGAGCTTTTGCCCATGCCGCGCGCGCCCCAAAGAAGCGCGTTGTTGGCGGGCAGGCCATCGGCGAAGCGGCGGGTGTTTTCGAGCAGCGTGTCGCGCGCCTGATCGAGGCCCTTCAGCAGGAAGAGCGGGATGTGGGCAACCTGTTCGACGGCCACAAGGCCGCCATGAGAAGGCTCCCACACGAAAGCGGCTCCCGTGGCTGGCGCCGAGGTGAGAACCGATGTGGGCGCCAGCCGCTCCAGCGCCGCGGCGATACGCGCGATATGGTCGGGAGAGCCCCCGGTTTTGGCCTTTTTCGGTTGTTTCGCCATAGGGTTAGCCTCTTTTGCCCGTGCGGTTGCAATGCGGGGTGCCGCCGCTATAGTCCGCCCGCGCCGCACCGGACCCCATTATGGACACACAATTTCTCACGTCTTTCGTTCCGATCATCGCGATTTTCGCGATCATGTATTTCCTGATGATCCGTCCGCAACAGCAGCGTGTGAAGCAGCACCGCGAGATGGTGGAGAATGTGCGCCGCGGTGACACGGTGGTCACCGCTGGCGGTATCGTCGGCAAGGTGGCCAAGGTCAAGGACGATCAGGAGATCATGGTCGACATCGCCGACAACGTGCAGGTCCGCGTGCTGAAATCGACGCTGACCGAAGTGCGCGTCAAAAGCCCCGAGAACAAGGACTGAGCGCGTAGATGCTGCAGGTCTCTCTCTGGAGTCGCATCGTCACAGGCGTCGTGGTGTTGATAGGCCTGTTGGTCGCCATCCCCAATGCGCTGCCCGACAGCGTGCTTTCCAAACTGCCTGCCTGGCTGCCGCACAACACGGTGAGCCTGGGCCTCGACCTGCAGGGCGGTTCCTATCTGCTGCTCGAAGTGCAGCTCGACCAGGTGCAGAAGGACAAGCTCGAATCGGTGATGAGCGATGTCCGCGTTGGTCTCAGGAAGCCGCGCATCGCGTTCAACGTGTCGGCGAAGGACGATACGATCACGGTAAAGATCCGCGATCCGCAGCAATACGATGCGGCCAAGAAGATCATCGGCGATCTCAATCCGGTGCTGACAAGCTCGCTTCTGGGCGTGGGCACCAAGGAATTCGCGATCACCGAAAGCGGCAACCAGCTTTCGATGAAGCTGACCGACGAATACAAGGCGCAAACGAAAACGCAGACGCTCAACCAATCGATTGAAGTCGTGCGCCGCCGCATCGACGAAATGGGAACGCGCGAACCCACCATCGAACGGCAGGGCGAAGACCGCATTCTGGTGCAGGTCCCCGGCCTTTCCGATCCCAAGCGGTTGATCGATCTTCTGGGCACCACTGCCAAAATGACGTTCCAACTGGTGGACGAAGGTGCAGACCCCGCGCAGGCCGCGCGCGGTATTGTGCCTATCGGTGACGAATTGCTGCCGCAGGAAACCAAGGCCGGACAACCGCCGCTTCCGCCGCTGGTGGTGCAGAAGCGCATCATGGTTTCGGGAGATCGCCTGACCAATGCGCAGGCAGGCTTCAACCAGCAGACAAGCGAACCCAACGTCAGCTTCCGCTTCGATTCCGTCGGCGCGCGCCAATTCGGCGACGTGACAAAGACCAATACGGGACGCCGTTTCGCCATCGTACTCGACAAGAAGATCATCTCGGCGCCGGTGATACGCGAGCCGATTTTGGGCGGGCAGGGCGAAATCTCCGGCAGCTTCACCAGCGAGACGGCCAACGATCTGGCGGTACTGTTGCGTGCAGGCGCGTTGCCCGCACCACTTAAGGTGATCGAGCAGCGTACCGTGGGAGCCGAACTTGGCGCGGACTCGGTGAAGGCGGGGCGCTATTCTGCCATGGCCGGTCTGGCGCTGGTCGCGCTGTTCATGATCCTGCGTTACGGTCTGTTCGGACTGTTTGCCGACATCGCGCTGACGCTCAACATCGTGCTGCTCATGGCGGCGCTGACGCTGTTCGGCGCCACGCTGACCCTGCCGGGCATCGCGGGCATCGTGCTCACCATGGGCATGGCGGTGGATGCGAACGTGCTGATTTACGAGCGTATCCGCGAAGAACAGAGGAACGGGCGGGGCATGATCGCCTCCATCGACACCGGGTTTCGGCGGGCGATGGCCACCATTGTCGACGCCAACATGACCCACCTGATCGCCTCGCTGATCCTGTTCCAGCTGGGATCCGGCCCGGTGCGCGGCTTCGCCGTGACCCTGGGTGTGGGCATCATCACCTCGTTCTTCACCGCGGTCATGGTGACCCGGCTGATCGTGGTGGGATGGCTGAATTTTGCCCGGCCCAAGCGGCTCACGATTTAGGCAAATTCCCTTCGCCAGTTCCGGGAACTCGCGGTAAACTGCCGCAAGGACTCAATAACGTGCTTGGGGGCTAACGTCATGGCTGCGTTTCTTGGAAATCTGCGTAACGTCGTGATCGCGGGGTTTGTGCTCGCGATCGGTGTTTTCATCATCTACGCCAAAACTCAGGGCTACGATGCGGCTTCGTTCTGGCCGTTCTTCATTCGCTGGTGCCACGTTCTGTGCGGCGTGATGTGGATCGGGCTGCTCTGGTATTTCAACTTCGTCTCCACGCCGACCACGCCGAAGATCCCGGAAGAACTTCGTCCGGCGCTTGGCAAGTTCATCACGCCTGCGGCGCTGTTCTGGTTCCGTTGGGGCGCGATGGGCACGATCTTCTTCGGACTGATCCTGGCCTATCTGAATGGCTATCTGCTGCAAGCCATCACGCTGGATTCGAATGAAGGCTTCGTGTCGCCCAAGGCGATCATCATCGGCATCGGCATGTGGCTGGGCACGATCATGTGGTTCAACGTATGGTTCGTGATCTGGCCGAACCAGCAGAAGGCGCTGAACATCGCCAATCGCTATCCCGATCTGGCCGCGGCCGACAAAGCCGCAGCGGGCAAGACGGCGGGGCAGTTCAGCCGCATCAACACGCTGCTTTCGATCCCGATGCTGTTCTGCATGGTTGCCGCGCAGAACATTCTCTGATCGAAGCCGAATTGGACTAGGATCGGCCGCCCGGACTTCGGGCGGCCTTTTCTTTGGCGGTCGATGGATACGAGCCCTTCTTTTGCGGCCTGTGTGGATGTCGTGCGGCGGCACGATCCGGATCGCTATTTCTCGGTGCTGTTCGCGCCCAAGCATTTGCGCCTGCCGCTGATTGCGCTTTATGCCTTCAATTACGAGATCGCGCGGGTGGGCGAGAATATCCGCGAGCCGATGATGGGCGAGATAAGGCTGCAATGGTGGCGCGAGGCGGCGGAAGGCGCGCGGCAAGGAACGCCGCGCACGCACGACGTGGCGCTGGCGCTGGCCGAAGTGTTGAAGCACCACGAACTGCCGCAACGATTGTTCGACGCGATGATCGATGCGCGCAGTTTCGACGTATCGTCCGGCGCGTTCGAGAACATCGGCGCGATGGAAACCTATGGCGCGGAAACGGTTGGATCGCTGATCGGGCTGGCGGCGCGGATATTGGGCGGCGGCGAGCGGTATGACGAACAGGCGCGGGAAGCGGGGATTGCGTATGCGTTGACGGGAATCCTTCGCGCCATTCCGCATCATGCGGCGCGGGGCAAGCTGTTTCTGCCGACGGATTTGTTGAACACGGTCAACCTGTCGCCGGAAGACATATTTGCGGGGCGCGGGGCAGAGAAGTTGAAAGCGGTGATGGCGCAGCTTTCGCATCGCGCGCACGATCATCTGAAAGCCGCGCGCGGTTTCGGCAGGCCGCGGCGCGTATTGGCGGCGTTTTTGCCGGCGGCGTTGACGCCGCTCTATCTCAAGCTGATGGCGCGCCCAGGCTTCGATCCATTTCGCGATCCGGCGCAGGTGGCGCAGCCTCGCAAGCAATGGGCCCTGCTTTCCGCAGCGACGCGCGGGAAGTTCTGACTATTCGGCGGCTTGCCGCTTTTCGCCGAGCCAGTTTTCGAGATCGCGGATGGCGCGATGAGCCATCAGTCTCTTGCGATCCTTGCCGCGTGCGCGTTCGTCCAAAACGGGGAAGAGACCGAAATTCACATTCATCGGCTGGAATGTCTTTTCATCCGCGCCGCCCGTGATGTGCGCGAGCAACGCGCCGAAGGCGGTTGTTACGGGTGGCGGCACGATTTCGCGCCCGTTCAGCTCGGCGCAAGCAAAGCGGCCTGCGAGCAGACCGATGGCAGCACTTTCGACATAGCCTTCGACGCCGGTTACTTGCCCTGCGAAACGCAATCGCGGTTGCGCTTTCAGGCGTAGCGATGCGTCGAGTACGCGCGGGCTGTTGAGGAAGGTGTTGCGGTGAAGGCCGCCGAGGCGCGCGAATTGAGCCTCCTCCAATCCGGGGATCATGCGGAAGATGCGTGTCTGCTCGCCGTGCTTCAGCTTGGTCTGAAAGCCGACCATGTTCCATAACGTGCCGAGCGCGTTGTCCTGGCGCAATTGCACGACGGCATAAGGCCGGCGTTCGCTGCGCGGGTCTTGCAGACCAACCGGTTTCATCGGGCCGAAGCGCAAGGTTTCTTCCCCGCGCGAGGCCATCACTTCGATGGGAAGGCAGCCTTCGAAATAGGGCGTGGACTTTTCCCATTCCTTGAATTCGGTCTTTTCGCCCGCCAGCAGCGCCGCGATGAAGGCGCGATATTGTTCTTCGTTCATCGGGCAGTTGAGATAATCCGCGCCGTCGCCGCCCGGGCCTTTCTTGTCGTAGCGCGACTGGAACCACGCCACATCCATGTTGACGGACTCGCGATGGATGACGGGCGCGATGGCATCGAAGAAGGCGAGCGAGTCTTCGCCGGTGAGTTTGCGAACCGCTTCGGCAAGTGCTGGCGAGGTGAGGGGACCGGTCGCCACGATCACCGATTGCCAGTCTTCGGGGGGAAGGCCTGCGATTTCACCGCGTTCGATTTCGATCAGCGGGTGTTCTTCCAGGGCGCGCGTGACTTCGGCGGAGAAGCCGTGGCGGTCGACGGCAAGGGCGCCGCCTGCGGGGAGTTTGTGGGTGTCGGCGGCGCGCAGAATCAGCGAATTGGCGCGGCGCATTTCCTCGTGCAGCAGGCCGACGGCGTTGTTCTCCCAGTCGTCGGAACGGAAGGAATTGGAGCAGACGAGCTCGGCCAAGCCGTCGGTCACATGGGCGTCGGTGCCGCGGATCGGGCGCATCTCGTGGAGCGTCACCTGGACGCCCGCTTGAGCCGCCTGCCAGGCGGCTTCGCTGCCGGCGAGCCCGCCGCCGATGACGCGAATTTTCCTATCCTGTTGATTCATAAAGATAATCGCCAGAAGGTTGTTTTCGCGTTTTTTTGAAGAGGGGGAGAGGGTCTCCCCCTGTTACGCCCCTCGCCGCCGACCGGCAACAAGGCGCGATCAAGGAATATAGTCTAAATTCGGAGGATTTCAAGCTGATGCTTTGATGTTTTCTTATTGACATCAAAGCATCAGATTCTCCACACTGGCTTTATGAGAACGACCCTGACCCTCGATGACGATGTGGCGATCCGCCTGGAGCGGATGCGCAAGGAGCGCGATCTGGATTGGAAGGAGATCGTGAACGACGTCTTGCGTCGTGGACTGGCGAAAATGGATGCGCCGGAAAAGCGCGAGACCTTTCGCGTAAAACCCTTCGAGGTCGGCAAGCCGCTCCATCCGGTAGATAGCATCGCCGATGCGCTCGCCTTTGCCGAAGGCGAAGATCACAAGTGATCCTGATCGACGCCAACCTGCTGCTCTACGCTTACGTTCCAACTTATGATGAGCACGCACGCGCGCGCCGGTGGTTTGAGCACCAAATCAACGGCGCGATGCCGGTCGGTCTTCCCTGGCCATCGCTGCTGGCGTTCGCGCGTCTCATCGCCAACCCCAAAATCTATCCGCAGCCTGTTTCCGTTTCGCAGGCGTGGAGCGAAGTGCGCGGGTGGCTCAAGCGGGACAATGTCTGGATTCCTCTGCCCACCGACAGGCATGCGGATATTCTGGACCGATTGATGCCAGCGGCTTCCCAAAGGCCCAAACTCGTTCCCGATGCACATCTGGCCGCACTCGCAATCGAGCACGGCCTGACGCTTTGCACAAACGACATGGACTTCGGACGTTTCCCGAATCTGAAATGGATGAATCCGCTGCTTGCCTGAAACCCGTCACCCCCAAACCTTCGGGCGGCGGTCGATCCAGGGATTGGCCTGTTCCAGTTGTGCGGCCAGGCGATAGAGCGTGGCTTCGTCGCTCAGGCGGCCGGTGAACATCATACCGATGGGAAGGCCGTCGGACGACATGCCGAGCGGTACCGACATCGAGGGCTGGCCCGTCATGTTGTAGGGCGGTGTATAGCCGAAGACGCGGGCCTGGCGCTTGTTGAATTCGCGCGGCTCCACATTCACCGGATCGAGATGGCCGATGGGCGGGGCGGCTGTGATCGTCACCGGCGAGAGCAGCACATCGAAATCGCGCCATTTGGCAAGAATCTCGCGCGAAATATGGCGCAGCGTCTGCAGCCCCCAGCCGACCTGGCCCGCGGTGAGCCTGCTGCCTGCGCGATAGCTTGCCCAGGCCAGCGGTTCCATATCGGCTTCCTGCGGTTCGCCGAGCGTCAGTTTCAATTCGTCGATGGAAGCCGCGAACATCGCGCCCGAGACGCAGCCTTGCGCCATGTAGAGCTTGCGCCAATCGATGCCGAATTTCGGGAATTCGATCATCGTGTGACCGAGTTCGCCGAGCAGCTTCACCGTGTCGTCGAACACGCGCTGCACATCGGGGTGCAACGGTGTGTTGCTCGGGTTCTCGGTCGAGAACGCGATGCGCAGACGGCCCGGCGATGTCTGGATTTCATCGGCATAGGGACGCGATTTCTGCGGCGGCGCATAAGGCGCATCGTCTTCGGGATAACCCGTCCAATCGAGCATCACCGCGCTGTCGCGCACGCTGCGGGTGAGGACGTGATCGACCACGAAACCATGGGCGCGGCCGCGATCGTCCGGCGCGCCGGGATTTCTGTATTGCGTGATCTTCATGCCGAACAATCCGCATTGCGCGGAGGGAATGCGGATGGAACCCAATCCGTCGCTGCCATGCGCCATCGGCACCATGCCCGACGCGACGGCGGATGCCGCACCGCCAGACGAACCGCCGGAGCTGTGATCGGGATTCCAGGGATTGCGGCAAACGCCCAGATGGCGGCCTTCGGTCGTGCCGGGTATGCCGAACTCGGGCGTGTTGGTTTTGCCCATCAGCACCACGCCCGCCGCGCGATAACGGCGCGTCAGTTCGGCGTCGTAACGGGTGACGTTGTTGCGCAAATAGGCCGAGCCGTTGGTCATCGGCCAGTCTTTCACCGCCATGCCGATATCCTTGATGAGGAACGGCACGCCCTTGAACGGACCATCGGGCAGTCTGGATTTCGCGGTGGCTTTCGCCTCGTCATACGCCTTGAAGACGACGGCATTCAGTTTCGGGTTGTGGCGCTCGATGCGGCCGATGGCTTCTTCGAGCAATTCGAGCGGCGAGACTTCGCCACGGCGCACGAGATGGGCAAGGCCCAAACCGTCATATTCGTCATATTCCGCGAAGGCCATGGCTTTCAGTCTTTCAGGTTGGGGCGGCGATCCGCCCATGGTGACGCCTTTTCGAGTTCGGCGGCAAGTTTGAGCAGCAACATCTCGCCGCCATAGCGCGCAACGAATTGCACGCCGATGGGAAGACCGGCCTTGTTCATGTTGAGCGGCAGCTGGATGGCCGGCTGCCCGGTGGCGTTTTGCATCGCCGTGTAAGGCACGTAGTCGAGGATCGGCGCGAAGGCCGCGACCGGATTTTGCTCATCGACATCGATAACGCCGAGCTTGATAGGCGGCGCGCCAAGCGTGGCGTTGAGCCAGAGGTCGTAGGTCTCGTGGAATTGCACCATCGCGCGGGCGGCGCGATCCATGGCTTGCTTGGCGGCCATCAACTCGATGGCGGTGATGCGTTTGCCCGCTTCATAGAGACCGAAGGTGAGACCTTCCACCGCTTCGGCCGAAGGTTGCTGGCCGGTGAGCCTTGCCAAGCCTTCCAGGCCATAGGCCACATTTGCCGCCCACACGGTCATGAAGGCGGGCGTGAGAACGGCGGCATCGAGCGGCGGGGATTTTTCTTCGACGATATGGCCCAGGCTTTCGCAGAGCTTGGCCGTTTTCTTCACCGCGGCCACGACATCGGGATGCAATTGCTTGCCGTTCAGCGCCTTGTAGGAAACGGCGATGCGCAGGCGTTTCGGTTTGCGTTTGATGCCTTCGAGGTAGCTGCCTTCCGGCGGAGGTGCCGTGTAGGGATCGCCGAAATCGATGCCGCAGGAGATGTCGAGCGCTGCTGCGGTGTCGCGCACGCTTTTGCTGACGACATTGTCGACCGACAGGCCGCTGGTGGAATCCGCGAAGTCCGGGCCTTGGGTGATGCGGCCGCGCGAGACTTTCAGGCCCACCAATCCGCAACACGCCGCCGGAATGCGGATCGAGCCGCCGCCATCCGTCGCGTGCGCGATGGGAACGATGCCCGCGGCGACGGCGCAGGCCGAACCGCCGGAGGAGCCGCCGGTGGAATGATCGAGATTCCACGGATTGCGCGCGGGGCCATAGAGTTTGGGTTCCGTCGTCGGCAGGATGCCGAATTCCGGCACGTTGGTTTTGCCAAGCGGAACGAGGCCCGCCGCGCGATAGCGCGCGACGAGCGTTGAATCGTGATCGGCCAGCACCTTCGGCATGAAGCGCGAACCGTTGCGCGTGGGCATTCCGGTGGCGCCAGCGCGCATGTCTTTCAATAGCGTGGGAACGCCGGTGAATGGGCCTTTGGGCAGCCTGCTTTTTGCGGCGTCTCGCGCGCGATCGAAAGCTTCGAAGACGATGGCGTTGAGTTTGGGGTTGAGGCGTTCGGCGCGCGCGATGGCTTCGTCCACCGCTTCGCGCGCCGAAAGTTTTTTCTTCGCGATCAGCCCCGCAAGGCCGAGCGCGTCGTAACGGTCGTATTCCGCGAAGGCCATTTTACACCTTCACGGATTTGTAGCGATCCTTCCAGGGCGCGGCCTGTTCGATCTGGGCCGCGAGTTTGAGCAGCGTTTCTTCATCGCCGAAACGGCCGACGAATTGCGTGCCGACGGGCAATCCTTCCGCGTTCCAGTAAAGCGGCAGGTTGATGGCGGGTTCGCCCGTGGCGTTTTGCATGGCGGTGAACGGCACGTAATCGATCTGTGCGCCGAAGGCTTTCTCGACGTTCTTTTCCGTCATGTCGAAGGTGCCGAGCGCGACGGGCGGGCGGCTTAATGTGGGTGTGATCCACACATCGTAGGTTTCATGGAATTTGGCGACGTCGCGGCCCGCACGCTGGATAAGCGCCTTCGCCTGCAGATACTGGCTGGCGCTGACGTTTTTGCCCGCCTGATAGAGACCCCAGGTGGTGCCTTCGAATTTGTCTTCGCTCGCGGTCTGACCGGTGAGCATCGCAATCGTGTCGATGCCGGCGGCAAGATTGCCCGTCCACAGCGCGGTGAAGGCGGGGATGAGCATGGTCTGATCGAGCGAAGGCGAAGCTTCCTCGATTTCATGGCCGAGGTCGCGGCAGATTTTTGCGGCCTGCTGAACGGCGGCCACGCAATCAGGGTGAAGGGCTGCGCCGTCGAGCTTCTTCAACGCAATCGCGATGCGCAGTTTCTTGAGCGGGGTCCTGATCGCTTCGAGATAGGATTTCGGTTTCGGCGGTTCCCAATAAGGATCGCCCTCTACCGGACCCGAAGCGATGTCGAGCGCGGCGGCGGTATCGCGCACCGTTTTCGAGACGACGAGATCGATGGCGAGGCCATCGACCGCTTCGCCCACATCCGGGCCCTGGCTGATGCGGCCGCGCGTGGGTTTGAGGCCGACGAGGCCGTTGCACGAGGCGGGAATGCGGATCGAGCCGCCGCCGTCATTGGCATGCGCCATCGGAACGATGCCGGCGGCAACGGCCGCACCCGAACCGCCGGACGAACCGCCGGTCGAATGATTCAAATTCCACGGATTGTGGGCGGCGCCGTAAAGACGGGACTCCGTCGTGGCGACGAGGCCGAATTCCGGCACGTTCGTCTTGCCGAAGGGAACAAGGCCCGCCTGCTTGAATTTCGCCGTCAGCACGGAATCGTGCAACCAGGGGATCGGCGGCATGAAGGCCGATGCCTGTCGCGTGGGCATCGTGGTCGTCATCGCCATGATGTCTTTCAAGAGAAACGGCACGCCGGTGAACGGGCCCTTCGGCAGCTCGGACTTCGCCATGTTGCGCGCGTTGTCATAATCCTTGTAGACAATCGCGTTCAGTTTGGGGTTCGTCGCTTCGGCGCGATTGATCGCTTCTTCCAGAAGCTCGCTCGGCTTGACGTCGCGCTGGACGACGAGTTCTGCGAGGCCAAGTGCGTCGTAACTGCCGTAATCGGTGATCGCCATGTTCCTACCCCGTTGTCTATATCCTTAACCGTAGCTTAGCGGGCACGATTGCGGGTGCAAATCCCCGCCCTTATGGTCACATTTCTCGGAGGCCCCATGGCGAAAATCCCGGTCGGCAAGACCATTGCGTTTTCTTACGGATTCACCTTCGGCCATATCGGCGCGATCATCGGCAAGGTGTGGCTGCCGATGCTGCTTTTGACGCTTGGCGGGTTCTTTGTGGTCTCGCCCTATTACGAAAGTTTCTCGCAGGCCGTGGCGCAGGACAACACCGCGCTGGTGGAGCAGGCGATTGCGACCCTGATGATCTACATCCTGATCTCGCTGGTGTTCTACGCGATGATCTATGTGGCGCTGACCAGGGAGGCGCTGGGGATTTCGCAGAGCCATTCGCTTTTCCACTTTTCGCTGGGGGCCGCGGAATGGCGGATGTACGGCGCGATGATCGCGTTCGGGTTCGCGTTTGCGATCGTCATGTTCCTGATCGTGCTGGCGGCGGTGCTGTTGAGCAGCGTCGCCATCGGGGCGCTGGGTGCGGCGGGGTTTGCGCCCGAGATTGCGACGGTTGCCAAGACGGGGACCGCGCCCAAGGTGATGAGCCCGGCGGTGACGGCGGTCGGATCGCTGATTTCGCTCTTCGTCATGGTGGCGGGGGTTTATGTGTTCGTGCGGCTGTTCTCGCTGCTTGCGCCGGTGACGGTGGCCGAGGAGCAGATCAGCCTGGGGCGCGGTTGGCAGTTGACGGCCAAGAATTTCTGGCGGCTGTTTCTGGTTCTTGTCGCGACCATCGGGCCGGTCTTCCTGTTGGTGTTGATCTGCGAGGCGTTCGTCGTAGGGCCGGATGCGATGACGATGCAAAGCGACGGCAGCTTCGCCGACACCGCCGCGCGCATGGAGCGGATGCGGCCGCATCTGCCAGTGCTCTACGGCTTAAGTTTCGTGCTGTCGCCGTTCATGTTCGGGCTGTTGCTGAGCGGCAGCGCATTCGCCTACCGCGCACTGGTGCCGCCGCCTGCGGCGCGCGGCGTTATCCTCGACGCACCTTAAGGCCCTTCAGCGACGCATCGAGAATGGCATCGGCATAAGCATTGTCGAGCGGGCCGTGGCCGATGAGCAGCCGGAAGAACAGTGGTGCGTAAATGAGATCGAGCGTCACTTCGTAGTCGATATCGGAACGCAGTTCGCCTGCCTGAACCGCCGCGCGCAAAATACCGCGACCCTCTTCGCGCCGCCCCATGATGAAGCGGTTGCGGAAGATCTTGGCAAGTTCGCTGTCGTTCTGCGCGGCCGCGATCATCATCGCGGTGTTCCGGCCAATGGGCGTGGAGAACGTCTTGATGATCGAACGAAGTTGCTCGCGCAAGGTACCCAACGCGCTGCCGCGCTTGCGTTCCTGCTCCTTTGGTTTGGTGGTTTCGAGAAAAGCCTCCATCGCGACGGATTGCGCATTGGGCCATTCGCGGTAGATCGTGGGTTTGCCGACACCGGCTTTCGCCGCCATGGCTTCCATGGTGACCGCCGACATGCCGCCTTCGTTGAGCAATTCGCGTGCGGCGTTGAGGATTTTCCTTCGGATCGCGGGATCGCGCGGGCGGCCTCTGGCGGTTTTTTTCGCTGGCATGCTTGACGGACATCTTTTATTACGTTACGATACGTAACGTAATTAATCGAAGAACGCAACAGGAGGCTCCCATGGCAGGCTCGAATTCGATGAACCTGACGCCATACATCGCCGTCAAAGGGGCTGCGAACGCCATTGCTTTCTACAAAAAGGTGTTCGGCGCGAAAGAGGACTTCCGGCTGGAAGACCAGGACAAGCGCATCGGTCATGCGGAGATCAGCATCGGCGACGGGCGCCTGATGATTTCCGACGAATATCCCGATTTCGGCGCGCTCGCGCCTGCATCCGTCGGCGGCACGCCGGTGAAGCTGCATCTCTATGTCGAAGATGTCGATGCCACAATGAAGAAGGCGGAAAACGCGGGCGCAACCGTTCTTCGTCCCGCACAGGATCAATTCTACGGCGACCGGGCGGGTATGATCGCCGATCCGTTCGGCCATCAATGGTTTCTCGCCACCCGCAAGGAAAACGTCAGCCCAGAGGAAATGCAGAAGCGTTTCGAGGAATCGTATAGATAGTTTCGGGGTTAACGGGTACGGCGGTCATGGCGTCGACGCGGGTTCGCACCATCGCCGTTCTGGCGGTTGTCTATATCGACATGCTGGGCATCGGGTTGGCCTATCCGATCCTGCCCAAACTGATCGAGCAATTCGTACATGGCGATGTCAGCCGCGCATCCTTTGTCTTCGGGCTCCTGGTGGGCTTTTATGCGCTGATGCAGTTCCTGCTTGCGCCGGTGCTTGGGGCGTTGTCGGATCGTTACGGACGTAGGCCGGTCATCCTGCTCTCGCTGCTCGGCATGGGCATCAACTACATGCTGCTCGGTTTTGCGCCCAATCTGATCTGGCTCGCCGTGGGGCGGCTTGTTTCCGGCGCGATGGGCGCGAGCTTTTCCACCGCGAACGCCTATCTCGCCGACATCACACCGCCCGAGAAGCGTGCACAGAGCTTCGGACTGATCGGGGCAGCGTTCGGTTTCGGGTTCATCACCGGCCCGGTGTTGGGCGGCCTGTTGGGCGCCATCGATTTGCACCTGCCGTTCCTGGTTGCGGGAGTGCTGAGTTTCGCCGATCTTGCGTTCGCGTTCTTCGTGCTGCCGGAATCGCTGGACGATGCGCATCGCAAACCGTTCTCGTTTGCGCGCGCCAATCCCATCGGCGCGTTGCGCGAATTGGGACACTATGGCGAAGTCACCGGATTGATGACCGTCTATGTGCTGGCGATGTTCGCCAACCGCGTGGCCGAGATGACGTGGGTGTTGTTCACCTCTTACCGCTTCCACTGGGGGCCGCTCGAAACCGGCATTTCGCTTGCCGGTGTCGGCCTGATGTTCGTGGTGGGGCAGGGGTTTCTGGTGCGCATCGTCGTGCCGCGGCTCGGCGAACGGCGCGCCATATTGCTGGGCCTGTTCGTCAGCGCGGTGCTGACGGCGGCCTATGGCGTCATTCCGTATGGCTGGATGGTTTATCCGATCATGGTGTTCGGCTTGTTCGGCTGGGTGATCGGGCAGCCCGCAACGATGGGGCTGATGTCGAAAAGCGTTCCGGCCAACGAGCAGGGCCTGTTGCAAGGTGCCGCCGCAAGCCTGACGAGCCTCACGAGCATTATCGGTCCGCCGATCTGGACGGGATTGTTTGGGTATTTCGTGAGCCCGCAAGCGCCGGTCATTATTCCGGGTGCCGCTTTTTTCGCGTCCGCAGCAGTGTTCCTGATTGCACTCGGTATTGCGCTTCGATGGTTGCGAGGCCACGCGGTTCCATCCGCCGCCTGAACGCCCCCCGGGAACAAAGTTCCTTGCACATCCGTTATCGCAGACGAGGGGCACCGCTTCAGGCGCGTGCAGTTTTTTGCGCGCGTGCGATTTTTCGGGAGAGACAATATGAAGAAACTATCCAAAACCTTCCTGCTGGCGAGCGCATTTTCATGCGCGCTTGCCGTGCCGGCGATGGCCGATTGGGATCATATCGGCGGTGTCGATGTGTCCCATCGCAGGGATCGCGATGTCACCTACACCCGTTTCGGCGGCGGCATTGACCGTTTACGTCTCGATGCATCTGCCAGCGACGTGAGTTGCCGCAGCGTGAGCGCGACATTCGAAAACGGGCGCACGCAGCAGATCTTTCGCGGCTCCATCCGCGCCGGGCGCTCCGCCGTTGTCGATCTGCCGGGCGACAACCGACGCATCCGCAAATTGATGTTCGATTGCCGTGCGGGTTCGATACGCGGTGGCACCATTTCGATCATGGCCGATATCGGCTCGCATCGCGACGAATGGCGCCGCAGCCCGGATTGGAGCCGCATGTGGTCGCGCCTATTCCATTGGGACGCGGCGCCCGCCCGCCCTGGCTGGAACGATGGCGATTGGGTGCGCGTGGGTTCGAAAACCTTCGACAGCCGCAACGATCTGGAGGTGACGTTCGCGGGCTGGAGCGGACGACAGGTCGATCGCATTGCGCTCAAGCCGGTGAACGGCGATGCGCGCTGCAACTCCATCACCGCGCAGTTCGGCAACGGCAAGCGGCGCGAACTGGACGTCAACAGCCAGATGCGGATGGAACAGGGCCGCGCTTATACGTTCGACCTGCCGGGCAACGAGCGCAACGTGAAGGAAGTGGCGATGCGCTGCTCGCCGGTCGGCGGCGACTCGGTGCGCGTGGAAGTGATGGCGAACAAATAGGTTTGCCGATTCTGAAAATGCAAAGGGCCGGATAACCTCCGGCCCTTTGTTTATCCTTCAGGCCACGAGCGGGCGGTGTGGTGGATGTGCAAGATTTCGATTCCCGTATCGCTCTCACGGTAGAAAACGCGAAAAGGATATCGAAGCAAAGGCACCACACGTACGCCCGGACGTTGGATCACAGCACGCGCACTCTTCGGGCGAAGTTCGATTCGCGTAAGGACGTCGCGGATGCGTGCTTCCAGCGCCGATAGCTGCATCGGAAAATGGCGGCTTGTGTAAGTCAGAATTTCATCAAGATCGGCAGTAGCCGAATCTGTGAAAACGACTGCCATCAGCGGCGATGTTTGGCGAATACCGCTTCCACGTCGGCGGCTGATGCGAACTTGCCTTCGGCGCTATCCCGCAGGCCGCGATCGATGCCGCGCAACTCCTCCGCCGTTGCGGAATAGGGGCGGCTGGCGCTGAACACCTCAAACCATTCGCTGAGTTTCGCGAATTTGTCCGGCGGCAATTCCGAGATGGCTTTTTCGATCTCTTCAACGCTCATAGGCAAACCCTAGCACATTCCGGCTATCGCCGAAACAATATCACTCCGCCGCCTTCAGCTTGCGCGCGGGCGCCAGTTTTTCCGGGGCGCGGTTCTTCAGCAGCGTTTTCAGATATTGGCCGGTGTAGGAGCGTGCGACCTTCGCCACGTCTTCCGGTGTGCCGCTGGCCACGATTTCGCCGCCGCCGTCGCCGCCATTGGGGCCGAGGTCGACGATCCAGTCTGCGGTTTTGATGACTTCGAGATTGTGTTCGATCACCACCACCGTGTTGCCGTTGTCGACGAGTTCGTGGAGCACTTCGAGGAGCTTCTTCACGTCGTGGAAGTGCAGGCCGGTGGTCGGTTCGTCGAGGATGTAAAGCGTGCGGCCGGTGGCACGGCGGGACAGTTCTTTCGAGAGCTTCACGCGCTGGGCTTCGCCGCCGGAGAGCGTGGTCGCCTGCTGGCCGATGGAGATGTAACCCAGGCCCACGCGCGTCAGCGTGTCGAGTTTTTCGCGGATCGACGGCACGGCCTTGAACAGGTCGGCGCCCGCTTCGACGGTCATGTCCAGCACGTCGGCGATGGAATGGTCGCGGAATTTCACGTCCAGCGTTTCGCGGTTGTAGCGCTTGCCCTTGCAGACGTCGCATTGAACATAGACGTCGGGCAGGAAGTGCATCTCGATCTTGATCACGCCGTCGCCCTGGCACGCTTCGCAGCGGCCGCCTTTGACGTTGAACGAGAAACGGCCCGGCTGATAACCGCGCGCTTTGGCTTCGGGAAGTTCGGCAAACCAGTCGCGGATCGGCGTGAACGCGCCCGTATAGGTCGCGGGATTGGAACGCGGCGTGCGGCCGATGGGGCTTTGGTCGATGTCGATCACCTTGTCGAGAAATTCCAGGCCCTCGATGCGGTCGTGCGGGGCGGGATGTTCGCGGCCCTGATTGAGTTTGCGCGAGGCCGCCTTGAACAAGGTCTCGATGATGAGCGTTGATTTGCCGCCGCCGGAAACGCCGGTGATGCAGGTGAAGGTGCCGAGCGGAATTTCGGCGGTGACGTTTTTCAGGTTGTTGCCCTTGGCGCCGACGACTTTCACCCACCGATTGTGCGCGGCCTTGCGGCGCTTGGCGGGCACGGCAATCTGTTCGAGGCCGGTGAGATATTTGCCCGTCAGGCTTTTGGGCGAACGCATGATGTCTTCGGGCGTGCCCTCGGCGATGATGTGTCCGCCGTGGATACCTGCACCGGGGCCCATGTCGATCACGTGATCGGCGGTGCGGATCGCGTCTTCATCGTGTTCCACCACGAGCACGGTGTTGCCGAGATCGCGCAAGCCCTTGAGAGATTCCAGAAGTTTTTCATTGTCGCGTTGATGCAGGCCGATGGACGGTTCGTCCAGCACATACAGCACGCCCGTGAGCCCCGAACCGATCTGCGAGGCCAGCCGAATGCGCTGGCTTTCCCCGCCGGAGAGCGTGCCGGAGGCACGCGAGAGCGTCAGATAATCGAGGCCGACATTGTTGAGGAATTTCAGGCGGGCCCGGATTTCCTTGAGGATGCGCGCGGCGATTTCCCGTTGCTGCCTGTTCAGGTCTTTATCAAGATCGCGGAACCAGACGTCGGCATTCTTGATCGACTGTTCGCAGACTTCGCCGACATGCAGCCCGCCGATCTTCACGGCAAGCGCTTCCGGTTTCAGGCGATAGCCCTTGCAGGCTTCGCAGGGGCTTGTGTCCTGAAAGCGTTCGAGTTCTTCGCGCACCCACGAAGAATCCGTTTCCTTGAAGCGGCGGTCCATGTTGGGGATCACGCCTTCGAACGCTTTCTTGGTTTCGTATCTGCGAAGGCCGTCGTCATAGATGAACTTGATTTCATCCTCGCCCGAACCGTTCAGGACGATGTCGCGCGCCTTTTTCGGCAGGTCTTCCCACGCATCGTTGAGCGAGAATTTGTAATGGCGGGCGAGCGCTTCGAGCGTTTGGAGGTAATAGGGCGAAGAGGATTTCGACCACGGTGCGATGGCGCCCTTGCGCAGACTGAGCGTTTCATCGGGAACGACGAGGGCGGGATCGAAATAGAGCTGCGTGCCGAGGCCGTCGCAGACGGGACACGCACCGTGCGGATTGTTGAACGAGAACAAGCGCGGCTCGATTTCGGGAATCGTGAACCCCGAAACCGGGCAGGCGAATTTCGACGACATCAGAAGCTGCTTGGGCTCGCCCTTTTCCTTCTGGTCGGCGAATTCGGCGATGACGAGGCCATCTGCGAGATTGAGCGCGGTCTCGATGGAATCGGGCAGGCGGTTGCCGATGTCCTTCTTCACCACGATGCGGTCGACCACGACTTCGATGTCGTGTTTCAGCTTCTTGTCAAGCGCGGGCACCTCGGCGATGTCGTAGAACTTGCCGTCCACCTTGACGCGCTGGAAGCCTTTTTTCTGAAGCTCGGCAAATTCCTTGCGGTATTCGCCCTTGCGGCCGCGCACGATGGGGGCGAGCAGGAACAGGCGCGTGCCTTCGTAGAGCGCGAGGATACGATCGGCCATCTGGCTGACGGTCTGGCTTTCGATGGGAAGGCCGGTGGCGGGCGAATAGGGAACACCAACGCGCGCGAAGAGAAGACGCAGATAATCGTAAATCTCGGTGACGGTGCCCACGGTCGAACGCGGGTTCCTGGAGGTCGTCTTCTGTTCGATGGAGATGGCGGGCGAAAGCCCCTCGATGTGATCCACATCGGGCTTCTGCATCAGTTCCAGAAACTGGCGGGCATAGGCCGACAGCGATTCCACATAGCGGCGCTGACCCTCGGCATAGATCGTGTCGAAGGCGAGGCTCGATTTGCCGGAACCGGAAAGGCCGGTCAGCACCGTCAGCGTGTCGCGCGGAATCTCGACATCGACATTCTTCAGATTGTGTTCGCGCGCACCGCGAATGGAGATGTTCTTCAGCAAAGTCTACGCCTTCTCAGGAAAGTCCACGTTTTTCCAATTCCGCTCGCACATGGGCAAGAAACTCTTCTTTTTCAAGGTAGGCGCGCTGGTTCCAGAGTTGCTCGTTCATCGCTCTGGCGTCGTCCACCAATCCATCAGCCCAATCGAATAGACCCGCAGCGCACAATATGAGGGACAATCCCCCTGTCGGGGCCGCAGCCGCCAGTCCCACGAAATTGAACACCGTACCCCTCAATATCCGCCGCGTGCGCTTCCTCACCGCCGCTTCGGATTCCAGCATTCTTGCAATCCCGCGAAGCTCAGCGGCGAGTTCCCTGGACAACGCCACGAGTTCGACGTCCGGCAAGAGATGGATGTCCGGAATGCCCTTCATCGACCGCGCCACTCGCTAATCGGAGTCTTTTGCGGTCAGCATTTCCTCTCGTTCCGACAGCCTTTGTTCTGCGCGGGCGGCCAGTCGTTCCGCTTCCGAGGCAAGCCTGTCGAAATTCCGGGCCAGTTGCCGGGATTGCGCGGTGCGATAGCGGGCAAACAGCACATAGGCCACACCAAAGCCCAGACAGAAAAAGGCCAGCGCAAGCGAAACGGTGAACCACATGCCGGATGCCGTGCCGTGTATATGGTTGGCCGCCGGCCAGAAACCAACCACGGCGGCGAGACCGGCCAGCAACATCAGCGCCATGGAAATCCATTCGGCGATGGCCAATCCGGGAGCAGAACTGTCTTTTTCGTCCAGGCTCACCATGGCTTCACCTTACGTTGCCGTGCCTTTGATCGTCCATCGCACGATTGCTGGGGATTGACTCGGGCCGATAAGAACATAATAAGAACATCGGGAGCTGGCAACCGTGACGGCGGCGGGACGGGCCCTTTAGGGTGCGCCCCGGTAGTGGAAGGACAAGAACGATGGCGGGCAGCGTCAATAAGGTCATTTTGGTGGGCAATCTCGGCAAAGACCCTGAGGTCCGCCGGATGCAGAGCGGCGAGCCGGTGGTGAACCTGTCGATCGCGACCTCGGAAAGCTGGCGCGACAAAAGCTCCGGCGAACGCAAGGAAAAAACCGAATGGCACCGCGTGGTGATCTTTAATGAAAACCTCGCCAAGGTCGCCGAGCAATATCTGCGCAAGGGCGCCAAGGTGTATATCGAAGGTCAACTCGCCACCCGCAAATGGACCGACAAGGACGGGCAGGAGAAATACTCCACCGAGATCGTGCTGAACCGGTTCCGCGGCGAATTGCAGATGCTCGATGGCCGCGGCGGCGAAGGCGGCGGACGCTCGGAAGGCAGCTTCGGCGGCGGCGGCCGTTCGGAACCCGTGAGCTTCGACCGCGGCAACGACATGGACGACGAAATCCCGTTCTGATAATCGCCTATTCGCGTTCTCATTGTTCTGGACATGCGTTGGACGATTGCCGGGGTGGCGGCGGTTCTGTTGACCGCGTGTACAAATTCGGTTGATGGCAACTGGGTTGGCGCCGGCGTGGAAACCGACACCTTCGTGACCGCACGAGTCGCGGCCGCCTACATTCCGCTGCACACGTTCACCTTTCCCGGCATGCGGCGCGGCGCGGCGACCATCATCCTGTCCGGCATCGCTGTGACGAATGCGCACAATGCCAATCTCATCGACGACAAGGACGATCTGGGCCACGCGCCTTCGGGCGAGGACATCATGTTCATCCGCGTGCACGATCAGGCCATCGGCGGCGTGGGGCCGCTGGAGATGGCGGCACCCGAACTGGGCGAGGATGTGATCCTTTATGGACAGGGCGCGGGCGGTTCTCTGCGTAAGGCCGAAGGGCCTGTGGAAGACGTTCGCGACGCCCGGTTTACCATCACTGCCGATGCAGGGCCGGGATTCAGCGGCGGGCCTGTGGTCGATGCCAAGGACGGGCATCTGGTGGGGATAACATTTGCCTATTACGACGCGCCCAAGAAACGCGGGCCCCGCGAAATGCTGGCCTATCGGATCGATTACATCATGGACCAGTACAAGGAGCTTCAGGCCAAGAATTTTCGCAACGACCTGAAGGATATTTCGCGGGATTTCGGCCACGATTGAGGCCCTTTAAAAGCTGGCCTCGGCCTTCGCAAAAATGCTATTTTTGGACCCAGATTCTGCCCCTCCCGAACGGGGCTTTTTGAACCTCTTTTAGGGAGCCATTTTTGAGCGATCAGCCGGAGGCCGGCTCGCCCACGGGCGGCTCGAGCATCAGCCCCATTGCGATCGAAGAGGAGCTCCGGCGCTCCTATCTCGACTATGCGATGAGCGTGATTGTTTCGCGCGCGCTTCCCGATGCGCGCGACGGGCTGAAGCCCGTGCACCGGCGCATCATTTTTTCGATGCACGAACAGGGCAACGACTGGAACAAGGCCTACCGCAAATCCGCCCGCGTGGTGGGCGACGTCATCGGTAAATATCACCCGCATGGCGACCAGGCGATCTACGACGCGATGGTGCGTCTGGCGCAGCCGTTTTCGATGCGTGCGCCGCTGATCGACGGGCAGGGCAATTTCGGCTCGGTCGACGGCGATCCGCCGGCTGCCATGCGCTACACCGAAGTGCGCCGGGCCAAGCTCGCGCATTCGCTGACCGAAGATCTCGACAAGGACACCGTCGAGTTCAAGGACAATTACGACGCGAGCGAGCGCGAGCCCGCCGTGCTTCCGGCGCGGTTTCCCAACCTTCTGGTCAACGGCTCCAGCGGCATCGCCGTCGGCATGGCGACCAACATTCCGCCGCACAATCTGGGCGAAGTGATCGATGCGTGCCTCGCCTATATCGAAGACCCGTCGATCAACCTGGAAGCGCTGACCGAGATCGTGCCGGGGCCGGATTTTCCGACCGCGGGCATGATCATCGGCAAGCAATCCGCGCGCGGCGCACTCGCGCGCGGGCGCGGCGGCGTCTTGATGCGCGCACGCTGCCATGTGGAAGAAATCCGCAAGGACCGCGAGGCGATCATCGTCACCGAACTGCCCTATCAGGTGAACAAGGCGCGCCTGCAGGAAAAGATGGGCGAGATGATCCGCGACAAGCGGCTCGAAGGCATCTCCGACGTTCGCGACGAGAGCGACCGTCAGGGCATGCGCGTGGTGATCGAGCTGAAGCGCGAGGCTTCGAGCGACGTGGTGCTGAACCAGCTCTACCGCTACACCGAACTGCAATCGAGTTTCGGCGTGAACATGCTGGCGCTCGACAACGGCCGCCCGCGGCTGATGAATTTGAAAGACATGATCGGCGCCTTCGTCGCCTTCCGCGAGGAAGTCGTCACGCGGCGCACGCGCTTCGAGCTCAAGAAGGCGCGCGACCGGGGCCATATTTTGGTGGGCCTTGCGATTGCGGTTGCCAATATCGACGAAGTGATCGCGCTGATCCGCGCCGCGCCGGATGCCGCCGTGGCGCGCGAACAATTGATGGCGCGCGACTGGCCCGCGAAAGACGTGGCGCCGTTGATCGCGCTGATCGCCGATCCGCGGCATCTGCTGTCGGAAAGCGGAACCATCCGGCTCTCGGACGAGCAGGCCAAGGCCATTCTCGATCTGCGCCTGCAGCGGCTGACGGGACTGGGCCGCGACGAGATCGCCGAGGAAGTTTTGAAGCTTGCCGCTTCGATCACCGACTATCTGGACATCCTGCGCAGCCGCGCGCGCGTGCTGACTATCGTGCGCGAAGAATTGACGGCGATCCGGGAAGAGTTTGCGACGCCTCGCCTGACAGAACTGATCGATGCCGATGTGGAGATCGAAGACGAGGCGCTGATCGAGCGCGAGGACGTGGCGGTCACCGTCACCCATGCGGGTTACATCAAGCGCACGCCGCTTGCGGAATACCGCGTGCAGGGCCGCGGCGGCAAGGGCCGCGCGGGCATGTCGACGCGCGAGGAAGATTTCGTCACGCACATTTTTTCGGCCAGCAGCCACGCTTGGCTGGTGTTCTTCTCCTCCACCGGCATGGCCTACAAGATGAAGGTCTGGCGCGTACCGGAGGCGCGCATCCAGGGCCGCGGCAAGGCGATGGTCAATTTGCTGCCGCTGTCGGAGGGCGAGCGCATCACCTCCATCCTGCCGCTGCCGGAGAACGAGGACGAGTGGCAGAATCTGAACGTCGTCTTCGCGACCAAGCAGGGCGACGTGCGGCGCAATCTGTTGGGCGATTTCATCAACATCAATCGCAACGGCAAGATCGCGATGAAGCTGCAGGAAACGGGCGACGGGATTGTCGGGGTTTCGACCTGCACGGAAAACGACGACGTGCTGCTGACCTCCAGGCTCGGCAAGTGCATCCGTTTTCCGTTGACCGACGTGCGGGTGTTCAAGGGCCGCGACTCCACGGGCGTGCGCGGCATCAAGCTTGCCGAAGGCGACGAGGTGGTGAGCCTGTCGCTGCTCCATCACAGCGATGCGACGACGGCGGAAGCGCGTTCCTATCTCAAGCAATCCGCAGCGGCTCGCCGTGCCGCCACCGGCGAAGAACCGATCGAGGATGTCGTCGACGACGATGAGGGTGGCGAGGAAGCCACGCTGACGCCCGAACGCTATGCGGCGATGGGTGCGAAGGAACAGTTCGTGCTCGCGGTTTCCGAAAGCGGTTTCGGCAAGCGCACCAGTTCCTACGAATACCGCATCACGGGACGCGGCGGTTCGGGCATCGTCGCCCTCGACATGGGCAAGAAGAACCATGCCATCGTCGCGGCCTTCCCGGTGGAAGAGGGCGACGATCTGATGCTCATTTCCGATCAGGGGCAGATCATCCGCGTGCCGGTGGCAGGCGTGAGTATTCAAAGACGCGGCTCCGGTGGCGTGACCATTTTCCGGGTGGAGGGGAATGAGCGCGTTGTGTCCGTCGAGCGTATCGAAGATACCGAAAATGGGGACGCATAGTGGCAACGAAAAAGGTCGCGGTGGCGGAGCGCAAACCCCGTATCGGGCTTTATCCCGGCACGTTTGATCCGGTCACGCTTGGGCATCTGGACATCATCAAGCGTGCGGTGAAGCTCGTCGATCATCTGGTGATCGGTGTGGCGACCAACGCGTCGAAGATGCCGCTGTTCACGCTCAAGGAACGCATGGAAATGGTGCGCCACGAAACCGCCGCCCTTCAGGGCGATGGGCGGGCAACGATTTCTGTCGAGACCTTCGAGAGCCTTCTGATCCAGTTCGCGCAGAAAGTGGGCGCAAGCATGATCGTGCGGGGCCTGCGCGCCGTTTCCGATTTCGAATACGAATTCCAGATGGTGGGCATGAACCAGCGGCTCAATCCCGAGATCGAGACCGTGTTCCTCATGGCCGATCCGCGCCATCAGGCGATTGCCTCGCGGCTGGTGAAGGAAATCGCAATGCTGGGCGGCGATGTGAGCCAGTTCACGAGCCCTTACGTTTCCAAACTTCTCGTCAAACGCTGCAAAGAACGCAGGAAGGATTAGTTCATGGCCCGCGACGCCGAAAACACGCTCATTCTCGATCTGAAATCAGGTCCCGTGGTCATCGAATTGAAGCCGGACGTGGCGCCCGGTCACGTGGCGCGCATCAAGGAACTGGCGCGCAAGGGTTTCTATGACGGCGTGGTGTTTCACAGAGTCATTCCCGGTTTCATGGCGCAGACCGGCGATCCCACCGGCACGGGAACGGGCGGTTCCGATCTGCCCGACCTGAAGGCCGAGTTTTCGGCGACGCCGCACAAGCGCGGCACCGTTTCGATGGCGCGCACCGCCAATCCCAACAGCGCCAACAGCCAGTTCTTCATCTGCTTCGATGCGGCGCCCTGGCTCGACCGGCAATATTCGGTTTGGGGACAGGTGGTCGAAGGGATGGAACATATCGACGCTATCAAAAAGGGCGGCGATCACAACAACGGCGCGATCGCCGGCGAACCCGACAAAATCCTGAAAGCCCGCGTCGAAGCGGACGGTTGAAACCTCAATACAACGAAATTGTAGGATTCCGTTAAGCCATCCCTAAATCGGCTCCGGCTAACATCGGGGACTGACTCACGGAGCGGTTTCAACGTGAAAGAAAGTTCATTCGGCAGACGCAGCGTGACGCGGCACGTCCCGCAACGCTACGCCCCGCAACGCGACGCCATGGTCTCGCGCAGCGAGCCGGTCGAGGTTGCACGGGTTTTGGCCGTCGAACCGGATAGAGGCGGCGTCGCGCCGCCCGCACGCGAATTGTCTCCCGAGGAAGAACTGCAAGCCTGGAAAGCGGAGCGCATGCGCACGCGGCTGTCGCGCGTGCCGTGGCGTCAGATTTATCTGATGGCGGGGCTCTGCTTCGGCATCGGTGGATTCATGCTGCCCGATTCCGTCAACGATGCCTTTTCCTGGATATTGTACGGGTTGATGGCGGCGAGCTTCTACGCGGGGCTCGTCAAGCGCAGAGAAGCGGCGCTGGCGCACTGACGCATTCTGCAACATTAAGTTTGTCGCCTGCGGGAAGGCCCGGCCCCTAGAACGCCTTGCACACCGCCGGAGCCCCTTCGTGATTCCCTTCATCGATCTGCAGGCACAGCGCCGCCGTCTGGGTGCGGAACTGACGCGCGCCATTTCCGAAGCTGTCGAAGGCGGGCAGTGGATCATGGGGCCGCAGGTGGCGAAGCTGGAGGCCCAGCTTGCCGAATTTGCGGGCGTCAAACATGCGATCGCCTGCGCCAATGGAACCGATGCGCTGCTCATCGTGCTGCGTGCCTGGAACATCGGGCCGGGCGATGCGGTGTTCGTGCCGGCGTTCACCTTTGCGGCTTCGGCCGAAGTGGTGGCGCTGGCGGGCGCGGAGCCCGTGTTCGTGGACGTGCGCGAAGACACGTTCAATATGGATCCGCAGAGCCTCGAAGCGGCGATTGCGATGGTCAAACGCGAGGGCAGGCTGAAACCGCGCGCGGTGATGCCGGTCGATCTCTTCGGGCAGACAGCGGATTATCGCAGCCTCGAACCCATCGTTGCGCGCGAGAAGCTGAAGATGCTGTGCGATGCGGCGCAAGGATTCGGCGGCTTGCTGGACGGGCGGCGCTCCGGCGGCATCGGCGATGCCGCATCGACCAGTTTCTTTCCCGCCAAACCGCTCGGCTGTTTCGGCGATGGCGGGGCGAGCTTCACAAACGATGATGGGCTTGCGGAATTGCTGCGTTCGATCCGCATTCACGGGCAGGGCACCGACAAATACGAGAACGTGCGCATCGGCGTGAATTCGCGGCTCGATACGATTCAGGCGGCGATCCTGCTCGAGAAGCTGAAGATCTTTCCCGAAGAGATCGAGATGCGCGAAGCGGTGGCGCAGCGTTATTCCAAAGCGCTCTCACGCTCCAACCGCATCGTCGTGCCGCATGTGATCAAGGGCGCGCAATCGACCTGGGCGCAATACACCATCCAGGTGCCGGATCGCGACAGGCTGCAGGCCGATCTGAAGGCGAAGGAGATTCCGACGGCGGTGTATTATCCGATCCCGCTGTCGCTGCAGAAAGGCTATCGCCATTTCCCGAGCGCGCCGATCCCCGTGAGCGAGAAATTGAGCAAGGTGGTGGTGAGCCTGCCGATGCACCCCTATCTCGATGCAGCCACGCAGGATCGCATCATCGAAGCGGTGCTCGAAAGCGTGTAGTTTTTGTTGTCGCGGTTCCGGACGGAAAACCGCTGCACACTTTTCCTGGAACCGCTTAATAAGCGCCGCGGCGGGAGAGCATCGCGGGCAGCGTGCGGAACATGATCTTGATGTCCTGCATCGGCGTCCACGTCAGCACATAACGCACGTCGAGCGCCACGCGGTTGGCGTAGCTGACATCATTGCGACCGCTCACCTGCCACAGGCCCGTGATACCGGGCGTGCAGGCGAGGTAAAGCTGGGCGTTGTCGCCATAGAGGTTCAGCTCCTGGCGCGTCACCGGGCGCGGGCCGACGATGCTCATCTCGCCTGCAAGCACGTTCAGGAATTGCGGCAGTTCGTCGAGGCTCGTCTTGCGCAAGACGCGGCCGATCCATGTCACGCGCGGATCGTTCTTCAGTTTGAAGTCGCGGTCCCATTCGGCGCGGGCGATTGGATCGCTCGCCAATATCTCACAAAGCTTGCGCTCGGCATCCGGCACCATGGTGCGAAATTTGAGGCAATGGAAACGGTCGCCGCCGCGCCCGATGCGGGTCTGTACGAAGAAGGGGCTGCCGCCGTCCAGCATGATCAGGAGCGCGACCGGCAATCCGATCAAAAGGACAACCGGCATCGCCAGGAAACACAGGACGCAGTCGATCAAACGTTTGAAGCGGCTTGCCGCCGGGGGGAAGGCTTCGCTTGGGACATACGCGACTGCGGGGAGCAGAGCGTTACGCACATCCATATTCATTACGTACTCCCCCGCCGAACCGGTGACGGATACAGAACTTCGCCGGGCCCAATCACGACTGGGCCGTTTTCGCTCTCCCTTGAAGTCCACCAGAGACAGAAAGGACGAGGACCGTCCGAACTGTGCGGGGCTTGTGCCCTTTTTGGTCTACGCTGCGATGCGGCAGCGCATCTCTTGGTTGCGTCAAAGGAACAAAACTTCCCTTATATGTCAAGGCTGTAAGCTTGAATGGGTTCCCGGTGCAAACATTAGTGTCCATATGTTGCTAAACAGTATCTTTCCCGCCCGCTTAAAAGTTGGCCGATGGCTGGATCGCGCGCCGATGCCGATATAGTGCGCCTCCCATGGATGTCTCCCGTTTCGATTTCGAGCTTCCCGAAAAGCTTATTGCCTTGCGCCCTGCCGTTCCGCGGGAAGCGGCTCGTCTTTTGGTTGTACACGATACGGGTCGGTTGCAACACGCTTTTATCGGCGATTTGCCGGATTTGCTGCGGTCTGGCGACGCGTTAATCACCAACGATTCCAAAGTCATCCCTGCACGGCTGCGAGGGCACAGACTGGCGCGGGGTCACGATGGGCTGCCGGCGAAGATGGAGTTGCTGCTCCATCGCAGGTTGGGGGCCGATCGCTGGCGGGCCTTTGCGCGTCCGGCACGCAAGCTTGCGGCAGGAGACAGGTTGCGGCTCGGGCGGGACGTCGAAGCGACCGTGATCGGTCACGTCAGCGGCAGCGAGGTGGACGTTTCGTTCGCGCTTTCGGGGTCGGCGCTCGATGCGGCCATCGAGCGGGAAGGCGAGATGCCTTTGCCGCCCTATATCGCCGGAAAGCGCGCCGCCGACGAAAGCGATTCGGCCGACTACCAGACGATGTTCGCGCGCGTGCCGGGATCGGTTGCAGCACCCACGGCCGGATTGCACTTCACGCCCGAGCTGCTGGCGCGGCTGGAAGCAGGCGGCATTTCGCGCGAGACGCTGACGCTCCATGTGGGCCCCGGCACGTTCCTGCCGGTCACGGCGGCCGACACGGAAGGCCACAAGATGCATTCGGAATGGGCCGTGCTTCCATCCGAGACAGCTCAGCGGCTGAACGCGGTGCGCGCGCGTGGCGGGCGCATCGTTGCGGTGGGTACGACATCGCTGCGCACGCTGGAGACGGCGGCGGCGGATAGCGGCGAGATAAGGCCCTTCGAAGGCGATACCGACATCTTCATCACGCCGGGTTATCGCTTCAAAGCGGCCGATGCGCTGCTCACCAATTTCCATCTGCCGCGCTCGACGCTGTTCATGCTCGTTTGCGCGTTCGCCGGGACGGACGTGATGCACGCGGCTTATGCGGAAGCCATCCGCGAAGGCTATCGGTTCTATTCCTATGGCGATGCCTGTCTGTTATTGCGGGCCGGATGAGTTTTCGTTTCGACATACAGGCGAGAGACGGCCGCGCACGCACCGGCGTCATCTCGACGCCGCGCGGCGAAATCCGCACGCCCGCTTTCATGCCGGTGGGAACGGCCGCGACCGTGAAGGCGATGCTGCCGGATAGCGTGCGCGAAACCGGTGCCGATATCGTTCTCGGCAACACCTATCACCTGATGCTGCGTCCCGGCGCGGAACGCATTGCCAAGCTCGGCGGTTTGCACAAATTCATGGGATGGGAGCGGCCGATCCTTACCGATTCCGGCGGGTTTCAGGTGATGTCGCTGTCGAAGTTGCGCAAGATTTCCGAAGACGGCGTGCGCTTTCGTTCGCATATCGACGGAGCGGAGGAGTTTCTCTCGCCGGAACGCGCGATGGAAATCCAGCGTCTGCTGGGCTCCGACATCCAGATGGTGCTCGACGAATGTCCGGCCTATCCGGCGGACGAAGCGGCGATCGAGAAATCTCTGAAGCTTTCGATGCGCTGGGCCGCGCGCTCCAAGGCGGCGTTCGGCGAACAGCCGGGGCGCGCCTGTTTCGGTATCGTCCAAGGCGGCGTCTATCCGCATCTGCGCGAGCGTTCGGCGCGTGAGCTGCAGGAGATCGGCTTCGACGGTTATGCGCTCGGCGGTCTCGCGGTGGGCGAGGGGCAGGACGTGATGTTCGACGTTCTGGACGCCAGTGTTCCGCATCTTCCCGAAGACCGGCCGCACTATCTGATGGGCGTGGGCAAGCCGGACGATCTGGCGGGCGCGGTGCTGCGCGGGATCGATATGTTCGATTGCGTGCTGCCGACCCGTTCGGGGCGCAATGGGCAGGCCTTTACGCGGCAGGGCCCGCTCAACCTGCGCAATGCGCGCCACGCCGAAGATCCGGCCCCGCTGGACCCCGAATGCCATTGTCCCGCCTGCCGCACATTCGGCCGGGCCTATCTCCACCATGTCGTCCGGGCGGGCGAGATCATCGCCTCCATGCTGCTCTCTTGGCACAACCTCGCCTACTACCAGGACCTGATGGCGGACCTGCGCGCGGCGATCGCTTCCGGCACGGTGGCAGACTGCGCCCGGAAGGTGTTCGCGGCCTATCCCAGAGGGGCGGCGGGGGCCGCCCCGACAGAATGACCGGGAAAACCGGCGGTTTTGCCTGTGGGTTGTTTACAGCCGCCAGAAGGCCTATACGAGGGGCCGACGGCGTTCGTCAGATGAAGCGCACTGTTGTACTCCCTCCAATCGCATTGCGCGCCTGGCCGAGACAGCCGAACTTTCAGACCTGATGCTCCGTTCAAACGCCCCGGCAGGTGCCTGGGCACTATCACTAGCAGGAGTTTTCATGCCTATCGGAACCGTAAAATTCTTCAACACCTCCAAGGGCTTCGGCTTTATCGCGCCGGATGATGGCGGCAAGGACGTGTTCGTCCATGCCACGGCCGTGGAAGCGGCCGGCATGCGCTCGCTGTCGGAAGGCCAGAAGGTCTCTTTCGACATCCAGCCGGATGCGCGCGGCTCCAAAGCCGCCAATCTGAAGGCCGTTTAAACCGGCTTTGTTACGGGCGGGCGGGGGCATGCGCCCCCGCCTGTTCCATTTTGTCCCCCATACTGCAGGAACCCGATGACCTACGAAGAACATGTCGAGCGGTTGGAAACCGGGCTGGATTCGGAAGGGCATTCGCGGCAAATGCATCAGGACCGGCCGATCGTGCTTGAACTCATCAAGGCGCTTGCACCGCATAAGGACGGGCTTCGCCGCTGGTCGGTGATGCGCACCATCCGCAAGGAACGCGAATGCTCTTCGCGCGAAATCGGCCAGAAATTCGAAGACGAAATCGAACGGACATTCCGGCGCTATTGCGTCGATCCGGGAAACACCAAAACGCGCGCTTGCGCGCCGGAAGACGCCCTGTTCTTTCGCCCCAAGGAAAAGGCCGGCGAGGTGTGGGCACTGATTTCGCCGCCTGCTTCGGTCGCGAAATAGAGCAGGCCGCACAGGCGCCAGGTTCACGGCCCAAAATGCCGCGGAGCCTTGATTGACCGGGCGGCAACCCGCCCCTATACCGTCCGCCCGCCTCTGGCGAGCCCGTAGCTCAGCGGTAGAGCATCTGACTTTTAATCAGAGGGTCGATGGTTCAATCCCATCCGGGCTCACCAATAAAATTAACAGGTTACGGTTCGATAGCGGTAGCCATTCAAGTGGCCGGGCATCACCGGGGCATCACCGTACATACTTTGAGCAAACCGACTGCTCGGCTGCCGATCCCAAGGCATTAATAGTCTTACCTCGGGGAGACGTGATGCAAGAGTATCACTTTGGATTGGTTGAGTCCGACATTTTTTATGATGGATCATCGCACGACGTGATCATCTACCTAGGCGTACGTTGTAGAGTTACAGTTCCTTATGCACCACAGCATTGGAAGGTCCGACAGAAATCGCGAATATGAGGAATTGGCTGCTGCTGCTCGCATTTCGATCGAGAAAGTGTCGGCCGCATCCCCTTGGATCGAACGGGCCATCCGGCGATACGGACAGGCGCAGCAGCGCCAATTTTTGGAGAGGGCTAATGCGGCAGCGATCCACGAACTGTATGCGGATGCCGTTGCGGTTGCGAGCGGTGCTTCTCGGTCCCGGCGGTCTAGGCTGGCCGATGCTGTCGCCACGATGGGTGCCAATTTTCGCGAATTCTTGTCCCGGGCCGAACCATTTTATGGCCCTCTCCCAACGCCAGAAGAATTGCGAAACGAGGCAACATCGCGTCAGGCTGCCGCAAGTCTGCGGGATCGCCTTCAGTATGGCGTCGCACCACCAAAATGGTCGCAAGAACTGAATCAATTGGAGCTCGCGACCCAGTCTGTCGAAAACGCCTTTCGTGTTGCGCAGAGAGAAGTTCCGGATAGCGCCACGGATGAGATTCGCGAGCGGCGGCAGAACAATGCGCGTCGACGACTGCCGCAGGTCCAGAGAGATGTCGCCGAAAGATTCAAAAGTCTTTCTAAGCCGGCGGTCAAGCACTTCCGACTTTGGGCGCAAGATGCAAGCGTTTCGCTGCCCAAGATAGAGGGGGTTAAGCCCTCCCGAGCTGCAATTCGAGATATTCTGAAAATTTTCGAATGTCAGCGGAATGTTATCCGTAGCAATTCCGAGCGCGTTCCAATGAACCTGCAACCCTTATTGCATGCGTGCGACTTCCCTTCGGGCCGTCCGAGCAACGAGCTTGCCCATGCATTTGTACTGGAGCTAGCGATTATTTGGCGGCAAATGACTGGTAAACATCCCAGCAGGACTGCGTCTCATCACCATCGCGGTCCCTTTGTGCGGTTCGTCGCGATTGCATTTCGTATCGCAGGCACACCACATGTAGATCCTGTCGAAGCGGTAAATGCATACGGGCGCAAATATAGGGGCGGGGTAAAGAGCAACTAGAGTTCTATTCCCCGCGGATCAATTGACTTACGGCCGGTGACGAGATGCCAAATGGCCGGGCTCTGCGTTAAAATTCTTTCCCCGTAAATACAACGCCATCCACGTAGAGGCATGTTGATCGCGCATTTTGATGCGAGGTTGCCGATGCCAATTCAATCGTCGTGGTTGCGAGCACCTGAGGCCGCAAGGTACCTCGGTGTTTCTTTATCGACACTAGCCAAATGGCGGACGCTAGGAAATGGCCCGCGCTATTCCAAATTGGGCCGCACGGTTGTCTATCGGGAATCGGAACTAGAAAATTTTTGCGCAAATCGAAGTGTAAATAGTACTTCCGAGGATGACGACCGAGCGCGCCGCATGCGGCTTAGCCTCGAAAGGGGTTGAGCGTGGGATTTTTGACGAATTCCGCTTTATCCGATTGCCGAGCTCGATCTATGGGCAAAAAATCTTTTCTCCCCTCATGGCGTCGACCTCCACAACAGTAGAGGAAATGGATGATGACGTTTAAAGCGCCCGTTAGAGCCTCTGCGAGCAATGCATGCGGCGGTTCTTGCGTTTGGTGTGGTTCAACACTCCAGCCAAGAAAGACTGGCGGCAAGCCGAAGCGGTTCTGCTCGCGCGCGCATGCCCATGCATACTCTCGTTCCCTGTGGCGCATTGCCAGCGAAATGGCACGAGCGGGACTGCTCATTCTCGTGGACGGTCAATGGCATCTCACAAGCGCAATGAAACGCGAATATCTCAAAACTTGCGAGCCTCTTTTGCGGGAGCACATGTCGGTGGATGAGAATTCGCCAGATAAATCCTCAACATACGCAATGGCAATCGGCTCGAGCGCCTAGCAACAGATCAACAGGCGCCCTTTATCTGAGTCTACACTGCATGGGGTTCTCTCATGCAGATATCGCGGTGATACGGCTGTCCTCTGGGAGATGGCGTATCGCCGCCAGCTACCAGAGGACAGCTATGAACCGAAGATATCGCGAAACCACCCACCCCACTGATGATCAAATCTTCATGATTGCAGCAGCGGCCATCGCTGCCTTCAACGCGGATTATCCGTTCAACCTATTCATCACCATCCAGTTCTACGTCGCGGGGCTCGGTCCATTCGAGGCACAGGACGCTCGCCAGTGCTACCTCAAGCACGTCGGCGACTGGCTGCGGAAAGTTGCTCATGTTCCAAGTTGCTATGTCTATGTTTTCGAGAACAATCCAAGCGGTGGCCTACATGTCCACATCCTGCTCCATGTTCCGAAAGCGAAGCTCAAACAATTCCATGGCAGGCGGCAGAGCTGGGCTAAAGCCAGCGGCATCCCCTACACGAGGTACGTTTTTCACTCGGAGCCCGTCGATGGTTCCAACTACCCCTCTTCGGTGGAGTATTGGAGGCAGCTTTCATGGCTTGTCGGCTATCTTTCGAAAGGGCGTGTGCCGGAGGGGCCAACTGATTTTGGCCCCAAGCCTCGTAATCAAGGCATCGTGATCGGTAAGCGAGCGGGATATTCTCAATTTCTCGGCCGGGCCATCCCAAGGAAGGTGCCATCCTCAGAGCGCAAGGAATTCGTACGGGCATTCCTAAGCGGGACTATCCCTACCGAGGTTCACCATTGTGCGAGGTGAAGAGAAAGCCAAGCGCATCGACCGGTAGTGTGGTCGGTGTGGGATGACCGACGCCTCATACAAACGTATGCATTGTCCCCAAGCGCCTTGATTGAATATCCAATCGATAAGGTGAGCTATCCAACGCGTTCATGAGTGTATCGATTGCGAAGCCCAAGCTGGTGCATCACCATAGGTTTGAGATTGACGACGGTGACTTTTGGCAAAAACTGCTGAAACAACAGCCAGAAAACAGCGCGGCCGGCCCTTCCCTAAAAGGCGTTCAGGAAACCCAGCGGGCCGCCCGGTCGGCGCACGGGGGCGGGCGACGGTGTTTGCCGAGAAGCTGATGGACGACGAGGCAGCGGAGATAACCCGGGTAGCGATCACGAAAGCAAAGCGCGGCGACCCTGTCGGCCTGCGCATCTGTATGGACCGAATCCTGCCAGCGCGACGCGACCGTGCCGTACGGTTCGATATGCCGAAGTTCGAGACTGCCATTGATGCTGTGGGCGTGATGGCACGCATATTGGAATCGGTCGCTTGTGGTGAACTTACCCCAACCGAAGGTGAGACCATCTCTCGGCTGGTCACAGCGTGGATACAAAGCCTTCAAGTCGCAGATTTTGAGCAGCGACTGGCCAAGCTGGAGAGTGAGAGATGAAGCGTGGGTTGATCGACCGGTTACGGAAGCTCGAGGAAGCGACAGGCATGCCGGAGCGCCCTATGGCATATGTGGTGGTCTATATCGGCGAGACGCTGGACCAGGCTCTAATCCGGCGGGGCATAGACCGTGCCGCATATCGCGGTCTGTTCATCGTTGAAGGATGCAGTAGGCCGGAAAACGGGGCGCCATAGGAGGCGTTAGCTGTCCGTTCTGTTGTCACGAATTTTTTCGAGCAACTCGTCCATATGCTGTTTATCCGCCAATCCGCGCTCAACCCCGATCGAAACGGGGTATAGCACCAGCAAGGTCACGAGACCGCATGATAGCGCCCAATCCTCACCCCATCCGAAAGCGTTGTGAAGCAACAAACCTACTAGGAGAGCGACCACGATGGCCGCTAGACGTGGCAGGCTCACTGGCAGCTCGTATAGGCAGAGTTGCCAACGTAATTGGTAATGCAGTTCTTAGTTGAAGCTGGTTGAAGGGTACGCTGCCCAGATGCGCGGATGTTCGACATTTGCTGATCATAAAGATCCTGCTGCTGACGAGCTTGATTTGCTAGGAATTGCTGTACCAGGGCCGCCTTGCGACTTTCGGCTTCGTTTTGCCGATCTGCTTCAGCCTGGAAAGCCAATGCACGCGCTTGGGAAAGCTGTGCGCGGCAATTGGCGTATGCTTCCGTCCCCGGCTGCGCCCCATAAGTAACGCAGCGATTGTTGTCGTCGATATCCTGCAATCGGCTACGGTAGGCATTGCTTCTCTCGGCTGCCGCCTGATCTGCCAAGCGTTGCTCAGGCGCGATACATCCAACCAAGGCGACCGCAACAACCGCAACGGCAAAGATACGCATTGCTACTCCCCACTCTGGTGATCGGGGAGTTAAGAAGCCTCACAAGGAGAGCCGCGCGAACCTTTAGACCTTTCGGTCCTGAACATACGCTCGCGCCTCCCCGACCATTGGTCGAGGAGTGCTGTTGCGGCCGCACTAAAGCCGCCTTGTGAGAGGTTCTTAAGCCCCAAGACGGCAAGCGTGCCGTCTCACGTGTAACTTACCTGCAACCAACTGCGGATGCCAACCCTTGCCGGCGTCTTTGGTGAACCGGAGCTAAATTCACGCAGCAAGCCATTTGGGATGGTTTGGGCTAGGCCCATCACCGCTTCCGGGAGGATAAATCGACCGAAGGTATGGTTCCGAAGCGATTGCAATTTATCACTCAAGAGGCACCGATCCGCACCAGCGTGAAGTCGCCGTCATTTTCGCTTTGTAGTGCGCGCTCGATTCGATTTGCCACAACTTCTGCCGCCGCTTTAACCGGATCGCTTGCAAGATGTGCATAGCGTGCAGTCGTGGCGGATTGGGAATGCCCTAACATCTTCCCGATGATAGGCAATCCCATACCGCTGGCTACCGCAATGGACGCGAATGCGTGGCGCAAATCGTGAAGTCGGACGTCGTTTAAGCCGGCGGCTGTCCGAATGTGCCGCCAAGGCTTTTCGAGATTGACCAGAGCTGAGCTGGCTTTCCGACCCGCGATGACAAATGGGCAGTCCTCCAAACGCGGCAATTCATTGAGCACAGCAAGGGCGGGAGGTGCTAGATGGATTGTCTTTGCTCCAGTTTTGCTGTCGGGCAGGCGCGCCTCGCAACGTTCAAAGCTGATCCAATCCCATCGTAGACCAAGAATCTCTGACAGCCTGGCGCCTGTGAAAACCAACAATTTTATCGCGGCGATGGTGTAGGGGGATCCTGAATAGTCCGCTAGCGCCTTACCAAGCCGTGCCAGCTCGTCAGCGGAAAGCATCCGCTCCCGGGACTTCTCGGGGAATTTGTCGACATGGCGGCAAGGGTTTGACCCATCTGGCCGCAAGCCCCAGTGCTCAGCCAAGTTTAGCATTTTGCCGAGGACCGCCAGAACGCGGTTGGCCTGATACGGAGTGGCCCGAAGCGCATGATGAAGCTTCGAGGCATCTGTCCGGGAAACGTCAGATACCTTTCGGCTCCCTAAGAAGGGGACAATGTGAAGTTCAATCAGACGTTGATACTCGAGGGCGGTCCGATTTTTCCTCTTGGGCTCCACATGCTCGGCTAGGAAGCGAGCCGCCAGATCGGCAACGGTGGGCGCCTGTCGCCGCATCGAATGATCCTGAGCAGGATCTGCACCCTCGGCTACCATCCCCAGAATTCGCTTGGCCTCGTCTCGGGCCAAATTTGGCGTCCATGGCGAGCCATGTCGTCCGATAGTGTAGGTTCGAAGCGGGGATCCACGTCCTCCGGTGCCTGGCCGGTAGCGAACCAAGTAGGTAAGCGCTCCGCCCGCTCTAAGTCGGACCCCAAACCCCTTAATTTCGGAATCCCAAAGTGTTACCTCGCCCTGAAGGTCCGTCCTCAGGCTATCGACCGAGCGTTTCGTTATCTTCCCGCGCACGGCTGCCTCCTAATATATGCTCCGGCGGGGCATCACCGGGGCATCACCGCATCCGAAAACCCATACATCTTAGGAAACAAGAGTACCACAAGAAAAGCCAGAAAACCGGCATTTTTACAAGGCGGCGACCCACGGGAAAATACGAGACGCCGAACTTTTAATCAGAGGGTCGATGGTTCAATCCCATCCGGTGCACACACTTCAGACCGACAGTCATGAACGCATCCCACAAGTAGATTTTGCTTTCACCAACGGCAACGCGACCGTTGATTTCGCAGAAACCAATCTGAATTGGATCGAGGCTGGCGGGAGGGCTGAAATTGGCTGGAACTGTTGCCGACAATGCGAACAGTTCGGCAGATCCAGCGGGGCGGGCATCCTTGGATTGGGTTTCCTGAGGCGCAAAAAGGTCGCCTGACCCGCGCCAATGGCATTGTTACGGATGGGGCAGTTCGCAAGAACTGCCCCATTTCTTTTGCGCTCATGGCATGCCGAAGCTGCGGCGTTGATTGTGATCAATACGCGGCGTTGCGCGAACCGCTATGTTCCGGCGTCCGATAACTCCCCCCGCCGAAGCATGTTCTGTTGCACCTTTCTTGGTCTTGTTTTGATGCAGCTCGCAGCCCTTGCGGGGTTCGTGAAAGTCGACCGGTCGGACGGCAATTCCATTCTGCGAATGCGCGAGAGTCTTTCGGGCGCGAATCTTTTGGTCATCGCGGGCGCAGGCGTGGGCATGATCGCGATGGGGTGTGTGCTCTTCTACAGCTTTCGACAAGAAAGCCTCGCGCTCGTCGCGTTCGGGCATCAGCACATTTGCTCCGTGCTTGGGATCGCGCCGCATTAAACATTGACGCACATGCCGCTGTGGCGCAGCGACAACATGACCTTCCGCAATCGCTTCAACCGTTGATGCAAATCAAGGGGTTGAACGGTGGTTTCCGCACGATGGCAGAGACCTGATCAGGGGGCCTCGCCGATGCGCCCAGCGCAACCATATCCGCCAGATCCGCACTGCGAAGCAGGCGGATGGATTGCCTATTGCGCGGCCGCAAAGCTGCCTCCCGCGGCCGAAAACGCATCCGGCCCGATGTTCCGCTTCATTGATCTTCATCTCACCGAGGACGAGCGCGATGAACTCCGTCACAACTGAACAGCAGCCTTGGCGTTTCGACCTCGCGTTTTTTCCAGCGATCATCGCGCTTTCGTTTTTCGCAGGACTTTTCGAAGCCGCGCGTTCGCCCGATCCGCGCATGGTGATGCAGGGTTGGACGTTTGCGGCGGCCATGCTCGCCATCGGCATCTGGTATCTGGTGCGCTATGGCGCCCGTGTGCCGGAGGATGAAAAGGGCGGTTATGCCAATGACGTGGTGAAGGCTGGCGTCATTGCCTCGATGTTTTGGGGCATTGCCGGAATGCTGGTGGGCGTGATCATCGCGCTGCAGCTTTCCTTTCCAAATCTCTTCTATTTTCCCGATCTGCCCTGGACAAATTTCGGGCGGATGCGGCCGCTGCACACGTCGGCGGTCATTTTCGCGTTCGGCGGCAATGTTCTGATCGCCACATCGTTCTACGTCGTGCAGCGCACCTCCAAGGCACGGCTGTTCGGCGGATCGATGCCGTGGTTCGTGTTCTGGGGCTACAATGTTTTCATTCTGCTTGCGGGCACCGGCTATCTCGAAGGCATTACCGAGTCGCGCGAATATGCCGAACCCGAATGGTATGCCGATATTTGGCTGACGCTCGTTTGGGTTTGTTACCTGATCACCTTCCTTGGTACGATCATCAAGCGCAAGGAACCCCATATCTACGTCGCGAACTGGTTCTACCTGTCGTTCATCGTGACGATTGCGATGCTGCACATCGTGAACAACCTTTCGCTTCCGGTTTCGATCTGGGAGACGAAAAGCTTTTCGCTGTTTTCCGGCGTGCAGGATGCGTTGACGCAATGGTGGTATGGCCACAACGCCGTTGGCTTTTTCCTGACCGCGGGCTTTCTCGGCATCATGTACTACTTCATTCCGAAGCGTGTGGAGCGGCCGATCTATTCCTATCGCCTTTCCATCGTGCATTTCTGGAGCCTGATCTTCGTCTACATCTGGGCGGGTCCGCATCACCTGCTGTTCACCGCGCTGCCGGAATGGACGCAGACTTTGGGCATGACGTTCTCCATCATCCTGTGGATGCCGTCCTGGGGCGGCATGATCAACGGGCTGATGACGCTCTCAGGTGCGTGGGACAAGCTGCGCACCGATCCGGTCGTGCGCATGCTCGTCGTGTCCGTGGCCTTCTACGGCATGAGCACGTTCGAAGGCCCGGTGATGAGCATCAAGACGGTCAACGCGCTGTCGCACTACACCAACTGGACCATCGGACACGTGCATTCCGGCGCGCTCGGCTGGGTGGGTTATGTCAGCTTCGGCGCGCTTTATTGCCTTGTACCGTGGCTGTGGAAGAAGCAGCGGCTTTATTCGCTGGCGCTCGTCGAATGGCACTTCTGGATTTCGACGCTCGGCATCGTGCTCTACATCACTTCGATGTGGGTGGCGGGCATCATGCAGGGCCTGATGTGGCGTGCTTATAACGACTTCGGGTTCCTCGAATATTCCTTCGTCGAAACCGTTCAGGCGATGCACCCCTACTACATCATCCGGGCGTTGGGCGGACTGCTCTATCTCACCGGCGTGTTGATCATGGCCTACAATCTGTGGCGCACCGTTCGCAGCGCTCCGCGATTGAGCGCCACGGCCGAGCCCCAGCTCGCGATGGAGGCTGTGTCGTGAAACACGAGATCCTGGAAAAGAACTCGATCCTCTTGCTGATCGGCATTCTTGTGGTCGTCGCCATCGGCGGCGCGGTGGAAATTGCGCCGCTCTTCTGGGTGAACGGCACGGTAGAAAAGGTGGACGGCATGCGCCCCTACACACCGCTGGAGCTTGAGGGGCGCAACATCTACGTGCGGGAAGGCTGCTACGTCTGCCACAGCCAGATGATCCGCTCGCTGCGCGATGAGGTGGAGCGTTACGGCCGTTACAGCCTCGCCGCCGAAAGCATGTACGACCATCCGTTCCAGTGGGGCTCGGAACGCACGGGTCCGGATCTGGCGCGCGTCGGCGGCAAATATTCCGACGAATGGCAACGCGCGCACCTCGAAGACCCGCGGTCGGTCGTGCCGGAATCGGTGATGCCGCCTTACAAATATCTGGCGCTCACGCCGCTCGATTATCGCGACATCGAACAGGAGTTGAAGACCAACAAGGCGGTCGGCGTGCCTTACACCGATGACGAGATCAAGAACGCCAAGGCCGATCTAGAGGCGCAGGCCGATCCCAACAGCGATGGCGCCGATGCGATGCAGAAGCGCTATCCCAAGGCGCAGGTGCGCGATTTCGACGGCAATCCGAAGGAGATCACCGAAGCCGATGCGCTGATCGCTTACCTGCAGATGTTGGGCACCTTGGTCGATTTCAAAACCTATCACGCCGACGCACCGGAAAATCGGAGGTAGACGTGGGAAACTGGGCTTACGAAGACGTGCTGGCATTCACCCGCAGTTGGGACGCCGTCTATTTCACCTTCATGTTCATGATCGCGCTCGCCTATGCGCTGTGGCCTTCGAACAAGAAGAAATTCGAACAAGCCGCGCAGTTGCCGCTGCGTGACGACGGAGACCTGCCGTGAGCAAAAAGGAAATCGATCAGCATTCCGGCACCGAAACCACCGGGCACGAGTGGGACGGCATCAAGGAATTGAACACGCCGCTGCCGCGCTGGTGGCTGGGCATCTTCTATGCCTGCATTGTGTGGGCCATCGGCTATTGGATCGTGATGCCGGCTTGGCCGATGATCCACGGCTATACGCATGGTTTGCTCAATCATTCCCAGCGCGATGCGGTGACGGGGGCAGTCAAGGCGCTGCAAGACGCGCGGCGCGCCAAGGAAAAGGAATTGAGTGTCGCGACGTTGCAGCAGATACAGTCCAATCCCGATCTGCAACAATTTGCGATAGCGGAAGGCAGGACCGTGTTCGGCGACAATTGTGCGCCGTGCCACGGTTCGGGCGGGCAGGGCGCACGCGGCTATCCCAATCTGAACGATGACGTCTGGCTGTGGGGCGGCAAGCTCGCCGACATTCAACACACCATCACCGTCGGCGTGCGTTCCACAGATCCCAACACGCGGCAGTCGCAGATGCCGGCCTTCGGGCGTGACGGGATCTTGAAGCCGGAACAGGTGGACGATTTGACGGAATATGTGGTGCACTTGTCGGGGCGGCCTGCAAATGCGGCAGCGCTCAAGCGCGCTGGCGAGTTGTTTGCAGACAATTGTGCGCAATGCCATGGCGCGCAAGGCAAGGGCGACCGCGAATTCGGCGCGCCCAATCTGACCGACAATGATTGGCTCTACGGGCCGACGCGCGAAGACATTCACGACCAGATCTGGAACGGCCATGGCGGCGTGATGCCGACCTGGGCAGGACGCCTCTCACCCGAGACGATCAAATCGCTGGCCGTCTATGTGCACAGCCTTGGCGGGGGCGAGTAAGGCGCTGTGATGAACGAGCGCGTCAAATTCACCTTGAACGGCACGCAGCCCATTCCGGCGATGGCGGCGGAAGGTGTGGCGCGTTCGGACGCGCAGGCGAGCAACAGCGCGGCCAATCGCAAATTCTACAAGGCGCGGGTGCCGATTTATCCCAAACTCGTGCATGGCACCTATCGCCAGATCAAATGGGCGGTGATGGCGGTCACGCTCGGCATCTATTACCTGCTGCCATGGGTGAGATGGGATCGCGGGCCGACCGCGCCGAACCAGGCCGTGCTCGTCGATATGGCGCATGAGCGGTTCTATTTCTTCTTTATCGAGATCTGGCCGCAGGAAGTCTATTACATCACCGGTCTTCTTATTCTGGCCGCGGTTTCGCTGTTTCTGGTGACCTCGCTGTTCGGCCGGCTGTGGTGCGGCTATGCCTGCCCACAAACGGTTTGGACCGATCTGTTCATCTACGTCGAGAATCTGATTGAGGGCGACCGCAGCGCGCGCATTCGTCTGGCCGCTGCACCATGGTCGGTGGAGAAGGTCGCCAAGCGCGTATCGAAACACACGATCTGGCTTCTGATCGCGGTCGCAACCGGCGGCGCATGGGTTTTCTATTTCACCGATGCGCCGACTTTGGCGCACCAACTGGTCGCTATGAGCGCCCCCACAGTGGTCTATCTCGGCATCGGCGTTTTCACCTTTACGACCTATTCGCTCGGCGGGCTGATGCGCGAACAGGTCTGCACCTATATGTGTCCATGGCCGCGTATCCAGGGCGCGATGGTGGACAGGGAAGCACTCGCCGTCACCTATCGTTTCGACTGCGGCGAACCGCGGGGGCCGCACAAGAAGGGCCAGAGCTGGGAAGGCCGCGGCGCATGCATCGATTGCAACCAATGCGTCGCCGCCTGCCCGATGGGCATTGATATTCGCGATGGCTTGCAACTTGAATGTATCAATTGCGGGCTTTGTATCGATGCGTGCGATGACGTGATGGCGCGCATCGACCTGCCGAAGGGCCTGATCGCTTATGACAACGACGCCAACGTCAAGCTGCGCCAACAGGGAAAGAAGGCGCGCTACCGCTTTGTGCGGCCCCGGACCGTTCTTTATGCGGTGGTGCTCGTCATCGTCTCGGCGATCATGCTGTTTGGGCTTTCGACGCGCCACACGCTGGAACTCGACGTGCTGCGCGACCGCAACCCGAATTACGTGACGTTGGCGGATGGCGCGGTGCGCAACGCCTACACGCTCAAGCTGATGAACCGTTTCGACAAGCCGCGCGATCTTCTGCTTTCGATTTCGGGCATTCACGCGCGCTCCGTCAATGTGATCGGCCTTGGCAATGTGAAGCTGCCAGTGAAATTGAACGTGGAGGCCGACAAGGTGCGTGCGGTGCGCGTTCTCGTGACGGTGGCCAAAGGCGATGCGAAACCCGGCGAGCAACGGCTGACCTTCACGCTCGGCGACGCGGCCAATCGGGAAACGCGGGATGTTTCGGCGGTGTTTGTTGCGGGAGGCGGCCAATGACCCATGAGATGACCGGACGGCAGGTGCTGATGTGGCTGGTCGGATTCTTTGCCCTGGTCATGGCTGTCAACACCGTCTTTATCGTGGCATCGCTGGAGACGTTTCGCGGCGAGGACGAGCAGAAGCCTTACCTGCAGGGCATCGAATATAACGAAACGCTCGCGCTGAGAGCAGAACAGGAAAAGATTGGATGGCGGGCGGCCATCGGCGCAGGGCGCGAAACATCGGGTGGCGTGCAGATTTCCGTGTCGCTGAAACAGGCGAATGGAACGCCCGAAACACAGGCCGCGCTCAAAGGCGAGCTGCGCCACCCGGCAGATGAAAACAAGGATCGCACCTTTGTCCTGACGGAAGTGGAGCCCGGTATTTATCGGGCGCAGTTGTCGGGCATAAGCGCGGGCACATGGGATGTGGTTGTCATGGCGCGCGATCCGAAACAACCGTTCGAAGCGAGCCGCCGGCTATGGGTGCCTTAAGCCTCTCCCGCGAACTGGAAAGTCCGGTTCAGGACCTGAGCCGTTTCATCCGCAGGGATGACGACGGCTCACAAATCTTCGAAGCGGCGGTCGTGGGCGCGCGTTGCGCCAATTGCATTGCCAAAATCGAATCCGGTGTCGGCGCGCTGGAAGGTGTGAAACAGGCCCGCCTCAATCTTTCGACCGGAAAACTGGCTGTTGCCTGGAAGGGACGTGCCGATCCCGCCGCGGTTCTCACCCGCGTGCGTGCGCTCGGCTATCAGGCGCAGCCCTTCGATCTCGGTGAAGTGAAAACCGCCGAACGTAGCGAAGGCAAATTCCTTCTGCGCTGCATGGCCGTGGCCGGTTTCGGCACTGTCTTCGTCATGGGGCTGACAGACGCCATCTGGTATGGCGGCGACGACATGAGCGAGGCGACGCGCAATCTGTTCTTCTGGCTCGCGGCTGCCGTTTCGGTTCCGGTCACGCTTTATGCGAGCCAGCCCTTCTTTCTCTCGGCCTGGCGCGTTCTCACCAAAGGGCACACCAATATGGATGTGCCGATCAGCCTTGCGATCATTCTGTCGCTGGGCTTAAGCATCAGCGAGACGGTTCAGCATCACCAGAACACCTATTTCGATGCGGCGGTCATGCTGGCGTTCCTGCTGCTGATCGGGCGCTATCTCGATTTCCTGCTGCGGGACCGGGCGCGCAGCGCGGCCCAACATCTGGTGGCGATGCAATCTACGCTCGCCCGCCGCATCAAACCGGACGGCAATCTGGAAACCGTTGCCGCGCGCGAACTTGTGCCCGGCGATCGCGTCATGCTTTCGAGCGGCGAGCGCGTTCCAGCGGACGGGATGGTGGAAGGCGAAACCGATGCCGATATTTCGCTCGTCACTGGCGAGACCACGCCCGTCGCCATCGCGACCGGTGCGGGCTTGCGATCCGGTTCGGTGGTGATCGGGCGGCCGACGGTGCTGCGCATCTCTGCACGCGTGGAAGATTCGCTGGTGGCCGATCTCGCGCGTCTTCTAGAGGCGGGCCAGCAATCCAAGGGCCGCTATGTGCGCTTGGCGGACAAGGCTGCCCGGGCCTATGTGCCGTTCGTTACCGGGGCGGCGCTGCTTGTATTTGCTGTCTGGTCGATCAGCGGTGCGCCGCTCAATCTCTCGATCACCAATGCCATCACGGTTCTCATCATCACCTGCCCCTGTGCCTTGGGCCTGGCCGTTCCCGCGGTGCAGATTGTCGGCACAGGGCGGCTGTTCGAACGCGGTGTGCTCGTCAAATCCGGCGATGCACTCGAACGGCTGGCCAATGTCGACACGGCCGTCTTCGACAAGACGGGCACGCTGACTTTTGGCGAGCCCGAATTGCAGAACGGCAGTTCCATCCCGCGCACGACGCTTCAGGATGCCGCCACACTGGCGCGTGCCAGCCGCCACCCGTTTGCCCGTGCGCTCGCAAAAGCTGCCGGAGAAGGGCCCGTGGCGCCGAACGTGAGCGAAAAGGCAGGATTTGGTCTGGAAGCCGTCATCAACGGGAAACCATGCCGGCTGGGCAGCGCCGCATGGTGTGGGGCCGAAACGACGGCCGGCGGAAGCGAGCTTTGGTATCGCGCGGGCGACCAGCCACCGGTGCGATTGGCGTTTCATGACCGGCCGCGGCCGGACCTGAAGGATATGATGGCTGCGCTGGCCAAACGCGGGGTGGCGGTCGAAATGCTGACCGGCGACGCGCGCGGTCCCGCCGCCGAAATCGCATGGGCTGCCGGAATCACGAACTGGAAATCCCACGTCGATTCCAAACAAAAGGCGGCCCATCTGGAAGACCTGCGGCGCGGGGGCCATCATGTGTTGATGGTGGGCGATGGGCTGAACGATACCGGCGCACTGGCGCTGGCCGACGTTTCGATGGCGCCGGGAACCGCCGCGGACGTGAGCCAGCTGGCCGCGGATTTCGTTCTGCGTGGGGACAGCCTGATGGGCGGGGTCGAATCCCTCGACGTCGCCAGAAAGGCCCGCAGCCTGGTAAACCAGAACTTCGCCTTCGCCGCGATCTACAACGTGGCCGCCATCCCCCTCGCCATGATGGGCCTGGTTTCCCCACTACTGGCCGCCTTCATGATGGCCGGGTCCTCGCTGGCCGTGACCATGAACGCCCTGCGCCTCGCGGCAGGCAAAGCCAAATGAGCGAAATCGCCCCTATCATCGGCGCGGCGTTGGCGATTGGGCTGGGGGCGTTGCTGCTGCTGCTGTGGTCGTTGAGCAGCGGCCAATATGACGATCTCGACGGCGCCGCAGAGCGGATTCTGATCGAGGATGAGAACGATCAGGTCTGAGGCCTGCAAGCCAAATCGAACAAATTGCCATTTATCGGTACTAGTACCTTGCCGATTGCTTCTAAATTGGCCCATTCCTTTGACTGTATCAGCTAACCACAACGCTCATGTGTCGATCTAAGCACTTGAGTGAAATGGATATTTGTCCATATTAGTGGCGAATCAGTGGTCCCCGATCGATTGCGATGATTTTTCTGCAACCTCGCGGCATCTGAGACAGGGCGCTCAATCCGGAAAATGTTAAGAAAAAGGCAGCAGTTGACGGGCGATTTAATGAAGATGGGGACTGGACAAGGAAGCGATGTCCGAAAGTGATCAGCATAGCGATGAGGGTGAACGTGTGCTGGACCCCCGAGAGCTTGTGCGGCTCATCGGCAAAAAGTTGAAGACATATTACAGGCTGTTGTTCGCTCTTCTCTCCACATTTCTTATTGCTGCAGTGATAATTGCCGCTCTTGCAGAGCCACAGTATGTCGCCACCGCGGTCGTCGGCCCGCCGCAAACGTCCTTAAGCCAATCAATGTTGGCAAGCGGCCTTTCGGGGAGCGGTCTTGCCGGATTGGCGTCGAAGCTGTCGGGGCTTGGATCGTTGTCTGGTCAAGGCACACCCTTTTCTGAGTATACGCAACTGCTAACCTCGAACAGGCTGGCCGAAGACCTCGCGCAGACGAAGGGCGTTCTGCCAACTGTCTTCTACAAAAAATATGACTGGGAAAACAAAAAATGGAAACCTCGTGATGATCTGTTTCATCGGTCGATCGATTTCATAAAGCGGGTCTTCCATTATCCGGTGAAATCATCCCCCGATCAGGACGATTTGGAGCGGTTCTTGTCGGAAAATATGGATGTCCAGACTTCGCTGGAATCCGAATTCGTTACCGTCAACCTGAAATTTAAGGACCCCGCTCAGGCGCAATATCTCTTAAAGGTCATCTTGATGACCGCTGATCATATAGTTCGTCATGATACACGAGCTGACGTCTCGGCCCGCTTGGCTTACCTTGAAAAATCTCTTCCTTCAATCAGTCAAGCGGACGTGAAAGAAAGTCTAATTTCCATCCTCTCTACCCAGCAGCAGACGATGATGGCCATAAGCGCAGACAAGCTTTTCGCCTTCGATCTGGTAGATCCGGCGCATGCCGATATGAAGCCTGCCTCTCCCAACTTGCCCCTTTTTCTATTCCTCGCAATTTTGCTTTCGACTGCAACATGGGGGGTGCTGGTTTTTGCTTTGAGGCCCGATCATTGGCTCCTTCTCAGGTCAAAGCGGACTTCGGAAAGTTTGCTTTCTGTCGGCGACGCTGCGCGTATGCAACAATCGAAACTCAATCCATAGGCGGCTTTAATAATGGCACATGTACTTATCACCGGCGGAGCGGGATACATCGGCAGCATTCTCACAGAACATCTTTTGCGCAGGGGTGATACGGTCACCGCCGTTGATACTTTGATGTACGGCGATCATTGCCTTTTTCAATTCTGCGAAAATCCGAATTACGAATTCGTTCGTGGCGACGCGCGGGACGAGCGCATCATGAAGGACCTGGTCCCCAAGGCCGATGTCATCATTCCGTTGGCGGCAATTGTCGGAGCGCCGGCATGTGCTGCCGATCCTTATCTCGCCAAGACAATCAATTTCGATGCCGTGATGCTGGCCAATAAGCTGCGCTCGCCAAGCCAGCTTGTGATCTACCCGAACACCAACAGCGGTTATGGCACGAAGACGGGCGAAGCCTTCTGCACAGAAGATTCTCCTCTTGAGCCGATTTCCGTCTACGGCCGCACGAAAGTCGATGCGGAAATGGCGCTACTGGGATCGGAAAATTCCATCACTTTCCGCCTCGCGACGGTTTTCGGCGCATCGTCGCGTATGCGTGTCGACCTTCTGGTCAACCATTTCACATACGCCGCGGTCACCGACCGTTACATCGTGATCTTCGAGAAGGACTTCAAACGCAACTACATTCATGTGCGAGACGTTGCGGATTGCTTCATCTATGCCATCGAGAACAGCGCCAAGATGCGTGGTCGCCCATACAATCTGGGCTTGGATGACGCCAACCTTTCCAAGGAGCAATTGGCGCTCAAGGTTAAGGATCACGTGCCGGATTTTTACATTCACTTTGCCCCCATAGGGGAAGATCCAGACAAGCGGGACTACATAGTCTCCAATCAACGCTTGCGCGAGGCGGGATTCGAAGCGCGCCGTGGCTTGGATGCGGGGATCAGGGAACTTATAAAGGCATACAGAACGCTCGGCAGAAAGCGGTACGCTAATATCTGAGGTAGTGGCTGGGGGGCTAATACTGCAGCAGGAAAATACAATGTCCACGGCGGTTTTGCGGACGGGAGACCGGTTAGCGGATTTCAGAGGCGATTCAGGCGAGATCGTCCGCGCCAAATCTCCATTGCGGATCAGTTTTGCCGGCGGCGGCACTGATATTCCCGCCTATTACAATGAGCGCGGCGGTGCTGTGCTATCCAGCACGATAAATCGCTATGCCTATGTGACGCTCTATCCGCGTGACGATCGTCAGGTGCGTGTCCGCTCGCTCGATCTTGGATATACGGTGAACTACGGCCTCGAGGAACAGCCCGCTTTCGATGGCGTGCTTGATCTGGCGAAGGCTGTTATCGCGCGCGTCGGCCTAGAGCGTGGCGTCGATATCGACATCCGGTCGGACGCGCCGGCCGGAAGTGGGTTGGGAGGGTCGTCAGCGCTGACCTCTGCGTTGATCGGCGCGATCGCTGAATTCAAGGGTGTGAAGTTCTCGCCCTATGAATTTGCCGAACTCAACTACGTCGTCGAACGGGAAGATTTGGGCATCGCAGGCGGCAAGCAGGATCAATACGCTACGACCTTCGGCGGTTTTAATCACATCGAATTCACCGCGGACAGCGTGCTTGTGAATCCGTTACGCATTGAGAACGGATTGCTCAATGACCTTGAAGCGCATCTGCTTCTCTGTTTTGTCGGAAAAGTACGCAGCAATCTCAATCTCGTCGCGAAGCAGGTCGATTTCTACAAGCAAGGCCGCGAAACGACGATCGACAGCATGGAGCGTATTTGCCAGCTCGTTGGCGAAATGAAGCATGCGTTGTTGCGGGGCAAGCTGGATGATTTCGGTCGGCTTTTGCACGAGGGGTATGTCAACAAGAAGTTGATGAACCCGCATGTCACCGAGGGTACTAAGACCGATCGTCTGTATGCGATTGCCCTTGAGAAGGGCGCGATCGGGGGCAAGCTGTTGGGTGCGGGCGGCGGAGGTTATTTCGCGATCTATTGTCCCACCGATTGCCAGCACGAGGTACGCGCGGCCCTTGAATCCGAAGGCGCACAGTTCGCGGATTTCACGTTCGATGGCCATGGCCTTCAGGTCTGGCGTAGTAAGAGCCGATGATCGATCCGTGCGAAACGGATGTGATGGTGCTCGTCGGAGGACTGGGCACCCGGCTTCAATCGGTCGTTTCCGATAGGCCAAAGGCGCTCGCCTCCATCAACGGACGGCCGTTTCTGCACTACCTAATCCGGCAGATCGAAGATGCCGGGTTCCGTCGGGTGGTGCTTTGTACGGGATTTCGCGGTGCACAGATCGAGGAAGCGCTCGCCTCGTCACCCGATGGGCTGGAGTTTGCGTTCTCGCGTGAGGAGACGCCGCTTGGCACGGCCGGCGCCCTGAGGTTCGGCCTGGATCTCCTTGAGTCGTCCAAAGTCGTGGTCCTGAACGGCGATAGCTTCATCGATGTGGACTTGTGTGCCTTTTTGCAATGGTACGATACGTCGCCTTTTGACGTCGGGCTGGTTGCCGCGTCGGTCGCCGATGCCAGCCGCTTCGGGACGCTAGATATGGATCAGGCGGGAACTATCCTGGCCTTCCGCGAGAAACGCGGCGTTGCGGAACAAGGCTGGATCAATGCCGGGGTCTACATCTTTTCGAAGGAAAGGCTACTTGATATTCCCGTGGGCCGGACGGTTTCGCTCGAGCAGGATATCTTTCCGGAATGGTCGCGGCAGGGAGCCATGGGTGGCTATCGCGCAGGCGGCAGATTTATCGACATTGGCACGCCGGAATCGTATTCCGCCGCCAGCCGCTTTTTCGAAGGCAAAGTTTGATGGGTAGGCGCCGGTTCGTGATGTTGGACAGGGATGGGACGATCATCGCTGAACGGCATTATTTGTCTCGCCCGGATCAGGTCGAGCTGCTTCCGGGCACCGCTTCGGGCTTGCGTGCGATGCGGGATTTGGGCTGCGGTCTCCTGGTTCTGACGAATCAGTCGGGCATCGGCAGGGGGTATTTCGACGCGGACATGTTGGCAAAGGTGCACGATCGAATGATGGAACTTTTAGCCGCCGAAGGCGTGGAGTTGGACGGCATCTACTATTGCCCGCATACGCCGGAGCAGGGCTGCGACTGCCGCAAGCCGGCCATCGGGCTGGCACTCCAAGCCGCCGCGGAGCATGGCTTCGACCCCGCAACGGGATTTGTGGTAGGGGACAAGCGTTGTGACGTCGATTTGGGACAGAATATCGGAGCACGGTCCATTCTGGTTCGTACAGGCTACGGCAACGAAGAGGCGCGTCTGCCGGATTTAAGGGTCGACCGTATCTGCGATGATCTGGCCGATGCCGCGTCCTTCATTGCGGAGTGCGGCCGATGAACATGGCGACGAAACCAGGCTCTGTGTTGCAATTTCCGGTCGATGCCGACGATCGCGTCGTATCTTTGCTCAATGAAAGCATACGGACGAAGAACGCAGTCATTGCGCAATGCGTAAATGACATTGTTACCGCCTCGCGTGTTGTTGCCGAAGCCATGTTTACCGGGCGCAAGCTTTTGATATGTGGAAATGGTGGAAGTGCCGCCGACAGCCAGCATATCGCGGCGGAGTTTGTCAGCGTGTTGAACCAGCATTTCCCGCGGCCGGCGCTGCCCGCGCTTGCGCTTACCACTGACAGTTCCATGCTGACAGCCAGCGCCAACGATTTCGGTTTCGACGGCGTGTTCGAGCGGCAGGTGCAGGGACTGGGCGTGCGCGGTGATGTTCTTCTGGGTATCACCACCAGCGGTAATTCCAACAACGTCATCAAGGCAGTCGATTGTGCAAAGGCGAGCGGCATCAAGACGATCGCGTTTACGGGCGGCGGCGGCGGAAAGATAGATATGCTTGCCGATGTTGCCGTTCGCGTTCCGAGCACCAACACGCAACACATTCAAGAGGCGCATATCGCCATCGGTCATATTTTGTGCGACCTGGTCGAACAATCCTTGTTTGCAAAGAGGTAGAGTAAATGACCACGTTCTGGAACGGAAAAAAGGTTCTGGTGACCGGCGGCGGCGGCTTTCTAGGCAGCCATGTCGTCAACCAGTTGCGCGAAAAAGGCGCCGACATCTTCGTCGTGCGCAGCCGCGAATACGACCTCACGCACGAGGCCGATGTGGTGCGGCTTTACCGCGAGCATCCCGCCGAGATCGTGATGCATCTAGCCGGGTATGTCGGCGGCATTGGGGCGAATAAGACGTTTCCTGCGGATTTCTTCTATCGCAACCTTATGATGGGCGCGCTCGTTCTGCACAATGCTTGGAAATCCGGTGCAAAGAAGGTCGTGGCGGCAGGGGCTGGATGCGGCTATCCCGAATTCGCACCGCAACCGATCAAGGAAAGCGACTATTGGAACGGGTATCCGCAGGACGACAGTGCACCCTATTCGCTGGCCAAGCGAATGTTGCATGTGCAGTCCGTGGCTTATTGGCGACAGCACAAATTTCCAATCGTGGTCACCATTCCCGGCAACATTTATGGCGAGTTTGACAATTTCGATTTAGCCGCCGCTCACGTGATACCAGCTTTGGTGCGCAAATTCGTTGAGGCAACGGATGATGGACATGCGTCGCTTCCCGTTTGGGGTTCTGGCAAGCCGACGCGAGATTTTGTTTATGCAGGAGATGTTGCCGAAGGCATGATCCGTGCGGCGGAAAAATTTGACGAGCCAGTCTTGATGAACCTGTCCGCAGGACGCGACCACTCCATTCGCGAAGTCGTGGATCTGCTGACTGATATATCTGGTTTCAAGGGTAAGATTGTCTGGCAAACCGACAAGCCGGAAGGTCAGTCGAGCCGCCTGTTCGACATGTCCGTCGCCGAAAAGCGGTTGGGGTTCAAAGCCGACACGAGCTTGCGCGATGGTCTGAAGAAGACATTCGACTGGTATAGGGCAAACCGTGCCCAAGCCCGGAATACGGTCGAAGCTGCCGAATAACGCCGAGAATAGATGAGCGCTGCCCGCATATTGGTTCACGACTACGCCGGCCATGTCGCGCAGGTGGAAGTGAGCCGTGAACTGGCGCGGCGCGGCTATCAGGTGTTGCACCTCTATGCCGCCGGATTGGAAACGCCGCGCGGAGCCCTCGAGCGTCGGCCCGGCGATCCGCCGACGTTCGATGTGCAGCCAGTCTTCTTCAAAGGCAAGTTCCAGAAACACAACTACGTCAGACGTCAAATTCAGGAAGTCGAATACGGAACGCCACTGACGAAAGCGGCATTGGCTTTCAGGCCGGATATCGTGTTGAGTGCGAACACACCGCTTATACCGCAAGCGCAGCTTCAATGGGCCTGCAGCCGCGCTGGCGTACCCTTCGTGTTCTGGATGACGGATATTTATTGCCTGGCAGTTCAGGGTGGCATTCGTAAGAGACTGGGTTGGGCAGGAAAGGCCATCACGTCGTTCTATCACTGGCTTGAATGTCTTCTCGTGCGGCGAGCAGACGGTATCATCGTCATTACCGAGATGTTCAGGGAAATACTTTCCGGCTGGGGCGTACGGCGCCATGATGTGCAGGTAATTCCCGTCTGCGCCCCATTTGAAGAAATCAAACGGGGCGACAAGGACAATGAATGGTCGAGGGCGCACGGAATCGAACGTACGCGCAACGTCATTTATTCCGGAACGTTGGGGACGAAGCACAACCCCGCTCTTCTGGCGGCATTGGGGCGATACCTTAAAAGCGAGAAAGACACTCGCCTGGTTGTAGTGACGGAAGGTTTGGGCGCCCATTACCTCAAGGGCGAAATATCGGCCGACGGCCTGGATAATGTGTTGCTGTTGCCGTTCCAGCCTTTCGAATGCCTTTCAGATATTCTTGCATCCGGCGATGTATTGCTGGCGATATTGGAGCCGGACGCTGCGGCTTATTCGATTCCCAGCAAGGTTCTCAGCCAGTTGTGCGCCGGTCGTCCCCAGGTCATCGCCGTTCCGCAAAGCAATGTTGTGGCGAAAATTCTAATGGGAGCTGATGCGGGGATCGTGGTGCCGCCGAATGACGAGAGCGCCTTTGTCTCGGCAATTGCCTGTCTTCTCGCCGATCGGGAAATGCGAGAGCGCATGGGACATGCAGGACGGGCATACGTGGAACGCAACCTGGGCGTAACATCGCTCGGGAACAAGTACGTCGAACTCATCGAGAGCATGTTGCGGCCCGTCGGTTCGAGAGCGGTGGAAAATCGCGAGGAAAGCTTCTCCGTCGATAGGTTAGGCAGCCCGCTTACATGACGCCTGAAGATTCGCAACCTCGTATTTTGTTTGTGACGCGCTATGAACCGTTTCCCGCCACGAGCGGTGACTTGATGTACAGCGGCCAGATAATATCGCTTCTGGGCGACCTGACAGGGCAGTTGACGGTGATTTGTGCCCAAAGAGAGTCCGCCAAGGGTGGAAGGTCATCCCTACCTGGGCCAAATGGAGCGAAAATATCCAGCAAGCTGCAGGCACGCGCAAATTTAGCGCGCTATTTCCTCGGAATCAGTCCCAAAGCCGCGCTCGATTTCGATTTGCCCGAGAACGGGCGAACATTGTTCGGCTTTTTGACGAAGTATGAACCCGACGTTGTCGTAATTGATCATATCGGCTCGACCTGGGCGCTTCGCCCCTTTCTTTCCTATAAACGCATCGCGGCGCGTGCGCCGAAGTTGATGTACGTCACGCACAATGAAGAACTTTCAACCAGGCTTTCGATTGCGAGGAACGCAAGCTTTCCGTTCGGCCTCCCCCATTTTCTTGATGCCATAAAAATCTTTTTCCGGGACAGAGCCATGTTGCGAGCCTCCGATTTGCTCTCATGCATCACCAAATCCGATGAGACTCTTTACGCCACGCGGGCCGACACCCCTGCAATTGTGGTTTCGCCGGTTTACGACCGGCACATAATTGCCAGGCGCGAAATAACGCCGGACACACCGCGTAAAGTGATTGTCGTGAGCAATTTCCTGTGGTCGGCGAAGCTGATAAACCTGAAGGGATTTCTAACCCATTCGGCGCCAACTCTACTGTCGCATGGAATTTCGGTCGAAGTCGTCGGACGCATGTCGCCAAAGAATCTCATTCGCTTCCGCAAGAGGTTTCCGGGTGTGCAGATCCATGGCGAGGTAGAGAAGGTTGAGCCTTTCCTGGCAGATGCGCGGATAGGCTTGCTCATTGATCAAGCCGGCGGCGGATTGAAGCTGACCACGCTAAGCTACGTTTTCAACAAAATTCCGGTTGTCGCGCTCTCGAATGCTGTTACCGACAAAAATTTGCGAAACCACTGCATGATCGCGCAGGACCTGGACGATTTGGCCCGGCTGGTTATTTCCCTGATCGACGATTTCGAGCGCCTGAATGCGATAAAGGAGCGTGCGTTCGAAGGCCTGAAGGATTTTCTGGATACGTCGGCAAATCGCAGAACCCTGGAATGCGCCCTGAACAATTTGATGCGGAATGCCTCAGCGCCCTCTAACGGAGGTTGACAGGTGATGCCTCTGCTGATTTTCGAACCAGAGGAGATCGGACACCGGGCAAATTACTTCAATGCGTTCATTCGCCATGCCGCAGCCCATCCCGAGACCGGCGAAGTTATCTATGCTTTATCCGAGAAGCTTTTTTTGAGGCTGGAGCCGAATACCCTCCAAGAATTGTCCGCGTCGGATGGGCGCCTCCGCGTCCGTTTGTTGACCGAACCGGAGATCCAATTCGTCGAACGCTCGGCAATGGAAGTGCGCAGCAATTTCAACCGTTGGCGGTTGGCTCTGAAGATTGCCGCAGAAGAAACTGCCGGAAGAATCCTTTTTCCCCTGTTGGACGATGTCATGAAGGCGGCGGCCATCATGCCGGTAACGCGCTTTGAGATATCGGGGATTTATTTTCGTCCCACGACGCACTTCGCGGAATATCGGAAAGGGCCCGTAGGACTGACACGTCAGGCGGCGAAAGCCCTTCTGGTAAAGCGGTTCCTTGACAGAGGGGATAGCAAAAGCCTTTCTAGTTTCGATCCATGGTTCACCGATTTTGCACAATCGGCTTATAGCAATGGGGCGAAAGTGAGAACGGTGCCTGAACCCATTGATGTTCCGGGTGCCGACAAGCCGCCTCGGGCGAATGGGGCGATCCGCTTCCTATTCTTTGGGGCGCTGCAGAAGCGTAAAGGCGTGGCAGAGTTTATCGGGGCTTTCAAATATCTGAACCCGGATTACCGATCGATGGCGGAATTTTCCATTTGCGGCGAAGGCGAATTGTCATCTTTGATCCGACAGGCGCTGCCGGAGATAAAGGCAAGGGGCTGGAAAATAAACTTTGAGCAAGGTTTTCTTCCGGAACCTGTTTTGATGGAGCGATTGAAAGCCGCCGATGCTATTCTGGCGCCTTACAGGGATCATATCGGCTCAAGTGGTGCGCTTTATGTTGCGGCCGGGCTCCGCTGCCCGGTAATCACTCAGGCGACCGGATTGTTGGGGCGGCAGGTGACAAAGTATCGGCTTGGGGAAGCGATCGATACGGGAAATCCCGAACAGATCGCGCGCGCGATCGAGCAGACAACGGACAGGTTGTTTAGCAATGCTTCCAATGTGGATGCGGATTACGAGGGGTTTTCCGCAGGGCATGGGAGCGAGGCGTTCGCCCAGGCGATCTATGAGCACAGCTGAAGACAAACCGCAGGCTCGGCAGAACGCGAATCTCGTGCGGTCGTTTCTATTGGGGCCAATGCGCTCGATCGTGCCGGCGCTGCTCAACATTGCGTTGATACCTATAATCATCAGCAAGGGTGGGCTACATGCGGTAGGTTATTGGGGAACAATAAATCTAATCGTAAGCGTATTTTTACTCTGCGATTTGGGAGTTTCGCAGCACATTAGCAGGGCGCTCTCGGTTCGGTCTCACGATTCGCTAGCAGTGCGTCGCATGATCGAAATCGTGTTTAGCTTTTGGTTCGTGTTGTCTCTTGGGGTGATGGCGGTCTTCTTAGTATTTTCTGGACCGGTGCTGACCTCGCTGGGCATTCCACTTGAGCCGCAATCCGTGGCAGGCCTCGCCTTGGTTTCGATTGCCGGTTTGTGCGCTCTCTACTGCGGCGTTTTCGTATTCTTGCACATCTCCGTGCACCAGGTTCCGTTCGCGCAAGTAAACCAAGCTGCCGGAGCTCTGGTTCAATTCGTTTGCGCTGCTTTTCTTCTCCAGATTCTTCACCCCTATCTTGCTCTTGCGGGAGCCATTGCGCTTGCTTACGCAGCACGAACGGTTGGGCTATATTCAAACTTGCGTCGCGTCGGGTTCGAAGCCTTACCGTCCCGAATAGCGTTTCCTTCAATCTCGTCGTTGCGAGAAATTTTTTTGCAGTCAAAAGGTTTTGCCCTTCTGGGTGCATCTCAGCAGATGTTTCAGGTCGCCAACCGCTCCGCAATTCTTGCCTTTGGGGGAACGTCGGTGCTCGGAGCTTTTGAAATCGCCAACCGTGTTCCGTTCTTGCTGGAACAGGCGTTTGGAAACGGACTGCAGCCTCTCTTTGCAGTGTTCGCTGCGGCCGATTGGCAAGGTGAGGAAGGCCGGAAACGACTCCAAAGCCTTGCGCAGTGGGTATTTCGTTTATTGGTGGTGACGAGTAGTGCTTGTCTTGCAGCTTGGGTTGCGTTGTCAGGACCAGTTATTGGGATTTGGTTGGATTTGGCGCGGCCGAAGCTCATTCTCGCGACGCAGTTGTTCGCCATATATAACGCGGTACGTTCGTTCAACGCGCCAACATTCTGGTTTTTGCAAGCCCGGGGTGGGGAGACGGCTCTCGGGGCCATTTATATGGCTCAGGCGCTTCTCCTTCTGCCAGTGCTGACAATAGCGGCAAAGTTTGTCGAAGTGGATTTGCTGACAGCGGCGATCGCAATAACCGCGCTAAGCATTATTGCCGAATTGTCCGCGCTCGCTGTTGCTGAGATTCGCTACGGTTATGTTCGCACTGTAATTTCTGGTCGCACTGCGATACAGCCTCTAGTTATTTCGGCTGCATTGATAACATGCGCGTGGCTGGTCGCGGCTCCGCCAACGCACCGGGCCAACGCCATTCAGATCGGGCTGATGCCGGCAGCCACATTTCTCGGGCTTTGGGTAGTCGCTTTACTTGTGGTTTCTGGTGGACGCCCGGATAAGTTGTTGAGGCCTGAGTATTTGTCTTAGACGTGCACATCCAGCTTGGTGACAGCGTTGCAGAGGGTTACAACGCTCCGCGGCATATATCGCAGGGCGATTCTGTTTGTATCCTTAGCATTTAAATGCTCGAATTTTACGAACGGACTAGGGGGAAATGAGCAGTTTTCGCAATCCCAATTTTCTCTGTATCGGCTTTCCCAGATCCGGAACCACGTGGTTGGATGCGGTGTTGTCTTCGCATCCGCAGATCCAGCTTCCCGAGAAGAAGAAGGAGATTCACTATTTCAATATCTACCATCATCTCGGCGAAGAATGGTATCTGAAGTATTTTCCCGCGACCGAAACAAATCCAGTTGCGGTCGGCGAAGTCAGTCCCTTGTATGTATATTCGGAAGTGGCGTCTCGGCGAATTGCCGAATTCGGCTCGATAAAAAAGTTCATAGTGATGCTACGCGATCCGGTATCTCATTTCGTTTCCGCGTACCAGTTCTACATGCGATATTACCCTGGAGTTGCGGATCGCGCATATTTCCTCAGGCGCTATGAGAGCGCGTTTTTTGGGCTCAGACTCCATTTCCACTTGAACGAATTTATGGAGCCGTTTGATCGGGAGCAATTTCTCTTTGTCACCAAAGACGAGCTCGATACCGATGCGAATGCCGTTTTGGGAAACCTTGGGAAATTCCTCGGTGTTGATGAGCAGGGATTTGATACAGGCGTAGCGGCCGAGCGGCATTCGTGGGCACAAGCGCCGCGGTTCCGCTTCCTCTACGACAGAGCGCGCGGCCTGCGGGATCGGTGGGCGCCGCACCTCGAATGGTCGTCCCTTGTCGAACAGAGGCTGTCCTACATGCGACCGATGTTCTTCCGCCCCCATGAAGCCGCGCCGGATTGGCTGCTGGAGGAGCTTCGGCTGCGTAGAGACCGGATAAATGCCGATACGTCGCGCCTGGCAGAGCTCATCGGCCGTGATCTCAGCTCCTGGGAGATCAAGTAGAATAGCGATTCGAGACAGACGGCGATTGTGGCTGCGACGGAAATGGGCGCTCCTGGGTTTTTGAGAAATTTTGCTTATGGGCTTGCTCATTTCGGGATCGACCTGACATGCGTAATTCCGTCTCAGCATCTGCGCCGCTTCATTCTCAAGCGTGTGTTCGGACTGAGCATGGGGCGGCACGCCGTCATATATAGGGGGTGCCACCTCCGCTCACCCTGGAAAATTCGGATCGGCGCTGGGTCCGCGATCGGTGGTGAGGTTGAGCTCGATGGGCGGGGCCGTATCGAAATTGGCGAGAATGTGAATCTCAGCACGCAGGTCATGTTGTGGACGGCGCAGCACGATCATCGTGATCCGAAATTTACGGGAACGTTGGCGCCGATTGTTCTCAAGAATTTCGTTTGGCTCGGCCCCCGCGTTATCGTCCTTCCTGGGATCACCGTGGAAGAAGGCTGTGTGGTCGCGGCCGGAGCCGTCGTCACAAAAGATACGGAACCCTATGGAATTTACGCGGGCGTGCCAGCGCAGCGAATAGGGGAGCGGGCCCGAAATCTCGATTACACGCCGGGGAAAGAATTTCTCCCGTTCGCTTGATTATCGTTTATCACTAGATATTCAGCAGCCTTCTTGCCGAGCCGACCAGCCGTTGACCGATCGTTGGCGGCAAACTGTGATCCCGGAAACGCTGATCTTTTCTGAATATTCCATGCCGCTGCACATAAGCGATGTCGCACCATCCAAGGGCGTTGTCGAGGGGCCGATTGAACGCCGCAAAGATGTCGTAGGGCACGAAGCCGCGTTCAGACATGAAGTTGATGGAGTCCGCAATCAGAGGCTGGCTCGTTTCAAAATCGAATAACGCAGTCTCAAGAATGATCACATCAACTTGCGTGAGGATATCTTCAGCGCCCCTAATAACGTCGAGCTCCGCTCCCTGAACGTCGATTTTTATCATCATCGGGGAAGGCAAGTTACGCTCCCTCACCAAACGCTCAAGGCGGCGAACCGGAACGATGCGGGCATTGGTTTCTTCTTCGATATTGGAATTGAGGTTAATCAGCGATGCTCCGTGCATATCCGCCATAGAAGAGCCAAAGCGGATCGTCTTTTCTCCATCTTCAGCGCTAACCGCCGCCAATATCGCCTCTGCTTTGTAATGTGCGCAAATCCAATCGAGTGCCGGCCGAAATTCCGCCATTGGTTCAATCAGCAAATATCGCGCATCCGGAAAGACGGTGTATATGTCGAAAGTGCCATCTGCCACGCCAACGTCAATGATCGTCTGTGGCTCAAAGCCAAGGGACCTCAAATGACGGCAAAATTGCTCCAGAGAAGAGCGGGCAGGCTGGGCGCCGTTTGGCCTTATGCCCAGCGCCCCGAGCGCTTTCTTTAATCGATATTTCAGAAAGGGAGACATCTATTGAGTTCCAAGGGTCGCAGGTATCACATTTTCTTTCGATACCACGCATCGTACATGGAGTAATTTCTAAAGCACCTCTCATAACCTTTGGCCGCGAGTAGATCGTCGAGTTTGGCTTCTTGCTCAGTGTAGTTGTGCTCGATTGTTAATAGGCGAACGTCGTACCGTTCGAAGTCGAATGTTTGCAATATCGATAATTCGCTGCCTTCGGTATCTACACTCATGTAATCGATGGTTCTGGGAGCCGAATATCTCGAAAGTAAGTCATTCAGGGAAATCGTCTTCACCGTAAACTCTGCAGAGCCTTCTCGGGCGTGGGCATGTACATCGCCCTCTCCAAACCCCACGAGTGTTGAGTAACCAGGGTCCGGAGATTGTCTAAACTTCAATTCTTCACCGGTTACAGACCAAACGCATTCATGGGTGATGGCACATGTTCTATTCTTGGCCAATTCAGCGTGCCAAATAGGAGCCGGTTCCGCGAGAATGCCGCTCCACCCGTATGCTGTTTCCAAAAGATAGGTGTTGTTAATTCTTTTGCCGTTTGTCGCGCCGAATTCTACAAAAAAGCCGTCACGCTTGTAGCCAGTCTCAAAAAGCACCCATAGATCTTGAAATATTTCCGAGTAACTTTGATCCGCCCCGTTTGCGAAGGCTCCAAGAAGTTTGAAATCAGGATCGCGCAGAAGTGGAGCGTGCTCCCCTCTCTCTTTCGCAAGGAGTATTGTTCGGTGAATGAACTTCTTGATGATACCGTAGTTCAGCGTCCATAGGCACGCGCCCTTCAGTTCTCGGCTAATCCAGCGTCGCATAAGCGCCCCCCTAAAGATTTCCGTGCTGACGACTATGCGAGCAAAAATTGTCCAAAATAACCGCAATAAACCCCAAACTTATCCCACCTGAAACGGTCGCGAACGGAACCGCTCGAATGTAAATTAAAAATGCGACGGGGGCTAATAGGAACGCCATCTGCACATGGACAAACCATCGAGCGCCTCGCGTCTTTTGCCAATATTTTCTTGCGAGAAATGCAAATATTGCCAACGTGAGCCATATGCTGAAGTGGTAGTTCAAAAATATAATCGTATTGTCAATTGTGTTGCCGCCGAAGATGACAGGGCTGCCGAGGCTCGCTAGATGACCGATTCCGTGGGGTACTGCAAATCGTGGGATGTCCAGCAACGAATGAAAATAGTTTATGTAGATCGCGTCACCTGGGCCAGACTGGTTATATAGGGCCCTGACGAACTTCAGAATGAGTTGCTTGATATATTCAATGGGTAGGCCTTGGGAAAGTGCAAAGAGCACAAGCTTATTCAAATATGCAAGAATTGTGATTGGCTTTGTTTTTAACAAGAATCCGGCGCCGCCGACCAAGATCGCGCTCGTTAGTAGCTTTACTTCGTCCGACAGCCTTTTGCTGCCGTATAGTGGTACTAATACGACTCCGGCAACGGTAAGAACTAGGCCGATATATAAATACCGATACGACGTCTTCGTCGCTAAGTACGCAAATCCTACCAAAGATATAAACGCCAAAAACTTGTGCCTTCGCATCAGATAGAACGCAGTAACCACAAATAGGATAACCGGATAGGTGATTTTGCCGGTGAGAAGCGCGTCACTTTCAATGAATTGCGCACTCAAGCCAGCGGCAAACACGAATACGTAGAGCAAAAGTGTGATCGTAGATGCGATGAATACAAATCTCTCTGCTATGTTTGCTGGAATGTTAAACAGAATGGCGAACGAAGCTATGACGCAGAATATCGCGCGGGTATCTCCATACACATCGGCAAATGAGGCTCCTCGGATCAAGCCCAGCAGCGCGAATGGCACTAGTAGGATGCTCGAGTTAATCAATATGCTGCTCACACGTTCAAAGAACGCCGCGCTAATTGGCGTTTTTGTTATAAAGAGGCAGAAAATCACGAAAAGCAGAAGTGGTATTTCAGCCGCATAATGGTCGTCGATTTGGAACATCGTGACCGAGAACGGCCCCAGAACTAGGATGGCTAGAGCGGTCGCATTCAAAAATGTTTGATCAATTGCCAGCGCAAACTGCTTCTTCCGTTCGCGTTTGATCTGACTGGGCACCGCCTCTACTTGGGACATGGTCGGAGTTCCACCCTGCGGCAACTCTGGGAATCAACATTTCCCAATACAAATACAAGAAAGAGGAGCAATCTCGAACAATGCAGATTTCTATTATCCGAGGACACTAAAATGGGCCTGCCAAAGTGGGTGATTCAAGGGTTCTTGTTTTCCTGGATTGTGGGCTGTCTGCCCGCCGGCGCATCCCCGCCTTCCGCTCCAGAAGGGCTAAGGTGGCAGATAACGGAGCCGTTGTCTGACGGGTTTTCTGGCCCCAACTTGGATCGGTCGAAATGGCTTGACACCAATCCAAAATGGCCCGGTCGCCTTCCAAGTCTATTTACGGCTGGTAACGTTTCCGTCAGGGGTGGCTTTTTGCATCTCACAACAACAACTTTTCAGCAGGATAGCAGGGGATCGCAGCCCGCCTTTTGGATAGCAGCGGCAACAATCCGCTCTCGAGACCAGTCGGCGTTCTATGGCTACTACGAAGCTCGTTTGCGGGCCTCTGATCTGGCTACTACTTCGTCATTTTGGCTCAAGGGGACGTTTAGCGAAATAGATATAACGGAAGCTGTAGGCGCATCTAACAAACGTCATGAGATGGCAAATCGAATGCACGCCAGTTCGCACTATTTGAGCAACGGTGGAAAAATTGATCAGGTGACAACGGCGATGATTCCGACACTGTCATCGGTTACCGATTGGCACACATATGGCGTTTGGTGGAAGGATGCGCGAACCTTGTGGTTCTATTTGGACAACAAAATAGTTAGCGAGCAAACGACGAAAGGTGATTTTACCGAACCCATGTTTCTCTACTTTGACACCGAGGCGGTTGAAGACACTGACGGGCTCCCTGACGAACAGGCGCTCCGAGACCCGCATCGGAATGCCATGCTGGTCGATTGGGTGCGCTCTTACAAACTCGTCCCCGCGCACTAGGTCCACTTCAATTGCATCACTACACGATCTGCAATTGCCAACGATGCCGTGAGCCCCGGTGATTCGATGCCGAACAGGTTCACCAATCCTTCCACGCCGTGCGTTTCGGGGCCGTCGATTGCGAAGTCGGCTGCGGGTTCGCCGGGGCCGCTGAGCTTGGGCCGGATTCCGGTATAGCCGGGCTGCAGCCTCTCGCTATTCACGCCGGGCCAGTAACGCGAGATGGCGCGCGCGAAATCTTCCCGCCGCGTTGCATCGAGGCTGTAGTCGATGCCGTCCACCCAGCGCACGTCGGGTCCGAATTTCGCGGCGCCGCCCAGATCGAGTGTCAAATGCACGCCAAGCCCCCCGGGCTCGGGCACCGGATAAACGAGGTGGCGAAACGGCGAAGTTCCATAACTGAAATAGCAACCTTTCGCCCATTTTGTCCGGCGCAGATGGGCGGGCGGCAGCCCCTCGATCCGTTCGGCAACGGCGGTCGCGAACAATCCTGCGCTGTTCACCAGAATGCGGCTCTGCAAGGTCAGCGGCTCGCTGCCGCCGCAGGTTATCGCGAAACCGCGCCGGTCGCGGTGGGCGCTCAGGAACGGCGTGCGGAACGCCACGCGTCCGCCCGCATCTTCGATCTCTCCTAGCAGCGCCAGCATGTAGCCGTGGCTGTCCACGATTCCGGTTGAAGGGGAGAGGAGGGCCCCGGTCGTGTGCAGATCCGGCTCCAGCGCACGCACCTCCGCAGCGCTGATTCGAACGAGATCTTGGACGCCATTGCGCTGTCCGACAGCAAGAAGCCTTGCGATCTCTGTGTCTTCGGCCTCGTTGGCGGCCACAATGAGCTTACCGCAGCGTCGGAACCCGACCTTGCGGCTTTCGCAATATCGATAGAGGCGGTGGCGTCCTTCGACGCAAAGCGCTGCTTTCAGGCTTCCTTCGGGATAGTAGATTCCGGCGTGGATGACCTCGCTGTTGCGCGAACTGGTGTGCTGGCCGATGGCATCTTCCGTCTCCAGCACAATGACATCGTGGCCGGCCAGCGCGAGTGCGCGGGCCACGGCGAGGCCGATTACACCCGCACCCACCACCACGGCATCGGTTTCATACATCCGGTTTCAGCATCCTCATCGTCGCGCGGCCCGGCGTTGGTCGTCGTTGTCGCCCGTTTCCTTCTGCCAAGGTAGCGCCTTTCAAAGTCCTGCGATTTTTGGTCGCCGGGGCGGTACCCACTTGATTCGTCTAGATAACCTACCGGTAACCCTTGCCGCTGATCGGCGGTGTGTTATGAAGCCGACACAGCAGGAAAGGGCGATCATGGCGGGGCACTGGCGATCCCTATCGGCGAGGCTGCGCGACCGCGCCCGGCGCGCGATTTCGGTCCTTCTCGCCGGAGCTCTTGTGTCATTTTCCATTGCCCCGGAAGCCAGCGCTCAACAGGGTGGCTTGGGAGGAGATATTTCTTCCATCCTTCAGCAAATGCAGCAGAGTAATGGGGGCGGTTCGGCCACTCCTGCAAACCAGCAGCCGCAGTCCCAGATAATCCAGGCACCGATCGGGCCGCCTCCGGTTTCTGCGCCATCGCGGATCGAACTGATTCTCTCCGATCGAGCGGGCCTGCCTCTCCGCCAGTTTGGCTACGACGTCTTTGCCGGGCTCAATCAAATTTCTGTGCCGCAGGTGGGTTCGATCCAGGGTTACTACGTTCTGGGGCCGGGTGATGAGTTGCAGATCACACTCCGCGGGCAGGAAAACGCAAGTTACGACGTGCTGGTCGACAACGACGGCAATGTCTCGCTGCCGAAGCTGCCACCCATTCGCGCAGCTGGGCGCACCTTCTCGGATTTCCAGTCATCGCTGCAGTCTGCCGTCAAGCAGGCATACATCTCGACCAATGTTTATGTTTCGGTGGGTCAGCTTCGCCGCGTGAGCGTAACGGTTGCGGGCGAAGTGAATTCGCCGGGCGTCAAGCAGGCGACGGGACTTTCCACGCCGCTCGATGCGTTGGTCTTGGCGCTGGGCGTGAAGAAATCTGGCAGCTTGCGCAACATCCGCATCATTCGTGGCGGGCGCACGATTCCTTACGATCTCTATCACGTGCTGCTGAACGACGGTTCGGCGCCGCAGGTTCTGCTGCAGGATGGCGATCGCATCGTGGTGCCGACGCTGGGCAAAGTTGCAGCCGTCAGCGGCTGGGTGCGGCGGCCGGCCATTTACGAACTCGGGCCGGGGCAAAGCGCGATTTCCTTGCAGGAACTTCTTCGCCTCGGCGGCGGTCTGCAGGTGCGCGGCAATTTCCGCTATGCGCTGCAGACAACCGAAGCGGACGGACGGTTGACGCTGAAGGCAATGTCCTCACTCAACGGACGCGCGCAGGACGGCGACATCCTCTTCGTGGAGCAGACCGCGGCGGCGACGGCCGGTCGCTTTGAATTCTTCGGCCCCACGAGCCTTGCAGGCGAATATTCGCTCAGCAACTACCGCAATCTCTCCGATCTTCTGCGCGCACCCGGCGCGATGGGCGAAGCACCGTATATGCTGCTCGGCCTCATCTCGCGCAAAGATCCGAAGACGCTACAGCGCCATGTGGTAGCGTTTGCGCCCGCCGAAATACGCGACGGAAAGAACGACATCGCGCTGCAGAGCGAAGACATTGTGCGTGTCTTTGATCGGCGAGAAGCCGCTCTTATGACCAATGCCGTCGACATTTACGTGAAGAAGATCGACTACATCGACATTGCGACCAAGCCAACTGCGTCGGATTCTGCGGCCACGGCAACCTCGGTTGCACTGAAGGATGCTGTCAACGCGGCCATCTTCGCGCAACCAACCGATCAAAGCCTTAGTCAATATTCGGCGCAATCTCAGCAGGGTAGCCAGGCCACGAGCGCGCAGCTTGCCGCTATAGCAAATGCCCAAGGCGGCATTCCCGCCGCGATGGCCGGAGCGCCTGCGACTGTTCCCGGGCAGATGTCGGGGGCAGGAATGACCAGTTCCAGTCCAGGGATCGCCATGGCCGGTGTAGTGCCCGGTCAAATGCCCAGTGCCCAGCAGCAATACTACCAGTCGCAATCGCAAATTCCGCCCACGACACAAATGCCCGGAGGCGTTCCCGCCCAGGCCTATCCTCCGGGCTATCCTTCTACCTACCCGCAACTGCCGCAGCAGACGCTCGATCAAGGTTCTGCAATTCTTCAGCAGAACAACATGATCCAGCAGGCGACCGCGGGGCCTTTCACGCTTGATCAGCGTACGTCCTCTCAAGGCAACGTCCCGATCACAAGTGAGATGGTGAATGTTGCCGGTCTCGGCCAGCAGATCGGCATAGATCCTGTCGTGCTTATCAGCTTCCTTTCGGATCACAGAACAACACTTAATGGCGCTGTGCGAGGGCCTGGAACCTATCTAATCGGCGGTGGCATTACGCTCGATGAGCTTGTCGAGGCGGCAGGCGGTCCGTTGAAATGGACGGATTTGTCCAACGTTTCGCTTTTGCGTATCGACGTCGATGCTGCGACCGGACGCTCGAAAACCAAACAGCTCACTGTGCCGATCACCGGCGAAAATCTTGCTAGCATCGACGTACGTCTGCGCGACACCTATCGCTTCAATCCGGTTTTTACCGATGCCGATCAGGGCACGGTGATGGTGCAGGGCGAAGTGCATTTCCCGGGCGCTTTCGATCTTACACGCGGCGAGCGGCTTTCGGAGCTTCTGCAACAGGCTGGCGGGCTCACCCAGCAGGCCTATCCTTATGGCGCAGTGTTCCTGCGCAAATCAGCCGCCCAGACACAGAAGATCGGCTATGAGCGAGCCGCCGACGACATCCAAAAACAGTTGATGATGGCGGTTGCGGCGGGCTCGGGTCCCAATGCCGTTACGTCTGCGCCGAGTGGAGAAGCGGCAGGATTTCTGCAGGGCCTCGTTCAGCAACTGCACAATACGCAGGCTTCGGGCCGAATTACCGTGATTGCCGATCCCGCGGCGCTAGCTACCCATCCCGAAGACGACATCGTTCTGCAGCCCGGTGATTTTCTCTACGTGCCACAGCGGCCGAATTCGGTGACGGTGGTGGGAGAAGTTCTCAATCCCGGCAGCTATCCTCAGAGAGCGGATGCTACGGTTGACGACTATATCGAAGTTGCGGGAGGCTATGGCCGGTATGCCGATGACAGCTATGTCTATGTGGTCAATCCCGACGGTTCGTCGAAGCCCGTCCAATCGAGTCTCTTTCACTTCGGATCAGAGAGGCTGGCGCCCGGTTCGCTGATCGTGGTACCTCGCGATCTGAGGCCGTTCGACTGGCAGCAGTTTACGGTGGAGATAACCAAGGTCCTGTCGGATCTTGCGATATCTGCCGCATCGGTTTCGGTGATAAGCAAAAATTGATCGTCCGGGTCGATAGCTTGAGGCTCCGGCTCGGGCCGTTTTTCTCCTTGAACCCTGAGCAGGATTGGCCTCTTTCGGGGGCCGGATGATCTTGCGTAAGGTACCGCTACCCCTTATTTACGGCTTTGAGATGGCCAATAAATCGTCTCACACAAATATTTTGTATTAATGGCCACTGACCGCCAGGACCATCCCGTGAAGCCCACCCCCACCCGCCTCACCCACCTCAAGCGCCTGGAGGCGGAGTCCATTCATATCATGCGGGAGGTGGCGGCGGAGTTTGCCAATCCGGTGATGCTGTATTCCATCGGCAAGGATTCGTCAGTGATGCTGCATCTGGCGATGAAGGCGTTTTATCCGTCGAAGCCGCCGTTTCCGCTGCTGCACGTCGACACCACCTGGAAGTTCCGCGAGATGATCAAGTTTCGCGACGAAACGGCCAAGCGGCTGGGGCTGAAGCTGCTCGTGCATATCAACGAAGACGGGGTGAAGCGCGGCATCAATCCGATCGATTCCGGATCTTCGCTGCACACGCAGGTGATGAAGACCGAAGGGTTGAAGCAGGCGCTCGACAAATACGGCTTCGATGCGGCGTTCGGGGGCGCGCGGCGCGACGAGGAGAAGTCGCGGGCGAAGGAGCGCATCTTCTCGTTCCGCAACGCCAATCACGCGTGGGATCCGAAGAACCAGCGGCCCGAGCTCTGGCGCGTCTACAACACGCGCATCAACAAGGGCGAGAGCATTCGCGTGTTCCCCCTGTCGAACTGGACCGAACTCGACATCTGGCAATACATCATGATGGAGAACATCCCCATCGTGCCGCTTTATTTTGCCGCCAAGCGGCCCACGATTTCGCGCGATGGCACATTGATTATGGTCGATGACGACCGGTTAAAACTGCGCGATGGAGAAGAGGTGGAATCGCGGCTGGTGCGCTTCCGCACGCTGGGCTGTTATCCGCTGACGGGCGCGATTGAATCGTCGGCCGCGTCTCTGGAAGAGATCGTGGCGGAAATGTTCACGGCGCGCACCTCCGAACGGCAGGGGCGGCTCATCGACAGCGATGAGAATGCCTCGATGGAGAAGAAGAAGCGCGAGGGGTACTTCTAATGAACGCGCCGATCACCGATCTGAAAGCCTATCTCGCCGAGCAGGAGAAGAAATCTCTCCTGCGCTTCCTTACCTGCGGCAGCGTGGATGACGGCAAGTCCACTCTCATCGGGCGGCTGCTTTACGATTCCAAACTGCTGTTCGACGATCATCTGGCGGCGTTGAAGAAGGATTCCAAGAAGCACGGCACCACCGGCGACGATATCGATTTCGCGTTGCTGGTTGATGGCCTTGAAGCCGAGCGCGAGCAGGGCATCACCATCGACGTTGCCTATCGCTTTTTCGCCACCGACAAACGCAAGTTCATCGTCGCCGACACGCCTGGCCATGAGCAGTACACCCGCAACATGGCGACGGGTGCATCCAATTCCGAACTCGCGGTGATCCTGATCGATGCGCGCAAGGGCGTGCTTATCCAGACGCGCCGCCATGCCTATATCGCCTCGCTGCTTGGCATCCGCCATGTGGTGCTGGCGGTGAACAAGATCGATCTGGTCGATTTCTCGCAAAAGATCTTCGACGAGATCGTGGCGGAGTTCACGCAGTTTGCCGGACCGCTGGGGTTTCAGACCCAAGTTGCGATCCCAATGTCGGCGCGGTTCGGCGACAACGTCTCCGAAAAAAGCGCCAAGACGCCGTGGTATGGCGGGCCGACGCTGATCCAGCATCTCGAAACCGTCGATGTCGAAACCGCGCTTGCCGAAAAGCCGTTCCGCTTGCCGGTGCAATGGGTCAACCGGCCCAATCTCGATTTCCGCGGCTTCTCCGGCACCATCGTTTCGGGTCGCGTGAAGCCGGGCGACACGATCGTGGTCGCCAATTCGGGCCGCACGTCCACCGTGCGCCGCATCGTGACGATGGACGGCGATCTCGACGAGGCGGTCGCAGGCGAAGCGGTGACGCTGACCTTGGCCGACGAGGTGGATATTTCGCGCGGCGATCTTCTGGCCTCGCCGGGCGCGCGGCCGCAAGTGTCCGATCAGTTCGCGGCGCACATGCTGTGGATGGCGGAAGACGAAATGCTTCCGGGCCGCCAATATCTGTTGAAGATCGGCACGCGCACAGCGCCCGTTACCATCACCGCGCTCAAGCACAAGGTCGACGTCAACACGCTCGACTCGCTGGCTGCCAAGACTTTGCAGTTGAACGAAGTGGGTTACGCGAATCTTTCCAGTTCGCAACCGCTGGCTTTCGATCCTTATGTCGAGAACCGCGATACCGGCGGCTTCATCCTGATCGACCGTTTCACCAATGGAACGGTCGCCGCCGGCATGATGGATTTCGGCCTGCGCCGCGCCACCAACGTCCATTGGCAGGCGCTCGACATAGACAAGTTCGTGCGCGGCGAGCAGAAGGGCCAGAAGCCGGCCGTCTTGTGGTTCACCGGGCTTTCGGGTTCGGGCAAATCCACCATCGCCAACATCGTGGAACGCACGTTGTTCGCGCAAGGCCGTCATACCTATCTGCTGGATGGCGACAATGTCCGCCATGGCCTCAATCGCGATCTGGGCTTCACCGATGCCGACCGCGTGGAGAACATCCGCCGCGTCGCCGAAACGGCCAAACTGTTCGTCGATGCGGGGCTGATCGTGCTCGTGTCGTTCATCTCGCCTTTCCGTTCGGAGCGGCGCATGGCGCGGGGTCTGGTGGGCGAGGGCGAGTTCATCGAAGTGTTTGTCGACACGCCTATCGACGTCTGCATGACGCGCGATCCCAAGGGGCTTTACGAAAAGGCGAGGGCCGGAACGATCAAGAACTTCACCGGCATCGACAGTCCGTATGAGCCGCCGGAGCACGCCGAACTCACCCTGAAGACGGTCGGCGAAGACGCCGAAACGCTTGCAGCGCGCACAGTGGCGTTCCTGCAATCGCGTGGGTTAATCCCCTGATAAGCATAAGCCGGTAAAGTTCCCAATCCGCAGGGCAAATGTGCGTTGATGCAACCGCGCATCAACTGACACGTTCTATACGTTACAGACCTGAAAGCTGCCGGACAGGAGGGTTCTTTCCATGTTGCGCAAGATCGCATCCGTCGTTGTCGGCGCATCGATGCTGGCAAGTTCCGCGGCCTTTGCCGCGGACACCGATATGGAAGCCGGTGCGCTGGCACCCGGCAATGCGGCGGGCCTCCATCAAGCGCAAGGAATGGACACGGACCTGACGATGAGCATTCTGGCGGCCGCCATTGTGGTTGCCGGTATCGTCATCCTCATCACGAGCACCGGTAACGGCGGCCACGCGACGACGCCGGCCACACCGGGCTAACGGACACTTTTCGCGAAACTATTTGCTTTCCGGAGGCCGCAGGATTTCGGTGGCGACCGGTCCGAGACGCGGGTGCACGTACTGGATCGATTTCCAGACCATCCCGCTCTTCTCGCCCATCCAATAGGTGTTCACGAAGGACCAGCGCAACGCATCCGCGCGGCAGCTTTCCTCGACGCGCTGGGTCGGAATGGTCTTGCCCAGGATCTGTATGTTTTCGTGTCCGAGTTTGGTCGTGCTGCACGCGGTTTTGACCGAATAGGCATTAAGATCGGCGAAGTCGTAGAGCAGCGTCCGCTTGCCGCCGCGTTGCTTCAGCGCGTCGAGCGGTGAAATGGCCACGCCCACATCGCCGCTGACGCCCGAAAGATTGTGCGCAAGACCCGAGGTGCGCACGATCCGCCCATCATCGGTTAACAGCGCGATGGATTTTCCCGCCGCCCACAGGCGCGCATGGGGCGCATCGGTCGCCAGCACGATCAGGAATTCCGCGCCGCCGTCGATCCGCACGCCCAGCGAGGCGTAAGGGATTGCGGAAGCCTCCTGTAACGTCACTTGCGACGGACTGCCGGTGACGCGCGCGCGCAAGGCATCCACCAAAAGGTGCATATCCGAGCTTTCCGAACTGCATCCGGCGAGCGCCAGGCAGACGGCTGCGGCAAGCGCGCGGGGCTTATGGGTTCGGAATGTCATCGAGGTGATGGGCGAAGGCGCCATAGCCGGTTTTGCGGGTTTCTTCGTAGAGTGAATCGTCGCCGTCGAGCCGCTGTCCGCCATCACGTTCGAGCGGACGCAGCGTCAGAGTGTACGCCGATTGCGAATGGATCGGCAGCGCCCATTCGAGCGGAATGCGCGCGATGACGCCCTTGTCGAAGCTGCCTTCGCCGAATTTCTTGAACGGCACGTCGGTGAGGGTCACGAAACCGCCGATCTCCACCCCGCTGTCGAAGCGGCGCATGATCTCGAAGGTTGCGCCATAGTCGCCGGCGAGATAGCGCCCGGCGTGGAGGTTGAAATTGAGTCCGTACCAGGGCGATTCGTAATAGATGCTCAAATGGCCGGTCAGCACGTGATAGGACTGGAAACTGATAAGCCGGTCGAAATTGCGCTGCCAGACCTCATAGAGATCGGCGCCCACGGTGAAGCGCGAATTCTCCGGCCGCCAGACGATCTGCCCGCCCGCGCCGCCGAACATGTCTTCCAGATAGCCGCCGCTTAGCTTGAAGAACACGTCCGGCGCCAGCCGTCCGCGATAGTTGGCTTCGAGATTGGCGATGCCGTTGATGCCGTGTTTGTAATATTGCTGGATGTCGCTGCGCACGTGCGGCAACGTGCTGTCGTTGGGCGTGGCGTCGGTGAAGTTGTTGTAGATGTTGATGTCGAATTTTCCCTGGATGGTGACGCCGGGATAGAGGTCGACGCTCGAGGTCACGCCCACCAGAAGCTGCGCTTCCAACGGAAGGTTCGGATCGAACAGGCTTTGCTTGGTCTCAGGCGAAATCGCCCAGGAAAAACGCGGGAAGCGTTGCGGGACCGTCGCTTCGAGCGCCGGATTGTCCATCGCCGCGGGCAGAACGGAAACCGCGTCTTTCATTTCGGCAATGCCGCCATTGGCGGCCAGCGTGCGTTCCAGCGAACTGCGCTCGATCCTGATCTCGCGCAGCGGCAGACCATGTTCCACCGAGATGAAATGGAACACTTCCACATCGGGCGACGCATCGGCCATTGCGATGCGCGACAGCCGGCCCACGGCTTCCGCTTCAAGATAATAGTGGTGGTTGGTGAAGTAGATCCACAATTCGCCGTTTTGCTGGCGCACCGCATCGACATAGAGCGATTGCTCGCGCGCATCCTTGACAAGGTTCTCCGCCACCTTCCTTTGCGAAATATGACGCGGCAGCGGGGGAGGCGGGGTTTGCCCCGCATAGGCATCGCTGAGCGGGTAGGCGGCGGACGCCAGTTGCACGCCCGGTTTGGGCACGTTGCAGGTGACCACGTGCCCGTCGCCCGCGCGCAAATCGGCCACCGCCACAGATCTCAGGTTCAATCCGGCGACCGCGGGAAGTCGCGCATAGGAACGGCAATCGGCGGACGATGGTTGTTTGCGCGCGTTGACGAGCAGCGTGTAGCCGTCGATCTCGTAGTCCCAGACGGTTGCGTCCATGCCCGACAGCGCATCGGTCAGCGCGTAACGATCGTCCTTGCCCGCGTAACGCTGCGGCAGCCAGGGATGGTTTCCGGCGATCACGTTGTGGCGCGAGAGATTGACGATGGCCGCCTGCTGTTCTTCCGGCGTACGCGTTTTGGCGGGGGGAGGCGGCACGCCAAGACGGGCATCTTCCAGCGGCTTGGTCGGATCGGCGTCGATGGTCAGCGACAGACCGTAGGTCGTGCCGTAGAGAAAGCCCGCTTCCAGGGTGACATGGCTGATCGGGCGGTAGGCGAGAGCGAAATTGACCGGAATGGATTCGTCCAGCATCCCGAAATGCTTTTCCTGCACATAGCGGTCCGAGGAATATTCGATGAGGAAATCGAGATTGGGGATCGGCGTGTGCCACGACACGCCGCCGAACAGGCCGATGTCGGGCCCGCGGAAAAGCTGGCTGAAATCGAGCTGCGTGGTTTCGTGCGGCGGCTGGCGCACCTTGGCGGCGGGGAAAATCGCTCCGATGGGATTGGGCAGTGCGCCGGAAGATCCCAACCGCCCCCAGCCGATGCCCGCCGTCACATCGAAATCGCGGAAGATGTGCTTGCTCGCCACAAGATATTCCGAGCCGTAGACGCCGGTGCCGAGAAGATCGCGCAGGCCCAGCGAGATGTCGGGCCAGTCCACGCTTTCCTCGACCAGCCGCAGTTTCATGCCGAAAGCGCGGTCGTTGTAATCGTCGTCGTTGTAGTTGGAGAGGTGGCTGTAGCGAAACGAGCCTTCCAGCCGCGGCAGCACCTGGAAGGTGAAGCCGTAACGCTGTGCATCCTTGGTTGCGCTCACCGACACGGCGATCTGGCCGTCCTCGGTCATGTGCGCGGAGGGCATGTCGATCAGGCCCACCTCGCCGAACATGTTGCGGATCGGGAAAGGCTGGTCGGTGCGGATGTCGGAGTCGGCGTATGACGGCACCGCCGAGAGCGCCGCCAGAACCAGGCCGGGCGCCGCCAGACGGCGCGCAAAGTCTTTGCGGCGTTGGTTGCTGGCCACCAGTCCCCGGCCTCTTGATGGGCGATTTTCTATGGCAAGCGGGGGTGGCTATGGCAAGGCGGCGAAACGCATCGAACTGGGTGTAAAGCCTGCCCCGGAGGGCCTTTTTCAGCTTTTGGGGCGGGCCCCGGCGCGGCCCACGCTGACATAGGCGAAACCTTGCTCGGCCATCTGCGCCGGGCGGTAGATGTTGCGCAGGTCGACCATGAGGGGCGTCTTGAGCAAGCCCTTCATCCGGGCGAAATCCAGCGCCCGGAACTCGTTCCACTCGGTCAGGATCACCACCCCGTCCGCGCCCGAAAGCGCCTCATAGGCATCGGCGCAATAGTCGATGTCGAGATGCTTCCTGGCTTCCTTGGCGCCTTCGGGATCGTAGGCACGGATGCGAGCACCCTTGGCCTGAAGGTGCGGGACAATGACGAGGCTCGGCGCATCGCGCATGTCGTCGGTGTTGGGTTTGAAGGTGAGGCCCAGGATCGCGATGGTTTTGCCCTTCACGCCGCCGAAAGCCTGCTCGACCTTCTCCGCCATCTGAACCTTGCGCGCATCGTTGACCTTCACCACCGCATCCACGATGTGGGTGAGAGCGCCTGCTTCCTGCGAAGTACGCAGAAGTGCGAGCGTGTCTTTCGGAAAGCATGAGCCGCCGAAGCCGGGGCCCGCGTGCAGGAACTTGTTGCCGATGCGGCCGTCGAGACCGATGCCGCGCGCCACGTCCTGCACATCGGCGCCCAGTTTCTCGCAGAGATTGGCCATCTCGTTGATGAAAGTGATCTTGGTCGCAAGGAACGCGTTGGCCGCGTATTTGATGAGTTCGGAGCTTTCGCGGCTGGTGAAGAGGATCGGCGTTTCGTTGAGATAGAGCGGGCGGTAGACCTCTCGCATTACCGCTTTGGCACGGTCGGTTTCGCAGCCCACCACCACGCGGTCGGGCCGGCGGAAATCTTCGATGGCCGACCCCTCGCGCAGGAATTCGGGATTGGAAGCCACGTCGAAATCCGCGTGCGCGCGTTTCTTGCGGATGATGTCTTCCACCTTGCGGCCGGTGCCCACCGGCACGGTGGATTTCGTCACCACCACCGTATAGCCGTCGAGCGACTGGGCGATCTCTTCCGCCGCATCGAACACATAGGTGAGATCGGCGTGGCCATCGCCGCGGCGGGACGGCGTGCCCACCGCGATGAACACAGCATCGGCGCCCGGAACGGCCTTCTTCAGATCGGTGGTGAAGGACAGGCGGCCCGCCTTCACATTGGCGGCCACCACTTCGTCGAGGCCCGGCTCGAAGATCGGAATCTGGCCCGCTTCGAGTGCCCGGATCTTGGAGGGGTCCTTGTCGACGCAGATCACCTCATGTCCGAATTCGGAGAGACAGGCGCCGGACACCAGCCCGACATACCCCGTCCCGATCATCGCCACGCGCATGCGCCGAAAGCCTCTCGAAGAACGAACCTCTTTGGCCCCGAATGTGGAGCCAATTCAAGGCAGTACTACCACGGTTCCTTAACGCGCGGGTTAATTCGTTAAGGGTTCCGGGGTTGTATAATCCGATGCGGATAGGGATTCGCCCATGAGCCTGGCACAGCGCGCGCGCACCCTTGCATTGGCCCTGGGGCTTTCGGCCCTGGGCCTTGCACTGACCGCTTGCGCCGAGGAGCCGCAGCCGCCACCGCCCGCCGCCACCGACTACACGCTCGGCACCGGCGACCAGTTGCGTGTGATCGTGTTCGGCGAGAACGATCTCTCCGGCCAGTTCACGGTGGATGACACAGGCAATGTCCGCCTGCCGCTGATAGGGCAGGTGGAAGCCAAGGGTCGCACCCTGCACCAGTTCGAAGGCGATGTGGCGGCCAGGCTTTCGCAAGGCTATCTCAAGAACCCGCGCGTCAGCGTGGAAGTCACCAATTATCGCCCGTTCTTCATCATCGGCGAAGTGAACAAGCCCGGCGAATATCCGTATGTGAACGGAATGAACGTGCTGAATGCCGTGGCGCTCGCCGGCGGCTTCACCTATCGCGCACGCGAAGGCGAGGTCTATATCAAGCACGTGGGCTCTAATGACGAAGTGTCCGTCGATGTCGATGCGGGCGGCAAGGTCGAACCCGGCGACATCATTCGCGTGCGGGAACGGTTTTTCTGAATTCCCCATACCCTCCCCTTGAGGGAGGGTCGAAAAATCCGTCAGGATTTTTCGGGGAGGGGTCAAAACTAGGCTCGCGTGGACCCCGCCCCGAAAATTCGTCGCGTGCCGCGCCGAATTTGTCGACCCTCCCTCAAGGGGAGGGTCTAAGTTTTGTTGCGACCCAAAACTGCTTTCGAATTGCGTATCCTGTCGCTTGGCACTGGTGTTTTAGCGGGGGCGTCGTCGAGGAAGTTCAGAAGATCTTTGGGATTGGCGCCGGTTGCACGCTGTCTAAAAAAATCCTTCGCTTGAGTTTTACCCTTTTGCGCCGGAGTGGGATGTTTCTTGCCCATGATCTCGTACACTTTCCGTTAAGAGGCGGCCTCGGTACCGCGCCCCCTTTATTCTAATCAATTGGGCAAGGTCCCCAAACGCCCCCTTAACAAATCGTCTCTAGCCTGTCCCGATGGAGCGCGATCACGTCACACGGTGGGAGCAGAAGCTCGCAGCGAAAGCGCTGCGCGTGGGCGTGATCGGGCTCGGCTATGTGGGATTGCCGCTTGTTCATGTGTTCTGGCAGGCCGGGTTTTCCGTCATCGGATTCGACATAGATCCCGAGAAAATCGCCAAGCTGAAAGCCGGCGAAAGCTACATCAAGCATTTCCTGCACCAGCGCGTGGGCGCGATGGTGCAATCCGGACGCTTCACGGCGACCGATGATTTTTCCGAACTCAAGAATGTCGATGCCATTCTGATCTGCGTGCCGACGCCGCTCACCGCCACGCGCGAACCGGATTTGCGCTTCGTTACCAACACGGCGGAAGAGATCGCCAGGCATTTCCGCGAAGGCACGCTGGTGGTGCTCGAATCCACCACCTGGCCCGGCACGACGGCGGAAGTGGTGCAACCGATCCTCGAACGCAAAGGCATGAAAGCCGGTCGCGATTTCTGGCTTGCCTTCTCGCCGGAGCGCGAAGACCCCGGCAGCGCCATCGAAACGCGAACGATCACGAAGATCGTGGGCGGTATCGACGAAACGTCCGGCACCGTCGCTGCGAAGTTCTATGAAGCGGCATTCGCGAAAGTTTATCCCGTCCGTGACGCCTCGACGGCGGAAGCGGTGAAGATCACCGAGAACATCTTCCGTGCCGTCAACATCGCGCTCGTCAACGAGTTGAAGGTCGCCTATTCGCGCATGGGCATCAATGTGTGGGATGTGATCGATGCAGCAAAGACCAAGCCGTTCGGCTTCATGCCGTTCTATCCCGGCCCCGGTCTCGGCGGGCATTGCATCCCCATCGATCCGTTTTACCTGTCGTGGCGTGCCCGCGCCTTCGAAGTCGAAACGCGCTTCATCGAACTTGCGGGCGAGATCAACCGCGCCATGCCCCGGCTTGTCGTTCAGACCTTGCAGGACGCGCTCGGCAAACGCTTCGCCCGCGCGCTGAAGGACTCTTCAATCCTGATCTCCGGTCTCGCCTACAAGAAAAACATCGATGACCTTCGCGAAAGCCCCGCCTTGCGCATCATCGAAATCCTGCGCGGCTTCGGCGCCAAGGTCTCCTATTACGATCCCTATATCCCCGAGATGAAGCCGACTCGCGAATATGCGAGTCTGCTCGGCATGCGCAGCGTTTCGTTCGATGCGAATACGCTGGCCGGTTTCGATGCGGCGTTGATCGTTACCGATCACGATGCGGTCGATTACGAAACGCTCGTCGCTCTGTCCAAACTGGTGGTCGACACGCGCAACGTCACCAAGAGTGTGCAAAGCGGGCGCGAGAAGATCGTGCTGGCGTAAACAATCGGAACTCCCGAAAAAATTGCCGCGGCACACAATTTACCGGCCATTAACCACGTTTTTGTCACGCGCCCGTCATACGCGGCCCGTAGCTGAGCCCCACGCTTTCCATGCGAGGGGATTTTCATGTCGTCCAAACGTCTGCTGCAGGCCGCTCTTCTTTCGTCCGCCGCGTTCCTGATCGCCGCACCGGCTTTCGCCACGCCGTTCACGGTAACTGCGGGCACGACGGACACCGCTATCAAAGCCGTTTCCGGCAACGACACGGGAACGATCCAGGCAACGGGCACGCTTCAAACCACCAGCAGCACCGGTTCGATCACCTGGAACGATGGCGCCGCCGGCAACAAGACCGTCATCAGCAACAGCGGCACGGTGAAATCCACCGGCGGCCGCGCGCTGGAATCGGCGAAGGTCACCGCGGGAAGCCTTGAGATCGACAACAACACCGGCGCGTCCATGGTCAGCACGGTGAAAGATGCACTTCAGCTTCAGAGTAAGAAGAACACCACGCTCAACGGTTCGGTCGTCATCAACAATGACGGGTTGATCGCAGCTCAGGGCACGGGCGATTTCAACGGACAGGCCATAGATCTGAACGACCTGATCGTCGCCTCCGGCAAGATCGACGTCGAGAACACGGTGAACGGTCAGATCACTGCCGCCGATTCCGATGCCATTCGCGCTTCCAACAACGCGCTGATCAACAATTACGGCCTCATCCAATCCAGCTTCGCCGTAGAGCCCGGAACGGCCAACGGCAACGACAGCGGCAATGACGGCATCGATTTCAACGACAAAAGCTTCACCGGCATGGTGAACAACTACCAGACGGGTTCGATCATCGGTGCGCGCCACGGCATCACGGCGGGGCAGGCGATCACGGTCACCAATGACGGCATCATCACCGGCAATGACGGTTCGGGCATCAATCTGGACACCGCGGGCAACACGACCGCCCATATCACCAACAATTTGCACGGCGTCATCACCGGCAATCTGGTTTCGTCGGATGGCGACGGCGTGGATGTCGACGGCCAGGTCGCGATCGAAAACTACGGTCAGATCAAATCTCTCGGCAGCGGCGGGGCAAACCTCTCCGAAGGTCTCGCCATTGGCGGCGGCACGGTGAACAACTATGCAAGCGGCCTGATCGAAGGCGCGGACCGCGCCATCACGGTCGATGACAGCAATCTCGGCGACGAATTCGGCGGCACGACTATCGTCAACGAAGGCACGATCAAGGGCGACACCGGCGATGCGATCAAGATCACCTCTTGCACGGTCGTGGCGACTTGTTTCTCCAACACGTTGACCAACCGCGGCACGATCATCGGTAATGTCGCGCTGGGCAATGGCGACGACACGCTCAACCTCGGCCACGGCTCCTCGATCGCCGGCACGGTGGACGGGCAGGGCGGCAACGATGCGGTGCATCTGGCCGATGCGGGCACCGTGTCCAACCTCGTCAATTTCGAAACCCTGAGCGCCGACAGCGGCACCTCCACACTTACCGGCACGCAAACCTATTCCGGCGGCGCAAGCGTTCAGAACGGCGCCACGCTCGGTCTGGATGGCGCAACGTTGAACGCCAATGTCGGCGTTGCGAGTGGCGGCACCTTGTCGGTCGGCGGCGCGGGCGGCACGGTGAATGGCGATGTCACCAACAACGGCAATGTGCAGGTGGACCACGCCTCGGCCACTTTCAGCGGCCACTTCACCAACAACGGCACGTTCTCCAGCGATCCCGCCACGATGACGTTCAACACCTTCGAAAACGATGCGACCGGTGTGGTGCATGCGGCTCCCGGCGACGTCTACAAGATCACGGCCGATTTCCTGAACCACAGCACGCAGAACACGGCCTGGGATACGAGCGGCGCCACGCTCGAATTCACCGGCGGCGGCGCCCACACGCTGCTCGCGAACGGAACCGATTTCGGCCCCTTACCCGCCGGCTACGTGAACAATTTTGTCTGGGGCGAACTGCTGCTGGATGGGGGCAACGCGCTCACGCTCGACGGCGTCAACACCGACTCGGTGTTCTATACCCACGCCATCCTGGGCCTCGATATCGTCGGCAACACGATCACCAACATCACGGGCGGCTTCGACATCTATTACGATGCCGCGGACGCAGCCAACGCCTATCTGGGCGGGTTGACCTACGATCTCGAAGGCGGCGGAAAATTGATCGCAGCTTACGCACCAGAACCGGCGACATTGTTCCTCGCCGCACCCGCTCTGATTTTCCTGCGCCGGAAGCGGGTTAAAGTTTCAGCGTCTTGAGCATCGCTTTCAGCGAAGGCGCTATGTCCGGGCGCGTCAGGCCGACGGCGATGTTGGCCTGCAGGAAGCCCACCTTGTCGCCGCAATCGTAACGCGCGCAGGTGGTCGTGACGGCGTGGAACGGCATGTGGCCGATCAGCTTCGCCATGGAATCGGTCAACTGGATTTCGCCACCCGCGCCCCGCTCCTTGCGGTCGAGTTCGGTGAAGATTTCCGGCTGCAGAATATAGCGCCCGATGATGCACAGCGTGGACGGCGCCTTGTCTGGATCGGGCTTCTCGACAACGCCTTTCACTTCCGTCGCGGCGCCGCTTCTCTTGCCGGGATCAATCACCCCGTAGCGCTTGGTTTCCTCGCGCGGCTTTTCCTCGGCCGCCGCGACCACACCGCCTCCGACCTGTTTGTAGGTTTCCATCATCTGCGCCAGCGCGCCCGGCTTGCCGACCAGAAGATCGTCCGGCAGCAGCACCGCAAACGGCTCGTTGCCCACCAGATGCCGCGCTGACCACACGGCATGGCCAAGGCCCAACGGCTTTTGCTGGCGGGTGAAACTCACCGAGCCGGTATCGGGCAGCCCTTCAAGAAGGCTGTCCAGTTCCGTGGTCTTGTCGCGGTCGAGCAGCAGGGATTCCAGTTCGTAGGCGTGATCGAAATGGTCTTCGATCACGTGCTTGCCGCGTCCCGTTACAAAGATGAACTGCTCGATGCCCGCCTCGCGCGCCTCTTCCACCGCGTACTGGACCACCGGCTTGTCGACCACCGGCAGCATTTCCTTGGGGACCGCCTTGGTGGCAGGCAGGAACCGCGTTCCCATGCCGGCAACCGGCAGGACGGCTTTACGAACTGGCTGAAATGTCATGGCTTTGGAACGTTGGGTTGAAGGTAACGGTTTCATGGCATATTGCCCCGGCACCGTCCATAAGCCGGGCGGCCTTTGGCCAAGGCAGGTTATGAACATCCTTCTCACCGGAGCAGCCGGTTTCATCGGCTTTCACACTGCGCGCGCACTGTTGACCCGCGGTCACAGCGTCGTCGGCATCGACGAATTGAACGCCTATTACGATCCGCGGCTGAAGGATGCCCGTCTGGCCGAACTGGCGAACGAGAAGAATTTCCGTTTCGCCAAGGTCGATATCGCCGATGCGGCGGCGCTGACTGCGGCCACCAAAGGCGAAAGCTTCGATGCGATCCTGCATCTGGCCGCGCAAGCCGGTGTTCGCTACGCGCTGAAAGATCCCGCGTCCTACACCCGCTCCAATCTCGTCGGCCATCAGAACATCCTGGAATTTTCGCGCCATCATGCGCCGCTAAAGCATCTCGTCTATGCCTCGTCGAGTTCGGTTTACGGCAACGACACCGTGGCGCCCTTCCGCGAAGATGCGCGCGCCGATCATCCCGTTTCTTATTACGGCGCGACCAAGCGCGCAGGCGAGTTGCTGTCGCATTCCTATGCGGAACTCTTCGGTCTGAAACAGACGGGCCTTCGCTTCTTCACCGTCTATGGGCCGTTCGGGCGGCCGGACATGGCCTATTGGTCGTTCACCGATCTCATCTTGAAAGGCAAGCCCATTCCGGTGTTCGGCGGCGGCAAGCTGCGCCGCGATTTCACCTATGTGGACGACATCGTGGCAGCACTCGTGCGGATCATCGAAACGCCCTATCCGGAAACCCAGGGCGCGCCGCATCGTGTCTACAACCTCGGCAACAGCCATCCCGAAGAGGTGCTGGACCTGATCGCGATCATCGAACAGGCGACCGGCAAGAAAGCCGTCATCGAACACACCGAAGGCCCGCCCGGCGACGTGCGCGAGACCTATGCCGATGTCTCCCGCGCCGCAAAAGACTTCGGTTTTTCGCCCACGGTCAAACTTTCCGAGGGCATCCCCCGTTTCGTCGAATGGTTCCGGCGCTATCATAACCAGCGATAGGGTATTAAGAGAGCGCGTGTGAGCAGAACGCTTGCCGCCATGGTCATCGCTATCGTGCTCGCGGGCCCCGCGCTCGCGGACGAGGACCCTGCGCATGTCGAAGTCACCACCACGCGCGTGCTGCAATCCGATACGCTGTCGGCGCTGGACCGCGCACAAACGCTGGTGACGCGCGGACTGGCGCGCGAAAAGCTCTATCGGCCCAAAGATGCCTATGACGATTTCACCTATGCGTTGAGCCTTCACGCCTTGCCGTCCGCCGATATCGCACGCGTGCGTTTCGATCGCGGCGTGGTGCTGGAAGAAATGAACAAGCCGGAAGATGCGATTGCCGATTACACGGCCGCGATCAATTTCGAACCGCGTTTTGCCGCCGCTTACAACAATCGCGCCAATGTCTATCGCAGGCTCGGCCGCCTGGACGATGCGATGCGCGATTACAATGCGTCTCTCGCCAACGGCAATCCGCAACCGGAATATCCGCTCTATGGTTTGGGCCAGATCGCAGAAGCGTTGGGGCGGACGGATGTTGCGCGCAGCTATTACCAGCAGGCGCTTGCCAACAATCCGCATTTCGATCTCGCCGCCCAGCGCATGGGCGTGATGACGATGCCAAGCACGGAGGAGGCGCCGACGGTTTTGCGGCCGCCGCATCTCACCCCGCCCAACCCGGAAACAGAGGTGGCTGTCGCGCCAGCCCCACCAATGCCCACTCCGGCGGCACCGCCAACCGAGCGCCATCGTTCCGCCTGGTTGGGACCTTCGCCGATCCAGCTTGGTGCCTTCCATGATGAAGCGTCGGCTATGGCCGAGTGGAACAAGATTGCCGCTTCAACTGGCACCCTGCTGGACGGCCACACGCCCCGCATCCTGCCGTTGGACCAAGGCGACCGGCGCATCTACCGGCTCCAGACCGGCCCGTTCCCCTACCCACGGGATGTCTGCGACAAGGTTGTGGCGGCGGGCTTTGGCTGCTTTCCGGCCCGCGATGCGCAGTCCAAAGCAGCCGCCGCAACAGCCACCGCCGCCTCTCCCTAAGGCGGACGTTGCCGCTCCAATCCAAACCTGATTTCTTGCCTCTCAGAGCTATAGAAAGGGCAGGAAATGACAGGCATTACCTCTTACGGCGCTTACATCCCGCTGCGCCGCCTCCAGCGAAAAGCGATCTCACAGGCCAATGCCTGGTTTGCGCCCGGCCAGAAGGGTGCGGGCGAGCGCGCCATGGCCAATTGGGACGAAGACGCCATCACCATGGCCGTGGAGGCCGCCCGGGACTGCCTGCCCGCAACAGACGCGATCAAGGACCGCGCCCATATCGACACGGCCTATTTCGCCTCCACCTCCATGCCGTTCATGGACCGGCAGAACGCGGTGATCATGTCTTCGGCGCTCAGCCTGCCGCAGACAGCCGCCACCGCCGATTTCGCGGGCTCGCAACGCGCCGGTCTTTCTGCGCTGCTTGCAGCGCTCGACGCCGCCGCATCTGGCCGCGCCAAGACCGCGCTCGTCGCGTCCGGCGAACATCGCAAGGCGCGCGTCGCCTCCGCCGAAGAGATGCGTTACGGCGATGCGGGCGCCGCCGTCACGGTGGGCAATGACAAGGTGATCGCGAAATTTGTCGGCTCGCATTCGGTGAGCGTGGATTTCATCGATCACTTCCGCGGCGAGAGCGAAGAATTCGACTACGGCTGGGAAGAACGCTGGATCCGCGACGAGGGCTATTCGAAGATCGTGCCTGCTGCGATCAAGGCGTTGCTGGAGAAAACCGGTGTCGCCGCATCCGACATCGCGCATTTCATCCTGCCGTGCCCGTTTGCCAAACTCGATCAAACCATCGCCAAACTCTCCGGCCTCGATCCCGTCAAGACACGTGACGGGCTCGCCGCAACGGTGGGCGATACCGGCAGCACGCATGCGCTGTTGATGCTGGTGCACGCGCTCGAACAGGCCAAACCTGGCGATAAGATTCTGGTCGCGCAATTCGGTCAGGGCTGCGACACCGCGATCTTCGAAGTGACGCGCGAAATCACTGAGCTTGCGAAACGCAACGGCGTGACCGGTTCGCTCGCCCGCCGCCGCGAAGAAACCAACTACATGAAATATCTCGCCTTCAACGGCCTGATCGAACTCGAAAAGGGTATGCGGGCTGAAGTGGATAAGAAGACCGCGCTCACCGTGCAATACCGCAAGAGCGATATGCTGCTGGGCCTTGTCGGCGGCAAGTGCACGGTCTGCGGCACCGCGCAATTCCCGCGCACGCGCATCTGCGTGAACCCAAACTGCAAGGCGGTGGATAGCCAGGAGCCCTATGGCTTCTCCGAAATCCCCGGCTCGGTTCTGTCGTGGTCGGCAGACTTTCTCACCTATTCGATGGACCCGCCCAACCACTACGGCATGATCACCTTCGCCGATGGCGGCCGCTTCATGGCCGACATTGCCGACGTCGAGCAGGGCCAGGTCGATTCCGGCATGAAGGTCCGCATGGCCTTCCGCATCAAGGATTTCGACGACAAGCGCGGTTTCCGAAGGTATTTCTGGAAAGCCATACCGGCATAGCGTTGACCCTCCCCTTGAGGGAGGGTCGATAAAATTTCGCAGCGTAGCGAAGAAATTTTTCGGGAAGGGGTCTGCGGTACCGTCGCCTTGACCCCTCCCCGAAATTGCTTTCGCAATTTCGACCCTCCCTCAAGGGGAGGGTATGGGCTAGCATTGCTCCAACAATATCGGGAGAGTAGCGCCATGCCGTATGTCGAGAACCGCATCGTCCACGATGCCGATTCCCATCTGATGGAATTGACCGATTGCCTAGACGAATTCCTCGATCCGAAATTCCGTGCCGCCTACGATGAATTGCCGAAGGTCAAGGCATGGCCGCGCGACGGCAAACTCGCCACCCACGCGCGCCGGCAGCACGCCGATCCGGCGTTCCGCGCGGGCGATGTCGAAAATCTTCTGACCCGCAAGAACTACGAAGCCCTCGGCAGCTTCCGCCGCGAAGACCGGCCCAAGGCGCTCGACCAATTGGGCTTCGCGAGCCAGTTGATCTTCACCACCTGGTGCCTCGGCAATTTCGGGCTCGATGACTCCGATCACGTCGAACTCGCTTACGCGACCGCGCAGGCCCACAACCGCATGATGACGTGGTTCTGTTCGGTGGACCGCCGCCTACTTGCGACCGCCTACATCCCGCTTGCGGATTTCGACCGCGCCAAAACCGCCGCCCGCGAAGCGATCGATCTGGGCGCGAAGGCATTGCTCATCCCGTCGCGCTGTCCGAAGCGTCATTCCCCAAGCCACATCGCGTTCGATCCCATCTGGGCGATGGCGCAGGAGGCGGGTCTGCCCATCGTCTTCCACGTCGGCGGCGAAATGAAAATGAACCCCGACTATTTCGAGAACGGCCTGCCGCGCGTGAAGGATTTCCACGGCGGCGAGGAGAACTTCACCTCGCTCAGCTTCATGACCATTCCGCATTCGGTGGAAGAAACACTCGCCGCGCTCATCTTCGATGGCGTGCTCGACCGTTTCCCGAAACTGAAATTCGGCGCCATCGAACTGGGCGCGTCATGGCTGCCGAGCTGGATGCGCTATCTCGATGCCGGTTACGGCGCGTTCTTCAAACACGAAGAACGGTTGAAGAAGCTCTCGATGAAACCGAGCGATTTCGTCAAACGCCAGGTCCGCGTCACGCCCTATCCGCATGAGGACGCAGGTTGGATCATCGCCAATTCCGGCGAGGAGATTTGCCTGTTCTCCTCCGACTTCCCCCATGTCGAAGGCGGCCGCAATCCGCTCAAGCGTTTCAACGAGTCGCTAACCGGCATCACGCCGCGCGCCATCGAACGCTTTTATTGCGATAACTTCGTCGACCTCATGGGCGAGGGGTTGGCACCCGATCTCAGGCGGCCCGCAGGCTTGGTGGCCGCTTGAGATTGATACGGAAGTTCCGTATAGTGCGGAAGTTACGCAACTTACGGAATGCCCAATGGTGAAAGTTTCCGCTGCCGAATTTCAGAAGAATTTTGGCCGTTATCAAGACGTTGCGTTGAAAGAGCCGGTCACAGTCACCCGCAACGGACGTGATCGCACGGTCCTGCTCTCCATCGAAGAATACGACCGCCTCAAGCGCCGCGACCGCCGGGTGATGTCGCTCGACGATTTCACCGAGGAAGACATCGCGGCGATCGAACAGGCACAAGTCCCGCCCGAAGCAGCCCAGTTCAATCATGAAGTCGAGTGACGAATCCGGCTTTCCACGTCCCCAGCCCGGTCTGGTTATTCGCTACAGTTATCTCTGGCATTCCGAATTTCGTGCAGGGCGCGAGGAAGGTCTTAAAGATCGTCCCTGTGCGATCATTCTGGCATTGGCGACCAGCGGAGAGAAGGAAATGGTGATGGTCGTCCCCGTCACGCATTCTCCTCCTGACGATCCATCCGTTGCTCTTGAAATTCCGGCCGCAGTCAAAAAGCGTTTGGGTTTGGACGATCTGCCATCTTGGGTCATTTTAACCGAAGCGAACCAATTCGCGTGGCCGGGGCCTGATTTGCGCCGCGCACAATCAGGCGAAGGAGGCATTGCTTACGGACTGTTGCCGGAAATTCTCTACGAGAGAATGCGGGCGAAATTTCTGGAGATATTGCGCGCTCGGAAGGCAAAGCTTGTGATTCGAACCGGATAAAACAAAAAGCCCGCCGGTTTCCCGGCGGGCTTTTCGCGTTTCACACGTGCCGGAGATTACGGCATGTATTTCAGGTGCAGCGCGCCGATGCCCGCCGCCACGTTGAGCCCCGTGTTGCCTTCGATCGACAGCGGCTGCAGCGTGATCGACTTGTCGAAGCCGCCTACCAGCGCGTTGGCCGACGCGCCGACGCCCACCGAAGCACCTGCCGTCACGCCGGCATAACTGCCTTCAAGCGCGCCCGGCTTGGTGTCGGAGGTCGGTGCGACCACCGCCCAAACCATCACGCCGCCTTCGGTGTAACCGATGTCGACGCCGAACTTGTCGATGCTGCCTTCATAATGTTCGCCGTGACGCTTGTTCGGGCGATAGTTGCAGCGGATGTCTTTCGACGAACCGAACACAAAACCCCAACCGCTTGACACGTTGCAGGTCAGCGTACCGACCTTCACGCCGCCCGCGGCCGACGCAGGCGCCGCAAACGCAACAGCCGCAGCGGCTACAACAGCAGCACTCAAGAATTTCTTCGACATGCAATCAGCTCCTTTGTTGCGAAAGGTATTTCCCAGACGAGAACGCTCGCTCTCCCGATATTGGGCCGGATACCAGGACGGCACCGGTGGGGCGATCGGAGATCATATCCCGTCCGCCGGGTCAGAGAACGTGCCGCCCCCGCCAATGTTCCCGAATCCGTTCCGATTGTTCCATTACATCCTTGGATAAGTGGCAGCTTCGACACAGCCGCGTGACACGCTTTGCAAAAAATCCGATGCAAGATTCCGCTTCTTTCTTTTGTTTTTCAACAGGTTAAGGGCCGGCATCGTCCATATGAGTGCTTTACAGCCGCCGGAACCGGGCTCTAAATGGCCCCAGGCAGCTAAGGGAGAACAAAGTGGCCACAGGCATCAGGGACAAAGTCGCGATCCTCGGAATGGGGTGTTCGAAATTCGGCGAGCGTTGGGAATCCGGCGCGGAAGAATTGATGGTCGAAGCCTATCTCGAGGCGATGCAGGACGCGGGCGTGGAAACCAATCAGATCCAGGCCGGCTGGTTCTCCACCGCGATGGATGAAGTCAATGTCGGCAAGGGCGGCACGCCGCTCTCCGTCGCGTTGCGTCTTCCCAACATTCCGGTGACGCATGTCGAAAACTTCTGCGCGTCGGGTTCGGAGGCGTTTCGTGGCGCGGTCTATGCCGTTGCTGCAGGCGCTTGCGACATCGCGCTCGCGCTCGGCGTCGAGAAGTTGAAGGACACCGGTTACGGCGGCCTGCCGCAACGCGAACAGGGCACGCTCAATCCGCTGTGGAATGCCAACGGTTCAGCACCGGGCAATTTCGCGCAGCTTGCCTCCGCCTACCGCGCCAAGCACAAGGTCTCGAAAGACGATCTCAAGCGCGCCATCGCGCATGTGTCGGTGAAGAGCCATGCCAACGGCGCCAAGAACCCGAAAGCCCATTTGCAAAAGCCGATCACCGAAGACCAATGCCTCAACGCGCCGATGATCGCCGAGCCGCTCGGCCTCTTCGATTGCTGCGGCGTTTCGGATGGTGCGGCTTGCGCCATCGTGACGACGCCGGAAATCGCGCGTAGCCTCGGCAAGACCAACATCATCACGGTCAAGGCGCTGCAGCTTGCGCTGTCGAACGGCACCGAAAGCCAGCACAATTCATGGGACGGCAGCTACTTCCACACCGCGCGCATCGCTTCCAAGCGCGCCTATGAAGAAGCCGGCATCAAAGATCCGCGCAATGAAGTCTCGATGATGGAAGTGCACGATTGCTTCTCCATCACCGAACTTGTGACGATGGAAGATCTGCATATCTCCCGCGAAGGCGAAGCGTGGAAGGACGTGATGAACGGCTTCTACGATGCCGACGGCCAGGTGCCGTGCCAGATCGACGGCGGGCTGAAATGCTTCGGCCATCCCATCGGCGCAAGCGGCCTTCGCATGCTCTATGAAATGTACCTGCAGCTTCAGGGCCGCGCGGGCGCGCGCCAGCTGAAGAACCCGAAGATCGGCCTGACCCACAATCTCGGCGGCGCGCCGATGATGAATGTGTGCTCGGTCGCCATCATCGGTGCGCAGGGGGCCTGAGCGGTTAAGCATGCCAGGGCCGCGGCCCCCCGGC
>DATKJT010000007.1:0-16657 GCA_035543495.1 Rhizomicrobium sp. | reverse complement strand
TGTAGCGACTTGAATCGTCCCGTCGAAGGGCAGGCTGGGATGACCGATAGCACCGACACCGGGCGCGATGGCACCGAGCAAAGACTTCTAGGCATGGCACCCGCCACCCCGGAGGTTGATGCCTGGTTTGTGCGTGAGGTGTTGCCGTTGGAGGCGACCCTTATGAAATTCCTGCGCCGCAACTGGCGGAATGCGAGCGAGGCACCCGACCTGCTTCAGGAAATTTACGCTCACGTCTATGCCGCCGCGCTAAAGCAAATCCCCGATACCCCCAAAGCCTTCGTCTTCGCCACGGCACGCAACCTTCTCATCAACCTCATGCGCCGCGAGCAGATAGTCGCCATCGAAGCGGTGGCCGATCTCGATGCGCTCTCCGTTGCCGCCGAAGAACCGGGACCGGATAGAAATGCGGAATCCCGCGCCGAATTGCGCCGCCTGCAGGATGCGCTCGACAAATTGCCGCGCCGCGCGCGCGAGGCATTCATGTTGCGTCACGTCGATGGGCTTTCGCGACGCGAGATAGCCGAGCGCATGGGCGTCACCGAAAAGACAGTGAAATGGCATCTGGGCGAAGGTCTGCGCGCTGTCGCCGACATCCTGCACGGCCGGCCTGAATTCGGCGGAGGCAAGCCATGAGCGGATCCGTCCCCGAACTGGGTCAATTCGGCAAACCGTCCCCACAAATCCAGCTCGACGCTTCTCATTGGGTTGTCGAGCGGCACACCTCGCCCGATTGGGATGGCGATAGCCAGGCGCGCCTGGACGATTGGCTTTCCCAATCGTTCCTCCATCGCGTCGCCTATATTCGTTTTGAAGACGCGTGGAAGCGTAGCCAGCGTCTAACGGCTCTTCGCGCCGCCCCGCGCGGCCGCGCACTTGTTGCGGCGGTCGCCAGGTTGCGCCCGACCATTCTGCGTTCGGCTGCCGCGCTGCTGATCGCGGCTGCTGCCGGATATGCGATCACCTTCTATCCGAAGGCACCGGAAGGCCAGGTTTTCACCACGTCCGTCGGTGGCCACGAGACCATTGTGATGGGCGATGGTTCGCGCATCGAACTCAACACCGACACATCCTTGCGCCTGCGAGAAGCGGCGAACAAACGCGAGGTCTGGCTGGATCACGGCGAAGCACTCTTCCAGATCAAGCACGATGTGCACCGCCCGCTCACCGTATACGCGGGAAACCGCCGCGTCAGCGACCTCGGCACCCAGTTTGTCATGCGCCGCGAACAGGATCGGCTGCGGGTGGCGTTGCTGGAGGGTGAGGTCGCAATCGGCCCCGCCGATAACGAAGGACGCGATCTTGTTTTGGCCCCGGGCAACGTATTTCTTGCCACGGCAAGCCGCATCTCTGTAACCACCGAGCCGGAAAAAAGCCTCGCCAAAGAGCTCGCCTGGCGAAACGGCTTGATCGTATTCCACCGCACTCCGCTTGCCGAAGCAGCCGCCGAATTCAATCGTTACAACCGCGAACAGATCGTCGTGTCGGCAGCAGCGTCCGGCCATGTCATCAACGGCGCGCTGCCCGCAAACAACCCCGAAGAACTTGCGCAAATCGCGCGCAGTCTATTCGGGGCCAAATTCGCAAGGCGCGACGGAAAGATCTTCATCACCGCTTCAAACGGCGCTTCCAACTGACGTCAACGGCCAAACGCATCCATTCGGGGGGTATATGATAAAGCGCTATATCAAAACGGTCTTCGCAAGCGGCGTCTGTGCCGCGGCGCTTCTGTCTGTGGCCCACGCGACGGAATTCAATGTCGCGAGCGGCGATCTCGAATCCGCGCTGAACCAATACACCGCCCAATCAGGTGTGCCTCTGGCGGTTTCATATGATGCGATCAGATCCATCAAGACCAAGGGTGTCGCCGGCAATCTTTCTCCCGATGCTGCACTTTCCCGTATCCTAAAAGGAACCGGTTTGGTTGGCCGCAGAGATGCGGCCGGAGTGATCCAGATCGTGCCGGGCTATCCGCCCGCCTCCAATGCCGCCGACATCACCCCGCTGCAAATGGCCCAAGCCGCGCCCGCGCGTGCCGCTGTCGAAACCGTAACAGTCACGTCGTCAAAGCTTGGCGGCGCCGATGTGCAAAGCATCCCGATCGCGATCACAGCACTGTCGCAGGAACAGCTGACGGCCACCCAAACAGCTGGCGGCCCCGATCTGGTCAAACAGGTACCAAACTTAACATTCACCAAAACGAACTTCAGTGGGTACAGCATACAGATTCGCGGCATCGGCACCCAAGCCATTTCGGTTACCACAGATCCCGCCGTTGCTGTTGCGCTGAACGACATTCCGTTCATTCGCAATCATTTCTTCGAACAGGAATTCTTCGATCTCAGCCAGGCCGAAGTGTTACGTGGGCCGCAAGGCACACTGTACGGGCGCAATGCGACGGCCGGTGTGGTGAATCTCGTCACAGCCAAGCCGACCGACCAGTTCGAAGCGATGGCATCCGGCGATATCGGCAATTACAAGAACCGCCGCTTTGAGGGCATGATCAATTTGCCTATCCTCGACGATCGTTTCGATGTCCGCATCGCGGGCGAATGGACCAAGCGGGACGGCTATTCCACCAACGAACTGACCGGCAATCCAATTGACGGGCGCGATTTGTGGTCGAGCCGCGTTTCGGTCGCATGGAAACCTTACGAGAAAGTGCAGGCAACGCTCGTCTGGGAGCATTTCTCCGAAAACGACGACCGCATGCGCACGGCAAAGCAGTTGTGCAAAACCGACCCGACGCCGACCGAAATTGGCGGGGTGCCGTTGAATTTCGGCGATAACACCGTTCAAGCCTACGCACCCGAGCCTTATCTGAGCCAAGGCTGTCTTCCCACCTCACTTTATTCTCCCGATGCGTTTCAGGTTCCGAACGGGATAAGCCTGCCTTACTACGAGCCGCTGGGTTTCGAGTTGGTCCCCGTGATGGCGAAATCCTTTCAGTTCGATCCTTATGCAAGCACCGAGCAGTCGACGAATCTGCGCGTCATCCAGTCGACGATCGATCCGGTGTACAAGGCCAAGAATGACACCGTCGAGTTGAATGTCGATTACAATGTCACGCCAGCACTGACGTTCACCTCGCAGACGGGATACAATCGCGACTTCCTATGGTCCACTGAAGACTACAATCGGTTCAACACAAGGGTCGGCGCGTTCATTGCCGGTGGTACATTGGGTTCTACGTCGCCTGTCGATCCGAACAACGGTATCTGCGTTCAAGTTGGAGGAGACTGTCTCGCAATATATCAACCTTGTACAGATGCGTCCGGGAGCCCGGGCCACAACGGCGACGTGTGCGGTGCGGTTGGCACATTCTGCGATCCGCAACTTGGCTGCAGCGATCGGCTTGTCGCGCAGGATTTGAACGATGAGCATTCGTGGCAGCTCAGCCAGGAGTTTCGTTTGGTTTCAAATTTCAGTGGACCGTTCAACTTCAGTGTTGGCGGTAACTATCTCCACTATGAAACCGAAGAGAATTACTACGTTTTCATTAATTCTTTGACGCTGGCTGCATATACATGGGACCGGCAAGGACTTTCACCTGATCAAACGCTACCCTGGGTGCCAGGCGTTTCGGACAACTCGAATTGTATTGTTGGTGGGTTCACCACGGTGGATCCGTACAATCCTCGAAAATTCGAGTTGGCGACAGAAGGTGGGATGGGATGCCAATATATCGATCCCAACCCCATAACCAATCTCAACAATCAGGGGCACAATTATTTCCTGAGCCAAAATCCCTACACTCTGAATTCCTATGCCGGATTCGGCGAAGCCTATTACAATCTCACGCCCGATCTGAAGTTGACGGGCGGCTTGCGCTGGACCGACGACCAGAAACATTTCGTCGACATTCCCAGCGAGCTTCTTGTTGCCGGTTACGGCTATCCCGTTACCGGAATTCTCGATCAAAGCTGGCAAGAGTTTACGGGCCGCTTTGCCGCCAATTGGACGCCGAAACTTGATTTTACGGACGAGACGCTCGTCTATGCTTCCTTTGCTCACGGATATAAGGCTGGCGGCGCAAATCCTCCGGGCGCACAGCTTTTGGTATTTGGAGCCGCTGGTCTCGGTGCCGTCGGTGTTTCAACTCCAATACACCCGCTGACATTCAAGCCTGAATTCATAAACGCGTACGAACTGGGTACAAAGAATACTCTGCTTGACGGCGCGGTAACATTGAACGCCAGTGCATTCCACTACGATTACAAGGGCTACCAGATTTCCCGAATCGTGGATCGGACGGCCATTAACGACAATTTCGATGCGACCGTGAATGGCGCCGAAGTCGAGGCGACGTACGAGCCCACCGCTGGCCTGAGATTCAAATTCGCAGGTGGCTACGAGAACACACGGATCGCCAACGGCCAGAGCTCGATCGATCTCATGGATCGTGCCGATGTGGTCGAGCATCCTGATTGGATGGTGGTTAAACCGTTCGTGACGCAGGCTTCCAATTGTATTCTGCCGACGTATGTCGTGGCCGCCATTTTGGTCGCGCATCCCCCCCGCGGCCAAGGCCAAGGGACGGACAGCATTCCAGGAGCTTGCGCCAATGCTTACTTAAAACAGCTCGATCCAGTGACACTCGAGCCATACAAAACCGACGGCCCTCCTGTCTATCCGACAGACTATGCCAGTGGCGCGGAACAGGATCCCGGAAACTATCCTGGTTTTGATCCCAATCAGCCGGGCATCAACAACGGCGAAGGTTTCGCCAAGAATCTGGGCGGCCATGAACTGCCGAATGCGCCGCCTTTCACGGTGTCGATGTCGGGGGATTACACCATACCGCTGACACCGGATTGGGCGGGAACATTCCACGTCGACTATTACTGGCAGGACTATTCCTGGGCGCGTGTCTTCAACGACAATCCATACGATCGTCTGCGCGGCTACACCAACGTCAATCTCGCCTTGATCCTGACGAGCCAGAACGGCTGGCAGGTCATGGGATACGTCAAGAACATCTTCGACGTTACCGACATCACCGGAACATTCCTCAATAGCGACGATAGCGGTCTGACGACCAACGTGTTTCTGACGGACCCGCGCCTGTTCGGCGTGCGCATCACGAAGAACTGGTGAGGGGGATTGGACAATGAGCGAACTTATCCAAAACAACAGGAATTGCGATTTCCGCTGGAAGCTTCTGACCGGTGCTTCCGCCGTGGCATTGATGGGGTATGTCGTCTCGGCGCCCGTCGCCAAAGCCGAAGAAAGCGACCGGCCCACGGTCTGGATCGAAATCGGCGGCGAATTCAACCGGCTGCAAGACAGTCAGCAGATATATTCTCCGTCTTTCCTGGCGCTTGTCCCATCGAACTTTCCTTCCCCGCAGGCCGATGAGCGTCCGCCGCGGAGTGGATTCGATATCAATGGATCGGTCTTATTTCAGCCAGCAGGTTCAAGCTGGCATTTTTCCGCAGCAGTTCGCTACGGACGATCCAGCAGCAACAAGCATTCGCATCACGAGACCTATCCTAGCGTATTTTACAGGTATCAGATTAATCCAAGAGGCGTGAAGCGTTATTTCCCTGTCTATCCCACTGCTCAGCGTTTCGTCGATGCTGACGTCAAGCAAAGCGAAAGCCATGCGGTGATCGACTTCGATGTGGGCAAGGATGTGGGATTGGGCCTGTTCAACTCCCAAGAGTCGTCTTCGCTAAATGTTGGAATCCGGTTCGCGCAGTTCCAATCGAAATCGCGCATCAACCTTCGTGCGGACCCCGACTGGCATTTCTCACCTTACGTCTACACGAACTATTTCGGGTTCATCATACAAACCGTCTATCAGCCGTATCACAGCTACGCTGGCGCACTCACCGCCGCTCGCAGTTTCACGGGCGTTGGCCCCTCCATTTCGTGGAGTTCGTCCGCTTCGCTGGCGGGAAACAAGGAGCGCGGCGAACTGACATTCGATTTTGGCATGAATGGTGCAGTTTTGTTCGGTCGGCAGAAGACGCAGACCCATCATCAGACTACCAGCATCTACAAGCCCGCTTGGCAGCATGTTGTCGAGTATCAACTGCCGGCCACGCCAGATCACACGCGCTCGCGCAACGTAGCAGTACCCAATCTGGGCGGCTTCGCTGGAGTCTCGTTTAGATATCCCAATGTCAAAGTCAGTTTCGGCTACAAGGCTGACTTCTTCTTTGGTGCCATGGATGGTGGGATCGATGTGCGTCGCACCGAGGACATTGGTTTCCATGGGCCCTACGCGTCGGTCAGTATCGGATTGGGAGGCTAGGCTTCCGCGCGACATCTATGTCTGAAACGGTGGCTTGGGGAGACCAAATTTCCCCAACAACCCAAAACAGCTGCAACTTGGTGGCAGGCCCTAATTCTGCCGGCCACCGATGAAATCTATGGTTTAGCAGGCCAGGAAGAGTTCAATTCCCTGTTGCGGATTTCACGGCGAAGTTCGCGTCTGCCTGCGAGCCGTCTGTGAATTTCAGGGTCACCGATGCGGTATCGCCTGGCTTCAGTGCCTTGGGCTTCATGCACATCAGGTGATAGCCGCCGGGGGCGAAGGTGAGCGTCGCCTTGGGCGCGATCTTGAGGGATGTCACGTCGCTCATGTGTGACATGCCGCCGGTGTTTTCGGATTTGTGCAGCATCAGCATGCCGCAAGATGGCGACGATGCGCTTGTCAGTTCCAGTGTTTTGTCGCCCTCGTTGCGCAAGGTGAAATAGCCGCCGGCGGGGAGGCCGGAGGGCAGGGCGCGGATCCATGCGTCGGTGATTTTCACCGGTGCGACTTTGCCCGGTTTTGCGGCGGATGATGGCGCGCTCATATCCATGCCCGCCATATCGTGCATGTCGTGATCGTGCATATCCATGCCGCCCATCGAGTCGTCGTCATTTGCGGCGACGGTGAGTGTCGGGGCGGGATGCATCTTGTCCGCGCCGGCCCAGCGCTCGGCGCCCTTCGCGCAGGTCTGCGTGGCGGGGAAGGTGATCTTCCCCGCCTGCGCCGGCACTTTGAACATCATCGAGAATTCGTCGAACTCATCGGCGGGAAGCGAACCGCCTTTCCAGGTGATGGCGCTGATGCGCTCCGTGATGGCTTCGCCCATGTCGCCTTTCTGCGCGGAGGCAAGGCGCACGCGATCCATCGCGATGCGCCAGCCCGGTTTCGGTTGCGGCCGCGCCAGCACGATGGAGTCCGGAAGTTCGATCTTGAGTGCGGTGGTGGGCGAGCCGTCGCAACCGTGGCCGATGCGGAAGGTGGCGACGAAGTGGCTGCCCGCTTTCGCCGTTGGTACCGCCAAGGTCACATGCGCGGCCGCGGGCGTTGTCGCGGCCAGAAGGAACGCCAGGATCGTCTTATTGCGCATAGTGGATCTCCATCACGAAGGTGCGCTGCGGGAAGGGATGGTAGAGGAAATATTTGTCGTTGTTCAGGTTGTCGATGCCGACAGATGCCGTCCAGTTTTCGTCCGCGCGGTATTGGGCGCGCGCATCGACCACGAAATAGCTTCCGAAGCCCTGAAAGGTCTGCGCGATCGGATCGGTGTTGTCGATTGTGCCGTAGGAACGGTCGCTGTAGCGCGCGGCCACGGTGAAGGACAGCGCCTCGTCGGGCCGGTACGTCGCCACCACGCTGCCGCGCCACGGCGGCAATTGCGGAATGCGCTTTCCTTGCGCCTTCAGGTACACCGGATCGCTCACAATGCGCCCATCGGCATAGGTGAGGCTGCCGGAAAGCTCTAGCCCGTCGAAGATCACATTGTCCTGCTCCACGACCAGTTCGAAGCCGCGCGCCCGCGTTTTGTCCACATTCTGCACATAGCTGTAGAGCGTGGTCGAACTCGGCACGAGTGGCGCGGATTGTGAGAGCAGAGCGTTGTGGATCTCCTCCTGAAACAGCGAGAAGCGAATGCGGCCGTCGCTCGTCGTGCGTTGGGCGGCCAGTTCGAATGACTGCGCGTGTTCCGGTTTGAGGTTGGGGTTGGGCACTGTCAATTGCGTGCCGGTGGTGATGGCCTGATAGAGCTCCGTCACAGTGGGCATGCGATAAGCCGAACCGTAAGAGGCATCGAGCGTCCACCGTTCGCTCGGCTGCCAGGACAGCGAGGCCTTGGGCGAAAAGAAATTGCCCGAAAGCGCAGGCTGGGTCTGGTTCAGCGGCGGTGAGAGCGAGTAGTTCACGCCGTCATAAGCGTGCCAGTTCTCGTAACGTCCACCGACGGTTGCTTTCCAGCCCGGCACGAACGCCCAGATGTCCTGCACCCAGAATGCGTTGGTCGCCGTGCGGCCTTGCGCGCGTGTGGCGAGTGTGGTTGGCGCGCCGGAGATCCAATCCGCCGCGTTGAATTTCGACTGGATGAATGTTTCCGCATCGCGATGCGCGCCGAACGAGAGGTCGTTGTTCTGCCAGCCGCGCCAGATGGCTTTCGCATCCAGCGTGTACCAGCCCGTGCCGTTGAGCCGGGTGATCGTGCCCGCACCGCCTGTTTGCGCGGAAGGAAGTGCTGTACCCGGAACGCGCTGGTTGTCGGAAAGATAGGCGTAGTCGGTCCCCACGATCTCCCACTGAAAATCGCCGCGGTCGGCGGATTTGAGCGAGATGGCCTGCGCCAGATGCGTCTGGCCCCAGCGGTAATAGTTGTTCGAGAAACTGCTGGTGCCGATGCTGTAATTGTAACCTTCGAAATTGACGCTGCCGGAATAGACGGGATTGCCGGATGCATCGCGGAGGTAGCTTTCCACCGTCGCATGATCGGTCTGGTGGAAGACGCTGGCCGTATAGGTGATCTCCATATCGGCCGGCAGGTCGTAGGCGAGTTTCAGCGTATCGGTGTCCTGAATCTGATGTTCGATGCCGCCCGCGCCGACAATCGCAATGGCCGATCCCGTGCGGTTCAATCCGTCAAACCCGCCGGTGACGGGTGTGCCGTTGGGGCTTGTCGAGGTGGGCCGCGTTAAGGTCACATAGGCCAGCGGTTCACCGAACGTGTCGAGGTGATTGGCCGACACGCGCCACGAGAAATTGCCTATCCGGTCGCCCATGCCGCCGTTCAATTGCCAGGTGCCGTAAGTGCTGTCGGTGCCGTATTGGCTGAAACTCTGCACCGCGCCCAAGGCATCGCCATAAAGCTCGAAGCGATCCGGCATCTCGGTGGTGATGTTCACCACCGCGCCGATGGAATTGCCCGCATATTCCGCGGCAAAGGGTCCATACAGAACGTCGATGGAAGAAATGTCTTCCGGCGAGGCGATGCCGAAATGCGGCGAGGCGGTGCCGTTGTTATTGCCGATCAGCGACGAAATGAGAATGCCGTCGACATAGATCAGGCTGCGCGCCGATGCGCCCACGCCGGAGGTGCGCGTGGCGATGGGATCTTGCGTGTCGCCATAGTGGCGTTTGCGCACCACGATGGAGGGCACATATTTCAGCATGTCTTCGGTGTTGATGGCGTTGATCGTCTCTTTCGCCTCGCCAGCGGTCACATGTTCGACGCTGTTGGGCACATCGCCCGCTTTGCGTTCGCCGGTGACGACGACGGTTTCGATGTCGCCGGATTTCGGGTCCAGCATATGAGCGCGGGCGGAACAACTGAGCACGATGGTGAAAATCACCAGGGCTGCGCCGATATGGGCGCGATGGAAAATGGTCATGGAGGGATCTCGCACGGAATGACATGAGGCGCGCCCGCTTCGGTCAAGAAGCAGGCAACGGGCGAATGGTCATTTCAGGCGAGGTGTGGCGGCGCGCGGGAAAGTTGCGGCGAATAGCGGTCCCGGCTGCCGGGCGCCGCGATCTGGAAATCGCGCTCGATGGCAAGCGCGAATGTGGTGGGCGCGGTGGCCGCCGGCAGTGCGGCGGATGATGCGAAATGAGGTGCTGCGGCAAACGGGCAGGTTTCGTGGCTGCGCCCGTCATCCTGTTTTTGATGTTTGTGCGCCTTGCCGTCCGGCCCGATGTCCAGTTGGACGGCGCCGTTCATCGAACAGACGGAGATGGTGATGCCGTTGCCGCCGCCGAAACTCGGCATCCAGCCAGTGGGCAACAATGCGCGCAACATCATCGCGGCAAGCGCGACGTAGACGGTTGCAAAGCGCAGATTGCGGCTCATCGATCCCTCTGTGACGAGAAAGTCACCATTTGCCCCCCGTTACAAGATACGGAACTGTCGCAGGACGGCGCGATGTAGACCGGCGCAACACACTTATTATTCCCTTGGGCCAACCGTTTTGGTGCCGCTCTGGCGCATCCATTTGATTGGCAACAAAATTTCCCGTTTGCGATTTCGCATTTTCGCTAAGCTTGCCGCCCCCCCATTCCGTGTCGCGTTCCGTCTAAGGGGGCACGATTGTTGTGACCCGCGAAAGATGAGGGCGGCGGGGTGGCAGACAAAGCGGACCATGATCGGGAAAGCGCGCATTCGCAGCATCCGGGCGAAGCTGTGAACACGTCTTCCGTCGAGTCCTGGTTCGTGTCCGAGGTTCTGCCGTTCGAACCCGCCCTGCTTGGCTATTTCCGGCGTCACTGGCGAAACGAGGCGGATATTCGCGACATGGTGCAGGATGTTTACGTGCGCGTTTGCGAAGCTGCGAAGGCGGAAATTCCGCGTTCGGCGCGAGCGTTCGTCTTCACCACCGCACGCAATCTTCTGATCGACAAATTCCGTTCGCGTCAGGTCGTGCCGCTGGAAACGGTGGGCGATCCCGAAACGCTGTCGCTCGCCGCCGAACAGCCGGGGCCGGAACGCAGCGCCATCGCGCGCGATGAATTGCGGCGCCTGCAATCCGCATTGGATCGCTTGCCGCTGCGTTGCCGCGAGGCCGTGTTGCTCCAGAAGCTCGAAGGTCTTTCCCGCCGCGAAATCGCGCAGCGCATGGGCGTGAGCGAGGAAACGGTGAAGGACTATCTCGCCACCGGATTGTTTGCGCTCTCCGATCTCTTCTTCGGTGACGATACGCAGAGGCCGGCATGAACGAGCACCTGTCATCATCGCAAGGCGAGGCAGGCGAAATCCAGATGCGCGCGGCGCAATGGGTTGTCGAACGCGCAAGTGCCGTGTGGGTGGAAGAAGATCAGCAGCGCCTCGATGCGTGGCTCAGGGAATCGACCGCGCACGAAGTGGCCTATTGGCGCGCCAAACATGCGTGGGAAAAAGCCGATCGCGTGGTCGCGCTGAAATCGCCGCTGCAACGCGGCCAGCGGCAGCGGACGCGCGGCACCTCCAATCGTTCGGGCCTGTTTCGCATCGCCGCGGTGGCCTGTGGCCTTGCCGTACTGGGCGTCACCGCGTTCGAGATGAACAAGGCGCCCGCTTACACCACTTATTCTACGCCGGTCGGCGGGCGGAAGATATTGAGCCTGGCCGATGGTTCGCGCATCGAATTGAACACCGACACGGTGCTGCGCCTTTCGCGCGAGCGCGGCACGCGCGTGGCCTTTCTCGATCGCGGCGAAGCCTTCTTCGACATCAGGCACGACACAGCGCACCCCTTCACCATCGAAGCGCGCGGGCGGCGCATCGTCGACGTCGGCACCAAATTCCTGGTGCGCAACGGGCAGGAACGCCTCGAAGTCTCGATGCTCGAAGGCGAAGTGACGCTCAGCGCGCCGAAAAATTCCGGCGACCGGCCTTCCAAACTGACCGCAGGCGATGTGGCGGTGGCGACCGCCACCAGCACCGTCATCACCAAGGAACCGGGTCCGGCAATTGCGGACGCCGCAAGCTGGCGCCAAGGCATGCTCGTCTTCCGCCACACAACGCTTGCCGACGCGGTGGCCGAATTCAACCGCTACAACGATGCGCAGCTCGTGGTGGTGGGCGACCGCGCGGGCAACATGAAGATCGACGGCAAATTCCAGACGCATGATGTGGAGACGTTCGCGGAAGTCGCGAAAGACGTGCTGCATCTGCATGTGCAGAAGGTTGGCGAAAAGACGGTGATGTCGCGCTGAGCGCGAATGGAAACGTAACTCATTCGCCCCGCAAAGGGGCGGCAAGGGGGGTATATGAACAGGTTGAACAGATCTCTGCTCTCGGGCGCGGCCATCGCGGCGATATGCCTGTCATCCGCGGCGGCACGCAATTTCAACATTCCGGGCACTGATCTGGAACGCGCGCTCGATCTCTACACCACGCAAACCGGCGTTTCGCTGATCGTCTCCGATCAGGACGTCAGGGGCATTCGCAGCCATAGCGTGGTTGGCGATTTCACCGATGGCGCCGCGCTAACGAAAATCCTCGAAGGCACGGGCTTTGTCATCCATCCGCAGCCGAACGGCGCGGTGGGCATTGTGCCGGGTAGGGACTCTTCGCAGCTCAACCTGAATGGTTTCTCGCTGCAACTCGCGCAAGCCACGCCGTCGCCGCGCGCGTCGGTCGAAACCGTAACGGTCACGTCGTCGAAACTCGGCGGCGCGGACGTGCAGAGCATTCCGATTGCGATCACCGCACTCAGCCAGGAGCAACTCACTTCGACACAGACGGCGGGCGGTCCCGATCTGGTGAAGCAGGTGCCGAACCTGACTTTCACCAAAACCAACTTCAGCGGCTACAGCATTCAAATCCGCGGCATCGGCACGCAGGCCATTTCGGTGACGACCGATCCGGCCGTCGCCGTCGCCTTGAACGACATTCCGTTCATCCGCAACCACTTCTTCGAGCAAGAGTTCTACGACCTCAGTCAGGCCGAAGTCCTGCGCGGTCCGCAGGGCACGCTTTACGGACGCAACGCGACGGCCGGCGTGGTGAACATTGTTTCGGCGAAACCGACCGATCAGTTCGAAGCGATGGCCAGTGCCGATATCGGCAATTACAAGAACCGCCGCTTTGAAGGCATGATCAACCTTCCAATTGTCGATGATCGTCTCGATTTGCGTGTCGCAGGCGAGTGGACGAAGCGCGACGGTTATTCGACCAACGAGATCACCGGCGACCCGATTGACGGGCGCGATCTGTGGTCAACGCGTGTCAGCATCGCCTGGAAACCGGCCGAGAATATCGACACCACCCTGGTCTGGGAACACTTCTCGGAAAATGACGACCGCATGCGCACGGCAAAGCAGACCTGCAAAACCGATCCCGGCCCCAGCACCATCGATGGCGTGACCGTGCCACCGGCAGACGCGCCGTTGGCTTACGCCGCTCCGCCTTATCTGAGTCAGGGTTGCCTTCCCACTTCCCTCTATTCCCCCGATGCGTTTCAGGTGCCGAATGGTCTGATGCTACCGTATTACGAACCACTGGGCTTCGAAGGTGTGCCGGTTCGCGCCCTAAGCGGTGGGTTCGATCCCTATGCCAGCACCACGCAATCGACGAACCTGCGCGTAATCGAATCCACTATCAATCCGCAATACAAAGCGCAGAACGACACATTGGAATTCAACGCCGATTATCATGTGGCGCCGACGCTGACGTTCACCTCGCAAACGGGCTACAACCGCGACTTCCTCTGGTCGACCGAAGATTACAACCGTTTCAACACGCGTCCCGGTGCATTCAATGTCGATGACGGGCCGACCCAGGCGACGACGGCGGATCCGAACGGCCAAGGCGTGTGTATATATTTGGCATTCGCATGCGACGGTTTAACCACCGGCGCGCCCTGCGATGCGACTGCGCCGACGCCTCCGAACTATGTCCCGGCTTGTCAGGCAAACGGCGTATTCTGCGATCCTCAATTGGGATGCAGCAGCCGGCTGGTCGCGCAGGATTTGAACGATGAACGCTCCTGGCAGCTCAGTCAGGAATTTCGCCTTGCTTCCAATTTCTCGGGGCCGTTCAATTTCAGCGTTGGCGGCAACTATCTGCACTATGAGACGGAAGAGAACTACTACGTATTTATCAACTCGCTGACCCTCGCCGCTTACACTTGGTACAAAGACGGCGGTTCGCCTCAGCAAACGCTGCCGTGGGTGCCCGGCGTATCGGACAATTCGAATTGCCTTGTCGGCGGGTTTGCGCCTCCCAATCTCAACGAGCAGAACCATCTGGGGACGGAGGGCGGATCGGCGTGCATGTATATCGATCCCAATCCGCTCACCGACTTGAACAACGAAGGGCACAATTATTTCCTCAGTCAGAATCCCTATACGCTGAATTCCTATGCTGGCTTCGGATAGGCTTACTACAACGTCACGCCTGATCTGAAGCTGACCGGCGGCCTGCGTTGGACAGACGATCAGAAACATTTCGTGGAAATTCCAAGCCAGCTTTTGACGGCGGGTTACGGCTATCCGATTTACGGCACGGTTGATCAGGGCTGGCAGGAATTCACCGGACGCTTCGCGGCGAACTGGTCCCCCAAACTCAGCTTCACGGATCAGACATTGTTCTATGGATCGTTTGCTCATGGCTACAAGGCAGGCGGCGCCAATCCGCCGGGCGCGCAGCTCCTGGTGTTCGGAAGTGCGGCCTATGGCGACACGCAGGGCGTTTCCACGCCCATTCACCCGCTCACTTTCAAGCCCGAATTCATCAACGCCTACGAACTCGGCACCAAGAACACGCTGCTCGACGGTGCGATAACGTTCAACGGCAACGTATTCTTCTACGATTACACGGGCTATCAGATCTCGCGCATCGTGGACCGCACCGCGATCAACGACAATTTCGATGCCACGGTGAAAGGCGCGGAAGTGGAAGCGACTTACGAACCGCTTCCCGGCCTGCGCTTCAAATTCGCGGGCGGCTACGAACACACTCGCATCGACAACGGTCAGAGCTCAATCGACCTGATGGATCGCGCCGACATCGAAGAACATCCCGACTGGATGGTCGTGAAACCGTGGGTCTCGCAGGCCTCCAATTGCATTTTGCCGACTTATGTTGTGGCTGCCATTCTAAAGGCTCGGCCTCCGGGAACGGGTAACGGCACATCCAGCGTGCCCGGCGCTTGTGCCAATGCCTATCAGGCTGGTCACGATCCGGTTACTGGTGAACCTTACAAAACCGATGGGCCACCTGTTTTCCCGACAGATTACGATTCGTCGCTCGGGTTGCAGGATCCCGGCGACTACCCCGGTTTCGATCCGGCAAGTGCGCCGAACAACGGCGAGGGCTTCGCCAAGAATCTTGGCGGGAACGAATTGCCGAATGCACCGCCGTTCACTGTGTCGATGTCCGCAGACTACACCATACCTGTGACGTCGGATTGGGCGAGCACATTCCACATCGATTACTACTGGCAGGATTATTCCTGGGCGCGCGTCTTCAACGACAACCCGTACGATCGTCTGCGTGGTTACACGAGCGTCAATCTCGCTCTGGTCCTGACAAGCCAGGAAGGCTGGAAGGTGATGGGTTACGTCAAGAACGTGTTCGACGTCACCGATATCACCGGCACGTTCCTCAACAGCGACGACAGCGGGCTAACAACCAACGTGTTCCTGACCGATCCGCGCCTCTTCGGCGTGCGCGTAACGAAGACCTGGTGAGGGGGAAACAATGAGCGAACTGATACAGAAAAACGAAAATCGCACTGCCATTCGCTGGAAGTTGCTTACGGGTGCCTCGGCGCTAGTACTGACAGCTCACATCGCGTCTTCCGAAGCGGTGCGTGCGGAAGATGCCGACCGACCGACCGTGTGGATCGAGCTGGGCGGTCAATTGAGTACACTGCAAGATGGAGTGGAGACGTTCAATCCGCCCCTTACAGCAAACCGGCCGTCGAATTTCGATCCGTCCCAGAAATTCGAAAAACAACCCGGCCACAGCTTCGATGAATCTGGCGCGATCTCGCTTCAGCCGAACGGTTCGAATTGGCTCTTGAGCGTCGCGGTCCGATACGGCCGATCCGGCACCAAGAAGTATCATCTTGAACAAACCAACCCGGACTATAAGTATGTCCAAACCGCTCCAAGGCTTGGAAGACCGGTTGCGCAACAGTTTGCGGAAACTACGGCGAAGACAAGCGAGCAACACCTTGTTCTCGACTTCATGGCCGGAAAGGACGTCGGTCTCGGATTGTTCGGTAAGAACAGCACATCCGTCATCAGCGCCGGCGTCCGCTTCGCGCAATTCATCAGCCAATCGAATATCGCGCTCAAATCCGATCCCGATTGGAACATGAAATCCAAGTACTTCACATACGTCCACGACTACATCTCATTTGGGCAGTCGTTTCATAGCAACCTCGCAAGCCTGAAAGCCGAAAGAAGCTTCACCGGTGTGGGCCCTTCGCTTTCATGGAAGTCATCTGAACGTCTATGGGGGGATTCTCGGGACGCTTCGCTCATGCTGGATTGGGGAGTCAACGGCGCAATCCTGTTCGGCCGGCAAAAATCGCACACGCACCATCAATCGACAGGCAAGTCGTTTTATCACTACGGGCCGTTCCTCACCGGGCCGGCGGTCCCGCACACCACTGCGCGTCTCCCCGCAACGCCGGATCACACACGGGCGCGCAGCGTCACGGTCCCCAATATCGGCGCCTTCGCCGGCCTGTCGGTTCAATATCCCAATGCCAAAATCAGCGTCGGCTACCGCGCCGATTTCTTTTTCGGCGCCATAGACGGCGGTATCGACACGCGCAAAACCTACGACCGCAACTTTTACGGTCCCTATGCCACCATCAGTATCGGCCTGGGCGGCTGACGCCACCTACCTGGGACTCAGGACGCCGCGCTCTTCACCGAGCGCGGCGTCTGCGTGTGGGGTGCTGCGGCGCGGGTTTGCTTGAA
>DATKJT010000006.1:0-63699 GCA_035543495.1 Rhizomicrobium sp. | reverse complement strand
TCTTGACGAGATCTGGGCCACCTGCCGTCTGCGTAGCGGTTAACTGTTCCTGGCTCATCGCGGTGATGGCGATCGGAACACTCTGCACATCTGCCCCACCGAGCTTGGACGAAGTGACCGTCACCGTTTCGACGGAAGAGCGCGGTGCGAGTTGTGCGAGCTGGATGGTTTCGGAGACGGGAATGTCTGCTTCGGCGCGCTGATCGCGCACGATGGTCACGGCACCTGTCGCGCGGTGTTCCATGATGAAGCCGGTGCCGTTCAGCAGTTTGGTCAACGCGTCTTCCGGCGAGACTGCGCCGGAGACGCCTTTGGTGTGGACGCCGCGTACCGCTTCATCGGAATACATCAGACGGATTCCGGCCTGTTTGGAATAGGCGTTCAACGCCGCTTCCAGATCGCCGCCGGGGATGTTGAAGTCCGATGCCGCGGCGGTGGTGATGAGGGCCGTGGCGCAGGCGGCTGATGCGAGGAGGAGTGTTGTTGCGCCTATTTTTCTGCCCTTTGCACAACGAGTTCGCGGAGACATCGCCCCCTCACCCCTACCCTCTCCCCCTCTGGGGGAGAGGGAGATGTTCAGGTTCTGAGTTTGAGAAAATGTTATACGCGTCATGTATCCCCCCGATTGAAGCTTTAGGCGTTGAAGATTTGCGCTAGCGGGAAATCACCGTTTCTCCGTTGCGCGTGTTGACGTGAAGGCCGAAGACGGCGTGGGCGGCGTCGGCGAAGGCGGCGATGTCGCCCGTCTGGAACGTGCCGTTGATGGTGAGTTTGGCGGACGACGCGTCGTCGATGACGACCTTCTTCGCGTTGTAGCGGTTGAATTCGGACGCCGCTTCGGCAAGCGTGGTGTGGCGGAAGACGATCATGCCGCTGCGCCAGCCAAGCGAATCCGCGATCTCGCGTTTGGGCTGTTGCATGACGGCGGCGGAATGGGCGGTGGCGATGACGACGTCGCCGGGTTTCATCGACAGCGGTTTCACGCGGCCATCGGCGGAATCGAAGCGGACTTCGCCTTCGAGCAGCGCGACTTCGAGGCGCGCGGCATCCTTGCGGACGCGGAATTTGGTGCCGATGTCGGTGATGCGGTGGCCGGCGGCTTCGATCACGAACAGACGTTTGGGATCGTGCCTGATCTGGAAATAGGCTTCGCCCTTCAGCAGCGTCACGGTTTTGAGCGTGGGCGTGGAGGCGAAGCGGATGGCGGTGTCGGTGTTGAGTTCGATCTCCGAACCATCGGTCAGCGCGATGGTCTTGCGTTCGCCGAGCGCGGTCGCATAGACGGCGTCTTTCGGCTGGTTCTGCTGGTTCAGCCAGAAATTTCCCGCCGTCGCCGAAATCGCGATGAGGGCGACGCCGGCTGCGATCTTCAGCATGTGCGAAGAGGTTTTCGGCTGTTGCGCGACAACGGCCTTGTCGCGGCGAAGTGCGGCAAGACGGTCTGCCCTGCCCCACGCGGCTTTCAGGCGCCAATAGGCGACCTTGTTGGCGACGTCCTGTTCGAGCCAGGCGTTCAGCGCGGCATCATCAGCTTCGCTCCACGCTTCAAGCGTGCGGCGGCGCAGCCAGGCGGCGGCTTCGGCATTTTTATCGGTGGAGGCGCTCATGGCGCCCTCCTTATGTCGTTGGGTTCGCCGTAGAGATGGTCTGCGAGCGCGCACATGCCCTTGTCGATGTGTTCGGAAACGGTGGCTTCGGAAACGCCCATGCGCTGGGCGATTTCGCGCTGAGACAAACCTTCGATCTTGCAGAGCACGACGGCCTCGCGGCAGCGCGGCGGCAGGCGGTCGATGGCCCATTGCAGGCGGCGCAGGTCGTCGCGCGCCATCGCACTTCTGTCGGGGCCCGGCATGTCTGCTGCGAGACCCAGCGCATCGAGATCGGCGACCTTTTCGATCGCGACGATCTGCTGCCTACGGATGCGGTCGATGATGAGGTTGCGGGCGGTGCCGAGAACGAACGGCTTTGCCGGATTTGGGATCTCGCGCTGGGCGGCTTCGCAGACGCGGATGTAGACTTCCTGACGGAGGTCGTCGATCTCGCTTTGGTCGCGCCAGTGATTGCGCAGGTACTGCATCAACATCGCCTCCAGCGGCAGCACCTCGTCGACGAACCAGGCCTCCAGTTCGGGCGCGTTCATGGGCGCGTCCCGATGGGGCGTTCGTGCGTCGTCACGCCTGGTGTCCGGTGTATCCGCCATCCCCCGTGAGCTTCCCGCTGTGTGAGGGTTCGATTCACGAAAACTACACCCGGTCATACGAACGGGCGTGGGCGAACTTAGGGTCGGCTGCGCGAAATTCTTCGCAGGCGAAATTTCGTTGCGGGGAGTGGGGTTAGATCGGGCTCGACAGGAACGCCGGCACCAGCAGCGCCATCAGCAGCATGCCGGGCAGCGAATAGGCGTATTGGCGGTGGTTCAGAAGCGTGACCACGGCGATGAACATGACGAAAGCCGCACCCGCCGCACCCCAGATACGGGTGAGGGGCATGGCGAGGAAGGCCGCGATCAGGAGATTCGCGATGCCGACGACGCGGTGGAATTTCGGCGGGAAATGCCAGCGTTCATAGGCCCGGCGGACAAAGCCCACACCCAGGACATGGACGATCCCGCTTGCCGCGAAAACCGCGGAAAGCAAAAGGGAATCGAGCGTGGCTGTGGACGCGAAAAACATGGGTGCCTCTTCGTAAGGGATAGATAGGAACTTGCCGCAAAATGGGAAGAGGCGATGGGGCCCGAATGGCAGGCATTCGGAGGCGGCATGGCTACATCAATGTTGAGCAGCCGGATCGTCGCCCATCAGGCGGTTGTAGAACCTGTTCCAGCGCGTGCGCCATTTAAGCGCGAAGCGATCGAGGTACAGATATATCACCGGCGTGGTGTAGAGCGTCAGAAACTGGCTGACGACAAGCCCGCCGACGATGGAAATGCCCAAAGGCTGGCGCAATTCGGCGCCATTGCCCACACCGACGGCCAGGGGAAGCGCGCCGCAAATGGCGGCCATGGTGGTCATCATGATGGGGCGGAAACGGTGCACGCAGGCGTCGTAGATGGCTTCGCGGGAATCGAGGCCCCGCTCGCGTTCGGCTTGCAGGGCGAAATCTATCATCATGATGGCGTTCTTCTTCACGATGCCGATGAGGAGCACCACGCCGATCAGCGCAATCAGGCTGAATTCGGTGCCGGAAAGCAGCAGCGCGAGGATGGCGCCTGCCCCAGCCGACGGCAGAGTGGAGAGAATGGTGACGGGGTGCACATAGCTCTCATAGAGAATGCCGAGCACGATGTAGACGCAGAGGATGGCGGCAAGGATCAGCAAAGGCTCGTTGCCGAGGGATTGCTGGAACAGCTTGGCAGTACCCGCAAACGTGCCGTGGATGGAAAGCGGCGCGTGAACCTGGTCCATCGCACGGTTGATGGCGTTCACGGCGTCGCCGATGGCTTTGCCCTGCGCGAGATTGAACGAAAAGGTGGTGGCGACGAACGGGCCCTGATGGTTGACTGAAAGCGGGGTCGAACCGGGGCCGTAGGACACGAAGTTCATCAGCGGCACCATGACTTCCTGGCGCGTGCTGAGCGCGGTGCCGGTGGAGGCAGCACCTTTCACGCTGCTGGTGAGCGCGTTGAGCTGCTGGTTGCGCACGGCGTCGGACGCGATGTCGGCTTGCGTGGGTGCGGTGGTGTTGGCGATGACGGTGGTGCCGACAACGGCGCCGGTCGCCTGCGTGCCGGAAAGCGCGCCGCCGGTAGTGGAGACATAGATATCTTTCAGCGTTTCGGGGCTTTGCCAGAATTCGGGGGCGACCTCCATCACCACATGATACTGGTTGAGGTCTTCGTAGATCGTCGAAACCTGGCGCTGGCCGAACGCATCGTAGAGCGTGTTGTCGATCTGGGTGATGTTGATGCCGAGGCGGGCAGCCGCCGCGCGGTCGATCTTCAGGTCCATTTCCAGACCCTTGTCTTCCTGATCGGAATTGACGTCTTCCAGTTCGGGCACGTTCTGCAATGCGTCGGTGATCTTGGGCGCCCATTCGCGCAATTCGTCCAGCGTGTCGGCCTGTAGCGTGTACTGGAATTGCGCAAAGCCCTGACGGCCGCCGGCACGCACATCCTGACGGCCGAAGAGGAACAGGCGCGCGCCCGCCACCTTATCCAATTGCGGGCGAAGCTGGTCGATCACCTGATCGGTGGTGAGCTTGCGTTCGGAGAGCGGCTTTAACTGCGCGTAGATGAACCCGGAATTGGTGGACCCGCCGCCGCGCCCACCCCCGCCGCCGGTGAAGCCGACGACATGTTCGACATTGGGATCGTTGTGGATGATCTGCACGAATTTGCGGAATTTCTGTTCCATCGACTGGAACGAGATCGTCTGGTCCGCGCGGATGCCGCCCATCAGGCTGCCCGTATCCTGCTGCGGGAAGAAGCCTTTGGGGATCGCATACCAGAGATAGAAATTGATGCCGATGGCGATGGCCAGGATCAGCATGATCGTGCCGGGATAGCCGAGCGCCCAGCGCAGCGAGCGTTCGTAGAGACCTTGCACATATTCGAAGCTGCGGCGGGAGGCGCGCGTCAGCCGGTTCTCGCGCGCAGGGTCGGGCGTATCCGCCAGATAGGCGCACATCATGGGCGTGGTGGTGAGCGAGATGACCAGCGAGACGAGGATGGAAACCGACAGCGTGTCCGCGAATTCGCGGAACAGGCGGCCGACCAGACCGCCCATCAGGAGAATGGGCACGAAGACGGCGATGAGCGACAGGCTCATGGCGATGACGGTGAAGCTGACTTCCTTCGCGCCGAGCAGGGCCGCTTCGAGACGCGATTTACCGGCTTCGATGTGGCGGGTCACGTTTTCCAGGACAACGATGGCGTCGTCCACCACGAAACCGGTGGAGATGGTGAGCGCCATCAGCGAGAAATTGTCGAGGCTGTAGCCCAGCAAATACATCACGCCGAAGGTGCCGATCAGCGACAAGGGAACGGCGACGGCAGGCACGAGCGCGGCACGCACCGTGCGCAGGAACAGGAAGACCACAAGCAACACGAAGATGGTGGCAAGCACCAGCGTTTCTTCGACATTGTCCACGGATTCACGAATGGTCGTGGTGGTATCGTTGACGATGGAGAGGTGGATGGAGGGCGGCAACGCGGCCTGCATCTGCGGCAGCAGTTCGTGGATGCGGTCGGCCGTTTCGATGACGTTGGCGCCGGGCTGTTTGGAAAGGATCGCAAGCACGGCATCCTTGCCATCGGCGAGGCCCAGGTTGCGCACGTTTTCCACGCTGTCCACGACCTGCGCAATGTCGGACAGGCGCACGGCAGCGCCGTTGCGATAGGCGACGACGAGGTTCTGGTATTGATCGGCGTGGGTGGCGGTATCGTTGACGTAAAGCTGGTAGTGGTTCTTGTCGGACTCGATGGCGCCTTTGGGGCTGTTGGCGTTGGCGGCGGAAAGCGCGGCGCGCACGTCTTCCAGGCCGATGCCGTATTTGAACAATGCGCGCGGGTTGAGTTCGACGCGCACCGCCGGGAGCGAACTGCCGCTCAACTGCACATCGCCGATGCCGTCTATCTGCGAGAGTTTTTGCTGAATGATGTTGGAGGCGGAATCGTAGATCTGGCCCGGTGTGAGCGTGTCGGAGGTGAGCGCCAGGATCATCACCGGCATGTCGGCCGGGTTCATCTTGCGATAGGTGGGGTTGGAGCGCAGCGCCGCGGGAAGATCTGCGCGCGCAGCCGAGATGGCGGCCTGCACGTCGCGCGCGGCACCATCGATATCGCGGTCGATGCCGAATTGCAGCGTGATGCGCGTGGATCCGACGCTGCTTTGCGAGGTCATTTCCGTCACGTCGGCGATGGTGCCGAGATGGCGTTCGAGCGGCGTGGCCACGCTGGTGGACATCGTTTCCGGGCTTGCGCCCGCCATCGTCGCGGTGACGGAGATGGTTGGGAAATCGACGTTGGGCAGCGGCGACACCGGCAAAAGGAAGAACGCGACAATGCCTGCGAGCGCGAGGCCGAGCGTGAGAAGGCTGGTGGCGATGGGGCGGCGGACGAAGAGCGAGGTGAAGTTCATCGCGCCCTCACCTTGCGAAGCGGCGCTCGCGCCATTCGCGCAAGTCGCGCGACCAGCGGTCGAAATAGACGTAGATGACCGGCGTGGTGAACAGCGTCAGCGCCTGGCTGACGAGCAGGCCGCCGACGATGGAGATGCCCAGCGGATGGCGCAGTTCGGAGCCCATGCCGGAACCCAGCATCAGCGGCAACGCGCCGAACAAGGCGGCCACCGTGGTCATCATGATCGGGCGAAAGCGCAAAAGCGCGGCCTGATGAATGGCTTCGCGGGTGGATTTGCCTTCGTTGCGTTCGGCTTCCAGCGCGAAGTCGATCATCATGATCGCATTCTTCTTCACGATGCCGATGAGGAGGATGATGCCGATGATCGAGACGATGTCGAGTTCGTGGCCGGAGATGAGGAGCGCAAGCAACGCGCCCACACCGGCCGACGGCAGCGTGGAGAGGATCGTGACGGGGTGGACGAAGCTCTCATAGAGCACGCCGAGCACGATATAGACGGTGACGATGGCGGCGAGGACGAGCAGCAATTCGTTGCCGAGTGCGGACTGGAAGGCGAGCGCCGACCCTTGGAACGCGGTGGTGAGACTGCCGGGGAGGTTTATATCTTTTTCGGCCTGCTGAATGGCATCCACCGCGCTGCCGAGCGAATAACCCGAAGCCACGTCGAAGGAGATCATCGCGGCGGGGAATTGGCCCAGATGATCGACTTCGATGGCGACGGGGCGTTCTTCGACGCGAGCGATGGCGCTGAGCTGTACCTGGCCGCCGCCGGCGGACGGCAGATAGACGCTGGAAAGCGAAGCGATGTCTTTCTGCAATTCCGGATCGGCTTCGAGGATGACGCGAAACTGGTTCGACTGCGTGAAGATGGTGGAGACGATGCGCTGGCCGAAGGCATCGTAGAGCGCGTTGTCCACCGTCGCGGCGGTGATGCCGAAGCGGGCGGCGGTATCGCGGTCCACCGCGATGTAGGCGGACAGGCCCTGATCGGTGAAATTGGTCGAGACGTTTTCGAGTTCGGGCAGGCTTGAGAGCTTGGCGATCAGCTTCGGCACCCACTGATTGAGATCGGCGGTGCTGGAGCCTTCGACGACGAATTGATAGGCGCTGCGGCTGACCGTGGAATCGATGGTCAGGTCCTGCACCGGCTGGAGATAGAGCGAGATGCCGGCGATATCGCGGGCTTCCTTGTCCAGCCGGCGGATGATGGTTTCGACATCGTCGCGGTCGCCCTTGTCCTTCAGGTTGATGAGGAAGCGGCCGCTGTTGAGCGTGTTGTTGGTGCCGTCCACGCCAATGAACGAGGACAGGCTCGCGACATCGGGGTCTTTCAGGATGGTTTGGGCGAGCCTGCCCTGCTGTTGCGACATCGCATCGAACGAGACCGCGGGCGCGCCGCGCGTCATGCCCTGGATGAAGCCGGTATCCTGCAGCGGGAAGAAGCCTTTGGGGATGACGAGGTAGAGAAGCACTGTCACCAGCAATGTGGCGAGAAAGATCAGCATCGTCAGCGGCTGGTGATCGAGCACCCAGACGAGCAGGCGGTCGTATTCGCGGATGGCGCGGTCGAAATATTCCTGCGAACGGCGCGCGATGGCGCTTTGCTCACGCTGCTCCGAACGATGGCGCAGGAGGCGGGCGCACAGCATGGGAACGAGCGTCAGCGAGACGACGGCAGAGATCAGGATCGTCACCGACAAGGTGATGGCAAACTCGCGGAACAAGCGGCCCACCACCTCCTGCATGAAGAGAAGCGGGATGAGCACGGCGATCAGCGAGATCGTGAGCGAAACGATGGTGAAACCGATTTCGCCCGCGCCTTTCAGCGCGGCGTTGAGCGGGGTTTCGCCTTCTTCGAGATAGCGGGTGATGTTCTCAATCATCACGATGGCGTCGTCCACCACGAAACCGGTGGAGATGGTGAGCGCCATCAGGCTGAGATTGTTGAGAGAGAAGCCGAGCAGATACATCAGCGCGAAAGTGCCGACGATGGAGAGCGGCACCGACAGGCTGGGGATGAAGGTGGCGGGCAGATTGCGCAGGAACAGGAAGATCACCAGCACGACGAGCACTACGGCGAGGATCAGTTCGAACTGCACGTCGGAAACCGAGGCGCGGATGGTGTTGGTGCGGTCGGTCAGCACCGAGACCTGCACGTTGCCGGGAAGTTCTGCTTCGATCTGGGGCAGGATTTCGCGGATGGCATCAACCACCGAGATCACGTTGGCGCCGGGCTGGCGCTGCACGTTGAGAAGGATCGCGGGGCTGGTGTTGGCCCAGCTTGCGAGCTTCACGTTTTCCGCACTCTGGGCGACGGTCGCCACATCGCTGAGGCGCACGGGCGCGCCGTTCTTATAGGCGATGATGATGTTGGCGTAGTCGGTGGCGCTTTGAAGCTGGTCGTTGGCGTTGATGGTGTAGGACTGCGTCTTGCCGTCGAAGCTGCCTTTGGGCGCGTTGGAATTGGCATTGGAGACAGTCGTGCGCAGGTCGTCCAGGTTCAGGCCGTAAGCCGCAAGCGCATGGAGATTGGCCTGCACGCGCACGGCGGGGCGTTGGCCGCCATTGATGCTGACGAGGCCGACGCCGGAAAGCTGCGAGATCTTCTGGGCGATGCGCGTTTCGGCGAGGTTCTGCACATCGGTGATCGGCATCGTCTTCGACATCACCGCGATGGTGAGGATCGGTGCGTCCGCCGGATTGACCTTGGCGTAGATCGGCGGCGCGGGGAGCGATTGCGGCAACAGGTTGGAAGACGCGTTGATCGCGGCCTGCACTTCCTGTTCGGCGATATCGAGGCTGAGCGACAGATCGAATTGCAAGGTGATGACGGACGCGCCTGCGGAGCTTGCGGACGTCATCTGTTTGAGGCCCGGCATCTGGCCCAGCTGACGTTCGAGCGGTGCGGTGACCGAAGTGGTCATCACGTCGGGGCTCGCGCCGGGCAGGAACGTCTGCACCTGGATCGTCGGGTAATCGACTTCGGGCAAGGCTGCGAGCGGCAGGTAGGTGTAGCCCACGAGGCCCACCAGCATGATCGCGATCATCACGAGCGATGTCGCGACGGGACGGCGGATGAAAGGCGCGGAAATGTTCATGTCGCGCGATGACTTTCGACGGGCGGGCGCAAGGCTTACTGCCCGCCGCGGCGGAATTCCCCGCGATGGTCACGGAACCACTGGCGGCGCTCTGCCGGCGTCATCTTCTTCAGTTGTTCCTGCTCCGCCGGCGGCAGGCGCTTGAGCATGCGCTGGAAGCGGTCTTGCCGGGCGGGCGGCGGCGCGGCCTGACCGGCGGGTGCCGCACTTGGAGCAGCGATCGCCGCTTTCGGCGCGGCGGGGATTTCGATCGCAGAGCCATCGCTCAAACGGTCCGCGCCATCGACCACAATGGTGTCGCCGGGTTTGAGTCCCTTGGTGATGACGATGTTGGTGGAGTCCGTCGCGCCGGTGGTGACGGTGCGCATCGAAACGGTTTTGTCGGGATTGACGACGAACACGAACGTGCCCTGCGCGCCGCGCTGAATGGCGGCGACGGGGGCGAGCGTCCGGTTCTGTTGCGTGTCGATCAACAGATGGATGTTCACGAACTGGTTCGGGAAAAGTTCATTGTTCGAATTGTCGAACAGCGCGCGCAGCTTCACCGTGCCGGTGGTCGTGTCGATGGTGCTGTCCACCGCCGTCAGCTTGCCGGTGGCGAGTTTGGTCGTTTGCGTGCGGTCATAGGCATCGGCTTGCAAGGTTGCGCCGGAGTTCATGCGCGCCATGATCTGGTCGACATTGTCTTCAGGGATCGAGAACAGCACCGACATGGGCTGGACCTGCGTGATGACGACGATGCCGTTGGTTTGGCCCGCCTGCACAAGATTGCCGATATCGACCTGGCGGATACCGGCGCGGCCATCGACGGGCGATCTCACTTTCGTATAGCTGAGATTGAGGGCTGCGGCATCGACATTGCCCTTATCGGAGGCGACGACGCCTTCATCCTGTTTCACCGTCGAACGCTGCGTGGCAAGTTGTTGCTGCGAGATCGCTTTCTGGTCCCACAGGCTCTGGTAGCGCGCGAGATCGGTCTTGGCGTTGGCGAGCGTTGCGGCGTCGCGATTGAGTTGACCTTGCGCCTGTTGCAGCGCTGCCTGGAACGGCGCGGGATCGATTTCGGCGAGGATGTCGTTCTTCTTCACCATCTGGCCTTCGGTGAATTTGAAACTCACCACCGGGCCGCTGACCTGCGGGCGCACGGTGACGGTGGCGAGCGGGGTAACCGTGCCGAGCGCGTTGAGCGTGATGGGCATCGGGCCCTGCACGATCTTGGCGATGCCGACGGGCTGGGCCTCGCCGAAACGACCGCCCTTTTGCAGCGGCTGGTGGTGCGAGAGGTAGTAGATAAGGCCGATCAGAAGGACTGCAGCGACCAGGATCACAATGAAGCGGACGGGGAAATCCCCGATCCAGCGGCGGGTGCGCGCGGCCATGCTCTCCCGCGGCGGGGACAGGTGGTCGGCGGGATCTGTCGTCTTGTCCGGACTCATTCTTGAACCTGTCTGTTACGCACGCGGCTGATCCTCCGGCCACCCCTCCGGGGGACCCAGCTAGGGGTCTTTCTACCAGAGCACCCCCCTCAAGATTTGTCGGAATTGTCGCAACAATGCCTGGGAACCGGGGAAGTTCCCCGCCTTCCGGTCCCTAATTTTGGGCCCGGAGCCTGGCCACGTCGCCCACGGACAGTTTGGAGCCTTCGGCCCCGAACCGGGCGGTCACATAGTTGGCGACGGCCGCCACCTCCGCATCGGAATAGGCCTTTGCGAAGGACGGCATGAAGACCGGGCCGGACGGCTTTCCGCCCGTCCCTGCCAAGACCATCTGGGCGACATTCGTGGCCGACGGATCGTTGACCGAGCGGTTGCCGGTGAGCGTGGCGAAGGGTGTGAGCGTGCCGCTGCCATTCCAATCGTGGCAACTCGCACAGGCGCCTTCGAAGATATGTTTGCCGAGCGGGTTGCTGTCGGCCACCACGCCTTCCTTCGGGGCGGCGGGCGCAGGTGCGGTTTTCGGCGCGGGCAGATCCGACGATGCAGCAGGCACGGTGCGCAGATAGACGACGATGGCTTTGATGTCGCCCGGCGTCAGATGGCGCAGGCTGTAATAGACCGCCTCGCCCATCGGCCCGCCCGCAACGCCACGGCCCATCGCGTGACCGCTGGAAAGGAATTGTGCGACTTCGTCGTCGCTCCATTCGCCGATGCCGGAGGTTTTGTCCGGCGTGATGTTGTACGCATGCCAGCCTTGCGTGAGAGCGCCTGCGAATTTGTGGCGGTTGTCGAGCGCCTGCATCAGATTGCGCGGCGTGTGGCATTCGCCGCAATGGCCGAGGCCTTCGACGAGATACGCGCCGCGATTCCATTCCGGCGATTGCGCGGTGTTGGGCTGATAGCGTTTGTCGGGATTGAAGAACGCCGCCCAGATACGCATCAGCCAGCGCTGGTTGAACGGAAACACAAGCGTATTTTCCGGCGGCGTGTAATGCACCGGTTTCAGGCTAAAGAGATAGGTCTTGATCGAAAGCGCGTCGGCATCGGTGAGATAAGTGTACGACGTATAGGGAAGTGCGGGATAAAGCGGCTCGCCGCCCTTGCCGATGCCTTTGTGGATGGCGTTGAGGAAATCCGCATCGGTCCAATTGCCGATGCCGGTTTCCTTGTCGGGCGTGATGTTGGGCGAATAGAGCGTGCCGAACGGGAGTTTGAAGGCGAGACCGCCAGCGAACGACTTGCCACCCTTGGCGGTGTGGCAGGATTCGCAATCCGCCGCACGGGTGAGATATTCGCCGCGTTTGAGAAGACCGGCAGCGGCAAGTTCATGCGGAACGCCGGTGGGATTTGCATCGGTATAGTAGTCGAGGGCAACACGCGGGCCGCTCGCGAAATCCATCGGGCCGGGGCCGAACACCATCCAGCCGATATAGGCAATCGCCACCAGCGCGATGGAACCGATAATGCCGAGGAAAAGGCGGAGCGCGCTCATGCCTTTTTCCTCCCCGAAAGAATTTCGCGGTCGATGGGGAGACGGCGCAGCGCGACGCCTGTTGCGGCATAGATCGCGTTGCGCAACGCGGGCGGGCCCGCCGTGGTGCCGGTTTCGCCGATGCCGCCGGGCGGTTCGGCGCTCTTGATCAGATGCACCTCGATGTTGGGCACCTGATTGATGCGCAACATGCGATAGTCGTTGAAATTGCTTTGCTGCACGCGGCCATTTTCAAGCGTGACTTCGCCATAGAGCGCCGCGGTGAGACCGAAGACGATGCCGCCCTGCAATTGCGCCCGGATCGTATCGGGATTGACGGCGGTGCCCACATCGACGGCGGTGTTAATGCGGCGCAGATAGACTTCGCCGTTCTCATCGACTTCGGCTTCGACGACGGTGGCGATGAAACTGGCGAAGGATGGCTGGCAGCACACGCCACGCCCGACGCGTTTGGGCAATGACGAACCCCAGCCGGATTTCTGCGCGACGACATTGAGCGCGTTCAGCAGACGCGGATTTTTGCCGAGCATGGAGCGGCGGAAATCGACCGGGTCTTTACCGGCCTTGTTCGCAAGCTCGTCCATGAAACTTTCGACGGCGAAGACATTGTTGTTCGGGCCGACGCCGCGCCAGAATCCTGTGGTCACGCCCGGCGGTTCGGCGCGCACGGCTTCCACGCGGAGATTGGGAATGTCGTAGGGCTGATCGATGGCGCTATCGACTTCGTCGAAATCGATGTTGTGGTTTCCGGCAAAAGCGGGCGCGAGCCAGCGCGCGACGACGGAAGAACCTGCCACGCGATGCAGCCACCCGTCGATCTTTCCATCCTTCAGCGTCGCCCACATCTGCGTGTAATAAGACGGACGATAGCGATCGTGCTGGATGTCTTCTTCGCGCGAATAGACGACCTTCACAGGACCGTCGACTTTCTGCGCGATGCGCACGGCTTTTTCCGTGGCATCGGTTTCAAGGCGCCGGCCGAAACCGCCGCCCAGAAGCTGGTTATGGACCGTCACCTTTTCGAGCGGCAGGCCGGTGATCGTGGCACCCGCCTCCTGCGTGCGGGCGCAAACTTGCGTGCCGACCCAGATCTCGCAGGAGTCCGGCGTGACGTGCACGGTGCAGTTCATCGGCTCCATCGGCGCGTGCGCGAGGAACGGCAATTCGTATTTCGCTTCGAGCTTGTCGCCGTTTGAAAGCGCCTTTTCGGCATCGCCTTCCTTCTTGGCGACAAGGCCGGGGCTTGCGGCGGCCTTTTTGAGATCGGCCCAGACGAGTGCGGTGGTGACGTTGGCGTTGGCGCCATCGTTCCAGGTGATATTGAGCGCATCGAGGCCTTGTTTCGCGGCCCAATAATGATCGCCGACAACCGCCACCAGATCATCGAGGATGACGATCTGCTTCACGCCGGGGACCGCCATGGCATCGCTCTGCCCATCGACGTTTCCGACCTTGCCGCCCAACACGGGCGAGGCGGCGAGCGTGGCGAATTTCACGCCTTCGGGCATCATATCGATGCCGAATTTCGCCGTGCCGTTCACCTTGTCCGGCGTGTCGATGCGTTTGAGCGGTTTGCCGATCAGCTTGAACTGATCCGGCGTTTTCAGGGTGGGATCGGCGGGACGCAGTTCCTTTGCGGCAGCATTGGCAAGCGCGCCGTAGGAGAGTTTGCGGCCGCTTGCTGCGTGGACGACGTTGCCGCTATCGGCCGTGCAGCTTGCCGGATCGACCTTCCATTGTTTGGCGGCCGCGGCAATCAACATCGCTCGCGCGGCGGCGGCCGTCGTGCGCAGCGGTTTCCAGAAGGCGCGCACGGAATTGGAATTGCCGGTGGCCTGCACCGTGAGCATCGGGTTGGCATAGAGCGCGGTGTTGGGAGGTGCGGCCTCGACGGAGACCGTCTGCCAATCGGCATCCATCTCATCGGCCATCATCATGGCGTGGGCGGTGTAGATGCCCTGCCCCATCTCCACCTGCGGCATGACGAGTGTGACCTTGCCGGTGGGGTCGAGACGGATGAAAGCGTCGGGCGCGAAGGCGGCTTTGGTTCGATCGTCGGCGCGCGCCAGCGGCAACGGAATGACGAGCAGAAGGCCGCCGGCTGCACCCGCTTTCAAGATCGTGCGGCGGGATGGGGTGGTTGCGGTATCGGTTTCGAACATCGCTGCCTCCCTCACGCTTTCGCGGCGCGTTTGATGGCTTCGCGGATTCGCACATATGTCCCGCAGCGGCAGATATTGCCGGACATCGCGGCGTCGATATCCGCGTCATCGGGGTTTGGATTGTTCGCGAGAAGTGCGGCTGCGGACATGATCTGTCCCGATTGGCAATAACCGCATTGCACAACTTCGAGTTCGAGCCATGCCTTTTGCACTTTCGCGCCCACCGGCGTTGCGCCGATGCCTTCGATGGTGGTGATCGCGCGGACGCCGACGGAACCTATGGGCAGAAGACAGGAACGCATCGACTTGCCGTCGAGCTGGACGGTGCAGGCGCCGCATTGCGCGATGCCGCAACCGAATTTCGTGCCCGTCATGCCCAGGACGTCGCGCAGAACCCATAATAGCGGCGTATCGGGAGAGGCTTCGACGCTTTTGGTTTCGCCGTTGATCTTCAGTTCGATCATGCGCAGGGCCCCGAGGCAGACGCGAAAGCGGGTCGAACATTAAGCCCATTTCGCCTTGTCCGACAATGATATGAAAGTATTACGCACCGGCAACACCGCGCGCGGGAATTTGACTCGACCCGGCGGGTGCGGGAATTTATGACATCTGTATGTCCAAGAGGCCGTTAGAGCCTTGGGGATGCAGCCTTATATCCCATCCGTCTGCCACGCTTTCCTCCCGATGGTGACCCATGAAATTCGCTTCCACCGTTTTCGCACTTGCAGCGTCATTCCTGTTGCTGCCGGCGGCGTTCGCCAAAACAGCGACCAATGACGACAAGGATGCCGCCAACGACATCAAACAGGCGCCGAACATCACCTACTTCCAGCCCGAAGAAGTGAAAAGCGGCGGCTGGGTGAATGTGGGCGGGCGGAACATCGACTACGAAGCGGTGACGGGAACTTTGGTGGTGCATCCCAAAGGCTGGGATGACGCTCCGCAGACCAACGCGCAGCAGGAAGAGAACGCGCAATCCGAACGCAATGACGACGACAAGGACAACAAAAATCCGACCGCCGAAGCGTCGATGTTCTATGTCGCCTATTTCAAGCGCGACGCGAAACCGGGATCGCGGCCGATCACGTTTTTCTACAATGGCGGGCCGGGATCATCGACCGTGTGGCTGCATATGGGCGCGTTCGGGCCGCGCCGCGTGGTGACATCGGACGACACGCATACCCCGCCCGCGCCCTATCAGGTCATCAACAACGGACAGAGTCTGCTGGACGCGACCGATCTGGTGTTCATCGATGCGCCAGGAACAGGTTTCAGCCGTATCGCGGGACCCGACAAGGAGAAGATGTTCTACGGCGTCGATCCCGATGCTCATGCGTTTGCGGAATTCATCAATCGCTTTCTTTCCAAATACGGAAGGTGGAATTCGCCGAAATATCTGTTCGGCGAAAGCTACGGCACCACGCGGTCCGCCGTGCTCGTGAATATGCTGGAGCAGGATTACGACACCGATTTCAACGGCGTGATTTTGCTTTCGCAGATATTGAACTTCGATCTGAGCCCCGATGGGCCGCTCGACAATCCGGGTGTGAACACGCCTTACGAACTGGCGCTGCCGAGCTATGCGGCGACGGCCTGGTATCACCACAGGCTGCCGGACAATCCGCCCGATCTGGAGGCGTTGGTTGCCGAGGTCGAGAAATTCGCGATGAGCGAATATGCGCATGCGTTGAGCGAAGGCGCCAATCTGAGCGATGCGGAGCGCGATCAGGTGGCGGAGAAGCTGCACGCTTATACGGGTTTGCCCGTCGCCTATATCAAGAAAGCCAATTTGCGGATCGACGGCGGCATGTTCGAACAGAACCTGCAAGGCGACAGCGATCTGTCCACCGGACGGCTCGATTCGCGGTTCTCCGGGCCCAGCATGGACCCGCTGGCGAAGGAAGCGGCTTACGATCCGCAAGGGGCGGCGATCAGTTCGGCCTATGTCTCGGCGTTCAACGATTACGTCCGCCGCGATCTGAACTACGGCAGAGACAAGACGTTCAAGCCTGAAATCGACATCTGGAAGGACTGGGACAACAAGCACACGCTGCCGGGCGAGGATCAGCCCTCGCAGGGCACGGCCAATGTGATGCCCGATCTGGCGGCGGCGATGAAATACAACCCCGACCTGAAGGTGCAGCTCAACGCGGGCTATTTCGACCTCGGCACACCCTTCTACGAGGGGCAGTATGAGATGCGGCACCTGGATATCCCCGCCAAATTGCAGGAGAATATCGAGTTCCGGCTTTATAAGTCGGGCCATATGGTCTACGCCCACCAGGACTCGCTCAGAGAGCTGCACGACAATGTTGCGGCATTCATTCGCGAGACGGACAACCTGCCCTCCCAGTAAGGTCGGCCGGTTTGGGATTGGCCAACCTTCCGGAGCAAAAGCGTGTCGAACGTCGCGGTGATCGGCGCCCAGTGGGGCGACGAGGGCAAGGGGAAGATCGTCGACTGGTTGAGCGCGCGCGCCGACGTGGTGGTGCGTTTTCAGGGCGGTCACAATGCGGGGCACACGCTCGTCATCGACGGTGTGACGTACAAGTTGAGCCTGCTGCCTTCGGGTGTGGTGCGGCCGGGCAAGCTCGCCGTCATCGGCAATGGCGTGGTGGTCGATCCGTGGGCGTTTGCCGACGAAGTGGCCAAGCTGCGCGGACTGGGCGTGGAGATCACGCCGGAACATCTCGTCATCGCGGAAAACGCGGTGCTGATTTTGCCGTTGCATCGCGAACTCGACGTGCAGCGCGAGACCTCCAACAGCGTGCAGGCGCTGGGCACGACCAAGCGCGGTATCGGACCTGCCTATGAAGACAAAGTCGGGCGGCGCGCCCTGCGCGTGATCGATCTGAAGGATATGGCGGCGCTGCCGGCAAAGATCGATCGCCTGCTTGCGCATCACAACACGCTGCGCCGTGGCATCGGCGCGGAAGAGATCGAAGCTGCGGCCGTTTTGGCATCGCTAAAGGAGATTGCGCCGAAGATCCTGCCGTTTGCCGGATCTGCATGGCGCAGGCTCAACGAAGCGCGGCGCGAGGGAAAACGCATTCTGTTCGAAGGCGCGCAGGCCGTGCTGCTCGATATCGATCACGGCACATATCCTTACGTCACCTCTTCCAACACAGTGGCGGGTCAGGCGGCGGCGGGTGCCGGTGTCGCGCCGCGCGACATCGGCACGGTGCTGGGCATCGTGAAGGCCTACACCACACGCGTCGGCGAAGGGCCTTTTCCGACCGAACTGAAAGACGAAATTGGTGAAACCCTTGGCAGCCGTGGTGCGGAGTTCGGCACCAATACGGGACGCAAGCGGCGCTGCGGATGGTTCGATTCCGTGCTCGTGCGCCAGACCGTCATCACCGGCGGCATCGACGGAATCGCGCTCACCAAACTCGACGTGCTGGACGGTTTCGAGGAGATCAAGCTCTGCACCGGCTATCGGCTGGACGGCCGCGAGATCGATTACCTGCCAACCGATGCAGGCGAACAGGCCCGTTGCGAGCCTATTTATGAAACGATGGAAGGCTGGTCGGAATCCACCCGCGGCGCCCGAAGCTGGGCCGAACTGCCTGCCCAGGCCGTAAAATACGTCCGTCGGGTCGAGGAACTGACTGGGGCGACGGTAGCCCTGCTTTCCACCAGCCCAGAGCGGGAAGACACGATCCTGGTCAAGGACCCGTTTGTTGACCGGTAAGGGATTTGGATGGTAGAACTCTACCGTTTATAGGTAGAATGGTAGATTATGGGTCTGAATATCAAAACTGAAGAAGCCCACCTCCTTGCCAAGGAGTTGGCGGATTTGACCGGCGAAAGCATGGCCAAGGCCGTAACCGATACCATTCGGCAGCGCGTGGAAGAGCTGAAGCGCGAACGGACAAAGAAAGCTCGCGTTGAAGAGATTTTGCGTATCGCAAAGGACGTTGCTCAGCGGCTAAACAAGCCCGGCGCGCAAATGATGAAGATTGAAGATCTCTACGATGAAGAGACAGGTCTGCCAAAATGATCGTCGATTCATCCGCGATAGTCGCGATTCTACGTCAAGAACCGGGCTCACAAGATTTGCTGAATGCCATCGTATCCGAGGCAAGATGCGCCATGAGTGCTGCGAGCTTTCTTGAGACTGCAATTGTAGTCGATGCAGAAGACGACCCGGTCGCCAGTCGCGAATTGGATAATTTCCTGCAGAAGACGGCCATTGCGATCAAACCCTTCGACGAAACACAGGCCCGCATCGCACGCGAAGCCTATCGCGATTTCGGCAAGGGGAGCGGGCACAAGGCGCAGCTCAATTTCGGCGATTGTTTCGCCTATGCGCTGGCCAAGGCGATGAACGAGCCCCTGCTCTACAAGGGCACCGATTTCTCACATACCGACGTCCGCCCGGCCCTCTAAGCCGCACTTGCGCGGGCGCGCCTTCCCCGGCACCCTTGGGCCAACAGCTATCCAAAACGCGAAGGGACGAACGCCATGTTGAAGACCCGTTTTACCGAAATGTTCGGGGTTGCCGCCCCCATCACCTGCGGGGGCATGACCCGCGTGGGCAAGGCCGAATTGATCGCGGCCGTCGCCAATGCCGGTGCGCTCGGTTTCATCACCGCGCATTCTGCGGGCAAGCCGGAAGATCTCGCCAGGGAATTGAAGAGATGCCGGGAGATGACCGACAAACCGTTCGGCGTGAACCTGACCATCCTGCCGTCGATCACGCCCATTCCTTACGATGAATATCGCGAGGCGATCATCGAGGGCGGTATCAAGATCGTTGAAACCGCAGGCAACAATCCGCAACCGCACCTGCCGCGCTTCAAGGAAGCCGGCGTGAAGGTGATCCACAAATGCACCAGCGTTCGCCATGCGGTGAAGGCCGAGAAGATCGGCGTGGACTGCGTGTCGATCGATGGACTGGAATGCGCGGGCCACCCCGGCGAAGACGATGTCGGCGGCATGGTTCTGTTCCCGGCGACGGCGGACAAGCTGACGATCCCGATCATCGCATCCGGCGGCATCGCCGATGCGCGTGGACTTGTGGCGGCACTCGCACTCGGCTGCGACGGCGTGAACATGGGCACGCGCTTCATGGCGACCAAGGAAGCGCCGATACATCAGAAGGTGAAGGAACAGATCGTCGCCAACGACGAGCGCGGCACGAACCTGATCTTCCGCACCTTGCACAACACCGCGCGCGTGGCGAAGAACGCGATCAGCGACGAAGTGGTGGCCATCGAACGCCGCGGCAACGCGACCTTCAACGATGTGAAGGATCTGGTTGCCGGTGTGCGCGGTGCCAATGTGCTCGACAAGGGCGAGATGGATGCGGGCATCTGGTCCGCCGGCCAGACGCAAGGCCTCATTCACGACATTCCGAGCTGCAAGGAATTGGTGGCGCGGATCATGAGCGAAGCCGAAGGCATCATCCGCAATCGGTTGGATAGAGCCCTGGCTTGACGGCCAGCACTAACGCGGACGTCCCCAGCGCAATCCCTGCTGCGGTGTGACCGGGCTGGGGCTGGGATCTGCCGGCTGTTTCGACAGCGTGTGCATGTGGTTGAGCGGGCCGTGACCGTGGCCAAAGCCCGGTGCGGTGCGGATGGCTTCCTGCACATAGCTGCGTGCGCGGCGGATGGCATCGAGCAGTGGGATGCCTTGTGCCAAGCCGACCGCGATGGCAGTGGCGAGCGTGCAGCCGGTTCCGTGCGTCGAGGTGGTGTTGAGACGTGGGGCGGTGAGGCGTTGCGCGCCTGTCCGGCTCACCAACACATCCGTGACGGTTTCGCCTTCGAGATGGCCGCCTTTCACCAGAGCCGCTTGCGTGCCGGTGGCGAGCAGCGATTGTCCGGCTTGCGCGCAATCGGCCGGTGTTTCGATGGGCAGGCCGGTGAGGCGCGCGGCTTCGGGCACGTTCGGCGTGACGAGACTTGCGAGCGGGAACAGGCTCAACATCAACGTGTTGGCGGCTTCGTCTTCCAGCAACGATGCGCCGCCTTTGGCTTCCATCACGGGATCGACCACCAGCGGAATGTCGCGTGCATAATTGGTGAGCGTTTGCGCCACCGCCTGAATGACGTCGGACGAGCCGAGCATGCCGATTTTGATGGCATCCGCGCCGATGTCTTCCAATGCGCTCACGATCTGCGCGCGTACGATGCTGGCGGGGATGGGATGGATGGCGTGGACGCCTTGCGTGTTCTGCACGGTGACAGAGGTCACCGCCGTCATCGCGTAGGCGCCAAGCGCCGTCGCCGTCTTGATGTCGGCCTGGATGCCGGCGCCGCCGCCGGAATCCGAGCCTGCAATCACCAGAAGCCGCGCCGGCTTCGTCAACGTGCTGCTTCCTCGATGGCCGCGGCCACGTCGCGAACGACCTGCTGAACCAGCGTGATGTCATCGCTTTCCGCCATGATGCGGATCACGGGTTCGGTTCCGGATTTGCGCACGAGCAGACGGCCCGAACCGTTGAGGCGGGCTTCGGCTTGCTTGATGCAATCGGTCACGCGCTTGTCCGACAAAGGTTGGCCGCTCTTGAAGCGGACGTTGTGGAGCAGTTGCGGCAGCGGTTCGTAGAGATGGGCGGCCTTGCTGGCGCGGGTGTTTTCGCCCGCGATCACGGCCAGCACTTGCAGCGCCGCAATGAGACCGTCACCCGTTGTCGAGAAATCGCTGAGGATGATATGGCCGGATTGTTCGCCGCCGACGTTGAAACGGCCTTCGTGCATGGCCGCGAGCACATAGCGGTCGCCGACCGCTGCACGGGCGAGCTTGAGATTGAGGCTGCCGAGATAGCGTTCGAGGCCCGCGTTCGACATCACCGTGCCGACGACACCGCCGCCCTTGAGATCGCCGGATTTCGTCCAGGAACGCGCGATGAGCGCGAGAATCTGGTCGCCGTCGATGATCTGGCCGTTTTCATCGGCCATCACCACGCGGTCGGCATCGCCATCGAGCGAAATGCCGAAATCGGCGCGCATCTCGCGCACCTTGCTGGCCATCGCTTCCGGCGCGGTGGAGCCGCATTCGGAATTGATGTTGAAGCCGTCGGGATTGACGCCGATCTGCACGATGTCGGCGCCCAGTTCCCAAAGCACGGCAGGCGCCACGCGATAGGCTGCACCATTGGCGCAATCGATCACGATGCGAAGGCCATCGAGCCGCATGTTCTTGGGGAAGGTGCGCTTGGCGAATTCGATGTAGCGGGCCTGCGCGTCTTCGATGCGCTTGGCGCGGCCGATTTCGCGAGGGCCGGCGAGACCTTCTTCCAGGCCATTCGCCATCAGCGCTTCGATTTCGTGTTCGCGTTCGTCGGAAAGTTTCTGCCCGTCGGGGCCGAAGAATTTGATGCCGTTGTCTTCGAACGCATTGTGCGAGGCGGAGATCATCACGCCCAGATCGGCGCGCAACGAACGGGTGAGCATTGCGACGGCCGGTGTGGGCAGTGGGCCGAACTGGAAGACATCCATGCCGACGGAGGTGAAGCCGGCAACGAGGGCGGATTCGACCATGTAACCGGAGAGGCGCGTGTCCTTGCCGATCACCACGCGGTGGCGATGATCGCCCTTTGTGAAGATGCGGCCCGCGGCCATGCCCGCTTTCATCGCGAGTTCCGGCGAGAGCGCCGGGGAATTGGCGCGGCCCCGAATTCCGTCGGTGCCGAAGAATTTGCGCGTCATACTGAAACACTCCCGCGGGGATGGGGGCTTCCCCGGACACTATATCAAGACTTGTACCAGAAGCTTACGGCTCGAAAGTGAAGGGATGGCGGCATTCTTACCCCCTCACGACCCGGAATGCCTAGCGTTCAAAGCGTTCCAAACCCTTAACGCGTCGAGGGTGGCCGCCGGATCGTGGGTGCGTATGTGATCGGACCCATTCCGGGCAGCAAAAAGCTCGGCCGCCAACGTGGCCGGGCCGCTCTGCCGGACATCGCGGCCGGTGATCCGCCGCAGGAAGGATTTGCGGGATACCGACACCAGAACCGGCAATCCGAACGCCCGCTTTAGTTGTGGCAGCTCGTTCAGCATCGTGAAGGAGGCCTCGGGATTGGAACCGAGGAAGAATCCCATTCCGGGATCGAGGATGAGACGGGCGCGATCGATGCCGGCGGAGGTGAGTGCAGCGATGCGGCGTTCGAAAAAGGCAATACAGCGCGGCACGATTTCTTCCGGCGAAACCTCCACGCGCGTCGCCCTGCCCCGTTCCTGTACCGAATGCATGACGATGAGTTTTGCGGAGGATGCGGCGAGCGCGGGATAGATTTCGGGATCGGGAAATCCCTGAATGTCGTTCAGATACGCTACACCTTGTTCGAGCGCCCAGCGCTGAACGTCCGGCGAGAACGTATCGATGGAAATGGCAACGCCTTCCTTCAACAGTTGCGGCACGACGGATTGAAGACGCGCAATCTCGATCGCGGGTGCAACACCGGCAGCTTCGGGATTGGAAGACGCCGCACCGATGTCGAGTGCATCGGCGCCACCGGCAATCAGCGCGCGCGCATGCTGAAGAGCGGCCGCCGGCTCAAGAAAGCGGCCGCCATCGGAGAACGAGTCCTCCGTGATGTTGAGGATACCGAAGATTTTGGACTCAGTTTGCATTGGAATCAGAATAGCGATGGCTGAGTGACATCATCCAGCCTAACGACGCCATTGATAAGCCATGTATCGGGGTATTGCGAATGTGTGCCCATCGCCAGCAACATACCTTTGGCGGGATACTCTTCGCCAAAGACCTCCCGCATTCGGTTTAAAGCGGCATCTTCGCTGCCGAAATATTTGGTCCAGTTATAGAAGGTTGCTTCAATTTCCCAGTCTTGGCAGGTGCCCTCTCGAAGGCCGTCTGCCGTCTTGTAACGATACTTAAATCTGTACGCACAAGGCTGATAAGGGATGATTGCTTCCGAATTGAACAAGTCTCTCTGACTACGAAAACTCACGAAGCGCAGCCGCTCACTTGAGATTTCCTTCGTCGGCTTCTTCTCAATCTTAAATTCGAGTATCTCGGCCTTGAGGAGCGCAAGACTTCGACCGGCTTCACGCTCTCTGTCGAGGCTTTCGACAATCAGATTCGAAAGAAATCTCTGCCTTTCGGACTTCTTCAGCTCTCCAACGATTTCCAGACTATCCTGATCGACCCGTCTGCTCTCTCTGCGTGCGTCATCGGTCGGAAAGCGCCATTTGAATTTGATCCTATCCCACCGCGCAAATTTCTGACCGTCTGCGAGAGATCGAAAAGACACGGGATAAAGCCGCAGCCAATTTCCATGAAGATCTATTGCTGCGCAACAAACAGTTTCACCATGTCGCTGGCCTATCTGTGGCGCAGCCTTGATGATGACAACTGCCTCGGTCTCACCCGACCGCAAAGTTGTGGGCTGGCCTGTCATGCGCTGCCTTGCGCTTATTGATCGAAGAAGCCTGAACACCAATGTGGCAAACGTCGAATTGCCTGCTCCTTGCGAGATGATCGGCGACTATCGAACGATGGCAATTTTCGTTGGATCGTTCGAAACAAAGAAGGCACGAGACTTGGCGTGCGGCAGCTGAGCGCGCTTCTTTCAGAGCGGTTTGCGCCACAGAACTTTCAAGGTGCTTTCCATATATCGACCTGAAGGCAGCAAACCTTCCAGCGCGCGCGGCTTCCCGGCCTGGTTTTGGATCGCCGAGCCCCTTGAGATGCAAATATTCTATGCCATAACCGGCCAATGCTTCTCGCAGCTTGTTTTTCGAAAAGCCGCGTTTTCGTGAGATCGGCACATCGCGAACGTCGATCACTTGGGAAATGCCGTGATCCGCAAGGGTCGCGAGAAACTCTGCTATCTCCGCGCCCTCATAGCCAATAGTGAACAGTCGCATGACCGCGAAACCCTTTCTACCCGTCAAGGTAGTAGCAAGGCATCTACCACCAATTAAAAATGGTTCTGTGGCGGTACGCTAGAGGCGAAATGACTCACCGGCCCGGCTGCGGTTCCGGGGAGATGGGGCCGATCGGGCGGGGGCGGCCGGCTTGGGGGACGCTGGGGCCGGCGCCGCGTTGGGGCTCCGGTTCCTCATACGGCTTGCGCACCGGCTGGATGCCCTTGATGAGCGCAATGATCTCGTCGCCCGTGAGCGTTTCGTATTCCAAGAGGCCCTTGGCGACTGTGTGCAGATCGTCGAGATGATCCGACAGGATAGTCTTCGCGCGATTGTAGGTCTCGTCGATGATCCGACGGATTTCGGAATCGATCTTCTGCGCGGTGGCTTCGGAGACGTTCTGCGTGCGCGAGACGCTGTGGCCGAGGAAGACTTCCTCCTGATTTTCCGCATACGCAATCGGGCCTAGATCGTCGCTCATGCCGTAACGCGTGACCATGGCACGCGCCATGCGGGTTGCTTGTTCGATATCGCTCATCGCGCCGGTGGTGACCTTCTCGTGGCCGAAGATCAGTTCTTCGGCGAGACGGCCGCCGAAGGCGACGCAGAGATCGGCCAGCATCTTCTGGCGCGTCAGCGAAAGCTGATCGCGCTCGGGCAGACGCATCACCATGCCGAGCGCACGGCCGCGCGGAATGATCGTGGCCTTGTGGATCGGATCGGAGCCTTCGACGTGCAGGGCAACGAGCGCGTGGCCGCCTTCGTGATAGGCGGTGAGCTTCTTCTCTTCTTCGCTCATGGCCATGGAGCGGCGTTCCGCGCCCATCATCACCTTGTCCTTGGCGTCTTCGAGTTCGCTCATCGTCACGACGCGCTTGCCGCGGCGCGCCGCCAGCAACGCAGCTTCGTTGACGAGGTTGGCGAGATCGGCGCCGGAGAAACCGGGCGTACCGCGCGCGATGGTGCGCGGATCGACATCCGGCGCCAGCGGGACTTTGCGCATGTGAACGCGCAGGATCTTTTCGCGGCCCGCGAGATCTGGGTTCGGCACGACGACGTGACGGTCGAAACGACCGGGACGCAGCAATGCGGGATCGAGCACGTCGGGGCGGTTGGTGGCGGCGATCAGGATCACGCCTTCGTTCGCCTCGAAGCCGTCCATCTCGACGAGCAACTGGTTCAGGGTCTGCTCGCGTTCGTCGTTGCCGCCGCCGAGCCCGGCGCCGCGATGGCGGCCGACCGCGTCGATTTCATCGATGAACACGATGCAAGGTGCGTTCTTCTTGGCCTGTTCGAACATGTCACGCACGCGGGAAGCACCGACGCCCACGAACATTTCCACGAAGTCGGAGCCCGAGATCGTGAAGAACGGCACATTGGCTTCACCCGCGATGGAGCGGGCGAGCAGGGTCTTACCCGTACCCGGCGGGCCGACGAGCAGCACGCCCTTGGGGATGCGTCCGCCGAGGCGTTGGAATTTCTGCGGGTCGCGGAGAAATTCCACGATCTCCTTCAGTTCTTCCTTCGCTTCATCGACACCGGCGACGTCTTCAAACGTCACGCGACCGGTGCGTTCGGTGAGCAGCTTCGCGCGGGATTTGCCGAAGCCCATCGCCTTGCCGCCGCCCGCCTGCATCTGGCGCATGAAGAAAATCCAGCCGCCGATCAGGATGATCATCGGAAGGGACTGAATGAGGATGCCGACCAGCGAGATGCCGTTGTCTTCCGGCTTGAACTGATAGTTCACGTGGTGCGCATTCATCTTGTCGATGAGTGCGCTGTCGGACGGGCCATAGGTCACGAAGGCCTGACCGTTCGACAGGTGACCGTTGAACGTGTTGCTCTGGATGGTCACATCCTTCACCGCGCCGGTATCGACCTGGCGGTAGAATTCGGCATAGGTCATCGGCGTGTTCGCCGGATGCGTGGTCGAGCCCTGGAACAGGTTGAACAACGCCACCAAAAGAAGGGCGATCAAAATCCACAGGGCGAGATTGCGAAGATTATTCACTGTCATCCTTTCGGGGGCTTCAGACCCCTGCCGGAACCCCGGCTGCCCTAATTTAGAGCCTTTCTAGTAAATAGGAATGCTACTGCGCAGTTGCCAGCCGCAATAATGTTAAGAAATTTAAGAAGAGGCGGCAAACGCGGCTGAAGAATGGCGTTAAGCGATTTGGTTGACGGAACAAGCCAGTTAAGCAGTCGGAAAGACCTTTCGCCTCACGCGGTTTTGACCCGTTTCGCCTCTTTTTCCAGCAACAGCGTGGCCGGACCGAACACGGCCAGGCGCCGCGGGGCGCGGCCAAGGCGGCAACCGTGGAGCGTTCGCCCGGAAAAACCGGAGCGGCCGAGCGAATCGAACAGCGACTCCAGCTGCTCGAACCGGGGGCGATAGGCGTGACCTCCGATCGACTTGAGAAGTTCCGCCAATGCCCGCAGGCCGAGTTCGCGGGGTGCTGCGGCCAATGCGGCGCCATCGATCAGCAAGCGACCGTTCTCTTTTCGGGTGGCGGATTGGATGAGTTGGGTGGTGCCCTGCTCCAACGCCTCGCGGGCGCGGGCGAGATGGCGGGCGCCGGCGGCGATGCGGGCGGTGGTGAGGCCAGCCTTTTCCAGTTCCGGCCAGACCGCGCGCAGGCGCACGCGGGCGAAACGGATGTCGGCGTTCATCGGGTCTTCGTGCCATGCGATGCGGCGCGATTTGAGGAAGCGGCGCAGTTCGTCGCGCGTCATTCCGAGTAGCGGGCGGACGAGCGATAGATCGGAAAAGCCTTCGACCGGATAGCGCGCCACCCCACTCATGGCGGAGAGGCCATCCAATCCGCTGCCGCGCGCCAGACGCAAAAGGAAGGTTTCGGCCTGATCGTCTTCGCTGTGAGCCAGATAGAGATAGGCGATGCCGTTTGCGCGGCACCATTCGCCCATCAGGCGGTAACGGGCGTCGCGGGCGGCGGCTTCGATATCGGATTTTGGTTTGGCACCTTTCCAAACGAGCACCTCACACGCGAGACCGAGCTTTTTCGCGAAGGCTTTCACCTCGTTCGCGCGCTTCTGCGATCCGGCGGTCAGGCCGTGATCGACGGTGAGGATTTTCGGTGTTTCGAGCTTTCGCGCGTTCGCCCAATCGGCGACGAGATGCATCAGTGCAAGAGAGTCGCCACCGCCGGAAACGGCAATCGCGCCGGGCCAGAGATTGCCCAGCGCGGACATGGACGTCGCGAAGCGTGCGGCAAGCGATGCCTCAACGGCAGGAGGCCGCTTTGCGGTCTGCTTTCGCCTGGGTGAGGATCTTGTCCTGGGCTTGCGGATATTTGGCTTTGATCGCGCCAAGGGTGGTGCAACCTTCCTGCTTCTGTCCCATCGCGATCAGCGACTGGCCGAGCTTGAGCATCGAGTCCGGTGCCTTGTCGCTTTGCGGATATTTCTTGATCTGCTCGGCGAACGAGCGTGCGGCTCCGGGATAATCTTTTTGCACATAGGCTATGTCGCCGACCCAATAGACGGCCTGCGGCGTCAGCATGTCGTCGGGATGGTTGTCGGCGAAGGCGCGAAACGCGCTTCTTGCTTCATCGTAACGCGCACGCGCCAGAAGCTGCATCGCCGAATTGTATTCGCTGTTGCTGTCGATATTGGCGAGTTGGCGCGGTGCATCGGTGGCCGGGCGCGTGTAGCGGCTGGGAGCGTTGACGTCGCTGGCGCTCAAAGTGCCGAGCGAGCCCGGTGGCGGCGCGAGCTGCTGTGCCGTGTCGCCCGATGATGGCGGCGGCGGAGCGTTCATCGGCTGCGCATTGCTCTGCTGGCCGACCGCACCGCAATTGAGGCCGCCGCCCCCTGTTTCATCCGTGGCACCAAGCTGCTGGGCTGACATGGTGCAGAGGCGATAATCGAAATCCTTCTGTGCGCGATCGAGCGCGGTGCGAAGCTGATCGACCTGATGGCCGAGACGTTCGTTCTGGCCGGTCAGGCGGGTGATGGTGTTTTCGAGGTCCTGCACCCGCTGCATCAGCGACTGAATATTGGAGTCCTGGGCCAACTCGTGCTGGCGGGCGGCTTCGGCGGCGGCCTTTTCCTCGTCGGATTGACCGAACAGACCTGCAAAGCGTGTGTTGGGATTGCGGTCGTCGCCGAGGTCTTTGCTGAGGCGGCGGGATTCGGCATCGATATCTTCGTCCTTGTCGAAGACGCCGGCCACGGCCTGCCCCGTTTGCGGCAGGACCATCGGGGCCATCAGCGAGACCGGCACGCCAAGCGCCAGACTGGCCGCGAAACTCAAGGACTTCACTCGTTCACGCATGTACACACCTTTTTTCGGAAGGCGAAGCAATTGGGCTGAAATACTTAGCCGAAATTGAGGCCCGCCCAAAACAAAAGAGCCAAAGAAAAAGGGCGCCCTCCACGGGAGAGCGCCCCTTCCAGTTCGGAACAACGCCTTACGACGAGGCGGCACCGGCCGTGATGGTGGTCACGCCGCGGCGGTTCTGCGCCCAGCAGGATTCATCGGACTGTGTGCAAACCGGGCGTTCCTTGCCGTAGGAAACCGTATCGAGACGTGCGGCGGCAACGCCGAGGCTCGCCAGATATTCCTTCACCGCATTGGCACGACGGGCACCCAGCGCGAGGTTGTATTCGCGCGTACCGCGTTCGTCGCAATGACCTTCAATGGTCACGCGCACGGCCGGGTACTTCTGCAGCCAGGCGGACTGGCGCTGCAGCGTGGTCTTGTCTTCGTCGGTCAGCGAATACTGATCGTAGTCGAAGTGGACCGTATCGCCGACATTGACGCGCAGATCCTCGGCGCTGCCGGGCACGATGGTCGAGACCGGAGCGGGAGCCGGAGCAGGGGCAGCCGCGGGCGGAGGAGGCGGGGGCGCCGGCTCTTCCTTCTTCGAGGCGCAGCCCGCCACGAGCAGGGCGGAGACAACCGCCGCGAATTTCAGGCCCGTCGATAATTTTTTCATGGAATTGGGACTCCGTACGGCCCACCCCGGGTGCGTCGGGGAAGCCCGAAAGAAACTAGTGGGTGCGCGCACCAATCGCAGTAACGCTTCAGGGCCGAAAAAGACCCAGAAACGGGGGGAAAACAAGAGGATTCTAGGAATTCCGGGTCAGTGGATCAAGGGCGACCAGGCCGGATCGGAGGCACCACCGGGGGTAGAAACCTTACGTTCATTGCGGCCGGTTACGTCCACAGACCATATTGTGGACCCGCGCCCCCCCCGCTCGGTGCGGGTGAACATCAGGACCCGGCCGTTGGGAGCCCAGGTGGGGCCTTCGTCTTCCCAGCCATCGGTGATGACGCGTTCGCCGGAACCATCTGGCCCCATTACGCAAATCCGGAAGGCGCCGCCGGATTGCTTGGTGAAAGCGATGAGATCGCCGCGCGGAGACCACACCGGCGTGCCGTTCTTGCCGCTGCCGAAGCTGATGCGATGCTGGTTGGAACCGTCCGCATTCATGACATAGACCTGCTGAGAACCGCCGCGATCGGATTCAAAAGTAATCTGCCGTCCATCGGGTGAGAACGACGGCCCGGTGTCGATGGCGGGATCGGTTGTGAGCCGCGACACCGCGCGCGTGCGCAAATCCATCACATAAATGTCGGAGTTGCCGCCGTGTTCGAGCGTCATTACAACTTTGTTGCCGTCGGGCGAGAAACGTGGCGAGAACGTCATGTTCGGGAAATTGCCGAGCATCTGCTGGCGGCCCGTTTCGAGATCGAACAGATACACGCGCGGTTTGCCCGCAATGTAGGACATGTAAGCAATCATCTGCGCGGTCGGATTGAAGCGCGGCGTGAGAACCAGATAGTCACCCTTGGTGAGGAAGATCGGGTTGGCGCCGTCTTCATCCATCACCGCCAGTCGCTTTCTGCGGTTGAGTGCGGAGCCGGATTCCGAAATGAAGACGATGCGGGTATCGAAATAGCCTTTCTCGCCCGTGATGCGCTCATAGATCTGGTCGGAGATCATGTGCGCGATGCGCCGCCAGTTTTCCGGCGTGGTGAAATATTGCAGGCCGAGCATCTGGCTTCCGCCATAGACATCCCACAGCCGGAAATCGACGCGCAGGCGACCGTCCGGTTGCGTCGCGACCTGGCCGGTGACGAGACCTTGCGCATTGATGACGCGCCAATTGGCGAAATTCGGCGGCACGTTGATGTCGTGAATCGCCTCGATGAAGGATTTGGGATCGAGCGGCTTGAAGAGGCCGGATCGTTCGAGATCGGCACGCACGACGCCTGCGATATTCGCGCCCGCCTGCGCATCGCCCTGGCTCGGCGCGATGAAATCCGGAATTGCGATGGGAAGCGGTTGGACATTGCCGCTCGTGACATCGACCTGAAGCGCCGCCATGGCAGGAAAGGACACAAAGGCAAAGACCATCGCCGCGAACGCCAATATCAAACGCTTCATCTCATCTCTCCGGTTCAATGGCCCATCATCTGGCGCGGATCGAAATGCAGGGGGTCGATTTCGCGCCACTGATTGTATCTATCGGCAGGCAATTTATAGGGTTGGCAGGTGAAGATTGCACGTCGCGCGGATTCGAGCGCTGCGCGCATATAGGAATTCTGCGGCTGCGTGCGCGGTGTCGCCATCGCGACGGAGCCATCGGGATTGAGTTGCACGAAGAAGTCCACGATCAGGTCTTCGGGATGCGGCGCGCCTGCGGGCGGGCTCCAGCATTGCGCGATCTGATTGCGCAGCGAATCCACCAGATCCATCGTCATCGCGGTTTGCGCGCCGATGCCCTTGATCGTGCGGTCGGCAACTTTCGCGTTCGATTTCTCCTGCTTCGGCGCAACCTTGTTGAGCAGGGCTTCGATATTGTTGATGTCGAATTTCTGCTTCTTCGGCTTCTCTTCCTGCGGCTTCACCTTTTGCACCGGTTTGGGCTCAGGTTTCACAACGGGTTTGGGGGGCGCGGGTTCCGGCGCAGGTTCTTCCGGTTGCGGAATTGGCGGTGGCGGTGCCGCAACGATGGGCTCGGGCGCCGCCTGCTTGATCTCCTCCGGTTCGATCTTCGGCGGCGGCTTCTGGGTCGCCCTGATGTTGGTCTTGGGGCCGATGGTGACGAGTTCGACGGGCACCACGGGCGGGGTTTCATCGGCGATCTTCAGCGTGTGCTGCCAGGTGAAGAAGGCAGATGCGATGATCGCGGCATGCAGCAATGCCGAACCCGCAAGGCCCGCGGGCGACACATCGTGGCGAATGCTCGCCGCGCTAATTCTTCTTCTTGCCGCCGGTTTTGGGGACATCCGTGACGAGCCCGATATGGGTGAAGCCTGCTGCGTTCAAAAGCCCCATCACTTCCATCACGCGGCCGTAATCGACGGATTTGTCGCCGCGCACGAAAATGCGCTGATCGTATCCGTTCTTCGAGATGGCTTCGAGGCGGGCCACGAGCGCATCTTCTTCGATCGGTGTGTTCTGCAGATAGATGTTGCCGTCCTTGCGGACCGAGACTGAAAGGGGCTCGCGATCCTGGCCGAGCGGTTGCGCCTTGGTCTTCGGCAGATCGACCGGCACGCCGACGGTGAGCAAGGGGGCGGTGACCATGAACACGATCAGAAGCACCAGCATCACGTCCACAAACGGCGTGACGTTGATTTCCGCCATGGGGCGGCGGCGATGATCGCGGCTCTGGAGCGTTGCTGCCATCAGCGCAGAACCTTGTCGTCCAATTGGCGCGAAAGAATGGCGGAGAATTCATCCGCGAAACCGTTGAGGCGATTGTTGTAACGCGCCAGTTCGTTGACGAAGCGGTTGTAGAAGATGACCGCAGGGATCGCAGCGAGCAGACCCATGGCGGTCGCGAACAACGCTTCGGCAATACCGGGAGCGACGACCGCAAGCGTGGTGTCGTGACGGGCCGCAATCGCCGAGAACGAATTCATGATGCCCCAGACGGTGCCGAACAGACCGACGAACGGTGCTGTGGAACCGACGGTGGCAAGGAATCCCAACTGGCGTTCGAGCCCATCCATCTCGCGCAGGATGGTGACGTTCATCGCTTTTTCGATGCGTTCGCGGATGCTGACGAGTGCGGCTTCGCGCGGGCCCGCACCTTCGAAGGCGCGGCGCCATTCGCGCAAGGCGGAGACGAAAACGGTCGCCATCGGGTGATCGGCCTTGGCGGAAATCTGCTGGTACAACTCATCGAGCGACAGACCGGACCAGAACACCTTTTCGAACGCATCGGCCTTGCGGCGGATCGAGCCGATCATGATCCATTTGCCGATGATGATGGTCCACGACCACAGCGAAGCGGCCACCAGGAGCAAGAAAACCGCTTTGACCAGCGGATCGGCGCGCATGAACAGCGAGACGATGGAGATATCGCCCACATTTCCGGCGGTTGATCCCGTCGAACTGCCGATTTCGACGTCGCCGCTGGGGGCAGCGATTGGGGCATCGAGTGGCTGGGCTTCGGCGCTGCCACTGGTGGGGGCCGCAGACGGCGCGGACTGTGCCAGTGCAGCCGGCGCGGCGAGCGCCACGGTGAAAGTAAGGGCCAACGCGGCAAGGACGCGCTTGAAACTCATGAACTAACCTCTTCCGCTCTCGCGGGAACCGGGGTGGGGGCAAGCCGGTCCCCGCTAAAAACCTAGGTAAAGTGGCCGAAATTGGGCGCGAATCGTTCAACGCTCTTCGTAAAGGAAAGGGGCCAGCTTGTCGCGCACCTCTTGGGGGATACGCCGGGGCTTTCCGGAAAGCGTCATGATGCAGGCTTCGACGGTTCCATGGGTCAGAAGCACATCGTTTGCATAGATTTTCTGGTCGGCCACCATGCGCGCGCCGCTCAGGCTGGCGCAGGCGGTGCGCACTTCGAGTTCATCTTCGAGCCGCGCGGGTCGAAAATATTCCAGCTGAACTTTGCGCAAGGTCCAGGCGGTGGGTTCGGCATCCTCAAGGCCCGCGAGCTTGATGCCGACGGCGCGGAAAAATTCGGTGCGGCCGCGTTCCATGTAACGCAGGTAATTGGCGTGATAGACGACGCCCGACAGATCGGTGTCTTCGTAATAGATGCGGATGGGCAGGATGTGCATCTTGCCCTCGAAGCGGCCGAGCGCGTCATTCGTCATCGGGCTCGCTCCCGAAGAGGCCGAACTGGGCGGGATCGCGCGCTGGAGCCGGCAGGCCCAGATGGCCGAAAGCGGCGCCGGTGAGAACGCGGCCGCGCGGCGTGCGCTGCACGAAACCCTGCTGCATCAGGAAGGGTTCGACGACTTCTTCGATGGCATCGCGCGCTTCGCCCAACGCAGCCGCGATGGTTTCGACGCCGACGGGGCCGCCGCCGAAAGATTCCGCGATCAGCTTGAGATAACGCCGGTCGAAGGAATCCAAACCACGCTTGTCCACTTCCAGCCGCGTCAGCGCGGCATCCGCGATCTTGGCATCGACGCGGCCATGACCGCCAACACTGGCAAAATCGCGCACGCGCTTGAGCAGGCGGCCCGCAATGCGCGGGGTGCCGCGTGCACGGCCCGCAATCTCGCGCGCGCCATCGGATGTGAGGTCGAAGCCCAGCACACGCGCGCCGCGTTCGACGATGGAGATCAATTCATCCGCCGTATAGAAATTGAGACGGATGGGAATGCCGAAACGATCGCGCAACGGCGTGGTGATGAGACCCGAGCGGGTGGTGGCGCCGACGAGCGTGAAGGGCGCAAGCGTGATTTTCACCGAACGCGCCGAGGGGCCCTCCCCGATCACAAGATCGAGTTCGTAGTCTTCCATCGCGGGATAGAGAATTTCCTCCACCACCGGATTGAGGCGGTGGATTTCGTCGATGAAAAGCACGTCGCGCGGTTCGAGATTGGTGAGGATAGCCGCAAGGTCGCCCGCCTTGGCCAGCACCGGGCCGGAGGTGGAGCGGAAATTCACACCCAATTCTCGCGCCACGATCTGCGCAAGCGTGGTCTTGCCGAGGCCCGGCGGACCGGAAAACAGCACATGGTCCAGCGCCTCGCCGCGCTTCCTGGCGGCTTCGATGAAGATGGAAAGATTTTCTCGTGCCTGCTGCTGGCCCACGAAATCGGCAAGCGTCTTGGGCCGCAGGCTCGATTCGAGCGAGTCTTCCTCGGCACGCTCGGGCGTGACGAGGCGGTCGACGCGATCATTTTCCGGTTTGGCTGCCCGCATGGTTGCCCGTCCGTCCATCGGCATCAGGCTTAACGCGTGGCGGGGTTGTCGCGCAACGCCAGAGACTAGGGCGTGCCTGTTCGCACGAATGTCCGGAATCCGCCGACAGTCTTGCCCTCCTCGTAATTCCGCCAGAACGCGGCAAAGCCTGGAAAGCGCGAAAGGTAAGGGAGATAGGCGAATGGCCGGTCTATACCGAGTTTGGCCGCGTTGGCGTCGATCACGATGACGGCCGGACGCGCGCGGAACAGATCCTCAAGCGCACGATTCGTCTGGCTGTCGGCAACGGACAAAATGCGAGCACGATCGCCACGCGGGCGTTCGTCGGCACGCACCGCCGCCGGCAAATGATAGAGACAACACGCGACCGAGGCCCATTTCGTGTTGGACGCAACGATCGCCGGGTGAATGTCGCGTGGCGAGGTGACAAAGGCATAAACGGTTCCGCCTGGTCCCGCATAGGTTCGAAACACCGACGCAAGCGCCTCCACGCGCGAGATGGTGCCGTCGCGCAATTCGCGGAAGGAAACGTTGGCGGCCCATGCGACCAAAAGCGAGAGGATGGCGACAGAGATCGCCTTACGCGTTCGTAAAAGACCCGCAGCTTCCGCAAGGCAGGCGACCCATGCCAGGCCGATGCCGGGGACCAGGTGATAGCTGAATCCTTTCATTTGCAGGACGGCGCTGACGGCACCGGCAATGGCGCTCACGCCAAGAGCTTCGGCCAACAGCGACGGCTTCGATCGTTTTGCCACAAGAGCGAGCACCCAACCCAGAAGTGGAGGCGCCATGAATTGCGCAACCAAGGGGACAACACGAGTAACGGGCGCGTTGAACGCCCAATAGATGGCGGCAGCTTCGGGCATGACGACCGCGAGATAATCCGGCGCGAAGAGCTTGATCGCTGCGAGGTAGAGGACGCCAAAAACGGGCGTGACAAGAAATTCGGGCCGCAACCAGATGCGCAATGACCGGCAACGCAATGCCAGCCACGCTTCGACGAAGACCGGTACAACAAGAAAGTACGGCTTCAGGCAAAAAGCCGGTGCCGCGAACAACCCGACGGCAAGCGCAAGCCGGAAATCCAACTTGCGCCCCTGCGCCGCGAGTGACGCGGCCGCGGCATATGGAATGGCGCCGATGAGCATCAGGTGCTCGCGCTGACCGAAATCGTAGCCGGGCGAAATCAACAGCGGCACAGGCAGGAGAGAGATCAGTATCGCGCGCGTCGAGGACGCGACGTCGCTTCGCGTCAGAACGGCATTGGTCAACCAGACACTGAGAAGGCCGGCAGCCGTGGTGAACAGAACGGAAGAGACGCCAAGACCTAATCCACTGACATTTGCAACCGCGGCGGGTATGCAGGAAATCCACCAGGCAAGCGGTGGATTGGCATCGACCACGTCACGACCGAATTGGCCGCCAGCGAGCAGACGCTGCGCGCCCTCCATGATCCAGGCGACATCATGATTGAGCGGAATGGAAAGGCGGATAGCCAAAACGACGGCAGTCCACCCCACCACCGCAAGCACTGGCGCGTTGAAAGTCGTCGACCGTACCGGAACGGCAGGGGCGGGGCGCAACAGGATGGTCATGGCGGCGAGCATGACCCGCATGGCATTAAGACTGCGCTAAGAAATTCAGCCTCTAGCGCCCATGCGGCGCAGGCTCTCGCGGATCAATGCTTCCACCGGCAGCGCGCCGGACTCATGGGCCACGCGCGCCACGGTTTCGCTTGCCTGCGACGGAGAATAGCCGAGGCCGATGAGGGCGGCGACGGCATCGGCTTCCGGGCCGCGAGGAGCAGCGTGGGCAACCGTTTCGTCGCCGTGGCCGCGCAGCATCATGGCGGGGGCCTTGTCTTTCAGTTCGGTGACGATGCGCAGTGCGAGCTTGGGGCCGACGCCTTGTGCGCGGCCGATGGCTGCCTTGTCGCCCAATGCAAGCGCGCGTTCGAGATCGCGCGGGCTGAGCGCGGAAAGCACGTTGAGGGCCACACGCGCGCCGACATTCTGCACCGTCTGCAGCAGGCGGAACCATTCGCGTTCTTCGTTCGAGGAAAAGCCGTAGAGCTTGATCGTTTCGTCGGTGACGCGGGTTTCGATCATCAACGAGGCGGTATTTCCTGCGGCGAGTTTCGATAGCGTCGAAGACGGGCAGTTCACGAGATAGCCCACGCCGTTCACGTCGAGGATGGCGTGGTCCTCGCCCAGCGAATCCACGATGCCGGTGAGTTTGCCGATCATGCGAGTGCCGATTTTTTATTGGTCGCTCTGGCGGAAGGCGAACCGGCAACCACTTCGCCTGCCAACGCTCCCATGATGCGGGCGCGCGTGCCGGCGAGATGCGCGTGAGCGATGGCGGCAGCGAGTGCGTCGGCCGCATCGGCCTGTGTCACACGCGCGGTGGGAAGCAGGCGCTTGACCATCGCCTGCACCTGTTCCTTGCCCGCATGGCCGACGCCGACCACGCATTTCTTGATGTGGTTGGGCGCGTATTCGGCGATGTCGAGTTCGGCTTGTGCTGCGGCCAGCAATGCGATGGCGCGGGCATGGCCGATCTTGAGCGCGGCCTGCGGATCCTTGGCGACGAAGGCCTGTTCGACGGCGATGGCACCGGGGCGGTGTTCGGCGATCACCTCGCTCAGCGCGACATGCAGCAGGCGAAGGCGATAGCCCAGCACATTCGCGGTCGTGGTTGCGATCACGCCGTGGGCCACGTGATGAAGCCGGGTACCCGCAACGTCGATCACGCCCCAGCCCATGCGGCTGAGACCGGGATCGAGGCCGAGGATGCGGACGGTGTGCATGGGACCAGGCGAACGAATCTGCAACGCCACTTTGTCATGGGCCGCGGATACGGGCCACCCGTACGATCAGGCCATCTTCTCCAGCAACGCATCGGACAGTTCGTAATTGCCGTAGACCGTCTGCACGTCGTCGTGGTCGTCGAGTATCTCGATCAGTTTGATGAGGGTTTCGCCGTTCTCGTCGTTCACCGGATTGGTGGATTTGGGGCGCCATTCGATCTTGGCGGCTTCCGGTTCGCCGAGCTTCTGTTCGAGCGCATCGCGTACCGCGCCGAAATCTTCCATCGAGGTGATGAATTCGTGGCCGTCTTCGGACGACACGCATTCGTCGGCGCCCGCTTCGATCGCCGCTTCCAGCATGGCGTCGTCGGAACCTTTCGCCTTCGGATAGGTGATGACGCCCACGCGATCGAACATGAAGGTGACGGAATTGGGTTCGCCCAGCGCGCCGCCATATTTGGAGAACGTCGAACGGATGTCGCTGCCGGTGCGGTTGCGGTTGTCGGTCTGGGTTTCGACGATCAGCGCCACGCCGCCGGGGCCATAACCTTCGTAACGCACTTCTTCGATGTTATCCGCGCCCGCACCTGTCGCCTTGTCGATGGCGCGCTGGATGTTTTCCTTGGGCATGGACTGTGCCTTGGCGGCGATGATCGCCGCGCGCAGGCGCGGATTGTGATTGGGATCGGCCATGCCCTGCTTGGCCGAAACCATGATTTCGCGGGCGAGCTTGGAAAAGAGCTTGGACCGCTCCTTATCCTGCCGCCCCTTGCGGTGCATGATGTTCTTGAACTGGGAATGACCGGCCATGGTTCACCTTTCGGGAGGGCTGAAATAGCCGGGCGCCGGGGGATGGTTCAAGAGGGCGGCTGGTCAGGCTGTTCTGCCTGATTGCGCAAGAATTTCCTGTGCCCCCTCGCAAGCCGCCCGCAGCGGATCGAGCCGCTTTTGCAGTACGTCGAGGATGATCCGGGTGTCCAAATCGTCGTAACTGTGCCGAAGGAAATTGCCGATGCCGCGAATACCGGGCCAGTCGGTTTCTGATGCAAGCCTCGGTCCGGCTTCGGGGTCGAGCTTGTTGAGGCGAACGGCGGCTTCGCTGATGACCAGAAGTTGGCGTTCCACCGCGCTACGCACGAGAGGATCGCCCAGAATGGCCGCTTCGATTCCTCCCGCTCGCGAAGTCCACGACTGAATGAGATCGATGGCAGAAATGATGTCGCCAAAGCATTTAGCAAGGCGATCAGAAGACATCCACGCGGTCCTTGCCTATCGCGCGCGCCAAACTTTCGGTGCGGACGGGACCGACCGCCACATCCACTTCCGTGCCGCCGAAATGTTCGTCCAGCAAAGTCTGGACGCCCCCCAAATCGAAAAGATCGAGTTGCTTGTTCTCCGCAGGCATAACCAGCACGTCTATATCGCTCGTCGCCTTCGCAAGGTCACGCGCGACGGAACCGAAGATCGCGACGTGCGCTATCCCGCGCGCATTCAGATGGGGGCGAAGCGCGGTCAGGATGTCGATGGCAGTTTGGCGGCTCAACATGGACGTGACCTTAGTTCGAAACGGTTAGAAATTCAGCCATTGCCGCATCCGCGCTCCGCCACCCTCGCAACGCCTTGACTTGCCTTGCTTTCCGGCTTCGCGGACAGTGGCGGGGCGATATGGCCGGGTGGGCGGATGAGCATTTCCAGGACCGAAGAAGCCGAAGACCTGGCCATGGCGGCCGAGGTGAAGAGCGGGGCGGCGGTGCGTTCGCCGCTCGAAGAGTTTCAGGAAGGGACCAGAACGCAAACATCTTTCATCGGTCATCCGCCTGGCCTTGGGTGGCTTTCGATGTCGGAGGTTTGGGAGCGCTTTTCCTATTACGGGATGCAAGGCCTGCTTGTTCTTTACCTGACAGAATATCTGTTCAAGCCCGAACATGTTGGCCAGGTGTGGGGCTTCGCAGTCTTTTCACATGCAATCGAATGGATTCGTGGGCCGCTCACGCCACAGGCGATGGCGAGTCAGATCTATGGCCTGTACACGGCCTTCGTTTACGTCACACCGCTCGCCGGTGGATGGCTTGCCGATCGCGTGCTCGGACGCACGGTTACGGTGACGCTCGGTGCTGCGCTTATGGCGTTTGGTCACTTCCTAATGGCGTTCGAGGCAAGTTTTTTACCGGCGTTGTTATGTTTGTTGCTCGGCGTCGGTTGCTTTAAGGGAAACATCGCAGCTCAGGTCGGCGATCTTTACGCGGAAAATGATCACCGCCGCGCCGACGGATTTATGGTCTATTTTGTCGGCATCCAGGTCGCGGTCATTGTAACGCCGTTCGTTTGCGGAACACTGGGCCAAGAAGTTGGCTGGCATTGGGGATTTGGTGCCGCAGGCATTGGAATGGTGATCGGGCTTTTGACCTATCTCTCCGGTCGCTATGCGCTGCCACCGGAACCCTCACGCAACAAAGCCCAGCCGACAAAACGTCCTCCCTTAACGGGCAGAGATTGGCGTGTGGTCATTATCTTGGTCGCGCTATTGCCTATTCTGGCACTTTCGCTCGTCAGCAATCAGGAAATCGGCAACGCCTATGTTATCTGGGCGAACCAAAACCTTCATCTTGTGTTCTTCGGGTTCAAAATATTGGTGACATGGCTGCAAGCCGTTGATGCGATTGTCTCTACAGTTTTAATGATATTCGTGATCTGGTTCTGGCGCTGGTGGGGTAAGCGTTGGACGGAGCCGGACGAGATCACCAAGATCGTGATCGGCACCGCGATCAGTGCGTTTGCGCCGCTGGTGCTCGCCGCCGCCGCGTGGCGCGTTGCGCAGACGGGACAGCCGGTTTCGATCTTCTGGGCGTTCGCCTTTCACATCGTCAACGATCTGGGTTTTTCGATGGTGCTGCCGGTGGGGCTAGCGCTTTATTCGCGCGCCGCGCCCAAAGGCCTAGGCGGCACGATGATCGCGATCTACTACCTGCATCTCTTCGCAGGCAACATGCTGATCGGATATGTCGGCGGATTGCTGAGCACGATGACGGCGGTGAACTTCTGGCTGCTGCATGCGGGCATGATGGCAGTGGGCGTCGTGCTGCTGCTGATTGTACGGTTCGCTTTCGGGCACATCCTGGCACCGGCCTATGGCGAGGCGCACGCGCCTTAGTTCACGGGGCCTTTGAGTTCCACAGTATTTCCGTCGGGATCGCGGATGTAGACGGAGGGACCGGTGCCTTCTGCGCCATAACGCTGGCCCGCATCGGCTATATCGATGTTGTGATGCGCGAGATGGGCGCGGATCGTGGGCTCATCGAACGGGGCGATCTGGAGCGCGAAATGATCGACGTTACGGCCCTCCTTCGCGGGGCCTGCGCCGCCCATTTTCCCCAGTGGTTGATTCAGCGGGACGAGATCGATCAGCGAATCTCCCGCGCGCACCTGATAGAGGCCGATCTGCGCCTGTTCCTTCTCCATCGTGCAGCCGATAACGTCGAGATAAAAACGCAGGCTCGCGTTCAGATCGGCCACGCGCAACACGACGTGGTCGAGTTTGCGCAAGCGGAACGGAACATCAGACATCCGGGATCGCCTGCTTCAGCCGCCCGCCCACGCGCACGGGCTCGATGCGGGATGCGAAACCTTTGGCATTAGTTTCGACGAAGATCGCGCAGAGCGTTGCGGGACCGGTCGCGGGTTGGAAGCGGCCCGACGACATCTTCTTGGTGAAGCGCTGGAGCGGCTCGAATTTTTCCATGCCGATGACGGAGTCGTAATCGGCGCAGGCGCCGGCATCGGTTTGGTAGGCAGTGCCGCCGGGAAGAATTTGGGCATCGGCCGTCGGCACATGCGAGTGCGAGCCGACGACCATGCTGGCGCGGCCATCGCAGAAATGGCCCATCGCCATTTTTTCTGATGTCGCTTCGGCGTGCATGTCCACGACAATCGCGTCGGCGACTTCGCCGAGCGGGCACGCGTTCAGTTCCGCATCGACCGCGAGGAAAGGATCGTTCTGCGGCTCCATGAAGACGCGGCCAAGCGGATTGATGACAAGCACATGCGCGCCGTTCTTTGCCTGAAACAGATTGGCGCCTTTGCCGGGCGTGCCCGCCGGCAAATTGCAGGGCCGCAGCACGCGGTCTTCATCGCCGATGAAATTGAGGATTTCCTTTTGGTCCAACCAGTGATTGCCGGTGGTGATGCAATCGACGCCGATGGCAAACATTTCGTTGGCGATGGCGCGGGTGACGCCGAAACCGCCCGCAAGGTTTTCGCCATTGAGGATCGTGAAATCGAGTTTCAGCGTATCGATGAGGCGCGGGAGTTCCGCGTTGACGACTTCGCGGCCGGGTTTTCCGATGACGTCGCCAATGAATAGAATGCGCATGACCGTGTCATAACATGGGGATGGCGGCGGAAAACCAGCAAAATCGAGCTATCGGCCCGGAAAGCGCCGCACGCCCGCTTCTGTCAGGACCATGTCGAGCAGGTGGTCGTGGTTTTCGTCGGGCACGTTCTCGATCTCCTGTCCCGAATACGCAATCCCTACAGCGCGGACGGGACCTTTCGCGCGCAAGACTTCCAGCGTCCGATCATAATAGCCGCCGCCGTAACCCAGGCGATGACCTCGTGCATCGAACGCCAGCAACGGCACGAGCAGAATGTGCGGGTGGGCGATCGGCCAACGGCTTTCCGGTTCGAGAATGTTGAAGGTGCCGGGCTTAAGGGGCTGCCCCTTCTGCCAAAGATGGAAGACGAGCGGGGTACCCTTCGACTCCACTCGCGGAAGCGCGATGTCGTGACCGGCGGCGCGCAACGCCTCCAGTAACAGGTGCGGATCGGCTTCTCCCGGCAGCGCGACGTAGCCGCCGACGATGCTCCTTTCCGGGATAGCGAGCGCCTTCGCATGGGCGGCGAGGCGGGGAGCGAAATCGGGGATGGCTTTGGCCAATATCTCGCGGCGGGCGCGGGCTTCGCGCCTCAATAGCGCTTTCATCTTCTTACCTCCCCCAACGCGGGGAGGTCGGCGGCGCGCGCGAGCGCGGCGACGGGTGGGGACCGGCGGTGGGTCGTCTCCTGCATGCGCTGACGTTCGCAGATCGAGATTGCGGAAGCAGCCCCCCACCCGCCGTCGCTTCGCGACGTCGACCTCCCCGCGTAGGGGGAGGTAAGTGGCTGCGCTGCTTGCGGCAAAGCGGACGGGACCGCACACGCCGTTGGAACTGGATCCTCACGGGCCTGCAAGTGCAGGTGGGCGCCATATACCCGAGACCACGATCTCGGACAGGGACAGCTCCCGGTGAGTACCATTAAGGCCCCTGGGCATCGCTATCCTGACGCGCGAGGCAGTACCCGTCCGGGGACTAGGCTAGTGCATGGGAGGCAAAAGTGGAAACCGTTTCAGGCGTGCGCGAAGCGCGCGGCAATGTCTTCGAGTTGCTTGGCTGCGGCTTCGAGATGTTCGGCGACCATGCCTTCCGGCTGGGTATGATGGTCGTTCGCCGCGCCCGCGGCACGATCGCCGTGCGACTGAAGCTGGGCCTGGGCATCGAAACACTCGTCGGCCAGAAGCAGGGCCGCCATCAGCAGCAGGCGGGTATCGCCCACCTGCCCCACCGATTCCATGAGTTCGCGGACCTTGCCGTCCACATAGGCGGCGAGCTGTTTGAGGTGGTCTTCCTCGCCAGTGTCGCAGGCGATGGTATAGGCCCTCGAATTCACCATGACGTTGACCAGGGGCATAAGATTTCCTTCCTGTCAGCGGTTACGCAAGTTACGCGCGGCCGAGCGCCGCTCTGATTTCCGCTATTGCGCCGTCGAGACGGCCTTGGACTTCATGGGTAAGTCCCGAAAGTGCGCGGGCTTCATCTTCCAATTCGGCGATTCTGGCCAGAAGCCGTTCGCGCTCCGCGGTCAGTTCCGCGATGCGGGCGGCAGCGCGGCCCATTTCCTCGCGTGCTTTGGCGAGGGGCCCCCCTGCTTTTTCGACTTGCTCCAGGGCTGCGGCGAACCGTGCGGCCGCCTGTTCCAGCCTTGTCATGCACGCCTCATTTTCGCTGTGCGCCAAGACCTTAGGCAGATGCGGGAAATATGGCAACGCTTTTGCGTTCGCTCACTTGACGCAGAAGGCTTTGCCTCGCTAAGGCCAAGCCCATTCCGAAGGAAAAAAACGCGATGAACAGTGCCGCAGGCCCGGTTTCGCCCTCGAAGGAGGCCGCTGAAATCCGCCGCCTCGCCAACGCGATCCGCGCGCTCTCGATGGACGCCGTGGAGGCCGCAAATTCGGGCCATCCCGGCCTGCCGATGGGAATGGCCGATGCCGCAACCGCGCTGTTCGCGAAATTCCTGAAATTCGATCCCGCGAATCCGAAATGGCCCGATCGCGACAGGTTCGTATTGTCGGCCGGTCACGGTTCGATGCTGCTTTATTCGCTGTTCTATCTGACGGGCTATGGCGACATCACGCTCGACGACATCAAGCGGTTCCGGCAATTGGGAAGCCCGTGCGCGGGGCATCCCGAATATGGCCATCTCGCCGGAATCGAAACGACCACGGGGCCGCTCGGCCAGGGCATCGCGACCGCCGTGGGCATGGCGATTGCCGAGCGAATTCAGAATGCGCGCTTCGGCGACGATCTGGTCGACCACAAGACCTATGTGCTGGCGAGCGACGGCGATCTGATGGAAGGCATCAGCCACGAAGCCATCGGGCTTGCGGGCCATCTGAAGCTGCGCAACCTGATCGTGCTCTACGACGACAACAACATCTCCATCGACGGCGACATATCGGTTTCGGATTCGACCGATCAACGCCGCCGCTTCGAAGCCTCGGGTTGGGATACCCATCTCGTCGACGGCATGAATGCCGAAGAAGTTTCGCGCGCGTTGCTGGCCGCGCAATCGACCGACAAGCCGACGCTCATCTGCTGCCGCACCGTGATCGGATATGGCGCGCCGAAAAAGGCGGGCACGGCGAAAGCGCATGGCGAAGCGCTGGGCGCGGAAGAGATTGCCGGCGCGCGCAAGAACCTCGATTGGCCGTATGAGCCGTTCGTCATTCCCGACGACATCCTTTCGGCCTGGCGCGCGATTGGCGCGAAAGGCAAACCTGCGCGCGAAGCATGGGAAGCACGCAAGAAGGCATCCGACAAGGCGGCCGAGTTCGACGCTGCGATTTCGCTCGATCTGCCAAAAGGCTTTGCGCCGGCGATGATCGAGTTGAAGAAAAAGCACAGCGCCGAAAAGCCTTCCGTCGCGACGCGCAAATCATCCGAGATGGCATTGGAAGTGATCAACGCGCAGGTTCCGACCACCATTGGCGGTTCGGCGGACCTGACGGGATCGAACAACACCAAGACCAAAGGCATGAAGGAAATCGCGACCGGCGATTTCTCGGGGCGCTACATGCATTACGGCATTCGCGAGCACGGCATGGCGGCGGCGATGAACGGCATGGCGCTTCATCGCGGCGTGATCCCGTATGGCGGCACGTTCTTGATCTTCTCCGATTACTGCAAACCGGCGATCCGGCTTTCGGCCCTTTCGGGCGAACGCGTGATCTATGTGATGACGCACGACTCGATTGGCCTTGGCGAGGACGGGCCGACGCATCAGCCGATCGAACAGCTTGCGGGCTTGCGCGCGATGCCGAACCTCCTGGTGTTCCGCCCCGCAGACGCGGTGGAAGTGGCCGAGTGCTGGCAGTTGGCGCTGGAGCATTCCAAGCAACCGAGTTTGCTTGCGTTAACGCGCCAGAACGTGCCGACCCTGCGCACCACGCACACCGACGACAACCTTTGCGCACGCGGCGCTTATGAAATTGCGCCTGCCGAAGGCCAGGCGAAAGTAACCTTCCTTGCCACCGGCTCCGAAGTGGATGTGGCGATGAAGGCACGTGAAATCCTTAAAGCCGATGGCATCGGCGCACGCGTGGTTTCGATGCCGTGCTGGGCGCTGTTCGAGGAACAAGACGAAACATATCGTGAGCGCGTGCTGGGGCCCGGCACCGTTAAGGTTGGAATCGAAGCGGCCTCGCCTTTGGGCTGGGACCGCTATATCGGTCCGGACGGAGCCTTTGTGGGCATGCACAGCTTCGGCGCCAGCGCGCCTGCGAAGGATTTGTTCAAGCATTTCGGCATTACGCCGGAAGCCGCGGCGGAAAGAGCCAAGGCGGCATTGAAGTCGTAATTTTTAACTGGGTGGCCGGTCAGCGTTTCGCTGCCAGCCATGACGAAGGAGATAGAGACATGGCACTTCGCGTCGCGATCAACGGCTTTGGCCGCATCGGGCGTCTGGTCTTGCGCGCGATCGTGGAATCGAAGCGCACGGACATCGTTGTTGTGGGTGTGAACGATCTGGGCCCGGTCGAAACCAACGCGCATCTGCTGCGCTACGACTCGGTGCACGGCCGTTTCCCCGGCGAAGTGAAAGTGGACGGCGATCTGATGATCGTCGACGGCCACAAGATCAAGGTGACTGCGATCAAGGATCCCGCGCAGCTTCCGCACAAGGAACTGGCAGTGGATATCGCGCTGGAATGCACGGGCATCTTCACCTCCAAGGAAAAGGCTTCGGCGCATCTGGCAGCCGGCGCCAAGCGCGTGCTCGTTTCCGCACCCTGCGACGGTGCGGACCGCACCATCGTTTATGGCGTGAACCACAAGACGCTGACCAAGGACGACACGGTCGTTTCCAACGCGTCGTGCACCACCAATTGCCTCGCACCCATGGCCAAGGTGTTGAACGACGCCATCGGCATCGAAAAAGGTTTCATGACGACGGTGCATTCCTACACCAACGACCAGCCGTCGCTCGACCAGATGCACAAGGATCTTTACCGCGCGCGTGCCGCAGCCCTTTCGATGATCCCGACCTCCACGGGTGCCGCGAAGGCCGTGGGCCTGGTGCTGCCGGAACTGAAGGGCAAGCTCGACGGCATCTCGGTGCGCGTACCGACGCCGAACGTTTCGCTGGTGGACCTGAAATTCGTCGCCAAACGCGCCACCACCATTGCCGAAGTGAACGAGGCGATGAAAAAGGCCGCTGCCGCCGAACTGAAGGGCGTGCTCGACATCGTGGATGCGCCGCTGGTGAGCCACGATTTCAATCACAACCCTGCATCGTCCAGCTTCGCGCTCGATCAGACCAAGGTGATCGACGGCAATTTCGTCAGCGTGATGAGCTGGTACGATAACGAATGGGGCTTCTCCAATCGCATGGCGGACACCGCCGTTGCGATGGGCAAGCTGATCTGACGATGGCTGCGTTTCAAACGCTGGACGGCCTTTCGGTGAAGGGCAAACGCGTGCTCGTGCGCGCGGATTTGAACGTGCCGATGAAAGATGGCCGCGTGTCGGACATGCTGCGTATCGAGCGCCAGGCACCGACCATCAGGGAACTGAGCAAGAAAGGCGCGAAGGTCATCGTGCTTTCGCATTTCGACCGGCCGAAGGGCAAGGTCGTGCCGGAAATGTCCTTGAAGCCGGTGACGTTTGCGCTGGCGTTCGCGCTTTCGCGCCATGTCGATTTCGCGACCGATTGCGTGGGCGCAGATGCCGAAGCGGCCGTTGCCAAGATGAAAGACGGCGACGTCCTGCTTCTGGAGAACACGCGCTTTCACAAGGGCGAAGAAACGAACGATGCGGAGTTCACCAAGCAGGTCGCCAAGCTGGGCGATGTGTTCGTGAACGATGCGTTCTCCGCCGCGCACCGCGCGCACGCAACGACGGAAGGATTGGCGCATCTGCTACCGTCCGCGGCGGGCCGGGCGATGGAAGCCGAGCTTTCCCACCTGCACAAGGCGCTGGACGATCCCAAGCGACCGGTGATGGCGGTTGTGGGCGGCGCGAAGGTTTCGACCAAGATTCCGCTGCTCGAAAACCTGATTCAGAAAGTGGACATTCTGGTGATCGGCGGGGCGATGGCGAACACATTTCTCGCCGCACAAGGCATTTTTGTCGGGCGCTCGCTCTATGAGGCCGATCATCTAAAGACGGCGGAACGCATCGTTTCACTGGCGACCGAAACCGGCACGATATTGATCCTGCCGGACGATGTGGTGGTGGCGAGCGAGTTCAAGGCGAATGCGCATCACCGCACCGTGCCGGTGCGCGAAGTGGCCGAAAACGAGATGATCCTCGACGTGGGCCCCGACTCGATCGACGAGTTCGAGCGCCGCCTGAAAACGGCTGCAACGCTTGTGTGGAACGGGCCGTTCGGCGCGTTCGAGACGCGGCCGTTCGACCGCGGCACGGTTGCGGCGGCGAAGCTCGTTGCCGAGCGCACCAAGCAGGGCAAACTTCTTTCGGTTGCGGGCGGCGGCGATACAGTGGCCGCGCTCAATCACGCCGGTGTCGCCGACGACTTCTCTTACGTGTCGACGGCGGGCGGCGCATTTCTCGAATGGCTTGAAGGGCAGGAATTGCCGGGCGTGGCTGCGCTGGCAAACGCGAAACGGAGTTAGAAAAATGAATCTCGCAGAATTGAACAGAATCGCGCGCGCGATGACGGCGGAAGGCAAAGGCATTCTGGCCGCCGACGAAAGCTCCGGAACGATCAAGAAGCGCTTCGACAAGATCGGCGTGGATTCGACGGAGGAAAACCGCCGCGACTATCGCGAACTCCTGTTCCGTTCGACCGACGCGATGAAGAACCATATCTCCGGCGTCATCCTCTACGATGAAACCATCCGCCAGAAGGCGAAGGACGGCACGCCGCTGGTCAAGTTGATCGAAGCGGCCGGCAGCATTCCCGGTATCAAGGTGGATGCGGGCGCGAAGCCGCTGGCGACGAGCAACGGCGAAACGGTTACCGAAGGTCTCGACGGTCTGCGCGAACGGCTGATCGCCTATCACGGGCTGGGCGCGCGTTTCGCCAAGTGGCGCGCGACCTACGATCCGACCAATGGACGGCCTTCGTACAATTGCATCAATGCGAACGCCCATGCGCTAGCGCGCTATGCGGCGCTGTGCCAGGAAAACGGCATCGTGCCGATTGTCGAGCCCGAAGTGCTGATGGATGGCGACAACGACATCGACACCTGCGCCAACGTCACCGAATGGGTGCTGAAGGAAACCTTCCAGCAGCTTTACTACGCCAATGTCGCGCTGGAAGGCATGGTGCTGAAGCCGAACATGGTGATCTCGGGCATGAAGTGCGCCAAGCAGGCGAGTGTGGATGAAGTGGCGCAGCGCACGGTGGAAATCCTGAAGCGTTGTGTGCCATCGGCTGTGCCGGGCATCGCGTTCCTTTCCGGCGGACAATCCGACGAACAGGCGACCGCGCATCTGAACGCGATGAACGCGGAATACGAACTGCCGTGGGCTCTGACGTTCTCTTATGGCCGCGCGTTGCAGGCAGCACCGCAGAAGGCGTGGAGCGGCAAGGCCGAGAACGTGACGTTGGCGCAGGGTGCCTTCACGCACCGCGCGAAAATGAACGGGCTCGCCGCCGTCGGCAAATGGAGCGCCGAGCTGGAGAAGAAGGCGGCTTGATGCTTCGTGGCTCGCTGCGCTCGCACCTCAGCATGACGGCGTTCGTCATTCTGAGGCGGCCGCAAGAAGCGGCCCTCGAAGAATGACGAACTGCCGCCTCTATCTCATCACGCCGCCCAGGCTGGAACCGCGCGCGTTCGCGGACGATTTGAAGCGCGCGTTCGATGGCGGCGATGTGGCGTGCCTGCAATTGCGGCTGAAGAACGTTTCGGACGACGACATAAGGCGCGCCTCCGAAATCCTGATGCCAATAGCGCAACGCGCGGATGCCGCGTTCATCCTGAACGACCGGCCTGATCTTGCGGCGGAACTGGGTTGCGACGGCGTGCATGTGGGGCAGGAAGACGCCACTTATGCGCAAGCGCGCGCGGCCGTGGGCAAGAACGCCATCGTGGGCGTGACTTGCCACAATTCGCGTCACCTCGCGATGGAAGCCGCCGAAGCGGGCGCGGATTATGTGGCGTTCGGCGCGTTCTTTCCAACGCTGACGAAAGAGCCCAAGACCAAGGCCGAGATCGAACTCCTCGAATGGTGGGCCGAAGTGATGACCGTGCCATGCGTGGCGATTGGCGGGATCACGGTGGAGAATGCGCCGTCTCTGATTGCGGCGGGCGCAGATTTTGTTGCGGTATCGGCGGGTGTCTGGAATTTCCCGCAAGGGCCTGCGGCGGCGGTGAAGGCGTTTAACGCCCTTTTCTGATGCGATTGCCCCGACAGCGGGGCCCTGCTAGAACCCGCGCGCTCTTTGAATTCACCTGTCTCGCGAACCGCGCCCCGAAAGGACGCTCTGTCAACCATGCCCAAGATATCCGGTAACGAAATCCGTCCCGGCACCATGCTGGATTACGACGGCGGCCTGTGGATCGCGGTGAAGACGCAGAAGGTGAAGCCCGGCAAGGGCGGAGCCTACAATCAGGTCGAACTCAAGAACGTCACCAACGGCACCAAGCTGAACCAGCGTTTCCGCTCCGACGAAACGGTGGAGGAAATCTATCTGGAGAAGAAGGACTTCCAGTTCCTGTTCTCCAGCGGCGACATGCTGACCTTCATGGATATGGAAACCTACGACCAGATCGAACTCGCAACCGAGTTCGTGGGCGATCAGGCGCAGTTCCTTCAGGATGGCATGAAGACGCTGGTGCAGATGCATGACGGCAAGCCCATCGGCATCTCGCTGCCGTTGCAGGTGACGCTCACCATCACCGAGGCCGATCCGGTGCTGAAGGGAGGAACGGCAGCGCCTTCCTACAAAAGCGCCACGCTTGAGAACGGCATGAAGATTCAGGTGCCGCCGTTCATCGATGCGGGAACCAGGGTAATCGTTTCGACCGAAGACGGCTCTTATATCCGCAGGGCCGAATAATGCCGTATCTTTCGCCAGCCCTGAACGTGATGATCGCCGCCGCGCGCAAGGCGGGGCGCGGGCTCATCCGCGACTTCGGCGAGATCGAGAATTTGCAGGTGTCGATGAAAGGCCCTGCGGATTTCGTGACCACCGCAGACCAGCGCACAGAACGCATTCTGATCGAAGAACTGTCGCGCGCGCGGCCCGGCTATCCGTTCCTGCTGGAAGAATCCGGCGTGATCGACGGGCCGGACAAATCGCACCGCTTCATCATCGATCCGCTCGACGGCACCACCAACTTCATGCACGGCATTCCGCACTTCGCGATTTCCATCGCGCTGGAGCGCGAGGGCCAGATCGTCTCGGGTGTGATCTTCAATCCCGTCTCCAACGAACTGTTCGTGGGCGAAAAGGGACAGGGCGCCTATCTGAACGACAAGCGGCTTCGCGTGGCCGTGCGCAAGCAGATCAGGGAGACGCTTTCGGCGACCGGCATTCCCTTCCTCGGCAAGGATGGACACGAGCGGTTCCTGGCGGAGCTTGGCGCGGTGATGGGGGCGAGCACCGGCGTGCGCCGCTATGGATCGGCCGCTCTCGATCTCGCCTGGCTGGCGGCGGGACGATATGACGCGTTCTGGGAACGGGGCCTCAAACCCTGGGACATCGCCGCCGGCATGCTGATGGTGCGCGAGGCAGGCGGCGTTGTGACCGATCTGAACGGCGGCGAGAAGGCGCTGGAGACAGGCGATATCCTGGCCGCCAACGAGGTGCTGCATCCGCAATTCCTCAAACTGCTGAAAGACGCATCGCGTCAGGGTTGAAGCAGGGCAGACCGCTTGTCTATGTTCGGGTGGGGTTCGAAAGGGAACGCGCGCTTTGGCTGGAAGCCGCCTCTTTATCTGCGCCGCCGCATTGGCGGCACTTGTGGGCCCTGCGGCCGCGCAGGTGGCCACCTCCAGCGGATCGCGCGTGGTGATCGACCCGGATACGCGGCGCGCCCGCGTGGTCAATTCGCTCGATGGGCTCGACGCCTATAACTATCAGCCGGTCGAGCCCTCTCAGGACCCGATCATCCTGAAGAAGCCCAAGCGGCATAAGCCCAAACCGCCCGCACCCAAGGTGGCGGAAGCACCGCCGCCGGAGGAAACGCCCGCGCCATCCGAAGCGCCTGCACCGTCGGAGGCACCCGCCGCTGCTTCGGCCGGCGCCAATTCGCTGGGCGCGGACGATTACGTTTCGCCGTTCGGCCCTGCGCCCGAATCCAAGCCCGCACCGAAGAAGGTGGCGGAAAAGCCAAAGCCGAAACCTGCGCCCGCCCCGGAACCCGAGCCCGCCGCCACCGATTCTTCCGCCATCCCGTTCTCGCTCAGCGGCAAGGATGATTATGGTGCAGCACCTGCGCCCAACCCGCAGCGGCAGGCAACCGCCGAGACACCCAAAACGGTCAAGGCCAGCAGCCTTGGCGAAATTCGCAACATTCACATCAATTTCGAGCCCGGCACGGCGGAGCCTTCGGCTGACGTGGCAACGGCTCTGCAATCGCTGGCGGGCAAGCTCAACGACGAGTTGCAGCAGAGATCCGGGCGGCTGCTGTTGCAGGCCTTCGCGGGAACGCCGGGCGACAAATCTTCCGAAGCGCGCAGACTTTCGCTCAAGCGCGCGCTTTCGGTGCGCCAATTGCTGATCGATTCCGGCGTGCCGTCGGACAAGATCGACGTGCGCGCGATGGGCGGTATCACCGACGGCGGCAAGCCGGACCGGGTGGACGTGATCCTGAAGGGATAATTGCGCTTCTGGTTGTTTTGCCACCCTCCCTCAAGGGGAGGGTATTTTACACAACACTCAAATTTGCGTCCTTTGCTTCTCGACCCAAGCTCGCCAAAATCGCAATCACGATGGCAGCGGTTATCGCAACACCTGCAAGCGCAATCGAATATTGCCCGCCGAAATGCGTGGCGATCGCGACCTGCAGCGGCGCATTCGACGCGGCGATGAAATTTCCGAGCTGATACACCGTTCCCGGAAACGTGCCGCGCGCATCGTTGGGCGACAGTTCGTTGAGATGTGCGGGGATGATGCCCCAGCAGCCCTGCACGAAGAACTGCATCAGGAACGCGCCGGCGGCCAGCAGGACCGGCGTTTCGGCGAACGACCACAACGGGGCCGCCAGAATGGATAGCAGTGCGGTGGTGACGATCATGCGTCTGCGGCCATAACGCTGCGACAGGATGCCGAAGGTAAGACCGCCGACGATGGCGCCGATATTGTAGATCACGGCGATGGCGCTGACGGCATTGTGTTCGTATTTGTGCTGGACCTGCAGGAAGGTCGGATAGAGATCCTGCGTGCCGTGGCTGAAGAAGTTGAAGGCCGTCATCAGGGTGATGACGTAAAGCGCCAACTGCCAGTGTTTGCCGAAATAGACGAGCGCGCCCAGCACCGGCAGCAACGTGATCGCAAAGCTGATCGGGCCGATGATCGGCAGAAGATAAATCGAGGCCGTGATGCTGACGATATAGAGCGCGGCAATCGAAAGTTCAGGCCCGCCAAGCGCTGTTGCGAGCGAAACCTTTTCACGGCGCCTCCAGCCGGGCGATTCCGGCACATGACGACGGATGTAGAAAATGAGAAGCGCAGGCACGAGGCCGACCATGAACATGCCGCGCCAACCGATATGCGGATAGAGAAAGAAGAACACAAGCGAGGCGAGCAAATAGCCGCTCGGATAGCCCGATTGCAGCAGGCCGGATACGAAACCGCGCGCTTCCGGCTTGACCGATTCCATCGTCAGCGAAGCGCCGATGCCCCACTCTCCGCCCATCGCGATGCCGAACAGCGCGCGCAGGACGAGAAACACAGTGAGGCTGGGCGAGAATGCCGTGGCGAAGGCGAGCACGGAATAGAGAACGACGTCGAACATCAGGATCGGACGGCGGCCGAAATGATCTGCCAGTCTGCCGAAAACGAAGGCGCCGACGGAACGCAAGCCCAATGTCAGGGTAAGCGCGAGCGAGACGTTTGCGATCTCGGAATGGAATTCCGCCGCCACGTCCTTGATGACGAAGACGAGCAGAAAGAAATCGAACGCATCGAGCGTCCAGCCGAGATAACTCGCTGCGACGACGTGTTTTTGTGCCGACGTCCAGCCTTTCAATGCCTCGAACACGCGTTTCCCCTCGTCTCGATTATTTTGGAACGTAACCGTTGTCTTGCAGGAACCACTTCAGCGCTTCGGGATAATCCTTCGGCTTCAATTCGGTGCCCTGGCAGCGGTAATCGACCTTCTGACCCTGGCAGCGCGTGGGATAATCCCAGGTACTCGTCTTGTTGTAATTGGCGAGCATGAACTGCCAGGCCTCATCGAATTCGCCGAGCCGCGCTGCATCGGCTACATAGCCCGCGCAGACGCCGTTGTTGTGCTCAGCACAACCTTGCTTTGCCTCTGCCATATCGGCGCGGAAGAGCGATGCAAAACGTGGGGCGGTGGACACGTTTACGGCCTTGCCGTTCACGATGTTCAGGACCAGCGGCGGCGGGTGACTGCAGGCATAGCAATCGAAGGCATAGAGAAACGCATTGTCGACGAAGACGAAATCGACGATATCGTCGCCATCCACATCCTTCGGATAGGCGATGCCGCCGCCATCCCAGCTTCCGAGGTCGATCTTGCGCCATGATTTGCCCGCGGGCTGGATCACCACGACTTCCACGCAGCAATGCGCGCCACCCGAATAGGTGTCGAAAACAACGGAGGGTTGCACCTTGGGCGAAAGCTTGAGCACCGTGAAATCAGCCCGCGCGATGTCGCCTGCCGCCTGACCGTCATAAGCGAAGGGCGGCAGGCCCGGCGCGGAAACGCTCAAATGCGGAACGCCCATCTGATCGCCGTTTTTGGCGGAGGACAGCGTGAGCTTGTAGGTGCCGAAGGTATAAGTCTTGGGGCTGCCGTTCTGTTCGGCATCCCAACTGGTCATTTGCGGCTCGCCGGCTGCGACCGCCTGTGTGGCGAACATCACCGAAGCGGCAATCAAATAGACGACCCGCATGACATCCTCCCCTGAACCGTTGCGCGGAGCTTACGGGTGCAGACGCTGTCTGGGGAAGGGCTAGGCCGCGAGTTTCGCCTCTGTTTTCGACACGATTTCGTCGCGCGTCACGCCCGGCGCGAGTTCGATCAGCTTGAGGCCGTCCGGCGTCACGTCGAAGACGCCGAGATTTGTGATGATGCGGTTGACGCACGCCTTGCCCGTGAGCGGCAGCGTGCATTGGTGGAGCAGCTTGGTGCGGCCGGATTTGTCCGTATGGTCCATGATCACGACCACGCGCTTGACGCCCGCCACCAGATCCATCGCGCCGCCCATGCCTTTGACGAGCTTGCCCGGCACCATCCAGTTGGCGAGATCGCCGGTCTCGCTCACCTCCATGGCGCCGAGAATGGCGAGGTTGATATGGCCGCCACGGATCATGCCGAAGGAATCCGCGCTGGAAAAATAGGACGTGCGCGGCAACGCCGTGACCGTTTGCTTGCCCGCGTTGATGAGATCGGGATCGACTTCGTTGTCAAAAGGGAACGGTCCCATGCCGAGCATGCCGTTCTCGCTTTGCAAGGTCACATCCATGCCTTCGGGGATGTGGTTCGAAACGAGCGTTGGGATGCCGATGCCGAGATTGACGTAGAAGCCATCCTGCAATTCCTGTGCGGCGCGTTTGGCCATGTCATCGCGTGTCCAGGGCATCTTCAGCTCTCCCGCACGGTGCGTTTTTCGATGCGCTTCTCGTAACGCGGTCCCTTGAGAATCCGCTGCACGAAAATGCCCGCTGTGTGGATGTGGTCGGGGTCTATGCTTCCCGTCGGCACCAATTCTTCCACTTCGGCGATCGTAACCTTGCCGGCGGTGGCCATCATTGGATTGAAATTTCGCGCGGTCTTGCGATAGACGAGGTTTCCTTCTTCATCGCCCTTCCACGCCTTTACGATGGAAAGATCGGCCATCAGTCCGCGTTCGAGGATGTAGGTTTCGCCGTCGAACTCCTTGTGTTCCTTGCCTTCGGCGATCACCGTGCCGACGCCGGTTTTCGTGTAGAAGCCAGGGATGCCCGCTCCGCCCGCGCGGATGCGTTCGGCAAGCGTGCCTTGCGGGTTGAATTCCAGTTCCAGCTCGCCGGAAAGATATTGCTTCTCGAAGGTCTCGTTCTCGCCGACGTAAGACGAGATCATCTTCTTGATCTGGCGCGTCTGCAGCAGCAGGCCGAGGCCGAAATCGTCCACCCCGCAATTGTTCGAGATGACCGTGAGGTTCTTCACGCCGGACTCGCGCAAGGCCAGAATCAGGTTCTCCGGGATGCCGCAGAGGCCGAAACCGCCGGCCATGATCGTCATGCCATCGAACAGGATGCCGTCGAGCGCGGCCTTCGCGCCGGAAGTGACCTTTCGCATTTGCACACCGTCCAAGCTACGGGAAAATCTAGCCCGGAACGGAGGTCTTTCGCAATTGCGTCAGGATTCCGACATGGCCTTGCGGCGGGCCTGCATGTCCTCGGTGGTGTTGAGCTTGGGATAGGGTTCGGAGGGGACCGGCACGCCCAGGAACCTGCACAATGGCTCCCATCCATCCGTCGCCTGGAACACCAACAGACGATCCTTGGGGATGGTGCGTTTCACTTCTTCATTGTGGCGCTCATAAACCTCGATCATGTGCTCTTCGCTCAGGTCCTGGCCGAAGGTCTGGTCGCCGATCAGGATCTTGGCGAAATCGCCCGGCGGGCCCACGCGTTTGCCGTTGGGCAGGATCATCGGGCCCTTCATCGAGGGCATGATCGTTTCGCTGACGCTTTTGTACCAGGACTTGGGATTGCGCAGAGACAGAATCACCTTGGCGTCCGGCCAATGGTCCGCCAGTTCCTTGTAATATTTGCAGCTCGGCCAATCGACGCTGGAATTGTAGCCTTCGAACACTTCGTCCCAGTTGACCGATTTGCCATAGGCCAGCGCATCCCAGAACCGGGCCTGTTCGGGATGGATGATGATCTCGAACATATGGTGGGTGGGGCCGAAGCCCAGCATTTCCAGCGCGCTCTTGAGCGATGACGTTCCGGTGCGGCCGTAGCCCGCGCCGATGACCTTCAAAGACATGATTCCCCTCTTGAAAATATCGTTGGGCCCATGGTCGCCCATGGGATTGCGCCTCGCAAGAGGCGGGCAAAATTGGTTAAGATGCGAAGCAGTGTGCGGGGCGCGTTGAATATGGGATTTTGGAAGGGCTTTTTCTGTGCCTGCGCAGTGGCGGGGCTTGCGACGCCAGCCGCGGCGCAGATGAAAATCGAAAGCAGCGACATCGGCGAGGGTGTGCAAATGAAGCTGCCCCAAGTGCTCGACAGCTGCCGCATCCGAGGCAAGGAACGCGGCACCAACACCTCGCCCGCACTAGCCTGGAGCGGCGCGCCGGAGGGCACCAAGAGTTACGCTGTCACCATGTTCGACCCGATGGATGACACCCATTACTTCTGGCATTGGATCGCGTTCAACATTCCCGCTTCGGTGACGGCGCTGCCGCCAGGCGCAAGCGGAACGGCGATGCCGGAAGGCGCGGCCGAAGGCATCAACGATTACGGCAGCAAGGGTTATGGCGGCCCCTGCCCTCCGCGCGGGACCACGCACCGTTATATCTTCAACGTGTGGGCGCTGGATGTGCCATCACTTTCTCTTTCGGGCGATGTGACGGGCGCGCAAATCCGCCCGCAACTGCAATTGCATTCGCTGGGCAAGGCCACGCTGACCGCGCGATATGAAAACTGAACAGCGCGTGTGCATCGTTGGTGCAGGGCCCGCAGGGCTCGCACTGGCTCGGGCATGCGTGCGGCACGGCGTGGCGTTTGATGTTTACGAGCGGCATTCGGATGTGGGCGGGATCTGGGATCAATCCAATCCCGGTTCGCCGATCTATGACAGCGCGCATTTCATTTCGTCGAAAACGCAATCGCACTACATCGATTTTCCGATGCCGGAGGACTATCCGGATTATCCGTCGAACAAGCAGATACTGAATTATATCCGCTCATTCGCGGTGGCTTACGGGCTTTACCAGCACATTACCTTCAATATGGAAGTCACCCGTGCCGAGCTTGTGGGCCGGACGTGGAAGGTGACGCTGTCGTCGGGCGAAACGAAAAACTATTGCGCGCTCGTCTGCGCGACCGGCACCAACTGGCTGCCGAGCATGCCGGACTATCCCGGCACGTTCGCGGGCGAGATGCGTCACGCAGTGACTTACAAGAAGCGTGGCGAATTCCTCGGCAAGCGGGTGCTCATCATTGGCGGGGGCAATTCGGCCTGCGATATCGCGAGCGATGCGGCAAGCATCGCCGATCACGCCGCGATCAGCCTCAGGCGCGGCTACCACTTCGTACCGAAACATCTGTTCGGCGTGCCGGCGGACGTGTTCGCCGCCAGCGGCCCGCGCCTGCCGATGTGGATGCAACAGAAGGTGTTTGCCGTGATGCTGAAGGCACTCACCGGAGATTTGACGCGGTTCGGATTGAAGAAGCCCGACCATCGGCTGTTTGAAAGCCATCCCATCCTGAACACGCAGATCCTGCATCACCTCGCGCATGGCCGCATCCGCGCGAAGACCGATGTGGCGCGATTCGACGGCAAAACAGTGCATTTCAACGATGGCAGCAGCGAAGACTTCGATCTCGTGCTTTGCGCCACTGGCTATCGCTGGGAGATTCCGTTCGTCGAACCTGCGCTGTTCCGCTGGAAATCGAACAAGCCCGATCTCTATATGAACCTCTTCGCCCGCGACCATCGCGAGCTTTACGGCATGGGTTATATGGAAACGAATGGCGGGGCCTACAAGCTGTTCGACGAGATGGCGGATTTCACCGTCCGTGCCATCGATGCACGCAACGAAAACGGGCTGACGGCGCAGAAACTGGACAGACTGGTGGCGAACGACGCGCCCGATCTTTCCGGCGGAATCCGCTTCGTGGCATCGGATCGCCATGCGACGTATGTTGAGATCGACGCCTATCGCAAATATATGAAGAGGCTCAGGAAGAAGCTGGGCTGGCCGCAACTCGAGCCCGGTGCGTTCGCAGCACAGAGGGTCGATCTGAATGATAGTGCATGATTACAGTGAGGGCGTTTTCGATCTGATTGCGGCGCTGCTGTTTCTCTGCGCGGCTTTCGGATATGTCAGCCACAAATTCCTCAAACTGCCGAACACCATCGGGCTGGTGCTCATCAGCCTGCTCGTTTCGCTGTGCATCCTGGCGGCCGAAATCCTGATGCCGCAATGGGCTGTGCCGCAAACAGCGCATGATCTTTTGACGCAATTCCCCTTCTCGCAGGCGCTGATGGTGGGCGCGTTGAGTTTCCTGCTGTTCGCGGGCGCGCTGACCGTCGATCTCAAGGAGTTAATGGCGAACTGGGGCACAGTGTTCCTGCTGGCGGTGGGCGGCGTGCTGATCGCAACCGCCCTTTTCGGTGGCGGCATGTGGCTGATATTCGGGGCGCTTGGGGTGCCCATTCCCTTTGCCTATTGCATCGTGCTGGGCGCGATCCTTTCTCCGACCGATCCTGTGGCAGTGATCGACGTGTTGAAGCGCATCGGGCTTTCCAATCGGATGCGCACGATCATTGCGGGCGAAAGCCTGTTCAATGACGGCGTGGCGGTGGTGATCTTTTCCATCGCACTGGGCGTAGCGTCCGTTGCCGGGACAGAACTTTCGGCGGCACATTTGATTGGAGAATTTTTCAAGGAGGCCGGAGGCGGATTGGTTTTGGGCCTCATCACCGGCGGCGTGGCCTTCGTCGCACTTAGGACAATCGACGAACACATCGTCGAGGTGCTGATCACCCTGGCAACGGCGACAGCAACCTATGCCATCGGATTGTGGCTCGAGATTTCCGGCCCCATCGCGGTGGTGATGGCAGGGCTTATCATCGGTAATCCGGGCCGCAGGCTGGCGATGAGCGAGCGTGTGGACCAGCACGTCACCGTGTTCTGGACCTTGATCGATGAAATCCTCAATGCCGGATTGTTCCTGCTGATCGGTTTTGAGCTGCTGGCGATTGCGTGGCATCCGCCCGTGATCGGGGCCTCGCTGATCGCAATCCCGCTGGCGCTGGCTGCGCGCTATCTAAGCCTTATCCCACCGCTTGCCGCCATCGGATTGCGCAAACACGAGCACGGCACGTTGCGCATTCTCACCTGGGGTGGACTACATGGTGGCATCAGCGTGGCGTTGGTGCTGGCGCTTCCTGCAAGCCCGGTGCGTGAGGCATTTCTCACTGTTTGCTACGCGGTGGTGGTGTTCTCCATTGTCGTGCAGGGGCTGACGCTGGAGCGCGTGGCGCGCTCGGTGCGGCAGGACTAGGCTTTAACTTCCCGCAAGCGATCGACGGTCCTGAGCGCGGGGAACAGTATCATCCATGTTGCCACGACAACCAGCGTACCGACACCGCCGATGATGACGGCAGGCACCACGCCAAACCATGCCGCAGTGAGGCCGGATTCGAACTCGCCCAATTCGTTGGAGGCGCCGATGAACAGCATGTTCACCGCGCTCACGCGACCGCGCATCATATCCGGTGTGGCGAACTGGATCAGCGTCGAGCGGATGAAGACCGAGATCATGTCGGATGCGCCGAGGATAAAAAGCGCTGCGAGCGAGATGGGAAAACTCGTCGAGAGCCCGAACACGATGGTCGCGACACCGAAGATCGCCACCGCCGAAAACATGACAATGCCGGTGTGGCGCTCGATGGGGAATTTGGCGAGGGTAAGAGAGGTGATCGCGGCACCTGCGGCTGGAGCCGCGCGCAGGAAACCGAGACCGATCGGCCCCGCGTGCAGGATGTCGCGCGCATAGATCGGCAACAGAGCGACCGCGCCGCCCAGCAAAACCGCAAACAGGTCGAGCGAAATCGCCCCCAATATCACCGGCCGCGAACGCACGAACCGCACACCCGCGGCCACGCGTTCGAAACGCGTACCTTCCGTTACGGATTGCGCACGGCGACGCCCGCCGAGCGTGCCGTACAACACGGCGGCACCAAGAAAACAGATGCAGCAAACCGAATAGGTAGCGAACGCACCGAACGCATAAAGAAAACCGCCAAGTGCTGGACCAGCGATCACGGCGGTTGTAAAAACGGAAGATGACAGCGCGATCGAACGTGCCAGCTTTTCTTCCGGCACCAGAAACGCGATGAGCGATTGGCCAGCCGGGCCGGAAAATCCGCGCGCCGATCCGAACAGCACCAGCACGGCATAAAAAGGCCAAGCGGCCGAGACATGTGCGAGTGTCAGCGCGAGAAAAAGCGCGCTGGAAATCGCACCAACCGTCGTTGCGATTGCGAGCACCTTGCGCTGGTCGAAACGATCCGAGATGTCGCCCGCTGGCAAAGTGAGCAGAAACATCGGCGCGAACTGGCAAAGGCCGACAAAGCCCAACGCCAGTGCCGAATTTGTCAGCGTATAAATCTGCCAGCCGATGGCGACGGATTGAATCTGCATCGCCACTGTCGAAAGAAAGCGGCCCGAGGTGAAAAATGCAAAATCGCGGCGGTGATAGACGACAGGCGGTGCGGAAACGGACATTCAGGGAAATACTTTCGTGACGATTGCCTTGCTATGCGATGTTTCTCTTTTCCCACTCCGCCCGCGAGATGCTCCAGATATCGACGGTGAAGGTTTCCCCCGCGACCGTGAGCTGTTGCGTGGGCCCCTTGGTCTCGCCCAGCCGCGCGGCAACGGCTTGCGACGCTTTGTTGTCGGGATCGATGCAGGAGATCACGCGGTCGACCTTCTGCGTGAGAAAGGCATAGCGCATGGAGGCGCTCGCCGCTTCGGTGGCGTAGCCATGGCCCCAATAATCCTTGCCCAAAGTCCAGCCCACTTCGAGCGCGGGCCAGCCTTCGGGATAGAGAAGGCCGACACGGCCGATGAGCACGCCATCGGATTTGCGCTCAACCGCCCACATGCCGTAGCCGCGCAGCTCCCAATGGCCCACCATGACGGCGAGGCTTCGCCAGGCATCGTTGCGAGATACCGGACTGCCGCTCAGATATTTCATGACGTCCGCATCGGCCATGAAAGCGGCGAGGACATCGAAATCCTCGGGGCGCCAGCCGCGCAGGACAAGGCGCTCGGTCTCCAGAACGGGGATCATGGGTTCCTTTGGAAATTTACGAAGCGGAACAATCTAGCATCCCTGCACGGTTCAAAGGAAACCGGAATCGGTTCTGGCTCGTTTGATGAAACGACGTAACGGAAATGCGCCACCCGCAATGGCAATGGGCGCGCCCTTACGCGCGTCAGAACAGCCAGCGCAAGGCGATGGTGGTTTCGTTGTCGCCTGGCTTGATCTCGAATTTCGCCTGATCGAATGACGGCTGCTGGAATTTCGGTTTGGCGTCGTTGGAGAAGCCAAAACGTTCAGTCGGGATTCCGAACCAGTCGAAATCCATTTTCCCGTCGCGGTTCTCGTCCTGAAATGTCTTGATGGCATAGATGCCGGGCTTGAGATCCTTCAGGACGACAATGGTTTCGCCGGGAATGGCGGGAACAACAGCGCCCGCCGTGGGTTCGCCCTTGGTGCCGCCCCAATTCGCGCCGTCATAGAGTGCGATGCGGATGTCGCCACGGTTCTTGGAGACGCGCTCGACCTTGATGGTGAGCGTCGCCAATTCTTCCGCTTGCGCCGCCTGCGTAAAGGCAAACGCGCCGGCGAAAATCAGTGCGGTCTTAATCGAGGTCGATCGAGACCGCATTGTCTCCGGCTTTCAGCTTAACGGCGGCATCTTCGAAAGTCGGATGACAATCGCGCACATGCAGACAGAGATTGTTCGAAATGCCATGCGGCTCGCCGGGATCGATCTGGCCGTTGTTGTTCTTGTCCTGATAGACCTCGATCACATATTTGCCGCGCTGGACGTCGCTCATCGAAACGACGGTGATGTCCCCGCCCGGATGGCGGCTGGAAGTGCGCAACGGTTCGGCGACCGAGCTGTTCCAGGACGCCTTGTCGTAGAGCGCAACATGGACGAAACCCGCGTCGATATCTGCGCCGCGGACGGTGACGATCAGGTTGGCGGGCTTTGCAGCCAGCGCCGCCCCGCCAAAAAGAAAACCGCCCGCAACGATCAACGCCGTTGTGCGCGGTGCTCTTTTGGCTGAGATAAGGCCGCTCACGCTAACCTTGGATCGAGCTTTTTACAGGCATCGATCAATCCTCTCACGGAATCCCCCGATTTGTTGAGCGCGGTTTTTTCTTCCGCCGTCAGTTCGAGTTCGACAATGCGCTCCACGCCCTTCTCGCCGATCACCACCGGCACGCCGACATAAAGGTCTTTGATGCCATACGGGCCGTTCACATAGGCCGCGACCGGGAGCACGCGCTTCTTGTCGAGCAGATAGGATTGCGCCATCTCGATGCCGGCGGTGGCGGGCGCATAATAGGCCGAGCCCGTCTTCAGCAGGCCCACGATTTCCGCGCCGCCGTCGCGCGTGCGTTGCACGATCTGGTCGAGACGATCCTGCTTCAGCCAGCCCATCTTCACCAGCTCCGGCAGCGGCACGCCGGCCACGGTGGAGAAGCGCGGCATGGGCACCATGGTATCGCCGTGGCCGCCCAGCACGAAAGCCGAAACGTCTTCCACGCTCACATTCATTTCTTCGGCGAGGAAGTGACGGAAGCGCGCGCTGTCGAGCACGCCCGCCATGCCGACGATCATGTTGTGCGGAAGGCCCGAGAATTGGCGCAGCGCCCACACCATCGCATCGAGCGGGTTGGTGATGCACACCACGAACGCATTCGGCGCGTGGGCCTTGATGCCCTCGCCCACAGCACTCATCACTTTCAGGTTGATGCCCAGAAGATCGTCGCGGCTCATGCCCGGCTTGCGCGGCACGCCGGCGGTCACGATCACCACATCGGCGCCTGCGATATCGGCATAGGAGTTGGTGCCCCTGAGCCGCGAGTCGAACCCTTCGATGGGACCGGCCTGCGAAAGATCCAGCGTCTTGCCCTGCGGCAGCCCCTCGACGATGTCGAACAGGACGACGTCGCCCAGTTCCTTCAGGCCGATCAGATGGGCCAGCGTGCCCCCGATCTGTCCGCCACCGATAAGCGCGATTTTCTTGCGAGCCATAAGCGATCCTTTCGTGAAGCTGGCGCTAGGTAGCCCGTGGCCTCCCCCGCCTGCAAGGGCAGGTCTGGGGCTTGCGCCGGATGCGCCAAACGGTCACGCTGCACTGCAACATAGGCCGGGTAGGATTCCGGCCTACGGCGTTCTTTTCGGGGTTCTAGCGATGGCCAAGCGACGGGTTTTGAAGTCTGAGCGCGGTGTGATCCTGACCGAGGAAGTCCTGTTCGGCGGGGAGCCCCGCCGGAAGATCGACATCGCCTACACCGTGAAGAGCAAGCGCAGGCCCGAGGGCAAGACCTTCGATAACAAGGCCGCAGCCACAAAGTACTATCAGGTACAGGTCTCGTTCGCGCCGCCCGAATGAGCAGCTTCCGCAGAGAACCCCACCCGAAAAACGCCTTCGCGTTTTTCGACCTCCCCGCAAGGAGGAGGTGAGAAAAGCAAACAGGCAGGAGGCTTGCGCCGCCCGCCCGTTGCTAACTCAACTGTCGTAAGACCGGTTTTAGACCGCCGTCTTCAATTCTTTCGAAGCACGGAAGGCGACCTTCTTGCTCGCCTTGATCTTGATAGCTTCGCCGGTCGCCGGGTTGCGGCCCATACGGGCGGCGCGCTTGCGAACCTGCAGAATGCCCAAACCTTGCAGGCGAATACGCACGCCCTT
>DATKJT010000005.1:0-2039 GCA_035543495.1 Rhizomicrobium sp. | reverse complement strand
TTCACCGTCACGCCCTTGCCGATGTCGAGCGTAGTTGGCTCGATGCGCAGGTTATGATCGGCCTTGCCCGCCACGCGCGTGCTTCCCTGCTTCGCTTCTGCGGGAAGCAGCCGCTCAAGCGCCTGCGCTGCAAACAAGGTTGCGGCGGATGAAAGAAATACTCTGCGATTCATTGAAAACGGCACTTCTCTTTCTAGAGGTTCGTCTGGTTAACAATGGGCCGTCTGGGGCCGAAACGGATATTCCGCCTCATTTAAAAATGAAAGCGTCTTTCCAGCGAAGCGGACCTGACCAGGCAGCTTCCTCTCGCGCGAGTCATCGCGTTTGCGCGGATGCAGACGGCCGCGGATGGCTGGCCGTGCTGCCGTCCGTCATGCCCAGCGCCCACCGGATCGCCTCGAAATACATCTTCCGAATGTCGGGATCGTTCCACGCCTCCTCGGTGTGACCGAGCGTGGAATAAAACACCCGCCCCTTGCCGTACATCTTGCTCCACGCCACGGCGAAATCATGATCCGTGCGATGGACACGGGGATTGTTGTAGTCGAGGCGATTGGGATCGAGACTGAGCAGCACGTTCACCTTGTCGCGCGACCACTCCTTGGGCTGGTAGATCTCGTCGAACTTCACGAACTCCTTCGGGAAGTGGCGCACGGCGGGAAAGTCCGGATCTTCATTGATGATGGGCGCGTTGAACGTGCCCCAGGGATGCTCGTTGAACCATCCGCCGATCATTTCCCCATACTCCGGCCACTTGTAATTCGTGTCCATCGCCGCATGAATGCCGACGAATCCCTTGCCGTCGTCGTGGATGAACGACAGCATGTCTTTCTTCTGGTCCGCATCCATATCCAGCTCGCCGGTGGTGCTGGCGAACACAATCAGGTCGAAGTAGTTGAGGTTCTTCGCATTGTTCCCGAGCGGCTTCTTGGTGAGCAACTCCGTATCGGTGCGCATCTCCGTGTCCCACAGGCCGCTCTCCTTGCCCATGTTGTAGATCGCGGCCATCGCGGCGGGAATCGAGTCGTGCTCAAACCCCTTGGTCTGGCTTATGACCAGCACGTGCTTGAGGTGGACCTGCTTCGCGTGCGGCGCGGGCGGCACGAGCGGATTGGTTTCCGGCTGCGCCCAAATCCGGTTGCTGTGAGTGACGATCAGGGTGCATGCAACGATCAGGAAAGTTCGTACCAGGCGCAAGGAGATTCCTCGTCAAGTGATCTGCCGTTTGCGAAAGTCGCAAACAGGTTTGAACCGCGCTCTAAGCGGGGTGTGTGTTCTCGTTCGGGTGGAGAAAGTTCGCCGCGAGTGCCCGGACGGGCATGATTCGCACGGGAAAAAGTCTATCGGGCGGGCCCTTGGGGACGCAAACTATTGCGCGAACCAGGGAAGGGTGTGGGGCGATTAGAAACGGCCGATCTGGATAAGCCCCGGGCCGCGGCTATCATCGAGGTCCATGCCGAGCTGCAGCCGCGCCGCTTCCGACATGCGCGCCTGCGTCCACGGCGGATCGAACACCACCTCGACCTTGACATCGGTGACTTCGGGCAGTCTCTTCAGCTTGGTTTCCACATCGGCCTTGAGTACGTTGCTCATTCCACAGCCGGGAGAGGTCATGGCCATACGGACCGCGACGGTCTTGCCGCCCTGCTCATTGCTCGTGATGTGGCACGCATAGATAAGCCCCAGATCGACGACATTCACCGGCAACTCGGGATCGTAGACGGTCTTCAAGGCCTTCGTGACCATCTCGTCAGTCAGCGGTCCTTGCGCCGGCGCGGCGCCGGATTTGGGCGGAGCGAGCCCCAGCGCATCGGCATCCATGCCATCAATTCGAAAGATGGCGTGAATGTCGTTCGATATCGTGAATGCGCCGCCGCGTGTCTGCACAATGCGCACCGGCGTTCCGGCGGGTAGCGTCTGCCGTTGGCCGCTGGGCACCGCGATGGCCTCGCAGTCGCGTCTGAGCTCGATCCTGTCTGCCGCGAGATTCGCCATGGATCTGCTACTCGGTCGTGATTGGCTTTTGGTCGCCGTGCAGG
>DATKJT010000004.1:0-13287 GCA_035543495.1 Rhizomicrobium sp. | reverse complement strand
TGACCCATCTGATCTCGCGGCGGAGGCAGGGGCGTTGGACCGCCTTCGGGCTCATTCCTAACCCGCTGTTCCAGCTTGGCTTCCAGCGACTCCATGGCGGCGGACGGGTTGTCCTGATCCACCACCCGCGCGCGCTCCAGGCACGAGCTGACCTGATCGCGCGGCAGGCTGTCGCCGCCGCAATCGCGCATCACTTCGGTGGCGGTATCGTCGCCGGGGGCGGCGGCCACAGGCATGGCACATGCCAGCAGAAACGCGCTCAGAGAACCTGCAAATCCCAGGCGACTCATCGAATCCTCACACCGAACGAATACCCGCACATAATAACGAAGTTCCGGGCCGTTCGTGGCCTCTGATTAAGGCTTCTTTCCTGAACGCAGGCTGAAGACCCGCCATGCCTTGACTTTGGAGCCCGGCACTCACAGATGGTCGGTTCCAAAATAGCTTAGGAAAAAAGCCGTGTCTTCGCCCGCAAACGCAAAAGAACTGATCGTCACCCTTCCCGATGGGAAGGCGTTGACGCTCACGCGCGGGGCGACCGGCGGGGATGTTGCCGCGGCCATCGGGCCGGGGCTCGCCAAGGCGGCGCTGGCCGTCGAGGTGAACGGCAAGGTGTGGGACATCTTCCGGCCGCTCGAAGGCGACTCCAAGGTGCGCATCATCACGCGCAAGGATCCCGAGGCGCTGGAACTCATCCGCCACGATGCGGCGCATATTCTGGCCATGGCGGTGCAGGAGCTTTATCCCGGCACGCAGGTCACCATCGGCCCCACCATCGAGGACGGGTTCTATTACGACTTCGCCCGCGAAACCCCGTTCACGCCGGACGATCTCGCCAAGATCGAACAGCGCATGCACGAGATCGTCGCGCAAGACGTGGCGACCCATCGCGAGGTGTGGCCGCGCGACAAGGCGATCGAGCATTTCGAGAAGATCGGCGAGTTCTACAAGGCCGAACTCATCCGTTCGATTCCGGCGAACGAAGACGTATCGATCTATTTCCACGGCAACTGGCACGACCTCTGCCGCGGGCCGCACTTTGCCTCCACGGCCAAGATCGGGCAGGCGTTCAAGCTGACAAAGATCGCAGGCGCCTATTGGCGCGGCGATTCCAACAATCCGATGCTTCAACGCATCTACGGGACGGCGTGGCGCGACGACAAGGAACTGGCGGCCTACCTCCACCGGCTTGAGGAAGCGGAGAAGCGCGACCATCGCAAGCTCGGCAAGGAGATGGAGCTTTTCACCTTCTCGCCGGACATCGGCGCGGGCCTGCCCTTGTGGATGCCGAACGGCATGGTGCTCCGCCAGGAGTTGGAGTTCCTTGCGTTGCAGGAAGAACGCAAGGACGGTTATCGCCGCGTGGCGACGCCGCACATCACCAAGGAGTCGCTGTTCTACCGTTCGCGGCACCTGCCTTATTACGCCGACAGCATGTATTCGCCGCTCGATATCGACGGCGAGAACTATTACCTGCGGCCGATGAACTGCCCGTTCCATCACACCATCTATGGGGCGACACGGCATTCCTATCGCGAACTGCCGCTGCGCATCGCCGAATACGGGCAGGATTATCGTTACGAAGCATCCGGCGGATTGTCCGGGCTGATGCGGGTGCGCGGCTTCTGCATGAACGACGCGCATATTTACTGCCGCTACGACCAGGCGAAGGAAGAGTTCATCCGCGTGATGCATCTGCACGCGCGCTATTACGACCTGATGGACATCAAAGACTATTACATGCGCCTGTCGCTGCCCGATCTCGACAAGCTCGACAAATATGTCGACCAGCCGCAAAAATGGCTGGATGCGCTGAGCATTATCCGCGCGGCGATGACCGAGTCCGGCTATCCGTTCGTGGAAGCCAAGGGCGAAGCCGCGTTCTACGGGCCGAAGATCGACTTCATGATCAAGTCAGCCATCGGAACCGAATACACGATCTCGACCAACCAGCTCGATTTCCTCGCCACACAGACCTTCGATCTGAAATACATCGGCGAAGACGGACAGGAACAGCCGGTCTATGTGATCCATCGCGCGCCGCTGGGCACGCACGAGCGTTTCACCGCGTTCCTGATCGAGCATTATGCGGGCGCATTCCCGACCTGGCTTGCGCCCATTCAGGCGCGTGTCATTCCGATCTCCGACAAGGTGAGCGAATATTCGCGCAAGGTGCTCGACGCGTTGTTCCAGACCCCGGTGGTCAACGGCACGGCGGGATTGCGTGTGGACATCGACACCTCGGCCGAGCGGATGCAGAAGAAGATTCGCGACGCCCAGTTGCAAAAAATCCCCTACATGCTCGTGGTGGGCGAGCGCGAGGCGGCGGAGGGTAAAGTCGCGGTTCGTCTGCGTTCCGGCAAGGATTTGGGAGCCATGCCGCTGGAAACCTTCATCGCGCGGATCAAAAAGGAAGCCGAAACCCGCAAGGAAACAGCGGATTAAGGCTTGCTAAACCCAAGGACCGTTCTATTCTGGCCTTGAACCGGGGCCTGACGCCCTTTGGGTTCGCGCGACAACCATGCCGCGCGCCGACTACGAGGAGATCCCGCTGCGCCAAGACCGAACACGTTTCGTAGGGCCAGCGAAAAGCTCTGCGGAAGGTCTGCGCACGGCTCGTAACAGGAGAGAGTCATAGTACCCAGACGTTTTCAAACGCAGGGCCCCGCCCCGGCTGCGAAGGACGGCCCACGCGTCAATGAGGAAATTTTCGCCCGCTCCATCCTTCTGATCGGAGACGACGGCCACAAATACGGAGAAATCGGCACCGACGAAGCCCGCGCCATCGCGGAAGAAAAAGGTTTCGACCTCGTCGAAGTCTCGCCGGAAAACAATCCGCCCGTGGTCAAATTGATGGACTACGGCAAATACAAATACGAACAGCAGAAGAAAGCCGCCGAAGCACGCAAGAAGCAGAAGGTCATCGAGATCAAGGAGATCAAGATGCGCCCGACCATCGACGATCACGATTACGACGTGAAGATGCGTTCGGTCCGCCGCTTCTTCGACGAAGGCGACAAGGTGAAGGTCACGCTGCGTTTCCGCGGCCGTGAAATGGCCCACCAGCATCTGGGCATGGAGTTGCTCACACGCATCCAGAGAGATGTCGAGCCGATCGCCAAGATCGAGCAGTATCCCAAGATCGAAGGCCGCCAGATGATGATGGTGCTGGCGCCGAGGTAATTCCTCGGGCCCCACCCGCCATCGCTTCGCGATGTCGACCTCCCCGCGTTGGGGGAGGTAAGTGAAGCTCTTATATCGAACTCATTTCTTACCTCCCCCAACGCGGGGAGGTCGGCGGCGTGCATCGGCACGCCAGCGGGTGGGGCCTGCCGCGACATCGGATGATCGCCGCAAAAATCCCTTCTCTCCTTTTGCAGGACGGGGCTATGGTCGGGCCGCGCCGGTATCTACCGTCGTACCTTCTGGACCGAGCGGGGATAAAGCGTGCTGAAGGCCTACCAGCTTCAGAACGGCGCCTTGAAGGGCGTGGTGATTTCGGAAGGGAGCACAATCCCCACCGATGCGCTCTGGCTCGACCTGCTCACCCCCACCGCCGAAGAACGCCGCATGGTCAACGCCATGACCGCGATGGACCTGCCGACGCGTGCGGACATGGAGGAGATCGAAATCTCCAGCCGCCTCTATCAGGAGGACGGCGGCGTCTTCATGACGGCGATGGTGCTGGCCAATACCGACGGCGACCGGCCGATTTCCGACGTGATCAGTTTCGTGATCGCCCATGAGCGGCTGGTCACCATCCGCTATATCGATCCGCAGCCGTTCCGCACCTTTGCCGCGCGTTGCGAGCGCACGACGGTTGCCGCCAACAAGGCGGAAACGGTTTTCATGGCGCTCTTGGACGTGATCGTGGACCGGATGGCAGACATTCTGGAACGCGCCGGTTCGGACATCGAAACCATCTCCCGCGAAATCTTCGACATCGATCCGCAGCACAAGCTGGGGACGAGCGACTTCCAGGGCATCCTGCGGCGGCTGGGGCGCAAGCACGATCTGACGAGCAAGATGCGCGAGTCGCTGCTCACCATCGGGCGTATGCTGACCTTCCTCACCCAGGCGACGGAAGGCCGCGCGAGCAAGGACGTGCGCACGCATATCAAGACGATCACGCGCGACGTGCAATCGCTGCAGGATCATTCGTCGTTCCTGTCGACCAAGCTCAGCTACCTGCAGGATGCCACGCTGGGCCTCATCAACAACGAGCAGAACAACATCATCAAGATCATGTCGGTGGCGGCGATGGTGTTTCTGCCGCCGACCTTGTTCGCCTCGATTTGGGGCATGAATTTCACCTTCATGCCGGAACTGCATTCGGCGCTCGGCTATCCCCTCGCCATCGGCGTGATGATCCTTTCCGCCGTGCTGCCTTATCTATGGTTCAAGCGCAGAGGCTGGCTCTGAGCCGGCGATGAACAGGCCTTCGCTCGGGATCGGCCTCAAGCTCGGCGCGACGCTGGCTTTCTCGCTGATGTATGCCTGCGTGAAGCTGGCCGGCGATCCGCCGCTGGGCGAAGCGATTTTCTTCCGGTCGTTCTTCGCGCTGATACCGCTGTTTGCGCTGGCGATCTTCACCATCGGTCCGGCGCATGTCGTGCGCACCAAGCGGCCGGGGATGCATCTGCTGCGGTCGCTGGCGGGCGTCTCCTCGATGTTCATGAATTTCGCGGCATTGGAGACCTTGCCGCTGGCCGACATCACCGCCTTCAGTTTCGTGATGCCGATCTTCGCGGTGATCCTGGCGGCACTGATCCTGAAGGAACGCGTAGGCCTCTACCGCAGCGCGGCAGTGGCGGTCGGCTTCGGCGGCGTGATGCTGATGATCGAACCCTATGGCGGGATCGGCGCGGTGATCTCCTCCGGCGCATCGAAGGGCGCGGGTCTGGCGCTGGGCGGATCGCTGTTCTCGGCGTTTGTCGTGGTGTTCATCCGGCAGATGAGCACGACGGAGAAAAGCGAAACCATCGTGTTCTATTTCATGCTGACGGCAGCGATTGCGGGCGGGCTGGTAATGATCGGCGATTTCGTGATGCCGGATGCGTATATGGCGTTCTGGCTGGTGATGTCCGGACTTCTGGGCGGCATCGGGCAGATCTGCATGACCTATTCCTATCGCTTCGCCGAACCTTCGCTGCTGGCGCCGTTCGACTATGTGGCGATGGTTTGGGCGACGGGGCTTGGCTATCTGCTGTTCCAGGACGTTCCGCAGAAGATGGTGCTGATCGGAGCGGGCATGGTGATTGCGGCGGGGCTTTTCATCGTGTGGCGCGAACGCAGGCTGCACAAAAAGGGATTGCCGCTGCCGGCTTCGATGTGACGGGTCAGCCTTTCTTGTCCATACTAACTGCCCAAATCAACGCACCGATAACAACCCCCACCAGAAGGATGGCTTTCGCGACAGCCCAAATGACAGGTGGTCCGCAACCGGTTTCACATACCCCTCGAAGAAAAAACGCCAAAGGCATTGTCCAAAATGCCGATGTCAGCACCAATAGGGCCAGTATGGACAATTTATATCGGCGCTTCATTCCAGGACTTTGTAGCGGTTTCCGATCCACGTAACGCCGCTTCGACGATACGGCGAATTAATTCGCGATAATCATACCCCGCTTCGCGTGCCGCTGCACCAAATCCCGCTTCCGGTTCGATGCAGGGGTTCGGGTTGAGTTCGAGGATTGTCGGATTGCCATTCGCATCGACGCGGAAATCGACGCGGGCGTAGCCGCGCAGGTCGAACAGATCCCAGGCGCGTACCGCCAGATCGTGCAGCGTTGCAGCCAGTTCGGGTTCGCGGCCTGCCCAGGTGAAATCCCGAACGGTGTGGGTGGAGTCGAGGGAGTTGTCGTCCCATTTCGCGGTGTAGCCGACGACCTTCGGTTTTCCCGCCGGCCATTCCTCGAAACGCATCTCGGCCATCGGCAGCACGCGGGGGCGGCCGTTTTCTTCCAGCACGGCGACATTGAATTCGCGGCCGTCGACGAATGCTTCCGCAAACCACTCGCCGCCGTGAAGCTCGGTGCAGAGTTCGGCGCGGGCGCGGATGGCATCGCGGCCGCGAACCACTGCGTTGTCATCGATTCCGACGGAGGCATCTTCGCGCGCGGATTTCACGATGTAGGGTCTTTTGCCGTCGATGTTGTCCCAATCAGGCGGTGTCGTCCATGGTGGTGTCGGCAATCCTTCATCGGCGAGCCTGCTCTTGGTCAACGGCTTGTCGCAGGTGGTCACCACAGGCTCGGAGCGGTTGCCGGTATAGGGGATGCCCAGTTCATCGAACATCGCGATGGCTTCGGCGGCACGATAGCCAGAGCCTTCCACGGCTTCGACGACGTTGAAGAGAAGTTCGGCGCGGTTGTCGTGCACCAGCGCTTTCAAATCTTTCAGCCATGGCGAGAACGGCGCTTTGACGACGGTATGGCCCAACGACATCAGCGCCTGCGCAATCGCTTCGGCCTGGATGAGCGTGTCCTGTTCGTCCGGCGGCGCGTCGGGCGGGATGTCGGAATGGAGGACGAGGACGCGCATGATCAAAATCTTCGGCGATCTCTTTGAAATACCCTCACCTTGTCATCCCGGCCAAGCGGCATCAGCCGCGCAGAGCCGGAACCCATCGAGCCACTTCTCAATGGGTCCCGGATCGCGCTGGCGCGCGTCCGGGATGACAAGTTTAGTTGGATCAGATCAAACAGAGTTCACTCCCGTCGCGCACTCAGTTGCGGGTGGCGTTTGAGGAACGCCTGCATGATGCGCGCGATCAGATCGGCATGCGAAAGGCCGCGATAGCGGGCGATGAAGCATAGGTCGGAATATTCCGGACGCAGGCCCGCAAGCGGGTTCACTTCTATGAAGTGCGGATTGCCGTTTGCATCGTTGCGGATGTCGACGCGGCCGCCATCGCGGCAACGCAGCGCGCGCCATGCGGCCAACGCCACTTCGCCAGCGGCTTTCGCGGACGCTGCGTCGGCTTCGAGGATGTCGACCTTGTCTTCCCAATATTCCTTGTTCTCGAAACCATAGCCGTGGCCGACATAGTTTCCCTTTTGATGAATCTCGGATACGCCCAACACTTCCGCGTCGTCGCCTGTGCCGATGATGCCGACAGTGAATTCGCGGCCCGGCAGGAAGGTTTCGACCAGAACGGGCTGCTTGAATCGCGCGAGAAGATCGGACGCGGTGCAGGTGAGTTCGTTGAGATTGGTCACTCGCGATTTGCCGTTGACGCCCTTGCCCGAACCTTCGGCCACCGGCTTGAGGAACAGCGGATAGGGAAGTTTGATCCTGTTCGCGTCGGCGATCTTTTCGATCACGGCGAAATCGGCTGTCGGTACACCCTGATCGCGGGCGACGCGTTTGGCCATCGCCTTGTCGAGCGTGACCGACAGCGTCAACGGATCGGAGAAGACATACGGGATGTCATAGGCTTCGAGAATCGCGGGCACCTGTGCCTCGCGCGAGACGCCTTTCAACCCTTCGCAGAAATTGAAAACTGCGTCCCAGCGTTCGCCCGCCGCCAGTTTTTCGATCAGCCTGTGGACGTTGCCTATGCGCGAGACGTCCCAGCCCTGCTCTGCGAGCGCGGCACAGATCGCATCGATGGTGATCTCGCTGTCGAATTCGGCGACGTCTTCCTCGCCGTAACCGAGCGCCAGATAATCCGATTTGAGGTCGTAGGTGACCCCGATACGCATGACAACCTATTCCGCGGCGTAAGCCGGCTTGTCGCTGCCCAAGGTTCCGGCGGGATCGGGGTAGCGATAGACGTTGCCTTCGAAATTGCGCAGCAACAGATCGTCGCCATCGCGGCCGACGACGGAATCCGGCGCCACGAGAATCTTGCCGCCGCCGCCCGGCGCATCGACACAGAACATCGGCGTCGCATAGCCGGTCGTGTGGCCGCGCAGGGCGCGGATGATCTCGACGCCCTTCTCCACCGTGGTGCGGAAATGCGCCGAGCCGCGGATCGGGTCCATTTGATAGAGGTAGTAGGGCTTCACGCGGCGCATCAACAGGCCGTGCATGAGGTTGGTCATGATCGCGGCATCGTCGTTGATGCCCTTCATCAACACCGTTTGCGAACCGAGCGGAATGCCGGCATCGGCGAGACGCGAAAAGGATTCCGTCACCTCTTCCGTCAACTCGCGCGGATGGGTGACATGGATGCTCATCCACAACGGATGATGTTTCTTCAGGATCTTCACCAGATCCTTGGTGATGCGCTGCGGCGTCACCACCGGAACCTTGCTGCCGATGCGCAGAAATTCGATGTGCTTGATGGCGCGCAGCCGCGTCAGCAGCCAGTCGAGCTTGTCGTCGCCAATGGTGAGCGGATCGCCGCCGGACAGCAGCACGTCGCGCACCTCGGTATGCTTTTCGAGATAGCCGAGCGCTTTTTCCCATTGCTTGGTCGAGAACTGGTATTCGCCGCCCGGATTGCCGACGAGGCGCGAGCGTGTGCAATAGCGGCAGTAGGTGGAACAGGTGCCGGTCGTCAGGAACAGCACACGGTCGGGATAGCGGTGCACGAGACCGGGCACCACGGTGTCGTGATCTTCGCCAAGCGGGTCGTCGAACTCGCCGGGGGCACGAACATATTCGGCGCCGGTCATCACATGCGTGCGGCGCAGAGGTTCGGCGGGATCGTCGAGACCCATTAAACTTGCGTAATAGGGCGTGATGCCGACCGGCAGCGAACCCTTGTGGCGTTCGACGGCGGAACGTTCGTCTTCCGACAGCGTGAAGATGCGCGAGAGTTCTTCGAGGTTGCGGATGCGCGTGCGCATCTGCCAGCGCCAGTCGTTCCACTCGGCGGTGGTCGTTCCGGGATAGAAATGGCGGTAGAAGGAGCGGGTGTCCGGATTGACGGGGAAGCGGAGAAGCGGCTTGCGGACGGGAGCCTTGGGGGGGATCGGGAGTGGGATCGCTTCCGGGATAGTGGAGGAAGAGGGCAGAACCGGTCTTGCACGAACGGCCCGCGACGGAGGCTTGGCTTCGCGCCCCCGCGCAATCTGGAGACTCATCTATGTCTCATGTGCACCAACGATTGCCTCGAAAGCCCCTTCGACTTCCCATCAAACGGCATATCGAATTTGCGCGATCATTAGAGCGATCCCGACAGTCGTCAAGAGAGGCGGGGTTCACTCACCCGGCGGAGCGATGACCTGATGCACAGGTTCGACGCGAAAGACGTCGATGGTTACCGTCTTGCCACGGGAATAGTTCAAACCCCACAGCGTATCGACGCGGGTGACCTCCGCCCCCGTCTCGGCGAGACGTCGGGCGAAGGCTTTGCGTTCGTGCCGCTCGATCAGAGCGAGCCCTCCCTGGTCGGCAAACGCATCGGCCGCCGCCGATCCATCGACCGCAAGCCGGGTGTTGGTGCCGAGAAGGAAGACGAGGCTCGGTTCTTCGTAACCCGCGAGAACGACAGGCGGATCGCCCGGTCTTGCATCCTTCGCGACAAGGGCTGCGGCACGCGGCGACACCCACAGCCATTGCAACATCGGCACGGCGCCCAGCGTGATCGCTCCGTAGAGAATGATCGCGGCAGCGGCCGAGAAACCGATGGCGCCGGGCGCATCGCCTTTGAGGAACCGCGGGATCGCGACAAGGCCGATGGAACCTCCTATTGCGCAAAGCGCCGTGAGCCAGATGGGCGAGTAACCCCCATAGAAAATGGTGGCGACGATGGGGGCTGCGGCGATGGCCACGGTGCCGATGCCGTATTGGAGGAACGCGAAGAAGGCGAGCAGACGTTCGCGTTTCAAGGTCACTTCGCTGCCGATCCAGAGCGCCATCAGCACTGTCAACGCGGGATAGGCGGGCAGGACGTAGTGCGGAAGTTTGGTCGGGATGATCTCGGCAACGACCCAGACAGAGGCTGCCCACGAAATCAGGAAACGCACCGCCGGTACTTCGCGGCGCATGATGGCGAAGGCGATGGCGGGGATCAGGAACAGGGTTGCGGGCCACAGCGCGGCGCTGACGAGCAGGAGGTAATAGCCCGGCGGTGCGCCGTGCGTTTCCTGTCCCCCGGCGAGCTTGGCGGCGAAATCGTTGCCTACGGATTGGGCAAAGAAGGCGCCGTGACTTTGTATCCAGATGGCGATGGCCCAGGGCAGCGCGATCAGCAGCATCACCGCGATGCCAGCCACCGGCCGGGTGCGGGCGAGCCAGCGCGCATCGCGATCCCAGAAGCAGAGAGTCAGGATGGTCAGTGCGCAGATGCCGGGCGTGATGCCTTTCACCAATATGCCGATGCCGATGGCGGCCCATCCGGCGAGCGCAACGGGCCATGACAGAGGTTCGCGCGCGAGATAGGCGCGCAGGAACATCGTCTGCGACGCGACAACGGTGGCGAGCAGTACCGCGTCGGTGGTCGCGATGATCGACTCCGCCGAAAGCAGGAGTGTTCCCGCCAACAGCAGCGCGGCAGTGAAGGCGGTCTCGGGCGGGCCTATCGCGCGGGCGAGCCAGAAGGTGAGCCAGGCCGCGAGCAAGCCGCCGAGGAAGGACGGAAGGCGATACGTCCAGATGTGGGTGCGGTTGCCGAAGCCGGTGATCGCGGTCGATGCGGCCTGAAGCCAATAGATGCCGACCGGCTTCTTGTAGCGGGGGACGAAACCGAAGCGGATATCGATGAAGTTGCCGGTCTCCAACATCTGCTTCGACGATTGGGCGAAGCGGCTTTCATCGCGGTCGAGCGGCGGCAGGCTAAAGACACCCGGCAGCCACAGGAGCGCGCAGAACAGGAACAGCGCCAGAAACGGGCGCCGGGCCGCGATCTCCAGGAACCGGGCGGGTTTTGCGGCGTCGATGATGTGATCCCCCTGGCTATTGATGCGGCCCCCGGCCCTGTATAAGGCCCGGCGCGCGGGGAGTGGAGTGCCAACCTCCCTGCCCGCCTGAGAAAATTGGCCGGACCCTTTTGATGCCCGTTTCGCTTTCCGTTGTCGTGCCCGTGAAGGATGAGGCCGGGAATGTCGGCCCGCTGGCGCGCGAGATCGCGGCTGCGGTCTCAGGCGATCAGGCCGAGATCATCTTTGTGGACGACGGCTCGACCGATTCGACGGCGGCCGAACTTGCCGCGCTCAAGGGCGAGCTGCCGAACCTTCGGGTGATCCGGCATGGGCGCAATTCGGGACAGAGCCGGGCGATCCGCACGGGGGTGCGGGCGGCAAGCGGGACGGTGATCGCAACGCTGGACGGCGACGGGCAGAACGATCCGGCGGACCTGCCGAAGCTGGTGGCGGCGCTACGCGCCGACGATCGGCTGGGCATGGTTTCGGGCGTGCGGGCGAAGCGCAAGGATACGCTTTCGCGCAGGCTTGCATCCGGATTTGCGAATGGATTTCGCCGCCGCGCGCTGCGCGACACCGCCGTCGACTCCGGCTGCGGGATCAAGGCGTTCCGGCGGGAGGCGTTTCTTGCCCTGCCCTATTTCGATCACCAGCATCGCTTCATGACCACGCTGATGCTGCGCGAAGGTTATGAAGTCGGCTTTGCCGATGTGAACCACAGGCCGCGCCTACACGGGCGGTCGAAATACACCAACCTGCAACGCATGTTTGCGGGCATCTCCGACGTGTTGGGCGTGCGCTGGCTGCAATCCCGGCACAAGGGCGATCCCGAACCGACGGAGCTTTGAATGTCTTTTCTCTTCGGCTGGCTCACCACCGAGCACATCTGGCTGCTGATCGGCTTTGCGGGACAGGGGTTGTTCGCCTCGCGCTTCCTTGTGCAGTGGTTCAAGAGCGAACTGGAAGGACGCAGCGTGATTCCGGTGGCGTTCTGGTATTTCAGCATCGGCGGCGGAATCATCACGCTCGTCTATGCGGTGCATGTGGGCAAGGACGCAGCGCCTTTCATCCTCGGCCAGATCGGCGGGCTTGTGGTGTATGTGCGCAATCTCTTCCTCATCTTCCGCGAGCGCACGGCGCTGCGCGAGGCCGCGCGATAGGAAATGTGATAAAAGCCCCCTGCTGATTTGGCAGGAGGCGACGCTTGCGGTCCTTTCCCCTGATGATCTTTGCCGTGCTGGCCTACAACGTGGCCGCGTTTGGCGGCTTCTGGTTTGCCGGCGAACCGGACGGAATGATGAAGCTGCTCGCCGCCGGACATCCGGTGCCGATGTTCTCCGGCGATGTGTGGAGCTTCACGCTGGGCGATACGATTGTGCTGCTGGGATTCGTTCTGCTGTTCGTCGAGATCATCAAGGCGACGCGCACCACATCGGTCGAGATCGTCAATCATGCGTTCTCGGTGTTGGTTTTCATCGGGGCGCTGGTGGAATTCCTTGTCGTGCACAATTTCGCGACTTCGGTGTTTTTCTTTCTGGTGCTGATGTGCCTGTTCGACGTGATCGCGGGCTACACGATTTCGATTGTGGCGGCGAAGCGCGATCTGGGAATCGCAGCGGTGACACCGGCAAGCTGAAAAGAAAAACGGCGCCCGCGAGGAGCGCCGTTTTCCGATCAATCCGAACCGTTAGCTGGCGTGCCGCAGTTCGCCAAGCAATCCGGCAGCGGCGGGGTTGCGGACCTTGTGGGCGAGGATTTCGCGCACCGTGACCGTGCGGCCGTAGAACTCGTTGTTCCAGCCTTCGCGCGGCTTGATGATCGAGCCGTTGAGCGTGAGGCCGCCATAGGCGCCCTTCGCACTCGTCCAGACGATGATGTCGCCCGAAAGATTGCCGCTGGTCGCGCCTTCCGCGGACGCGCCCACCGTTACAACCGTCAGGCCCGCGCCCGCACCGATCTTGAACTCGCTGCGTTCGACGGCACGAAGCGCCTTGTCGCTCATGATGAAGAGAACGAGCTGGGCCTGTTCAAGCCCGATCTGGAAACCGAACGACGCCGAGCCCATGGTGTAGAAGGCAGGCGAGCTCCAGCCGGTCTTGTTGTGCGCGATGAGGACGCCATCGCCGCCTTCGCCGCCGAAGATGAAGCCGGCCTTCACCAGCTTCGGAATGATGAGCACGGCACGCGCGCGGCGCATCAGGTCGCGCGACGGGCCGAACGTCTGGTCATGCTCCATGTCCACGACGGTCGATTGCGCATTGGCAAGCACCGAAGTCTGGTCGGACGGCGCGGCGCCGGCCGACGAGGCAAACGCGACGCCCGCGGTCAGCATGGCTGCCGCGGCAAGTTTCGAAAACAGTCTCATGGCTATCCCCTTGGCTAGAAATGGGTGTGGCGCGGCTGCCGACAACACTGTCGGCAGTGACGCGCCGTTGGTATGAATACGCAGAAGTTCCAAAAAGGCTGCGGACGG
>DATKJT010000003.1:0-167022 GCA_035543495.1 Rhizomicrobium sp. | reverse complement strand
GCGTGGTGTAACCGAACGCCGGGTTATAAGTGCACCCTCCCGGAACGTCGACGCATGGCGTCTGGCCGGTGGCTTGCGCCAGATGTTGCCAGTTGCCCGAATTAAGCGTTCGCTGGGTCGTGTCGTTGCGCTGCAAAACGTAACCAACTTCCCAATGATAGTCGCTAAGGATGCTGCCTTCGAGGCCGAAGCGAACGCGATAGGTGTTGGAAACCTGTTTGAAATCGCGCGGGCCGAACCCGTTCGGTGTCAGGAACGCGGTAATGCACCCCGCAGGGTCTTTGCAGCCCACGCCGTTTGGATCGTATGGCGTGACAGACGCCGTGCCGTTTGTGTCGGTATACCCCGGCCAACTGGTCGGCACCATGAACCCGCCATAAACAAACGCGCCGCTTGATGGATTCGTCGAGGCGATCTGATCGCCAAGCAGCGGTTCAGGCCTGATGCGTTGTTCGGAATCGCGGCGCGTGTAGAAGGCTTGTGCGACGAATGTGATGTTGTGTGTTATGTCGTAGTGCCCGTTCAATGCAAATTGCGTCCGGCCCAAACTTCCCTCGAGCGTAGCCTTGTACTGAGGACACATCGCATTCAACTTTACGCGTCCGGCCCCTGGCAAATATGTCAGACACTGAAGGGAGCCGAGAGAAGCGTCATTGTAAGTTGTTTCTATGCCGTTGTTCCAAACCGTATTCGAATTTTCGTCTTGCAAGATGTTCAGCTGATTGCGGTAGATGGAGCCGCCTTCGTTGTCCGGATCGCCAAAATGCGGATCCTGCGCCCAATCGCGATCGGCGCCGTCAACGGGGCTTCTATGTTCGTTCAGGATTGAGATCGTAAGATTGCCGCGGCCGACATTGACGCCCAACGTGCCCGTGGCGCCATAGGTGTCGCCGCCACCATGTTGGCTGACGCCGCCGTGCAGATCGACCTGGAAGCCTTCGAAATCTTTCTTCGTGATGATGTTGACCACGCCGCCGATGGCATCCGCGCCATAGATCGATGAAGCGCCATCACGAAGCACCTCAATGCGGTCCACCATGGCAAGGGGTACGGAGTTCAAATCCGCAAGCGATGCAGCGCCGACGAAATTCGTGAAAACTGGAACGAGGCGTTCGCCATCGACAAGCACGAGTGTGCGAGCAGGGCCGAGATTGCGCAGGCCGATTTCGGACACGCCGACGCCGCCGTTGATGGAGTTGTTTCCGGAACCGTTCGTCTGGTCCGGGCCGATCATCGTGCGCAGGACGTCTTCAAGACTAAACGCTGCCGTCATTTTGATTTCGGCGTCCGTTTTAACCGAAATCGGGCTTGGATTTGTCGCATTCGTTGTAGGAATGCGCGAACCCGTAACGGTCACGGTTTCCACATCATCGGCGAAAGAAGGCGTTGCGAGAGAAAGTGCGGCGGCGACTGCGCTCCCGGCAAACAGCATCGAGCGCAGGCCAAACGTGTTAGGTTTGGTCACGGGAACCCCCTTTGGGAATGGTCAAAGAATTTTCGGCAACGAACGCCGTTGGCGTTTGAGTTGTGAGGTACTCGCGCGCACGAACGGATTTGTTCGTTTGTCAAAGGCTAATTACGCGAACCAGCGCGGGTCAAAGCAGATTTATAGTTGCGTCAAAATCTCGTGACGAAAGTGACATCGGCGCATCACATTTGTTAGGTGCTCGCAACAAAATAGCAGTCGCTATATTTCTTTTGGCAATGAATATGCGGACCATCACTTCGACATGCGCGTGACGAGGGACCGTTTTGCGTCAATGCGATGCGATATTTTTGGATTCGTGTGCGAAGAACTTCTTCGCAAGAAGCGATATGATCCGTATACGAATTAAGTTGTGTAGTACATTGTATTACGATATATGTAGGTCGTTGGATTACATCTCACTGGCGAGCCGGGCAGGCCGGTGTGCAGCACGCAACCCGACCGGCTATCCTCGTCTCATGACCACGGCCCTCATCACTCATTCCACCTGCCGGGAGCATGACCCCGGCTACGGCCATCCTGAATCGCCAGAGCGCCTTGAAGCGATCTTGCATGCCTTGGCGGACCCGGCTTTCGCTCCGCTCGTTCGGCTCGAAGCGCCGCAAGCGGGGATCGACCTGCTGCGCCGCGCCCATGCCGCTACTTTGGTCGAAGCGATCCTTGGCCCCCTGAACGAGCAGGCCCAATCGGAAGGCCGTGCCTTCATCGATGCCGACACCTCCATGTCGCCCGCCTCGGCGGAGGCTGCGTTACGTGCCGCCGGTGCCGCCGCGCTGGCGGTGGAAGAAGTGGCTTCCGGTAACATCACGAACGCGTTCTGCGCCGTTCGCCCGCCCGGCCATCACGCCGAGCGCGACCGCGCGATGGGCTTTTGTCTCTTTAACAACGTCGCCGTCGCCGCCTACCGCGCCCGCGACCTTGGCTTCGGGCGCGTGGCGGTGGTGGATTTCGACGTCCATCACGGCAACGGCACGCAGGACATCTTCTGGGATGATGCGGACGCGCTTTATATATCCACCCACCAGATGCCGCTCTATCCCGGCACCGGACGGCGCAGCGAGCGCGGGATCGGCGGCAATATATTGAATATTCCGCTGCCGCCCGGCGCAGGCGGCGCGGAATTGCGCGCGGCCTTTAAATCCCTGGCGATTCCCGCGCTGGAGGAATTTCGCGCCGATTTCCTTTTCATATCTGCGGGTTTCGACGCACATCTCAGCGATCCGTTGGCCAATCTCGCTTTCACCGAAGACGATTTCGCCTGGGCCACGCGTGCGTTGTGCGAATATGCGTCCCGCGCCTGCGACGGCCGCGTTGTTTCGACTCTCGAAGGCGGCTATGACCTCGCGGCTCTCGCGCGTTCCGCTTCGGCGCATGTGCGGGTGCTGATGGAGTTTTGAGAATGTCCAAAGCCAAGCCCGATCAGGCATCCGTCGAAACCCTGAGTTTCGAGGCGGCGCTGCGCGAGCTCGAATCCATCGTCGGCCGGCTGGAGCAGGGCGAGGTGGATTTGGAAGATTCCATCGTGCTCTACGAGCGTGGTCAGGCGCTCAAGGCCCATTGCGAGCAGAAGCTCAAGGCGGCCGAAAGCCGGCTGGAGAAGATCGTCCATGGCGCTTCCGGCCCTACTGGGTCCGAGCCGATGGACCTCGGCTAGGCCAAGTAAAACCACAAAAGTCTTCCGGATATCGGACCCAAACCCCAGTATTCGCATTGGAAAATAACCACTGTGCGCTTCAAACCACAGGCATCGCCTTTGACGGACAAGGTTCCCTATCTGCTTGATTTGTTCGGAAAAAAAGCCGACTTTCGCAGTGCGGCAGCGGAGTTCAGGGTGGCGCGTACACTGCGTCCCAACAATCGGAACATTTGATGAGTTTGCCCACCAAGACGCCTTTACTCGACCAGGTTACCGAACCGCATCAGCTGCGGTCTCTCGACAAATCCCAACTCCCGCAATTCGCGCAGGAGTTGCGGCAGGAGTTGATCGATATCGTTTCGGTTACGGGCGGCCATCTGGGCGCGGGGCTCGGCGTGGTCGAACTGACGACGGCGCTGCATTACGTTTTCGACACACCGCGTGACAAGATCGTGTGGGACGTCGGCCATCAGGCCTATCCGCACAAGATTATTACCGGCCGTCGCGACCGCATGCGCACCTTGCGCCAGGGCGGCGGACTTTCCGGTTTCACCAAGCGCGCAGAAAGCGAATACGATCCGTTCGGCGCGGCGCATTCTTCGACCTCGATTTCGGCCGCGCTCGGTTTCTCCGTCGCCAATGAATTGAAAGGCGAGAGGCGCAATTCCATCGCCGTGATCGGCGACGGCGCGATGAGCGCCGGCATGGCTTATGAAGCGATGAACAATGCGGGCGCGATGGATGCGCGCCTGATCGTCATCCTCAACGACAACGATATGTCGATTGCGCCGCCGGTCGGCGCGATGAGCGCGTATCTCGCGCGTCTCATTTCCTCGCGCCCGTATCGCAATTTGCGCGAATTTGCCAAGCAGCTTGCGTCCCACATGCCGCGCCCGATGAAAGTGGCGGCGGGCCGGGCAGAAGAATATGCGCGCGGCATCGCCATGGGCGGCACGCTGTTCGAAGAACTGGGTTTCTATTACGTCGGCCCCATCGACGGTCACAATCTCGATCACCTGATCCCGGTGCTGGAGAATGTGCGCGATGCGGAGAACGGCCCGATCCTCGTTCACGTCGTGACGCAGAAGGGCAAGGGCTATGCGCCCGCCGAAGCCAGCGCCGACAAATATCACGGCGTCAGCAAGTTCAACGTGCTGACCGGCGAGCAGAAGAAATCCAATTCCAAGGCGCCCGCCTATCAAAAGGTGTTCGGCGAAACCCTGTCGAAGCATGCGGACAAAGACCCGCGCATCGTGGCGATCACCGCCGCCATGCCGTCCGGCACCGGGCTCGATATCTTCGGCAAGAACCATCCCAAGCGCACCTTCGACGTCGGCATCGCCGAACAGCACGGCGTGACGTTTGCCGCGGGACTCGCGGCGGAAGGCATGCGCCCGTTCGCGGCGATCTATTCGACATTTCTTCAACGCGCTTACGACCAGGTGGTACACGACGTGGCGATCCAATCGCTGCCCGTGCGCTTCGCGATGGACCGTGCAGGGTTGGTCGGCGCCGACGGCCCGACACACGCCGGTTCGTTCGACACGACCTATCTCGCCACACTTCCCGGCTTCGTCGTCATGGCGCCGTCCGATGAAGTCGAACTGATGCACATGATCGCCACCGCCGTGGAGATCGACGACCGTCCTTCCTCCATCCGCTATCCGCGCGGCGAAGGCATTGGGCTGGAACGTCCCGAACTCGGCACGAAGCTGACCATCGGCAAGGGCCGCATCATCCGCGAAGGCACCTCCATCGCGATCCTGAGCTTCGGCACGCGCTTGGCGGAATGCCTGATGGCAGCAGACAAGCTCTCGACATACGGATTGTCGGCCACCGTTGCCGATGCGCGTTTCGCCAAACCGCTGGATGAAGATCTCATCCGCCGCCTCGCACGCGAGCACGAAGTGCTCATCACCATCGAGGAAGGTGCGGTTGGCGGTTTTGCCAGCCACGTTCTGCAATTCCTTGCGCTCAATGGTCTGCTCGATCGCGGGCTGAAAGTGCGCCCGATGGTGCTGCCCGACCGTTTCGTCGATCAGGACACGCCCGAAAAGATGTACGAGGCCGCAGGTCTCGACGCCAACGGCATCGTCTCCACGGTCCTGGGCGCATTGGGCCGCGAGCAGGACGCAGCCTCGATCAGCCGCATCGCCTGAGCAAAACGTTTCGCATCGTCAAACTCGGTCACGCAGGCGACGGTGTCGCCGAAGACGGTACGTTTGTGGCGTACACGGCGCCCGGCGATCTCGTCCGCGTGGATGACGACGGCAAACTCCTCGAAGTCGTCGAACCCGGCCCGCACAACGCGCTTCCCGTCTGCCCCCATTTCGGCACCTGCGGCGGCTGCGCCTTGCAACACATCGACGATGAAACCTATCGCGCCTTCAAACGCGATCAGGTGCTGCAAGCGCTCGCCCAACGCGGCATCGACAATGTGGCGGTCGAAGAGCCGCACATCGTGGCGCCTAGCTCCCGCCGCCGCGCCTCGCTGAAGTCGCAAAAACAACAGGGTGAAATCAAACTCGGCTTCAATGCGCGCCATTCCCACGCCATCGTCGACCTGCATGAATGCCACGTGCTGACGCCGGAACTGTTCGCGCTGGCGGGCAAGCTGCGCCCCCTGATGCACGCGATTTTGAAGGAAGGCGAGGGCGCGACCCTGCACCTCTCCGAAGCCGACAACGGTTTCGATATCTCGCTGGAAATGAAGCGCGCCAACACACCCGCCATCGTCGCGCAAATCGCTCAACGTGCGGCCCATCTGGGATTGATCCGCGTCACTGCGGGCGCCGAACCGATTGCCGAATTCGAAGCCCCGCGCCTGCGCATCGCCAACGCCGATGTGCGCCTGCCGGCCGAACCGTTCCTGCAAGCGACGCGCGAGTCCGAACGCTTCCTGCAGGACTATGTCGCGAAGAACATCGGCAAGGCCAAATCCGTTGCCGATCTTTTCTGCGGCATCGGCACTTTCGCGCTCCCGCTGGCGGCGCAAACGAAAGTGTACGCCTACGACAGCGATGCCGCGATGATTGCGGCGCTCACCGCCGCCGCACGCGCCGCAAAAGGCATGAAACCGCTTACCGCCGAACGTCGCGATCTCTTCCGCCGCCCGCTGATGGCAAGCGAACTGAACGCCTTCGATGCCGTGGTGCTCGATCCCCCACGCGCAGGCGCCGCCGCACAGGCCGAACAAATCGCCAAATCGAAGATCGCGCGCGTGATCTATGTGTCGTGCAATCCCGCAAGTTTCGCGCGCGACGCACGAACCTTGATCGACGGGGGATTCCGCCTTGCGGCACTCACCCCCGTCGATCAGTTTCTCTGGTCCGCGCAGCTCGAACTCGCCGCGCGGTTCGAACGCTAAAGAGCGTTACGATTTCAAATCCACCTTGCGCCACACCATGAACGCGCCGCCCGCGCTGCGCGTCATCACGGAATCGTCGCGGCAGCGAAGCGGATTGTCCGCATCGGATGTCTTGCCGGCGCGTCCATCGAGGAAGAGGTAGCTCATCCCTTCATTCGCGCCATGGCGCGCAAGGATCACGGCCTGTTCGCCCGAGTGATAGACGCCCGCCGCACAAGCATCGGTTCCTTGCGCGAATGCGGAACTCGCCATCGCGCTGGCCGCGACAGCAAATATGGTAACAACGGATTTACGCATATTCATACTCCGGTTCGGATTCACTGGGCGCCCGATATAGGCAGCGCCAAGTTGTCGAAGAAGCTGACGCTGTCGCGCTTCCGCTATGCCGCATCCGCATGGCTATCGATGCGTGAAACGGGAATTGCGTTTTCCGGGCACTTCGCGTCGCAGGAGGCTTGAATTGGTCGTCCGCTTTGACGAATGATGTTTGCGCAGGGGACCTATGCGCAATCTGGTTATTGGTGCGATCGTCGTCGTGGTGATACTCGCCGCAGGATTCGGCGCGTACGCCTATTTCACTGCAGACCCTTATGCCAATTGGGCGGTGATCGTGGCGTCGGGCGATTACCACGCCCATGACGGCGGCCCCAGCCGCGCTTTCGACAACGCGCGGCGCGACGTGGTCACCGAACTCGAACACGTCGGGTTCGCCAGGCAAAACATCCGCCAATATTCCGCCTGGTCGCGTTATTTCGCCCGCGATGCATCCGACGATACGAATGCGGATACCATCGGCAACCTGCTCACCAGCGCGGCGAAACAGGCGCCCGACGGCTGCCTGGTTTATTTCAGCACGCACGGCACGCCTTACGGCATCATTCTGGGCGACGAGATTTTACGCCCGTCGCAACTTGCCGACATCTTGAACAAAAGCTGCAAGGACAGGCCAACGGTTGTCGTGCTTTCCGCCTGTTTCTCCGGCGTCTTCGTCCCCAAACTCGCCGCTCCCAACCGCATGATCGTCACCGCCGCGCGCAAGGACCGCACGTCTTTCGGCTGCGGCACGACGGATCGCTATCCCTATTACGACACCTGTTTCCTGCACGTCCTTTCGCTGGCGCATGACTTCCGCGATCTCGCCTACAAGACGAAAGATTGCGTCGCCGAAATGGAAGCCGACACCGGCATGGAACCGCCGTCGGAGCCACAGATTTCGATTGGCAAAAACGTGCTGGCCGAATTGAAGGGGTGGTAAAGCTTTCTTACCTCCCTCTTGTAGGGAGGTCGAAATTTGCGAAGCAAATTTCGGGCGGGAGGCCGACGATGATGGCGGGCGCCGTCCCCCACCCGAAAAATTCTTCGCTACGCTCAGAATTTTGTCGACCTCCCCACAAGGGGGAGGTGAGTGGTCTGCTCCGTTTGTATCCATTCTGTCGGCAACGAGCACCGCTCTCTTACCTCCCCCCACGCGGGGAGGTCGACATCGCGAAGCGATGGCGGGTGGGGCCGAGGACTAGCCGTTCTGTCCGCGATGCCTCAGCGCATGATCCGCCAGCACACACGCCAGCATCGCTTCGCCAACTGGCACCGCGCGAATGCCGACACACGGATCGTGCCGTCCCTTGGTCAGGATTTCGGTTTCGCGGCCGTTCACATCCACCGTCTTGCGAGGGTTTAAGATCGATGACGTCGGCTTCACCGCGAACCGCGCCACGATCTGCTGGCCGGTGGAGATGCCGCCCATCACGCCGCCGCCGTGGTTGGATAAAAACTTCGGCCCGTTCTTGCCCTTGCGCATTTCATCGGCGTTCTCTTCACCGGTCAGCGCGGCGGCGGCCATGCCGTCGCCGATCTCAACGCCTTTCACTGCGTTGATGCTCATCAGCGCGCCCGCAATGTCCGCATCGAGCTTGGCATAGATCGGCGCGCCCAATCCGGCGGGAATGCCGTCGGCCACCACCTCGATGATGGCACCGCAAGAAGACCCCTTCTTGCGCAGCTTCTCCAGATAATCCGTCCACGGATCAACGGCGGAAGGATCGGGGCAGAAGAACGGGTTCTTCGCCACTTCCTTCCAATCCCATTGCGAGCGCGAAATCTTCTGCGTGCCGATCTGGATCAGCGCACCTCGCACGGTAACTTTCTTGTAGAGCAGGTCGAGAACCTTGCGCGCAATCGCACCCGCAGCCACCCGGCTTGCGGTTTCGCGCGCGCTCTGCCGCCCGCCGCCGCGATAATCGCGAACGCCGTATTTGGCGAGATAGGTGAAGTCGGCATGGCCGGGGCGGAATTTGTCGCGAATGTCGGTGTAGTCCTTCGAACGCGCATCCACGTTTTCGATCAGCAGCGCAATCGGCGTGCCGGTAGTGACTTGCGCCTTCATCCGCTCGTCCTGAAAGACACCGGAGAGGATGCGCACCCGATCCGGCTCCTGCCGCTGGGTGACGAATTTCGATGTGCCGGGGCGCCTCCGGTCGAGATCGCGCTGGATATCGGCTTCCGTCAGCGGGATGCCAGGCGGGCACCCGTCCACCACGCAGCCGATAGCCGGCCCGTGGCTCTCGCCAAAGGTGGTCACGCGGAAGAGATGGCCGAACGTATTGTGCGACATACGCGGCTTCTACGGGCGTTTTGTTGCCACGTCCAGCCGCGAAACGTCCCCGCCCTCGACCCGGAAGACACAGCCCTGCGGCTCGTCCAGATCGGACATCGCTTTCCAGTCGAGCCCGGCAAAAAGCCCGCGCAGTATGCGGGTGAATGCCCCGTGGCTGACGGCAAAGGTGTCGTCCTTCAGGTCGGCGATCCAGCTTTGGGCGCGGGCCGCCACCTCGCGATAATTCTCCCCGCCACCCGGCACGTGGACATTCCATTTGTCGGCCATGCGCGCATCGAATGCCGCGGGGTCCAGCGTGCGGGCCTCTTTGTCGGTCAACTGATCCCACGCACCCAGATCGATTTCGGTGATGCGTTCGTCCACCGTGTAGTCATCGCGCGGCAATTCCAGCACGCCGAGTACGATCTCCATCGTCGTGCGCGCGCGATGCAGCGGACTGGAAACGAAGCGCAGCTGCGGTTGCGGCCCGAGCGTTTCATAAAGAATGTGTCCGATGCGTTCGGCCTGCGCGCGACCGTCCGCCGTCAGTGGCGTGTCTTTCTTGCCGGAAAATCGGTGCGCGACATTGGCTTCGGTTTCGCCGTGCCGCGCGAAATAAAGTTCGACGCCCCAGGGGAGCCTAAGCGCCATCGCTCTTGGCCACCGCGATGTCGGGCGCGTCTTCCGCCTTCATGCCGACGATGTGATAGCCCGCGTCCACATGCAGGCATTCGCCGGTCACCGCCTTGCCGAGATCGGAAACAAGGAACAGCGCGGCGTTGCCCACTTCTTCCGTCGTCACCGTGCGCCGGAGCGGCGAATTGTATTCGTTCCATTTCAGAATGTAGCGGAAATCTCCGATGCCGCTGGCCGCCAGAGTCTTGATCGGCCCCGCCGAAATCGAATTGACGCGGATCTGCTTCTTGCCCAGATCCTCCGCCATATACTGCACGCTCGCTTCGAGTGCCGCTTTCGCGACACCCATCACATTATAATGCGGCATCACCTTTTCCGCGCCGTAATAGGTCAGCGTCACCATGCTGCCGCCGTTCGGCATCATCTTTTCCGCGCGCTGCGCACACGCCGTGAACGAATAGCAGGAGATGTTCATCGTCATCGCGAAATTGTCGGGCGTAGTGTCAACGTAGCGGCCCTTCAATTGTTCCTTGTCGGAAAACGCAATGGCATGAATGAGGAAGTCGAGAGAATCCCACTTCTTCTTCAATTCCTCGAAAACGGAATCGAGCGAGCCCTGATTGGTCACGTCGCAATCGAGTACCGCTGCCGGTTTCAAAGGTTCCACCAGCGGCACCACGCGCTTCCTGAAGGCGTCGCCCTGATAGGTGAAGGCCAGTTCCGCGCCTGCCGCATGGAGCTGCTGCGCAATCCCCCACGCGATGGACCGGTCGTTGGCGACCCCCATCACCAGCCCGCGCTTGCCTTTCATAAGGCCATCCAACGCCATATGTGTCTCCTTGGTAATCCTGAATTCTATAGGGTCATTCGGACGATGACAGCCCGATACCGCCCCGCTAAGAGAGGGTTTGGCATGACTTTGAGGACATTTCCATGAGGCGCGCAGCAATCGTCAGCCCCTTGCGTACGGCAGTGGGCAAATTCCTTGGCACACTGACACCGTTGCCAGCAGAAAGGCTGGCCGCAGCCGCGATCAAAGCGGTGGTGGCGAAGTCGCGAATCGATCCCGCGCGAATCGAAGACGTGGTGTTCGCCCAGAGTTACGCCAACAGCGAAGCCCCTTGCATCGGCCGCTGGGCCGCATTGGCAGCGGATTTGCCTATCGAAGTTCCGGGCTCGCAGGTGGATCGCCGTTGCGGCGGCGGATTGCAGGCCATCGTCAACGGCGCGATGCAGGTGCAGACGGGTGCCGCCGACGTGGTGATCGCGGGCGGCGTCGAAAGCATGAGCAATATCGAATATTACACCACCGCCATGCGCGGCGGCGCGCGGGCGGGCAACGTGCAGCTTTACGATCGCCTCGAACGCGGCCGCGAACGCAGCCAGCCGGAAGAACGCTTCGGCGTGATCTCCGGCATGATCGAGACGGCAGAGAATCTGGCGCGCGAATATCAGATCACGCGCGAGGAAAGCGATGCGTTCTCGGTAGAAAGCCACCGCCGTTGCGCAGCCGCCTGGGCCGCCGGCAAATTCAACGACGAAGTGATCCCCGTTTCCGTGCCGCAACGAAAAGGCGATCCGATTTCGTTTGCGAAAGACGAAGGCTTCCGCACCGACGCCACGCTCGAAAGCCTGGGCAAGCTGAAACCGATCATCAAAGGCGGCGTCGTCACCGCCGGCAATTCCAGCCAGCAGAACGATGCGGCGGCAGCGTGTTTGATCGTCGCAGAAGACAAGCTGAAAGAACTCGATCTCGAACCGATGGGCTATCTCGTCGGTTGGGCAGCAGCAGGTGTAGAGCCCGCAACGATGGGCATCGGCCCCGTTCCCGCCGTGAACAAACTGTTCGCCAAAACCGGCCTCGGCTTCAACGACATGGATCTCGTCGAACTGAACGAAGCCTTCGCCGCGCAGGCGCTTTCGGTATTGAAAGGCTGGAACTGGAACGACCGCGACAGACTGAACGTGAACGGCTCCGGCATCTCGCTGGGCCACCCCATCGGCGCCACCGGCGCACGCATCATGGTCACGCTTCTGCACGAACTGAAACGCCGCAACGCCCGCTACGGCCTCGAAACCATGTGCGTCGGCGGCGGCCAGGGCGTGGCGGCGATCTTCGAGCGGGCGTGATAGCTGTTGCTATCGATGATATCATGTGATAGCATCTATCCATGGCTCAGCTTTTGGTCCGCGATATTCCCGAAGAGGTCGTCACCGCGCTGAAACGGCGCGCGAAACGCCATGGCCGCAGCGCCGAAGCCGAACACCGCGAGATTTTGCGTGAAGCCCTGAAATCCAGTTCGGACAGTTTCTGGAACGCAGCCGATCGCTTCCGGCAGGAATTGGAAGAAGAGGGCCGGCACTTCTCGGATTCCGCCAAGATCGTCCGCGAAGAACGCGACAAGAGATGATCGTTGTCGACGCTTCGGTCGCGCTTAAATGGGTTATGCCGGAAGAGGATTCGGCCGCGGCGCGGACGTTACAGCAGTCGGAACTTGCGGCGCCGGATTTCTGGATCATCGAAGCGGCCAATGCTTTGTGGCGTCGTTTGATCCAGCAGGAGCTTTCCCAGAAGGAAGCCTCACGCCGGCTGACATGGCTGCGGCGTGCACCCGTGCGGCTGCTACCGGCATCCGACTTGATCGAAGATGCTCTTCGTATCGCTACCGAACTGAAGCATCCGGTCTACGATTGCGTTTATCTCGCCGCAGCCCTTCGCGAAGATGCGCAGTTTGTAACGGCAGACACCCGTTTTGCGAACGCCGTGCGTGCGCATTCCAATTACGCGCCGCATATCGGTTTGTTGGGAGAAGCCTAAACCTTGTCGGCGTAGATCATCCGGCCGGGGCCAAGTTTCGCGAACACCTCGTTGAGGCAATTCTCGGCGAGGGCGAAACAGCCCTGGCTCCTGCCGAGCACGCCGTGTTCGCGTGCCATGGCATCGCTCACATACCACGCGCCGTGCACGACGATGCCGCGCGGCTCCGCATTGTTGTTCGTTGCATCGAGGCCGGCCAAGCGGATCGAACGGCCATGCGCGCCGATGTAAAACCCTTCGGTGCGGAACGTGCCGGATGACGTCGCATTCGAACTCGGCTTGTTGGAAAACCGCTCCAGCCATCCGGTGTGCGCCGGATCGGAGCCGCGTCCGTGCGCGACGAGATAAGACGTCACGCCGCCGCTCGCCACATCGAGCAAATGAAAACGCCGCGCGTAAGACGGCCGCGAGAAATCCGCAATCGCGATCACGTCGCGTTGGGGAATGCTGTCTTGGTGCTTTTGTAGAGCGTTCAACGCGCGCGCGATCAGCGCAGACGAAACACCCGTCTGGCCGCCGCCAAGCGCAAGCGCAGGCCGCGCGGCCGAGACCGCCAAACCCGCCGCGGCCGAAGCCAATAAAAATCGACGCGACAACGCCAAGCAACGAACTCCTTGAAACCGCGCCCCCGCCCGAAAATCCGGATCGATCCGGCAATATCAACCTCTCCCGGCTCAGGCAAGGGCGTGGCGAATTGACCTTGATCCAATGGCAGGGAACATTATTTCAAATATGCTGACCATTCCTTTCGTTGCCGGGGGCGTTTGCCATGCGCAGATGGACATCGCTGGTTCTGATTGCCGCACTGTGCGCGCCCGCGTTTGCCTTCGATCCCGGTGCGCCGAAATCCTCTGTTACTGAAACAGATGTCAGCAAGCTGCGCCCGGGACAATTCATCTGGTCGCCCAATCTGGCGCCCACCGGACCCATGACCATCGTGGTCAGCCTGCCGTCGCAGCTTCTCTATGTGTATCGCAACGGCGTGCGCATCGGCGCGTCCACCGTTTCATCCGGCATGCGCCGCCACGAAACGCCGACCGGCATCTTCATGATCCTGCAGAAAGACAAGGATCATCATTCCAATCTCTACAACAATGCCTCGATGCCCTACATGCAGCGGCTGACATGGGATGGCATCGCGCTGCATGCGGGCGGCTTGCCGGGTTATCCTGCATCGCACGGCTGCGTGCGCCTGCCGCTGCAATTCTCAAAGCTGCTGTTCGAGGAAACCAATTCGTCTGGCGCAACCGTCATTATCACCGAAGACAAAGCCAATGTGCGCAGCCTGTTGAGCCCCGGCGTCCTCAATCCCGCGCGCACGGCAGATACGCCCGGTTACGCTGCCGCCGACAGACTTGCCGAACACGAAGACTTCCGCTGGCAGCCCTATCGTTCGCAATCCGGTCCCGTCACCATCATCATGAGCGCCGCCGACCAGCGTGTGTATGTCTTGCGCAGCGGCATCGTCATCGGCCGCGCCAAAATTGCGATTGCGCCGGATGCGATCAAAGGCACGCACGCCATGACGTTCACCGGCTTCGACGAAAAAGGCGAAGCCAAATGGCTCTATGTCGGCTTGCCCGGAGATGACGATCAGGCCACCAAGCCGATCGACATGGTCGCCACGAAGAAGGTCCGCGTGCCGCAGGAATTCTACAACGACGTGCGCGCGATCCTGAAACCTGGAATGAACATGGTGGTGACGGAGGATTCGCTCGATGAAGGCAGCCCCGGTGCGCCGGTCACGGTGCTGGCGAATTCATAGTTTTTCTTACCGCCCCCCACGCGGGGCGGTCGACGGCGCGCGTAAGCGCGACGGCGGGTGGGGGCTGGTGAAGCGAGGCTCGCTGGAACCCCACCCGTCGTGCCGTTGCAGGACGCCGACCTCCCCGCGAGGGGGAGGTAAGTGGAGTCACTTCACCTTCGCCCGCGGATCGTATTCCACGCCCCAACCTTCCGCGAACTCTTTCAACTTCGCATCGGGTTTCTCCGGCAGCGTCACCACCAGCTTCACATACATGTCGCCAGCCGGTTCGCCGCCGCTCGATGAACCGTGCGCGGGGATGCCTTTGCCGCGCAGACGCAAGGTCGAACCTGTGTTCGATCCCGGCGGCACGGTCAGCGTCACGGGGCCGGTCAATGTCGGCACCTGAACTTTTCCACCGAGCACGGCTTCCTGCAGCGTGATCGGCAAATCCATTTTCAAATCGCGGCCATCGCGCGTGAGATAGGGATGCGCCGCCACTGCCACCTGAATCAGAATGTCGCCCGCAGGTCCGCCATTGCCGCCGGGCCCGCCCTGGCCCTTCAAACGCACCTGCTGTCCGTCGCGAATGCCCACCGGAATGCGCACATCCACATTGCGCCCGTCCGCCAACGTCACGCGCCGCGTGCCGCCGCGCGCGGCTTCTTCGAAACTTACCGTCACATTCAGCGCATAGTCTTCGCCGCGCCGCGGTTGCGCGCGCCGTCCGCGACCGCCGAACAGATCGGCAAAAATATCTTCGGCGCGAAACCCTTCCCCGCCGCCGGGACCGCTCGTGTAGGTGTATTCGAAGCCGCCCGGCCCTTGCCGCCCCGCGCCGCCGCCGAAGCCGAACGGATCGCCGCCAAATCCGCCGCCGCCCTGACGGGGATCGAAGCCGCGCGGATTTCCCTGTTCGTCGATCTCGCCGCGATCGAATTTCGCGCGCTTGTCCTTGTCGCCAAGGATGTCGTAAGCACCGCTCACTTCCTTGAACTTCTTCATCGCGGCTTCGTCGCCGCCATGCTTGTCGGGATGGTATTTCTTGGCGAGCGAACGGAACGCCTTCTTGATCTCGGCCTCGCTCGCGGATTTCGCAACGCCCAATACGCTATATGGATCTGCCATGTTCTCTCCCGCCGCGGAGCCTCACGGAATCGCGGCCAGTCCCCAATATAGGTAGCCCATCCTTGCCACGCTAAGGGGAAGCCGGCGGATCGGATGGCGGCGTATCCGCCGGCGGCGCGTCGATTGCGGGCGGCTGGTCCATGGGTGAAGGAATGTCCGGCAAATCCGTGCCGGGTGCATCCCGCGAATCCGGCGCGTCATCGGGCGAGGAGAGATCGGGCTTGGAGATGTCCTGATAATCGTCCGCCGATTTGGGGGCATCGGGCTGTTCCGCCGGTGCGGGCGTGGCTGTTTCCGGTTGGGCTGCTTGCGGCGCCGGTTCCGGGGCAGCTTCGCCCGTTCCGCTCTCGCGCGAAGGCCCGGTCGTATCCACCGTGGTGGAGCGCAAAGGCGGAGGCTCGCCCCCCAGCGCCTTCAGCCGCGCGGCGGACTCTTCCATGCCGGAGGCCGCGGAATCCTCGTACAGCTTCTTGGCCATGGCGACGTCCTTCTCCACGCCATTGCCTGTCTCATACATGGTGCCCAGGTGGTATTCGGCGATTGCATGGTGGGCCAGCGCCGCCATCTGCAGCCAGGGCAGGGCCTGGCCCGGATCGGGCGGCCCGCCCTCCCCATCCAGAAGCATCTCGCCCAGATCGGCCGCCGCCGTCGCCAGCCCAGCCTGCGCTGCGAACTGGAGCAGCCGCTTGGCCTCGACCGGGTTCTTCTCGACGCCCTGGCCCTTGCGCAGCATCAGGGCCGCGTTGCGTGCCGCCGCGGCGTCCACATAGGAAAGGCCGTCGAAGATTTGATAGGCATCTTCGTATTTGCCCTCGTCATAGAGCCTGACGCCCTCGTCGAAATTGGCCACGCGTTCTTCGGGGGTGACGGTCCCGCAACCGGCTGCGAACAAGACGCAGATACAGACGGCGAAACGCAAAGACGCTAAACGCATTGAGAATCCTCAAGGGATGCTATTCCGCGACGTGGCTACCGGTTTCGGCCAGATCGCGCGACAAGGTGGAATCCGGGAAGGCCACGCTACCAAGCCAGCCTTTCTCAGGCAAAACGAGGTTGTAGAGTATCGACATGAGCCATATCGGCGGACCGATAGATGACGGCGGCATTGCGGAGCGGGACGATCCCATGGCTCTGTTCGACGCCTGGATGGAAGAGGCGAAAAAGACCGAGCCGAACGAGGCCAATGCTATGGCCATCGCCACGGCGGACGCTGACGGCCACCCCAACATCCGCATGGTGCTGCTGAAGGAAGCGACCCACAAAGGCTTCGTCTTCTACACCAACACCGAAAGTGCGAAGGGTAGGGAACTCACCGCCAATCCTCACATCGCGCTCAACTTTCATTGGAAGACGCAGCGCAAGCAGATCCGCGTGCGTGGCTCCGTGGAACGCGTGAGCGATGCGGAAGCCGATGCGTATTTCGCCACACGCCCGAAGGACAGCCAGATCGGTGCGTGGGCGAGCCGGCAATCGCGCCCGATGGAAGGCCGCTTCGCCTTCGAACGCGAGATCGCGAAGACCGCCGCCAAATATGCGCTCAGCAAAGTTCCGCGCCCGCCATACTGGAGCGGCTATCGCGTGACCGCGCTCGAAATCGAATTCTGGCGCGACAGGCCGTTCCGCCTACACGACCGGCTTGTCTATCGCCGCAAAGACGCGAACACGCCATGGACGACCGAACGCCTGTTTCCCTGATGGCCGATACCGACCACGGCACCTTGATGCGCCGCGCGGCGATGGCCTCGCTCACGGTGACGGTGTTTCTGATCGCGCTGAAATTCGCGGCCTACATCATGACGGATTCCGTTTCGATGCTGGCGTCGCTTGCGGATTCCGGCCTCGATTTCTTCGCTTCCATCATCAATCTCGTCGCGGTGCGCTCCTCGCTCACGCCGCCCGATCGCGAACACCGCTTCGGTCACGGCAAGGCCGAACCATTGGCGGGCCTCGCGCAAGGCGCGTTCATCGCGGGCTCCGCCACGTTCCTCATCGTCGAAGCGGTGAGCCGCCTCACCCAGCCGCACAGGATCGAACGCGAAACGCTCGGCCTCGTCGTGATGGGCATTTCCATTGCGGCCACCATCGCGCTCGTCACCTATCAGCGCATGGTCGTCGCACGGACGGAATCGCTCGCCATCAGTTCGGACAGATCGCACTACACCAGCGATCTCGTCACCAATATCGGCGTGGTGGTGAGCCTTGTGCTCTCCACGCAATTCGGCTGGGTCCACGCCGATCCGGTCATCGCCATTCTCATCGCGCTGTTCCTCGCCTGGACGTCGTGGAGTGTGTTCCGCGTCAGTTCCGATCAATTGATGGACCACGAACTGCCCGATGAAGACCGCATGAAAATCAAGACGCTGGTGATGCGTCACGCGCAGGTGCGCAATCTCCACGACCTGCGCACGCGCACCTCGGGCCTCAACACCTTCATCCAGTTTCACATCGAACTCGATGCCGACATCAGCCTGACCCGCGCCCACGAAATCAGCGACGCCGTTGAGGCTGACGTAATGGCCGCCTATCCCAAAGCCGAAATCCTGATCCACCAGGACCCGGCGGGCATCGAAATGCCCGCGCCGTTGGCGAAGGTGTGACGTGCCTGTGCTTGCGACGCCGCCTGCGACATGTTTGGTTACTTTGGAGATAGACTTCTTATTTCAACAGGTTACTTGCGATTTCTGCATGATGTTTTGAAGGTTTAATTATTATTTCTTTTCTGCGGTTTAATATTTAAATAAAACGAAGTATAGACGACGCCCACAGCATCGTGGGGGCAATAGATGCATGTTGGGGGCGAAGCAGAGGATTGCAGCCGACGTTCTTCTGCTCAGGCATTTTCACCTTCGGTAATCTGCCGAGCGCAAATCGCCGCCGGTGTTGGGGCCGCGGATTGCGAGGAGCAATATTTGCAGACACCCAAGGGTGCCGCCCATATTGCCGGGTATTTCGAGGATCCCGACGTTGCCCGAAAGGGAATTGAGTTCCTCGTTGACATCGGCGATCTCGAGCCCGAACTGTTTAAGCATCACATTCCCCTGTTCAACGGCCAATACGGCATTGCAATCACCAATCATCGAACCAATTCCGTTCATTTGATCGCGAATTTGCTCGGCACCGTGCCAATCTACTACGCGCAGACCGAGCGAGGGTGGGTCTGGTCTTTCAGTCTGCGCGGCCTTCTTCCTCATCTGTCCTCTCGAACCATCGATCAAAAAGGACTTCTCGAAATATTTCTCCATCAATGGCTGATGGGCGAACGTACTCTGTTGTCGGACGTGCGGCAGGTTCTGCCCGGCGAATGTGTTACGTTGCAGGCGGGCCAACCTGTCCGCCGCGGCATTTATCGGCGGTTTGAATTCTCGCCTGCAAACAACGCGTTCGATGAAACGGATTTGCTGGAGAAAACCAATCGGGCCCTCGATGACTATCTGGCCTCGCTGAGACGCCGTTACGATCGTATCGCCATTCTGTTCAGCGGCGGTGTCGATTCGAGTCTGCTGCTGGCGAAGGCGCGCGAACATGACTTTGAGCGCATTGTGGCGGTAACCGTGAGGTATACCGGGCATGACAATCCCGAACTGGAAAGAGCGCTCGAAGTAGCGAGACATCTTGGGCATGAGCCTTTGATTGTCGATGTAGAGGATGGTCTCATCGAGTCTCGCATGGAAGACCTGGTGAGTATTTTGGAACGGCCTCCGGCCTATCTCAACGGGTGGGCGCGCACATGCATCTTCGAGGCGATCAAGGACGATGTCGAGGTTGCACTTACGGGAGAAGGCGCGGATTGCCTGTTCGGCAGCGATGAAATCGCCGGGATAAAGCAATTCAACGATAAGCAGCGTGTCTTGAGATATGTGCCCTGGCCGCTTAGGCGCATTGTTTCACAGGCCCTTTATCGCATTCCGCTCGGTATAGCACGGCGGTTGTCCAGGCTGCTCGAATTTTCGACAGCCGATCTGATCAGAATGGGCGGATCATTCGAGGTGGGAATAAAGAAGAATGAAATAAGAGTAGCGGACCTCGCGCCCGGTTTGCGCGCGTATTGCGAAGGCAGGTCGCCCTCGATGTACGAAGAGTTTGAGCCGAGCGGTTCATCGTCCTGCGTATCTGTTGCCCAGACCCGCTCCTTGTATACCTCCAATCGCAACCAATTGTTCGTTTACGGCCGCCATGCGGCCCAATTCGGTATTCCGGTGCTGCATCCGTTTCTATCGGCGACCATGTTGGAGCTCGGCAAGACATTGCCGGATGCCGCGAAGCAGGATTCCCGGGGTGCCAAGCCGCTGCTCAAGAAGTTGGCGTGCCGTTATATTCCCCACGATGTCGTCTACGGCAAAAAATACGATTTCAGGGCGCCGGTGGCCACGTGGCTCGAAGGGCCGCTTTCGGCTTGGCCGAAAATCCTGCGAGACAATGTTACACGTGCAAGAGGCATCTTCGATGTTTCCGTCGCGAACCGGTTGGCGGGCGACGCGAACCGGAACCTGATCGTCGTTGGCGCAACCCTGGAGATATTTTTCCGTCAGTTTCTCGACGTCTGAGCGCGCTCGTCCCGCTCGCACGAGATCAAGCATGAAACGTCGAGCCTCATCTTGATGGGCGATGCAGCTACCGCGCCGTCAGCTTCCCCGCGAAATCCCGCAGCAGATACAGACTCACCTTGTCCACCGAATGTTCGCCCTGACGGAACGGTTGTTCGAACACCGCGATCAGATGCAGCGCGAACACGAACAGATAGCTGACAAATCCGAAGATCATCGCTTCGCCCACCGAGCCGTCCGTCTTCAGGCAGACGAGCAGGAATAGCACCGCCGCCACCAGCGTTCTGATCAGAATGCTGACTGACGGCACGAAGTCTATCTTCTGGATATAGCTGATGCGGTAGAGCGAACGGCGCAGCGCATCGAGGCTTGCACGAATGCGCACGATGGCGTTGGGCGGAAGGCCCAGCTTCGACAGTTCGGAGATGAAAGGCAGAAGCGCATCGACGCGTGCGATCGCATCTTCCAGATGGGCGTGGTGACCCTCCGGCTCCAGCCCGCGTTCGAGTGCGGCAAGAATGTCGAGCAGCTCCGCGCGCAGCCGCGCCATGTCCACGCGGCTTTCCTGATGCGCGAAACTTTCCACATCGTCGTGAATGGCCTCCATCGCAACCCGGATGTCGGCGGGCAGCCGCTCGGCCTCCTTGAAATCGGGCAGCGTGCTGGAAAGCAGGAAGCCGATGATGAAGATCGTACCCGCGACGATGCTGGAGAACAGCGGATCGAGGCTGAGGAACTCCAGCCCGGACCGGTGCACGGCGAGCTTCACGCCCACCAGCACAACGACAATCGCCATAACGTAGAAGAACGGGCGCAAACGCCTTTGGAACTGCATGAACGGGCTCTCTGGCTGAACTCTCAGGCAGGCTGACAGGCACCCGAGACGGCCGACGTGCCAGTTTGAGGCGGGGATTTAGCGAAGATTCTGCGACGGTTTAATGACTGCGGGCCACTCCCCTTTGGCCGGGCAGCCAGCTACACTCATGAAATGCCCGAAACCAAACAGCCATCCAACGAAGAACGCCGCACCCTGATCCTGACCGGCGCAAGCCGCGGCATTGGGCACGCGACCGTCAAGCGGTTCTCCAGCGCCGGCTGGCGCGTCATCACCTGTTCGCGTCATGCGTTCCCGGAAAACTGTCCGTGGGCTGCGGGGCCGGAGGACCATATCCAGGTCGATCTCGCCGATCCCGACGATACCGAACGCGCCGTGCGCGAAATGCGCGAGCGGCTGCCGGATGGGAAGCTGCACGCGCTGGTCAACAATGCCGGCATCTCGCCAAAGGCAGAGAATGGCGGGCGCCTCAACACGCTCAACACGTCGAAGGCGCTGTGGCGTCAGGTGTTCGAGGTGAATCTCTTCTCCACCATCTGGCTCGGCCGCGGGCTGGTGAACGAACTGGCCGCCGCTCACGGCGCCATCGTCAACGTCACCTCCATCGCGGGCAGCCGCGTGCATCCGTTTGCGGGCTCGGCCTATGCCACGTCGAAAGCGGCGCTGGCAGCCCTCACCCGCGAAATGGCCGCCGACTTCGGCCCGCTCGGCGTGCGCGTGAACGCGATTGCGCCCGGCGAGATCGACACCGCCATCCTTTCCCCCGGCACGGAGAAGATCGTCGAAACGATTCCCTTGCGCCGTCTGGGCCAGCCGGAAGAAGTGGCGAAAGCGATATATTATCTGTGTACGGACCAATCGAGCTACGTCACCGGCGCGGAGCTGCACATCAACGGCGGCCAGCACGTATAATTAAACTCGTCCGCCGCGCAAACGCGATTTGTTCCGAAACCGTTGCCGCGCATGTCCCACAATGCACAATCGCGCGCACGGAAAATTGGAGGGAATGCAAATGGCAGCCTATGTCATCTTCATGCGCGAGAAGACCAAAGACACCGCCGAACTCGACAAGTACCGCGAAAAGGTCGTGGCCGCCCGCGAAGGCCACAACATCAAGGCGCTGGCCCGGTACAGCAAAGTTGAATCGCTGGAAGGCGCGCCCGTGGAAGGTGTCGTGATCCTCGAATTCCCCACCTTCGCGGAAGCCAAGGCCTGGTACGACAGCCCCGCCTACGCGGAAGCCCGCAAGCACCGTTTCCTGGGCGCGGACTACCGGGCGTTGATCGTCGAGGGCGTGTAAACCGCGTTCACATGCGATAGGCTGGCCCCACATTCGACCAGGGGGCAAGCCATGTTCAGACATGTGTACCCGTTCCTGCGTATCGCAATCCTCGTTTCCGCAATCGCCACGCCTGCCATCGCCGCGGACGCCACGCCGCCTGCGGCCATGCCGCTCACCGCACCGGGCGAGGCGGGCTTCATCGCGAAAGTGCAATCGGCGGTCGCGAAGAAAGATGAAGCCTGGCTCGCCGGGCACACCAACTTCCCGATGTTCTGGAACAAGGATGCCAAGGCGATAAAGATCAAGACGCGCGATCAATTCGCCGAGCGTTTCGAAAACCTGCTGACGCCCGAATTCCAGAGCGCCATTGCAGGCCAGGATCCGGCGAAAGCCTTTTCCAACTGGCAAGGCACGATGATCGGCACCGGCGGCCGCAACATCTGGTTCCGCAAACTGGGCGAGGACTACCGCATCATCACCATCAACGACGACAGCAGGGTCGATCCCAACGCCAAGCCGATGTAGGGGCCTTCTCACCTCCCCCTTGTGGGGAGGTCGGAAAACGCGGAACGCGTTTTACGGGCGGGGGGCCGAAGACGATGACGCACACCGCCCCCCACCCGAAAAATCTTCGCTGCGCTCAGATTTGTTCGACCTCCCCACAAGGGGGAGGTGAGTGCTCAAGGTGGAGGTAAACACTCAGCTCAACATCCCCGTCACCGTGCCGTGACGCTCCACGATCTTGCCCCAAAGCGTCGCCGCTTCCGGCACGTCGAGGTCGAACTCCCGCCTCAGCGTCGCCACCAGATCGCCCGCGCTGCCGATCAGCCGCTCGTCCGTCTGCCGGTCGTTCGCGAAATGCTTCAGCACGCGCCCGCGCAAAATGGCTATGCCGTCCGGCGTATGCTTCTGCACCACAAGGTTCTGCACGAACGGCGACTCCGGCGCGTCCTGCAGCCATTCGCATTTCTGCGAAAGCAGCGCCTCGTCCGCCGCCACCGCCTTCACGTCATAGGAAAAGGCGTTGCCGCCGCGATGCTCCGTCATCCGCCAATAATCGCCATCCGCGCGCGACAGCGAATAGGGAAAGCCGTGGCTCATGAACGAACGCGGCGTGATGGCAAACGGCTCGATCGGGCCGGAGCCGAACCCCACATCCGCAAACACCGGCCCTTCGTCCAGGTCCACGCGCAACACCAGATGATTGCCGACCTGCACTTCGCCAAGCGCCGCGCGCATCACCCCGCCCGCCAGCCGCGTGACGCGAAAGCCAAGCTCCGAAAGCGCCCAGCCGAACAACCCGTTCATCTCGTAACACCACCCGCCGCGCCGGTTCTCCACGATCTTCTCGAAGATCGGCGGAATGGACGTGCCCACGCGCCGCCCAAGCTGCACCTCCAGATTCTCGAACGGCACCGCCAGCAAATGCGCCCGATGCAGCCGCTTCAACCCCGATAGCGTTGGCTCCGGCGGCGAGGGGAGATTGATGCGGGCGAGGTAGGCGGAGAGGTTCATGGGATACCTCTAGTTATCCATATAACTAGGGTGCAATCCGTGCAGAAGCAAATGTTGTGACAACGACTGCCAACTGTTGTGCTGCAGAATTGAGATATAGCCGTGATAAGGGCTATGTGGGGCAGGCCGCAACCGCAGTATTTACCACCTCATTAGCTCCCTTGAGATCGAACACCGCTTCTATTGGTTCACTCTGGTAAGGAGGCGCATCGACAACCAGTTTTGCAGCAGCGGCCATGTCCTTCAAGAATTTCTGCTGGTCTCTAACAAATGTTGCTGTGCCGTCAGAGGAATTATCCCAGTCTTGTTGCCAAATATCGCCACTGTCGAATTTCCACTTCACTGTTTCCCCGTCAAGGCCCATGAACGTAGGCCAAACGATGTAGAGCGATAATTTTCCCGACTTACACCGGACTACAATGGTCGCATTTTCCGGAACGCCAAGTGAATTTGGCATCTTATTTGTCGAGTCCAAATGCGCAATATAGGTGCGAGAGTTGTCAAGTTGGGAGGATGTATCTTGCACATTCCAGTCGGCTTGCGCCGCTGCCGAACCGACAAGCGAAGCGGCTGCTACAAGGGCAATGCAACGCAGGGTCACGGTGGTCTCTCCTTCGGACGCTATCTGTCTCTAATTAATGAGTTACGCCAATGAGCGTGCCATATATCGCATGTTCGCAGTTGAGCAGGCACACTACTGACCAGGAAACAGCTTCTTGTATCCTCGCTTGCCGGTGAAAGGATTTATATTTCCAGAAGTCGACCAGTTATTGATTTTGGTTTGATCTGGATTGGTTTGCATATGGCCCGAAACAAATCGCCCCGATTTTGTAAGATGCGATTTAACGTGATGCATTCGTGCAGCGAATGCGGCCGAGGAAGCGGTTAACACTAAGACGAAAGCCAGGATAAGTCGTTTCATATCGCTCTCATTTATCAGACGAAAGCAAATGAGACTCAGGCCAGCCATCCGTCTCCGGAAGTGGAAAGTGGGCATGCACTGTGGAAACAATGTCGCTTGTATTTTCACCAATTGTATTCAGTGAATGAACTGCGCCTCCAAAATCGGCGCTTATCGAAGCTACGTCCTCGCGGAGTTCTTTTAATAAGTCATTTATTTCGGTGGTATCGTGCCTTTTCAAATTATCCAGGGTGTCGCTGACCCTCTCTAATCCCGCTACGATCCGATCAGTCTCAGCTTCCAGCTTGGTCATGTTGTATTGATGGTGATGGGCGATTTCCTCACGCAAGCGCAAGATGTCGATGCTGATATTTCTTGAGTGGTCGCGAATGAAGTACGCTAAAAAGCAACCGCCGATGATCACAAAAAGTATAATCAAAGACATCTGCCGCACCATTCAAAGGGGATTAGAAAATGTCGGTCAAATCTCGATAATAGGGTAACTGTTAAAAGGCAGTTAAGTTGTTGTACAACGACGTAGTAATACTCAAAGTGTTGGGTGAATTCTCCAATATTAAGAGAAAACGAGAAATGAGCACGAACGGGTACTGCTTCTGCGGCTTTGTCCGTTACCGGCTCACCTCTGCGCCGATGTTTATCCATTGCCGTCACTGCCGCGATCGTCAGAGTTCGCGAGCCGTGCGAACGGCGGAGGCAATCAATACGTTGTTTGAGGCCGGGAGGTGTCGCAAAGCGATGCGGTGCCCGCCTCCATGCAGACCGGCAGCGGGAGACCTCAACCTAATTGATCGTCATGGCCGGGCTTGACCCGGCCACCCATCCGCCGCGCGTCCGCGCGGCGAAAGAACGTCATATGCGCCCGCTGACGCGGTCGCGATGGGTGGCCGGCTCGGTGGCCGGCCATGACGAAGTTGGAAGTGGATGGCCAGGTCAAGCTCGGCCGCGACTGAGTTTTAGACGGTGAGCTTAGAATGTCCGCCGCCTCAGGCTGCCGTCACATCGGTCTGCGCGAAACGCTTGCCGGTGAAGAGCAGGGGGATGTCCTCGCTGATCGCCAGCGCATAGGCGAAGCAATCGCCGAAATTCAGTCCCGCCTTGTGGCGGCCCTTGCCGAAACGCAGGGCCGCATCCTGCGCGATGCGAAGCTGCTGGCTGGCCGGCTCAGTGGCCGGCCATGACGGAATAGGGGTAGGCTTGACCTTTGGAGATAAAAAACCTATATCGAAGTCCTCGCTCCAACCCCACGTGAAAGCACCGGGGGGAGGGGGTAGGCAGAAACCGAAAAACGACTAAAGGACTGTAATATAATACCTTCCAAGGCCACCGTAGAGTCATACCCCCACCCCCTCCCAAAAAGTGAGGTTCAAAGGAACTCTGCAACCATAGGAGAAAAATCTAACCCAGCCGCCGCTATTTCCGCTTTACGCCCAGCTGGTCGCGCCACAGCCGCGAGGGGATTTCGTCCACCGCGCCTTCGGGCAGTTGCCCCAGATGGAACGGCCCGTATTGCACGCGGATCAGGCGGGCGACCTTCAGGCCGAGGGATTCCATCAGCCGCTTCACCTCGCGGTTCTTGCCTTCCTTCAGGCTCACGCTCGCCCAGGCGTACATGCCCTTGCTGCGTTCGAGGTCCGCGATCACCGGCCCGTATTTCACGCCCGCAAGCGTCACGCCTTCCGCGAGCTTGTCGAGATGGGCCTGGGTCACCTTCCCGAACAGCCGTACGCGATACTTCCGCGTCCAGCCCGCGGCGGGCAGTTCGAGCTGGCGGGCAAGCGCCCCGTCATTGGTCAGCAGCAGCAGGCCCTCGGAGTTGATGTCCAGCCGCCCGATGGAAACCACGCGCGGCAGGTGTTTGGGCAGGTTGGCGAAGACGGTGGCGCGGCCTTCCGGATCGCGGTGGCTGGTCACCAGTCCCGTCGGCTTGTGGTAGCGCCACAGCCGCGTCGTTTCCGGCTCGTCGAGCGGCTTGCCGTCGATGGCCACCACCTGATCGGCGCCCACGCGCACCCCCGGCGTGGTCACTGTCTCGCCGTTCAGGCTCACCCGCCCCTCGGCGATCAGCTTCTCCGCATCGCGGCGCGAACACACCCCCGCCCGCGCGATCACCTTGGCAATGCGGTCGCCCTGTTTTTCGTCGGTTTCGGCCACGGTTGGCCTTTCGCGCTGGTTCGCGCTATCGCCTAGCCGCACGATGGATGCGATGCAATGACCGACGACGAATTCATGGCGCTGGCGCTAGCGGAAGCCCGCGCCGCCGCCGAACGCGGCGAGGTGCCGGTCGGCGCGGTCATCGTGCATGAGGGCAGGGTGCTCGCCCGCGACGGCAACCGCATCCTCGAACGCCGCGATCCCACCGCCCATGCCGAGATGCTGGCAATGCGCGCCGCCGCCACCGCGCTCAACAACGAACGCCTCATCGGCACCACGCTCTACGTCACGCTGGAGCCCTGCGCGATGTGCGCGGGCGCCATGAGCCTCGCGCGCGTCGAACGCGTGGTGTTCGCCGCCGAAGATCCCAAGGGCGGCGCCATCCTTCATGGCCCGCGCTTCTTCGAGCAGCCCACCTGCCATCATCGCCCGCAAATCGCGCGAGCAGGCGATGCAGTTCAGGCAGGGGGGATATTGAAGGCGTTCTTCCGCGCCCGCCGCTGATCGACTCGCGCACCGAACTCTGACAGACTGTCACAAAGCGGCCGTAAGATGCCGCAAGGGGAGCTTTCGCTCAAAGGGACCACAAACATGGCACTCATCGTTTACGGCGCATCGCTGTCGCCGTTCGTTCGCAAGACCCGCATCTTTCTCGCGGAAAAGGGCCTCGATTACGAACTCGAACAGGTCAATCCGTTTGCCGCACCGCCGAGCTTTGTGGAGATCAGTCCGCTGAAGCGCGTCCCTGCCTTCCGCGACACCGATCTGCCCGAGCCCAACACGCTTTCGGATTCCTCGGTCATTTGCGACTACCTCGAACACAAATTCCCCAACCCGCCGCTTTATCCCAAAGACCTCTATCAACGCGCCCGCTCGCTGTGGTTCGAGGAATATGCGGACTCCGTGGTCGCCACCACCATCGGCGGCGGCATCTTCTTCGAGCGCATCGTCAAGAAGCTGCTCGGTCAGAAGACTGATCAGGCCGTAGTGGAATCCACCATCGCGACCAAGCTGCCGCCGCTGTTCGACTATCTCGAAAAGCAGATCGGCGATCGCGAATTCCTCGTCGGTAATGCATTTTCCATTGCGGACATCACCGTCGGTTCGATGCTCGTCAATTTCTGCCACGCCGGCGAATGCGTGAACGAAAAGCTCTGGCCCAAGCTCGGCGCCTATACGGCCCGCATCCATTCGCGTCCGTCGTTCAAGGCACGGATAGAGGAAGAATTGCCGTTTGTGACGCAGCTTCGCGCGGCTTAAACATCGACGCTGGAAATAGAAATCGCGCGGACATTTCTGTCCGCGCGATTTTTGTTTCAGGGATGCTTATTTGCGGCGACGCACCGCGCCGATACCTGCGATGCCTGCTGCAAACAATGTCAGCGTGATGGGTTCGGGCACATCGGTGCCGCGAACGATTGCCGTGAACGTGAGAGATGTATTGTCCGTGATCACAATGCTTCCGCCGCCGTCGAAGGTGAAGCCCGGAACGGAAGAAGGATCGCCAGGGATGGTCGGTATGAGGTAACTGGTGAGCGTGGCAGACGAAACCGTAAGCGGACCAAACGACGAGAACAGGTCGTAAGCACTCAAGGATGGGTCGTTGATGCCCACGCCGTTGTCGGCCGCCGCGTCGAAGAGGTTGATACGCGGGAAACTCGAGTCAGCCGTGGCCACGATATGCAGGGTCGCGTCGAGGGTTCCGGTGAAACTGCCTTGCGTGAAGGTACCGCTCACATTGTCCAGCCGATAGTAGGGCGCTCCCGACGTATCGATCAGCGAGGTGTCGGTGGTGATGGTGAATGTGAAGGTGTCGTCCTGGAAGGAAGGCACGTTGTCCGTCCCGGTTCCCGATCCGGTACCGGAGAAAATATAGGTCACCGGGACTGCCGCGGCTGGTTGCGCGAGAAGTGCAACCATGGCGAGCGAACCCAGCGCACAGGCAAGCTTGAATTGTTTGAGCATCGAGAAACCCCACGGCAATTGTGCGCTGCAATCAGCAAGCACCGTGCCATGCGGCTAAGCGCATATATTGGCGGCAGGCTGTAATTGCGCGCAACGCAATTATCCAAAACGGGATGTTTGGCGGGCTTACAGCCGGGAGAGCAGGGCCGCCAGTTCGCTTTGCCGTTCGACCCCGGTTTTTGCGAACACCGCTTTCAGGTGATTGCGCACCGTGCCGGGGCTCGATGCAAGGATCGAAGCCGTTTCGACAACGGATTTGCCCTGTCCGATCAATGTGGCCACCCGCGCTTCGGTGGCAGACAGATTGAACAGTGACGCGATGCGCGCGCGATCTTCCGGGCGTGGAAGCTCCGTCCTGTCCAGCGATTTCAACACCACCAGCGAAGCAAGCGACGTCATCCATGGCCGCGCCATCAGCGCCGCTGGAATGACACGGAGTATCCATCGTCCGCCCATCGTATCAGAAAGAAGAGTTGAGCTTTCCTTTGCAATGGCATGTGCGTTTTCCAGCGCGGCGTCGAGTTTCGGCCGGTTGGCGGGATCGTGCGCAAACAGCCGTCCGCGACGCACCGTCAGTACTTCCGCCGTTTCCTCCTGCTCGCTAAGAATGAACGCATTGCCCTTGTCATCGAAGCCAAATACTGCGCGGTATTGATCGCCAAGCGGCCTGCGTTCGGGTTCGAGCGCGCGCCCCATCAGTTGCGAAATACTGGCCGTCGCGCGGATCAACGGAAGCTGCGCGGTGAGCGCCACAAGATCGCCGGCCTCGAACATGCCCTGTTTCAGCGTGCGCTTGAGGCTGATGTTGATGGTCTCGCCCGACGGCGAACTCGCGAGCAACGCGCAGGCGTGCCAGCCAAAACCGCGCGGTCGCAGAAATTCCTGATAGAACGGATCGCGCGAGATTTCCTCGGTTGTGAAATCGTCCTGATCGAGGCGAAAGCCTTCGCGCAACGACGGGTTCACCCGCCCAACACGCGGATCCGGCGGTGTGTCGTTGCGCACGTAAGCCGTTACGTGTTCGCGCAAGCTCTCAGAATAGAGCGTACCCATCTGCTGCGTGCCGTGGCTGAAGATGAGATTGGCGGCTTCGGCACCCGCCAGATGTGCAATTTGTTCGAGTGCAAGCGACATTCCCTCCGGCGCAAGACATGCACCCAGAAACGTTTCCGACGCCGAATGGTGTTGCATCCCCGTGCTTTCGTCAGCAGACGATGTCCCAATCTAGCAAACGCCGAGCCGCCGGAAAATTAAATTTGCCGCGACAGGGTTAAAGATGGAACTTTGCATCTTTATTGAGCAGACATATCCCATTTGGGATAGGCGCTTACCCCTTCTTCTTCGCCGAACGCCGCATCGCCGTCTGGTTGAGGAATTCCACCAGTATGGAGAAGCCGACCGCGAAGTAGAGATAGCCGCGCGGAATATGGAAGTGCATGGCATCGGCAATCAGCGTCATGCCGATAAGAAGCAGGAAGCTGAGTGCCAGCATCTTCACAGTCGGATAGCGATGCACGAATTCTGAAACCGGTCCCGCCGCAAGCAGCATGATGAAGATCGCGATGACCACCGCAGCGATCATCACCGGCAGGTGTTCGGCCATGCCGACGGCCGTGATGACGGAGTCGATGGAAAATACCAGGTCGAAGATGGCAATTTGCACGATGACGCTCAGGAACGTGGCGCCCCGCGCTTGCGCATGTTCCTCATCGCCATCGACAAGATGATGGATCTCGCGGGTGCCCTTGGTGAGGAGGAAGATGCCGCCCGCACCGAACACCAGATCGCGCCAGGAAAAGCCGTTCCCAAAGATGGTGATGATCGGTTCCGACAGGTGAATGATGAATGCAATGCTCGATAGCAGCGCAATACGCATGCCCAGCGCGAGAATAAGGCCGATGCGTTGCGCTTCCGGCCTCCTCGCCTTGGGCAGTTTTCCGGAGGCGATCGACAGGAAGACGATGTTGTCGATCCCCAGAACGATCTCCAGAACGGTGAGCGTGAGAAGGCTGGTCCAGACATTGATGTCGGTCAGAAGCTCGAGCATGTCCTAACCCTGAAGAGCCTAGCTTGTCAGAACCACAGCGGTGCCAGTTTCGGGAACAGATAAACGATGGCTTCGCGTCCTGCTACCGTGCCGATACCCGCCCCGATAAAAACGTCGCTGAGGAAGTGGGCGGTCAAAAGCGCACGGGTAAAGCCCAGGGCGGCGGCGATCAGAAACCATAAGGGCCAGAGGGTGGGCATGGCGGCGCTCGCGATGACAGCCACACAAAAGATGGTGAGCGCATGCCCCGATGGGAAGGAGTTGTGCTGCAGGTCGAAGGACAGCGGCATGAACTCGTAGAGGTTCATCTCGATCTCGTCGCGAGGCCGCCTGCGGCCGAGCAGGAATTTGAGGCTGTGGAGTACGATGCTCCCCCCGGCCAGCGCTGCCAGAAAAGCCAGCGCGTATTGGGAGGCCAGCCGGAAGCCCGCGACTTCCGGATACAGCGCCAACCCCACTCGCGAGCCCAGATAGATGATAATTGCAATGGCCAGCCAGTGGGCCGCCTTCGCGGCATGGGTGATGCTGTCTAGGAAGCGGTGAAAGGGCGCATTCACGGCATCATAAATCAAATGGACAGCCTGGCGGTCGATCGCCAGACAAAGCACACCGCCAAAAATGAGAATCGCACCGGCCCAGAGCAACATGGGCGCGGTGCTTGCCGTGGTTTTTGGCCCCCTGTCAAACCGGTTCGGGGCTGGTGACGGGCAGGGCAGGCGGCTACACTTCGCCCACTGCTATCGAACTCAGTATTGGAGGAAACGTATGGATTTCGATTACTCCCCGCGCCAGCGGGAATGGATGAAGCGCATCCGCGACTTCATGGAAGAACACATCTACCCGGCCGAAGAGACCTATGGCCAGCAAATGGCGGACGCCCGGAAGAAGGGCAACCCGTGGATCGTCGTGCCGGTGGTGGAAGAGTTGAAGGCCAAGGCCAAAAAGATCGGCTATTGGAACCTTTTTCTCAATGAAAGCGAACATGGCGCGGGCCTGACAAACCTCGAATATGCGCCCTTGGCCGAAATGATGGGCCGTGTCGGCTTCGCATCGGAGGTGTTCAACTGCTCCGCTCCGGATACGGGCAATATGGAGGTGCTGGAGCGTTACGGGAGCCCTTACCAGCAGGACAAATGGCTGAAGCCGCTTCTGGCTGGCGAAATCCGTTCCGCCTTCCTGATGACCGAACCGGCCGTCGCCTCCTCGGATGCGACAAATATCGCCACCCGGATCGAGCGCAAGGGTGACAGCTACGTCATCAATGGCACCAAATGGTGGTCCTCGGGCGTGGGCGATCCGCGCTGCAAGATCGCCATCGTCATGGGCAAAACCAACCCGGATACCGACCGCCATAGCCAGCAGTCGCAGGTCCTGGTTCCGCTGGATGCGCCGGGCGTCAACGTGAAGCGCATGCTCCCGGTGTTCGGCTACGACGACGCGCCCCATGGCCACGCTGAAGTCGAACTCAAGGATGTGACCGTCCCTGCCGAAAACATGGTTCTCGGCGAAGGCCGCGGCTTCGAGATCGCCCAGGGCCGCCTCGGACCGGGCCGCATTCATCACTGCATGCGCACCATCGGCACCGCCGAGCGTGCGTTGGAGCAGATGTGCAAACGTCTGCTCACCCGCGAAGCCTTCGGCAAGCGCATCGCTCAACATTCGGTCTGGGAACAGCGCGTCGCCGAAGCCCGCATCAATATCGATATGTGCCGTCTGCTTACGCTGAAGGCTGCCGATATGATGGACAAGGTGGGCAACAAGGTCGCCCGCGCTGAGATCGCGATGATCAAGGTCGCCGCGCCGCGCATGGCACTTCAGGTGATTGACGATGCGATCCAGGCCTGGGGTGGCGCCGGTGTGACGAGCGATCCCGGTCTTGCCCGCGCCTATGCGAGCCAGCGCACGCTGCGCCTCGCCGACGGCCCGGACGAAGTGCACAACCGGACCATCGCGCGTCTGGAATACGGCAAGTACACCAATCTGCTTCCGCAACGCGCGGCGGCGGAATAATTTTTCCAAATCTGATTGGAGAAGCGGCCGGACAACCGGCCGCTTTTTTTCTCAGGCCGCTGCGCGCTTGGGCTGGCGGATTGGCAGTTCGATGGTCACTACTGTGCCGACGCCGACTTCGCTTTCGATCCTGAAACTGCCGTTGTGTTGCTCGACCAGAGCGTTGACGAGCGCAAGGCCTAGCCCCGTACCCGCCTTCGCCAGCAACGGGTCCGCGACCACCTGCTCGAAAGCATGACCAAGGCGCGGCAGGTCTTCTTCCGAAATACCGATGCCGTCGTCTTTCACACGAATGATTACGTGGCCGCCGGCCTGGGATGTGGTGACCGTTACATGCCCGCCGTTCATGGTGAACTTCACTGCGTTGGAAAGCAGGTTTAGCAGCACCTGTTTCAGCGCACGGCGGTCGGCTTCCAGCTTGATGCCGATGGAAGCCATCGTCATCTTCACTTCGATGTTGTTGGCGAGCGCGCGGCCCTGCACCAGCCGCACGCAATCGGCAATCGTGCTTTCCAGATCGATCGGTTCGTGGTGCAGTACCAGTTTGCCCGCTTCGATCTTGGCCATGTCGAGCAGGTCTGAAATCAGGTCGAGCAGAAGCTGCCCGGATTCGTGAATGAGTTTGGAATATTCCGCATAACGCGGATGGCCGAGCGGGCCGAACATCTGGTGCTGCATGATGTCGGTGAAGCCGATGATGGCGTTGAGCGGCGTGCGCAGCTCGTGGCTCATATTGGCGAGGAAGGCGGACTTCGCGCGGTTCGCGTTCTCGGCGTTGTCGCGCGCCTGTTTCATCTCCAGTTCGGCCGCCTTGCGTTCGGAAATGTCGCGCAGCACCGCGATGGTGTTGAGATATTCTCCCGTCACATCGTCATAGACGCCGCGAATGGTCACCTCGAGCCACACATAATGGCCGTCGCGATGGAGCAGGCGATAACACGCGGTCAGCGTCTGGTTCGGTGCGGGCCGCACGCGAAGCTTGTTGGCTTCCTCCACATCTGAAGGATGAACCAGCCGCAGGAACTTTCCTTCTTCGATCTCATAGCCGCTGCGCCCGGTGATGCGTTCCAGCGCGCTCGACGTAAACACGATACGCCCGCCCGGTGCGTAAAGCAGGATCGCGTCGGACGCTTCTTCCGCCATCAATCGGTAGCGCCGTTCGGCGCGCACGCGTGCGGTTTCAGCGACGACTTCCTTGGTCACATCGTTGCAGACACCCAACACCGCCACCACGCGGCCATTTTCATCGACCTCCACCTCGCCGTGAGTGTCGACGATCATCGTCGGTCCGTAGGAATCCTTTGAATGCGTGCGGTAGTAGAACGATGACTTGCTCTTGATGGCAGCGCCGATAGCGGCATCCACCTTTGCGCGATCCTCGTCGACCATCGTCGACAGCAGCCATTCGGAATCCGGCAATTGGTCGGACGGTGTGACGCCGAGCATGCGGTACATGCCAGGCGACCATTCCGCCCGTTGGGTCGCCAGGTCCACGCGCCAGTAGCCGAAATTGGCCGCGCGTTCGGCCAGCGCAAACTGCGCGCGTTCGCGGCGGAACAATTCCGCTTCGGTAATGGTTTCTGGAAAGGGCTCGTCCTGAGACCCTTTGCTGGAAGACATTGCGCGACCCGCCCGGCTTTACAACCTGCCCGTGACATAAAATTAGGGCAGTCGCGTTAAGCAAGGCTTGCGCGAAACGAAAGTCGATGGCGGTGTATGGTTAAGCGTGTCTTAAAAATTCAATCTTTTGCGCCCGCGAGTTTGGCAAAATGCCAGGCGCGTTCGGCGAGCGGGCGAACTGCCGCCGCATGTGCTGTGGCGTTGGCACTGGCCGCCGTGCCGTCGCGCACGCGCCCAACAATTCCCTGAAGAATGCCTGCGAGTTTGAAGAAGTTGTACGCCGCATAGTAATTCATGTTCGGTGTTTCGCTGCGCCCGGTGCGCTTGCAGTACATCGCCACGTATTCTTCCATCGTCGGAATGCCGAGCGCTTTCAGGTCGGATCCCAACAGCGAGGCAGTCCCCGCGGTTTGCCCGCCGGACGGCATCTGCCATTGCATAAGGTGATAGGTGAAATCGGCCAGCGGATCGCCGATGGTCGACAACTCCCAATCGAGCACGGCAATCACTCTCGGCTCCGTCGGATGCAGGATCATGTTGTCGAGCCGGTAATCTCCGTGCACCACGCAGGAGCGTTCGCCCGGCGGTAGATGCGCGGGCAGCCAGTCGATCAGCTTGTTCATCTCCGGAATGGTTTCGGTCTCGGAGAGTTGATATTGCTTCGTCCAACGCGAAATCTGTCGACCGATATAGTTGCCGGGCTTGCCGAAATCCTCGAGACCGATCTTGGTGTAGTCGAGGTTGTGCAGCCGCGCGAGCGTCTCGTTCATTGCCTCATAGATCGCCATGCGTTCCTTGGGCTCGTAGTCCGGCAGCAATCCGTCCCACAGAATGCGCCCTTCGACGCAATCCATCACGTAGAACATGGTGCCGATGATGCTCTCGTCCTCGCAGAGCACGTAAGGCTTTGCCACCGGAAAGCCGGTCGGATGAAGCGCCGAGATTACCTTGAATTCGCGATCCACCGCGTGAGCGGATGGCAACAGCTTTCCAGGCGGCTTCCTGCGCAGAACATATTTCCGGTTCGGCGTGACGAGTTGGTATGTGGGGTTGGATTGCCCGCCTTTGAACTGCCGCACTTCCAGCGGCCGCTGGAAGTCGGAAATCTTGGACGCCAGATAATCCTCCAACCGCTTCACGTCGAAACGGTGCGCCTCGGTTACCTCTTTGGTGCCCGAAAACATCTCTTGCCGGTCTTGAACGGCCGGTTCAGCCATGGTGCGTTTCCTCAAATATCGATGGCGCCATTTTGGGACGGGCATTGCCCCCGGAGCAAGCGATTTAGCCGCGTTCCCGCGCCACGGCCCGCCAGCCGATGTCGCGGCGGCAGAAGCCGCCCGGCCAGTCGATCCGGTCTATGGCCTGATAAGCGCGCTTTTGTGCTTCCGCGACGGTTCGGCCCACGGCTGAGACGTTGAGAACCCGCCCGCCCGTGGCAATCAGCTTGCCATCCCGCCGCTCGGTGCCGGCGTGGAAAATCTGCACACCCTCGATCTTTGCGGCCTCATCGAGCCCGCGGATTTCGCTGCCCTTTTCGTAAGAGCCCGGATAGCCCTTCGCCGCCATCACCACCGTCAGTGCCGCTTCGTCCCGCCAGCGCAGATCGAGATGATGAAGCTGCTTGTCGTGCGCTGCCACGAGTGCCGTCGCCAGATCGGATTTCAACCGCAGCATCAACACCTGGCATTCCGGATCACCGAAACGGCAATTATATTCGATGAGCTTCGGTCCATCCTTCGTGATCATCAGTCCGGCAAACAGCACACCCATGTAAGGCGTGCCGCGAGCAGCCATCGCCGCAACCGTCGGCTTGACGATGCGCGACATCGTCTGTTCGACAATCGCGTCGCTAAGCACCGGGGCAGGGGAGTATGCGCCCATGCCGCCCGTGTTGGGCCCCTTGTCGCCATCGAAAACGCGCTTGTGATCCTGCGCGCCCGCCAGCGGCAGAACATGCTCACCATCGGTGAGCGCAAAGAAGCTCGCTTCCTCGCCCTCCATGAATTCTTCCACGACGATGGAAGAACCCGCATCCGAAAATCCGCCTTCGAACATGAAGTCGATGGCGCGCAGCATCTCTTCATGCGTTTCTGGAATGATCACGCCCTTGCCGGCCGCCAATCCGTCCGCCTTGATGACCACTGGCAATCCCAGCGTGGCAGCAAATGCTTTCGCCGGCCCGGGCGCCGAGAAGCGTCGATAGGCGGCGGTGGGAATGCCGTGTTCCGCACAAAGGTCTTTGACGAAGCCCTTCGATCCTTCGAGCACGGCACCCGCCATGCTCGGTCCCATCGCCTTGATGCCCGCAGCTTCCAGCCGATCCCAAAGTCCTGCCACCAATGGGGTCTCCGGGCCCACCACAACAAAGTCGATCTTCTTTTCCTTGGCGAAGGCGACCAGCCCCTCGAAATCCATGGCGCCGATGGCCACGCACTCCGCTACCTCCGCGATTCCGGCGTTGCCGGGCGCGCAATAGAGCTTGGAAACCAGCGGGCTGGCCGAGAGCGCCCAGGCCAGCGCGTGCTCCCGCCCGCCGGAGCCGATGAGGAGGAAATTCATGCCCCGAACTTCCCCAAGGGAGGGGCGAGATTCAAGACGTAAGCCGCCGCAACCGCTATATCATCTGTGAATCATGTCCGAACCAGCCACTCCCGTCCGGGCCAACCTGCCCGAATTCAGCGTCAGCGAGATTGCTGGCGCCCTCAAGCGCGTGGTCGAGGACACGTTCCCCTTCGTCCGGGTGCGGGGGGAGATCAGCAACCTGAAATTCCATTCCTCCGGCCACGTCTATTTCGACCTGAAGGACGAGAAGGCCACGCTGAACGCCGTCATCTGGCGCGGCACCGCCCAGAAGCTGCGCGTGCGCCCCGATCACGGGCTGGAGGTCGTCTGCACCGGGCGCATCTCCACCTATGCCGGCTCCTCCCGCTACCAGCTCATCGTCGAGCAGGTGGAGCTTGCGGGTCTCGGCGCGCTGATGGCGATGCTGGAGGAGCGCAAGAAGAAACTCGCCGCCGAAGGATTGTTCGCCGCCGAGCGCAAGAAGGCGCTGCCCTATCTGCCTACCGTGATCGGCGTCATCACTTCGCCAACTGGCGCGGTCATTCGCGACATCATGCACCGCCTGAACGACCGTTTCCCGCGCCGTGTTTTGCTATGGGCCGTGCCTGTGCAAGGCGAACGCGCCGCCGCAGAAGTCGCGTCCGCCATTAGAGGGTTCAACGCGCTGAAAGCCGACGGCCCGCTTCCCATTCCCGACGTTCTGATCGTCGCGCGGGGTGGTGGTTCCATTGAAGACCTTATGGCGTTCAACGAAGAGATCGTGGTGCGCGCCGTCGCCGAAAGCCGCATTCCATTGATTTCTGCGGTGGGTCACGAAACCGATACAACACTGATCGATCTCGTTGCCGATCGCCGCGCGCCCACGCCCACGGCCGCCGCCGAAATGGCGGTGCCGGTGCGCGCCGAACTGCTTTCGCAAACGATGGATCTTGAACGTCGCTACCTGCGTGCGTTCTCCCGCGCCATGTCCGAACGAAGACAGAATCTCGGCAGTCTCGCCCGTGTTCTCCCGCGCGCCGAACAACTCTTCGCTCAGCCGCGACAGCGCCTCGACATCGCCAACGACAAGCTCGGCAATGCACTGCACCGGAATCTTGTTTCCCATCGCACGCATTTTCTGGAATCCGCCGCGCTCTTACGCCCGCGCCCGATCACGCGCCACATCCAGGTCTCGCTGCAACGCACGGATGTGCTTGGCCGTCGCCTCACGCAGTCTCACCGAAATCACCTTGCATCTGCTCGCAAACGCTTCGAAAGCCTCGCCCGCATCCTCGAAAGCGTTAGCTACAAGGCGGTACTCTCGCGCGGCTTCGCGCTGGTACGGGGGGAGGAGGGCGGGCTGAAGCGGGCCGCCTCCGCCATAAAGCCGGGTGAGCGACTCAACCTCACTTTCGCGGACGGCGAGCGTTCGGCGGTGGCCGACGGCACGGCCGCCCCGAAACCGCCCAAAAGGCCTGTTCCAACCAGCGGCAGCCAGGGCAGCTTGCTTTAGACATTGATGTAACTTGGCGCGCCCAAGCGTATGACGTAAAAAGGCTCTTATGAACAAGCTCGACCGCGATTTCAGCCCCGATGGCCTCGCCCAACTCGAATATCTTGACGGCGAATACCGCGTGATCCGCCCCGGCGCCTATGTGGTCTGCGCCGTCACGGGCGTTCCGATTCCGGTGGAATCGCTTCGGTATTGGAGCGTCGATTTGCAGGAAGCCTACGCGACCCCCGGCGTGGCTTTGAAACGCTTTCAGGAAACGGGGAACACGCCTAGATGATTCCCCGCCGGGGATTTCTCGCGACCGCAATTTCGTTTGCCGCCCTTCCGCTTGTGAAGGCCCGCGCGGACGAACAGCATCTTTCGCTGAGCGGTGGGTTGGAGCAGGGAAGTCTCGTTGTCGGCAAAACCAATCCCGAAGCGCGCGTCGCCATCGACAGCAAGGTGCTGGAGCTTTCCGAACGCGGATTCTTCGCTTTCGGCATAGCCTATGATCGCGCCAAGCCGCTGCAGTTGGATATTTCCTATCCCGACGGCGGCATCCTCATGCAGGACGTCATCCCGGTCGTGCGCAAATTCGAAACGCAGGCGATCACCGGTTTGCCGCCGGAAGAGGTGACGCCGCCGCCGGAGCTTCTTGATCGCATCGCCGCCGAGAAGGCGAAGATCGAAGAAGCGCGCAAAAGTCTTTTGCTCGAAGACTGGTATGCCGATGGTCTCGATTGGCCGGTGCCCGGAATCATTTCGGGCACATTCGGCAATCAGCGCATTTTAAACGGCGTACCCAAGCAACCGCATTTCGGCGTCGACATCGCCGCGAAAGAAGGAACGCCGATCCTGGCGCCCGCCGAAGCCAATGTGTTGCTTGCGGAGCCCGATTTCTTTTACGACGGCGGCATCACCATTCTCGATCACGGTCATGGCGTGACCACCACCTATCTGCACCAAAGCAAGCTCGTGGTTGCGGTTGGCGATCACGTAACCCGCGGCCAGAAGATCGGCGAGGTGGGAAAAACCGGCCGCGCCACCGGCCCGCATCTGTGCTGGCGTCTGAACTGGTTCGACGTTCAGCTCGATCCGTCGCGGTCCACGCTCACGCCCGCGCCCAAGGCGGCCTGAGAGGCTTTCGCGCGCCGTCCGGTGGGCACATCCTTCTCGCGCGGCCACCGCCGGTGAATCCACAGCCATTGCGAAGGCCGTTCGCGCACACAGTCTTCGATCGCTTTGTTGATGCGTGCGGTGAGCGCCTGTACATCCTCGTCGCTGTTGCCCGTGGGCGCGAAGCGGATTGCCGGAAGAACCTCCATGCGGAAATACGCTCCCTTCAGCCGTTCGTTGCGGATCGGCACCAACGCCGCGCCCAATCGCAACGCGAGCCCTGCGGGTGCCGGCGTCGTCATCGCCATCTGCCCAAAGAAAGGCGCCGCCACGCCTTCATTCGTTTTCTGATCGGCGAGAAGAAAGATCGCCTTGCCGCGCCGGAGCAGGGTGAAGATGCGCCGCGTTCCTTGCGGGCCTTTGGTGATCATCTCTTTCGATCCGGCCTTCATCCGTTGCTTGACGATCCAGCGGTCGACAAACGGATTGTTCACGGGGCGATAAACGGTACTGCCGTCATACCCCCGCCGGGAGGCTGCGGGCGCCATCACTTCCCAATTGGCGAAGTGACCGGAGAAAAACAGCACTCCTTTGCCGGCTTCTATCGCCGCGTCGGCGCGTTCCAGATGCGCCACTTCGATGCGCGCGTTCGGCCCGTTCGCCGTGATCCTGTCGAGATGGGGATATTCTGCGACCGTACGGACGAGATTGTCCCACATCTCTTTGAGGATCGTTTCGATCTCGGCGGGCGACTTCTCGGGGTAAGCCGCACGCAGATTGTCTCGCGCGCGCTCGGTGATGGGCGTGCGATAAAGAATCTCGCGTCCGATGAAGCCGCCGAATGCGGACGCGCCATCCAGCCCAAGCAGTTTGAAAATGCCGATGAGGAAAAAGAAACCCGCCGCTTCCGCGCTGTAGCGCAACCGGTCTGCGAACGACAGCTTGCCCCCCTCCCTGCCGTTCATGCGACGTCCACTTCGCGCATGGGAATGGTGAACCGGTCGAAGAAAAGCTGCAGCCCTTCAGGATCTTCAAGCACGGCGCGCACCGGCAGATAGGAAACACCGCGTCTCAGCCGCGGCGGCAGGCGCACGTAATCCTTCTCGGTGGTCACCAGCAGCGCGTCTTCGTCTTTTGCACGTTTGTGCAGTTCGGCGATTTCACGTCCCGAATAGATGTGATGATCGGGAAAGCCTTTGAGCGCTTTTACCTGCGCGCCCAATTCGCGCAGCGACTGCAGAAGTTTTCGCGGCTGGCCAATTCCCGCAAAAGCGATCACCGGTCTTTCGCGCAATCCCGGAATATCCTGCGGCACGATCTTGGCGCGGAACACCTTGCCGGGGAAGCCGGTGATCTTCGCGTTCTCATCCCCGCCCACCAGGATGACCGCGTGCGCCCGTTTCAACCCATCCCTGGTCGGTTCGCGCAAAGGCCCGGCAGGCATCACGCGGCGATTTCCGAAGCCCGCCTGCGCATCCACCACCACGAAAGAGATGTGCTTGCGTATCTGCGAGTTCTGATGGCCGTCATCCATCACGATCACTTCGGCGCCGTTGCGGTCGGCGAATTCCGCGCCTGCGGCGCGGTCGCGCGCGATAACGGTCGGCCCCTCATTGGCAAGCAACAGGGGTTCGTCGCCCACGTCCTTCGCCGAATGCTTTCGCGGATCCACTTCAACCGGGCCCCGCAGCCGGCCGCCATATCCGCGCGTCAGGAAAAAGGGCCTTATATTGCGTTGCCTCAGCAATTCGCCGATGGCGATGGCGACCGGCGTCTTGCCAGTTCCGCCTACCGTCAGGTTGCCGACACAGATCACGCGCGCCCGCGCGCGATAGCGCCAGGGCCGGTTCGCGCGCCACACCGTAATCTTGCCGACGATCCAACCCACAGGACGCAGCGCATCGGAGATCGTGCGCGAGGTGCTGTCCTTTTTTGTCCAGAATTCAGGCGCGCGCATGTTTGCCCAGCAGGTCTTCGACGAAGGCGCGGGTTTTCCCCAACGCACCGCCGAGCGCCGCCGCTCCTTGTGCCGCACCGTCAATCATCCTCTGCGCGAACGCCGCATCGGACAGAACGCGATGTGCAAGTGCCGCAATATCCGCACTCGTCACCACGCGGCCCGCACCTTGTGCCTCGAAGATCGCGTCATAGGCGGCGGTGAAATTCTCCGTATGGGGGCCCGCCATCACGGCGCAACCGAGCCGCGCAGGCTCCAGCGGATTCTGCCCGCCATGCGCAATCAGGCTTCCGCCCATGAACGCGACTTTTGTCAGGCGATAAAACAGTCCCAACTCACCCATTGTATCGGCAACATAAATTGCCGTGTCTTTTTCCGGAAGAACACCCGCCGCGCGCCGCGCAACCGGCCGCGAACCGCACAGCATTGCGATCTCACTCCCGCGATCGGGGTGGCGCGGCACGATGATGGTCAAAAGGCCGGGATGCGATTGCCGCAAAACATCCTGCGCCGGCAAAAGCGTCTCGTCTTCGCCGGCATGCGTGCTCGAAGCCAGAAAGATGGGCCGCCCCCCAATCGCTTCCCGCAACGCTCCCAGTTTCTTCGCATCGGCGGGCAGGGCAGGCGCGTCGGCCTTCAAACTTCCAGTAACCTGAACATTGCGCGCACCGAGCGAACTGAACCGTGCCGCCACTTCCGGATCTATCGCCAGAATGCCGTCAAACGCCGAAAGCAAAGCCTGCGCCGTTTGCGGCGCACGCTTCCATCCGTCGGCGGATTTCGCGGACATGCGCGCGTTCACCAGCGCCAGCGGAATCTTCCGCTCCGCCGCACTCATCAGAATATTCGGCCACAAGTCCGAATCCACAAACAAACCCACATCCGGCCGCCAGTGATCCAGAAAGTTTCGCGCCGCTCCTGGCGTGTCAATGGGAACGAACTGGTGCAATGCACCAGGCGGCAAGCGTTCGGCCATCAGCTTGGCAGATGTTACCGTTCCGCTCGTCACCAGCGCATGCCGCCCAGGTGTCAGCAATTCCGACAGCAGAGGCAATGCCGCCAGCGTTTCGCCCACGCTCGCACCATGTATCCAGATCAGCGTTCCGTCTGGCCGTTTGGCGGTTGCCACGCCCAACCGCTCGTTCAACCGCTCCAGATCTTCCTTGCCGCGCGCTGCGCGTTCGCGCAGTACCAGCTTCGCCGCCGGGGAAAGCACGGCGGTTGCGGAACGATAGGCACGAAGACCAAGCGTCATACGGTCCATTCAATTCACGGAAGCTGTTTCGTCGGAGAGGTTGTGTTGGTAAAGCCGCGCATAAAGACCGCCATGCGCCATCAATTCGGAATGCGTGCCGGATTCGACGACACGGCCGCGATCGAGAACATAAATGCGGTCCGCATCTAGAACGGTGGTGAGACGGTGCGCGATCACGATGGTCGTGCGCCCTGCCATCAAATGTGTCAGCGCCTCCTGCACCTGCCGCTCGCTTTCGCTGTCGAGGGAGGAGGTGGCTTCGTCCAGCAGAAGGATCGGCGCGTTGCGCAACATCGCGCGCGCAATCGCAATCCGCTGCCGCTGCCCGCCCGAAAGCCGCAATCCGCCTTCGCCCACCCGCGTGTCATAGCCTTCCGGCAATTGCGTGATGAACTCATGCGCCGCTGCCGCCTTCGCCGCATCTTCGATCTCGCCGCGCGAAGCTCCGCGCCGCCCCAGCGCGATGTTTTCCGCGACCGTCTCATCGAACAGGATGGGTTCCTGCGTCACCAGTGCAATCGCATCGCGCAGCGATTTCAACGTGACGTGACCAATATCTTGCCCGTCCACCTCAATCGAACCCGTTTCGGTGTCGTAGAAGCGCAGCAGCAGATTGAACAATGTCGATTTGCCGGCGCCCGACGGCCCAACCAGCGCGATCTTCTTCCCTGCATCCGCATCCAGCGTCACATTCTCGATGGCCGGTGCGCCTGCGTCCGACCGATAGGAAAAACCGACATTGCGAAACCGCACGGCGCCGCTTTTCGCCTGCAGAGCGCGTGCACTCGGCGGATCGACGATGCGGGGCTTCTGATCGATGATCGCGAAAATCCGGTCCGCCGCAGAAAGCCCTGATGATGCCGTCGCCCACAACTGCGTCAAATTCCGAACCGGCTGCAACGCCAGAAGCATCGCGGCAAGGAACGAGGCAAAGTGATTGATCCCGATTTCGCCATGCATCGCCTGGTACCCGGCGTAGAAAATCGTGCCCGCGATCACCACGCCGGCAAACAGATCGCTCGCAGGCACCGCGCCCGCCCGCGTCCGCGCCACGCGCACGAGATATTTCAGCCGCCCATCGATCCGCGCATTGGCGCGCTCGGCCACGTGATCTTCCAGCCCATAGGCCTTGACGATGCGCTTGCCATCCAGCGCTTCGGACAATGCAGTCGAAAGCTCCGCCGTCTCCGCCATCCCGCGAGATGCTGCGCGGCGCAAAGACAATCCGATCTTCTGCGTCACCCACGCCACACCCGGCAAAACGAAAATCGAAATCAGCGCCAGCCGCCAATCCTGATAAACCATCACGCTCGCCAGCGCGATCAGCGACAGGAATTCCAAACTCAACCCCGCGATGCCGCGCACGATCGCATCGCGCATCAACGTCGCGTCGTAGAGGAAGTTCGAAACGAACTGCCCCGAATGCACCGCGTTCAGCGCCGCCAGATCGCCATGCACCAGACTGTCGAACAGATCGCGCTGCACCGCGGCTACCGCGCGTTCGCCCACCGTGTCCACCAGTGCCTGCTGGATAAAGGTTGTCAGTGCCCGCGCCACGATCACCCCAAGCACGGCCAGCGGGATCAGCGTCAACATGTCGGCGCGCTTGTCGAGGAAGATCAGCTTGATCGCCGGGTCCAAGAGCCAGGAAAGGGCTGCCGTCATCGCCGCCGTCACGATCATGCAGGCGACGGCGATAGAAAGTGTTCCCCATTGCCCCTTTAGATAGCCGCCCACCAGCCGGTGCACGATGGCGAGGTTACCCATGGGCTCAATCATGGTCTCTTGGGCCCGCGCACGTGGCGCAGGCGAAAGGTCGGCGCGAATCGAGGCGTCGGTCCCGGCGGTCATGGCCGGCGGGTTTAGCATGGCGCCCGGCCGCCGTGCGAGCGGAAAGCCTAGGCGCCGACGTCCGCCGGGGGCTCCATAAGCTTGTGAATATGCACGACAAAATAGCGCATCTGGGCGTTGTCGACCGTCCGTTGCGCCGCCCCGCGCCAGGCCTTCAGCGCCTCGCGGTAGTTGGGATACATGCCCACCACGTCGAGCTTCGAAAGATCCTTGAAGGTGATCCCGTCGGTGGAGGCCAGTTCGCCCCCGAACACCAGGTGAAGCAACTGCTTTGGTTCGTGTTCGGTCGACATGGTCATCCTCGCGGCACGTTTTTCACCCGGTCGACGAGCAGTGGATGCAAACGGGCCGCTGCCGCCACGACCGAAGGCTGGAGAGTCTCCCTGCCGTTATAACGCATCCGTTCGCCCTTGTGCGTGGTCACGAGCCCGCCCGCTTCGCGCACGATCAAATCACCCGCCGCAAGATCCCAATCGCGTTTGGACGAAAGCGCCATCGCCGCATCGAAGCTTCCGTTCGCAACCAGCGCGAGGCGATAGGCGATGGACCCGCGCGTTTCGATCTCCATCGGCGGCCACGGGATCATCGGCGGATTGTTCCACGCGGGATGCGCGAACATCGCGCGGTCGCCCAGCATCCGACAATGATCCACCTCAAACGCGTCACTTGCATGAATGCGCGCGCCGTTCAGATGTGCGCCTTCGCCCGCAATCGCGGTGAAGCATTCGTCGCTGATGGGGTTGAACACCACGCCCACAACCGGCAAGCCGTCGCGCACCAATGCCACGCTGATGGTGAAATGCGGACGGTTCTTGAGAAACGCCACCGTCCCGTCAATCGGATCGACGACAAAGGTGTATTCCGTCGTCAACCGCCGCGGATCGTCTTCGGATTCCTCCGACAGCCAGCCATAGTCGGGCCGCGCCGCGGCAAACGTTTCGCGCAAAAATTTGTCGATGGCGAGGTCGGCCTCGGTAACGGGATCGCCTTTACCCTTGTCCCATTTCTTGTAATCGCCGCCGTAAAACGAACGCGCGATCTTCCCCGCCTCGCGGACGCAAGCCTCGATCAGGACGAGATTGTCACGCGCCTGCAATCGTCATGCCCTCGACGCGCAGGGTCGGCGCGTTGGTACCGTAACGGAAGACGAGATCGTTGGCCGCTGTCAGATTGCGGAACATGTCTTTCAGGTTGCTCGCAATTGTGATCTCCGAAACGGGATAGGCGATCTTGCCGTTCTCGATCCAGAAACCGGCAGCGCCCCGGCTGTAATCGCCCGTCACGCCGTTGACGCCCATTCCCATCAATTCGGTGAGATAAAGCCCCTCGCGAATGTCGCCCATCAATTCGTCGGGCGAAACCTTTCCCGCTTCCATGTAGAAATTGGTGGTGGAAGGCGAGGGCGGCCCGCCCGTTCCGCGTGCCGCGTGTCCGGTGGTCGTCAGCCCGAGTTGCTTCGCGCTCGCCGTATCCAGAAGCCATGTCGTCAGCACGCCATTCTCGATGATCGCGCGCCGATGACTGCGAACACCTTCGCCGTCGAACGGCTTGGAACGCTGCCCGCGGATGCGATGCGGATCGTCGATGATCGAAATGCCGGAGGCAAACACCTGTTTGCCCATGAACTCTTTCAGGAAGCTCACGCCACGCGCGATCCCCGCGCCCGAAATCGCGCCCGCGAAATGCCCCAGCAATCCCGCCGACACGCGTGGATCGAACACCACCGGCACGCTCTGCGATTTCACGCGCCGCGGATTGAGCCGCTTCACCGCGCGCTCGCCCGCGCTCTTGCCGATGCTTTCGGAGGAATCGAGATCGGACGAATGCCGCGCGCTCGCGCTTTCGTAATCGCGCTCCATGCCCGTGCCTTCGCCGGAAAGAACTGACACGCCGACGCTGTGGCTCGTCCCGGCATAAGAGCCGAAAAAACCTTCACTGGTCGCTAGCGTCACCGCGCTGCGCCCAAAGCTCGCCCCGCCGCCTTCGGAATTCGTCACCCCCGGCACCGCCATGGCGGCAGCTTCCGCATCCTTCGCGCGCGCGATCAATAGATCGGCGGAAGGTTCGCTCGGATCCTCGATGTCGAGATTGGGAAAATCCCGCGCCAGCAGTTCCTTTGGCGCCAGCCCCGCGAATTTGTCCTCCGGCGCGAGCCTCGCCATCGCCACGGCACGCTCCGGTAATTCCGCCAGCGCGGATTTGGTGAGATCGGTGGATGAAACAAACGCCACGCGTTGCCCCACGAACACGCGCAATCCCAGATCGGAGGATTCCGCGCGCTCCACATCTTCGAGCTGTCCCATGCGATAGGAAACGCTCGATGCGACGCTGCCCACGATCAGCGCGTCGGCCGCATCCGCGCCCGCACGTTTGGCGGCACGGATCAGGTCTTCAAGTGTTTCGCGCGGGTCTTGTTTTTTGTTCGTTGTCACGTTGTCAGGATGCCGGAACAGTGGGGAAGAACACAAGCCAGAGAACCGCGACAATTCCCACAATGTAGGCGATCCAGGTGAGCAATATCCCTATAAACCGGAAGGTCGAAGTGCCGGTGGAACGCGAAAGCCCGACGCCATGCAGAATGCGTCCCACGGTTAACGGTGCACCCACCCCATGCACCAGCCAGATGCTCGCGCCCAAGGGAACCAGGCACCACATCAGCAACAGCGCCATCGGCACATATTCGGTGTTGTTGGCATGCGCGCGCAACGGTCCCGTCATCGCCGGATTGCCTGCTCCATCGCCGATTTCCGTGCGCGTCTTCACCCGCGCGCGTACCACCAGCATGCCGAGCACCAGCATGACAAAGGCATTGATCCCGACATAAAGATAGAAACTGTTATAGGTGGACGCGAAGACATTGCTCATCCGTCACCTCCGGTTCTCACGGGGCCAGAGGGATTTATGTGGGGCTGAAGCAGCCTTCGTCAATGCGCGTCGGCGGCCGAGACGTAGATTTTGCGCTCTTTGTAGGCGATGTAGACGTGCAGGTGGCTAATTGCGTCCATCCCCAACAGGAGGTGGGGAAAGTGCGTCAACGTCACACCGGCCTGATTCTGGTCCTTCACCGGCACGTCCTCCTTGGCGAGTTCGCGCATCGTGTCCGGCATCACGAGTAAAGACGGATTGGGGAACGACACGTCGCCGATGGAAAGCGATTTGAACGGCGCAGAACGAAATTTCCGTCCGTACAAAGTCACTTCCTTTTCCGCGGATATGTCGCGGCCGAACGTACCGGAAAGAACGCGCTCGTTCAGATAGGTGAACGAGGTGCCCGTAGCGAAGGCGGTGTCCATATCGTGGCCGTCCAAAGTCATTTCAATATGAATGCTTTGATCGGGCATCGTGAAAGGCAGCACGGCATAGTCAGTTGTCCAATATACAACTTTCCCCTCGCAATGATCTTGCGAAAAGAACTTTACTTTCTTGTTTGCAAAGTCGAGCTCTATATCGAATTGCTCCAGCGCATTGTTGCCAAGCGCCGCGGACAATTCGCCATGATCCTTGTCCGGTTCAACCACGAATTTGGAAGACGGTTGATGAAAGGGTCCGATGTCCACCGAAGACACGTCGGCATACTTCTCGGCGCGTGCGTGCGCGCCGTACACTTTCATGGTGTTGATGTCATGGGTTTCGAGATGGTCGTCGTCTATGAATTTCTGCGTGATCCAGTTCGAAAATGAACCCGTGTCGAGCGTGGTATAGCGGGACTTTCCGGCCATCGTCATGGATATCACGACGACGCCGTCCGACGGCACCATATCGTAGCTGGCGATCAGCTTGAGCGAGCAGTCTTCGGCGCGCGCAGCGCTCACAACCACGCACGATAGAAACGCAGCAAATATGACCCTCTTTTTCATCTTGGCCCCTCCGGAGAATTGGGCTGGTCGCCGGGCGGCGTGGGCGCGGCTTCGGATGACGACGGTGCGATCGGGCTGATGTAGACCTTCTGTTCCTTGTAGGCGATATAGACGTGAAGGTGACGAAGTTCCTCCAACCCCACAATCACATCATCCACGCCTTCGGTATCCGGATTTGTATCGATGTGCGAATTGATGGGAGGCCGGTGATCGTTGATCATGTGGTTTCGCATGAGATCGGGAATGAGTGCCAGAGTCGGATTGTTAAATGTGATGCCGGCAATCGTCAGCGTTTTGAATGTTCGCTGGTATTCCTCCGCGTGCGTGTCGCCGTTGACGTAACCAGATTTTGTGACACCCGGTGAATCTTTGGTGATCCCGAAGACTTCTTCCGCTGCCCGAAACGTCATGAGCGATCCGCTGGCGCCGGTGTCCAGCAACGCGGTGAATTTGCGGCCATCCACTTCTACCGGAATGCGCACGTGGCCGTCATTTCCGAGTGTGAAGGGAATTGCCGCATAAGCCGGCGTTTTCCAATAAACCACCTTTCCTTCGCAATGGTCTTGCGAAATGAAGTTGACGGTCTTCGAGTCGAAATCTAGGTCCAGATCAACGATCGTGAACATTTGCGGTCCCATAAGCCCGCCGATCTGATCGTCGAGCCCGGTTTCAGGTACGTAGAAGGGGACATACTTTACTTTGAATGTTCCGATCTCGAAGTCGGCGACCGTTACAGTCTTGTCGGTTTTGCGCCCCGTGATGTCGAGCGCCACGATGTTTCGCCGCGTGGTGGGCAGTTTGAGCTTATCCTGAATCACCGGAAACAATTGGCGATACCATCCGCCGGTATCGATGATCATTTTGGTTGGAAGGCCGTTGACCGTCGCGGGAACGAGCAGCGCCCCTTCGGTGGAAATCATGGTGGCGCGGCCGATGATTTTCAGCGGACCACACGCCTCATCCGCTGCAGCGTTTGATGCCAGCAGCGCCAGTGCTCCGAAAGCCCACGCTCTTTTCATTTTTTCCCCCGATCCCCAGGGGAATTTCAGCACAACTAGGAGGGGCGGGCAATCTCCAACACAACTACCAGATCGGTTTGCCGGACCCTGGCAAACCCAGCCGCGGCCATTTTTCGCTCACGGTGCGGACGATGTCGTCGTCCATCCGCATTTTCCGGCCCCATTCGCGCTTGGTTTCCGGCGGCCATTTGTTGGTGGCGTCCAGCCCGATCTTCGAGCCGAGGCCGGATTCGGGCGAGGCGAAGTCCAGATAATCGATCGGTGTGCCTTCGACGATGGTGATGTCGCGCGCCGGGTCCATGCGGGTGGAAAGCGCCCACATCACGTCTTTCCAGTTTCGCGCATCGATGTCGTCGTCCACCACGATCACCCATTTCGTGTACATGAACTGACGCAGATAAGACCAAACCGCCATCATCACGCGTTTGGCATGACCGGGATACGCCTTTTTCATGCTGACAACGGCAATGCGATAGGAACATCCTTCCGGCGGCAGCCAGAAATCCACGATCTCGGGAAACTGCTGCTGCAACAGCGGAATGAAGATCTCGTTCAGCGCTTCGCCCAGGACGCTCGGCTCATCCGGCGGCCTGCCGGTGAACGTCGAAAGATAAATCGGATCGCGCCGCATCGTGATCGCTGTGACGTTGAACACGGGAAACTGTTCGACCGAGTTGTAATAACCCGTGTGGTCGCCATAAGGCCCTTCGTCGCGATAATCGCTCAGCGAAACTTCGCCTTCGATCACGATCTCCGCTTCTGCCGGCACCTTCAACGGCTGCGAAACGCAATCGGCCAATTCCACACGCTGTCCGCGCAGCAATCCCGCGAATTGATATTCCGAAAGCGTATCTGGCACCGGCGTCACTGCGGCCAATATCGTTCCGGGATCCGCCCCGATCACCGCGGCGGCAGGGAAGGGCTCAGACTTCTCTTTTCCCCACCGCGCATGATGCTGCGCTCCACCCCGATGTTTCAGCCAGCGCATGAGGGTTTGATTTTTGCCAGTCACCTGAAGCCGGTAAATGCCAAGATTGTAGTTGTCCTCGCGCTTGTCGCTCGGTCCCTTGGTCACAATCAGCGGCCATGTGATCAGCGGCGCAGGCTCGCCTGGCCAGCACGTCTGGATCGGCAGCTTGCCGAGATCGATCTCATCCCCGCGCCACACGATTTGCTGACATGCGGGCGAAGAAACCGTCTTCTCCCGCATCGACATCGCTGTGCGCGCCAGCGGCAGCAAATCCATTGCCTCGCGGAAAGACCGCGGCGGTTCGGGCTGGCGCAATGTCGCCATCAACTCGCCGACCTCGCGCAATGATTTGGCATCGCGACGTTCCACGCCGCCCATGGTTACGCCCATGGCCACGCGCTTCACCGTGCCGAACAAATTCACCAGAACGGGCATGGAAGACGGCTTGCCGTCCGCGCCAATCGGTTTCTCGAACAGCACGGCGGGCCCGCCCTCGGCGAGTAGCCGCGTCTGTATTTCGGTCATTTCGAGAACGGTCGAAACCGGCTCGCGCACGCGCACAAGTTCGCGCTCGGCCTCAAGCCGCGAAATGAAATCGCGCAGGGATTTGTAACTCATGCGGGAAGCTTACCGCACTTTCCACTTCGAGGGCGCTGCGTGTTTTTGCCCGTAGAGGAAATAGATCGCAAGTCCCGCAAGGGTCCAGACGACCAGCCGTATCCAGGTCCCCCAGCCAAGGCTGATCATCATGAACCCGCAGATCAGCACGCCTAGCGGCGCCACCACCCAGACCATCGGCGTCTTGAACGGCCGCGCCGCATTGGGCGCGCTCACTCTCAGCATCATGATGCCGATGCACACCGCCACGAACGCCATCAACGTACCGATGGACACAAGGTCCGCCAGGATGTCGAGCGGAAAGATCGCCGCCAGCACCGCCGCAAATGCGCCGATCAGAATGGTTCCCAGATGGGGCGTGCGAAACCGCGGATGCACATTGCAAAACATCTTCCAGATGAACCCGTCACGCGCCATGGAGAAGAACACGCGCGATTGCCCGTAGAGCGAAACGAACACGACGGAGGCGAGCCCCACGATCGCGCCGATATTCACCAGCGGCACCAGCCAGCGCAGATGCGTCCCGATCTGCCCGATCGCAAACGACACCGGATTGGGCACGTCGAGCGACCGCCAATCCGTCACGCCCACCAGCACCAGCGCCATCAGCATGTAAAGCACGGTGCAGATGCCGAGCGACGCAAGAATTCCGATGGGAATATCGCGCTGCGGATTCTTCGCCTCCTGCGCGGCCACCGAAACGCTGTCGAAGCCGATATAAGAAAAGAAGATCACGCCCGACGCGGTGAAGATTCCGCTCCAGCCGAATCTTCCGGGCCCTTCATTGGGGGGGATAAACGGTGTCAGATGCTCCGCATGCACGTAAGGCAGTCCCACCGCGATCACGATGATGACGATGCCGGTCTTGAGCAGCACCATCGCACCGTTGAACGTCGCCGATTGCTTGACGCCCACAACCAGAAACGCCGTCAGCAGCAATATCAACGCAACGGCGGGAAAATTGAACACCGCACCCGTCAGGTGCATGTCGCCCAAACCCTTGCCCTCAAGGGGAGCGTTCATGAACCGGTCTGGCAAATGAATGCCGAAATCGGAAAGAAAACTCGCGAAATATCCCGCCCACCCAACGGCCACGGTCGATGCCGAGACCATGTATTCCAGCACCAGATTCCACCCGATGAACCACGCCATGAAGCGCCCCATGGTGGCATAGGCATAGGTGTAGGCGCTGCCGGATTCCGGGATCATCGCGGCGAATTCGGCGTAGCAGAGGCCCGCGAACAAACATCCCAAAGCCGCGATCACAAACGAGATCAGCACCGCCGGACCCGCATGCTCCGCGGCCGCCGTGCCGGTGATCACAAAAATGCCGGCCCCGATGATGCAGCCGATACCGATCATCGTCAGATGCACCGGCCCCAGTACGCGGTGCAGTTCGTGTGCTTCGGCGATTTCGGCGTCGGGCTGCGTGAATTCGCTTCGGTCGCCCGCGCTCATCGTATCATTCCGCTGCTTCGGCTTTGATCGCGTAAGCCGGCGGCACCGCGTTGGCCCGCGCATAGATGAAGTAAACACCCATCCCGAGCACGAACCACACGATCAACCGTATCCATGTATCGAGCGGCAACGCCGCCATCATCGCGCCGCAAACGATGATCGCGCCGATCGGCACAAACGGCATGAACGGCGTGCGGAACGGGCGGTGCACATGCGGTGCCGTTCGCCGCAGAACCATCACACTCACGCTCACCAGCACGAACGCCGCTAGGGTTCCGATGGAAACCAGTTCGATCAAAAGATCATGGGGGAGGAATGCCGAAAGCAGCGTGGCTCCCGTGCCGATGATGATGGTGGAAATATAAGGCGTCTGGAATCGCGGATGCACGCGGGCAAACGCCCTGGGGAGCATCCCATCGCGCGACATCGCATAGAAGATGCGCGATTGGCCGAGCAGCAGCACCAGCACCACCGTCCCCAATCCCAATACAGCACCCAGATTGACCAGCGGCACCAGCCACGCCAGCGCCCCGCCTGTGCGTTCCACTGCCAATGCTACCGGCTGTGGCACGTTTAGGATCGCGTAAGGCGCCATGCCCGTGATCGCCAGCGACATCAGCATGTAAAGCACGGTGCAGATCAGCAACGATCCCAATATGCCGATGGGCATGTCGCGTTGCGGATTGCGTGCTTCTTGGGCTGCCACCGACACCGCGTCGAACCCGATATAGGCGAAGAACACCACGCCCGCCGCACGCATGACCCCGCTCCAGCCGAAATGCCCGAATTCGCCCGTGTTGGGCGGAATGAACGGTGTCAGGTTTGCCGAGGTGATGTACTGCAGCCCGAAGAAGATCACGAGCAGCACCACGATCAATTTCAGGAACACCATGATCCCGTTGAAGGTCGCAGACGCGCGAATGCCCACGACCAGCAATGCCGTCAGCGCGATGATCAAAAACGCCGACGGAAGATTGATCAACGCCCCGCTGAAACTCAGCGTATGATCCGCCGCCATGTGAATGGGCGAGGTCGAAAGCGCGGGCGGAAGATGAATGCCGATGTTCTCCATCAGCCCACTGAAATATCCGCCCCAACCGACCGACACGGCAGAAGCCGCCGCCAGATATTCCAAAATCAAATCCCAGCCGATGATCCAGGCAAAGAATTTGCCAAGCGTCGCATAGGTGTAGCTGTAGGCGCTGCCCGCCACCGGAATCATGGAGGCGAATTCGGCGTAGCAAAGCCCTGCCAGCAAGCATCCGAAGCCCGCGATAGCATAAGAGATCACTACGCCGGGGCCTGCGAAATTCGCCGCCGCCTGTCCCGTGCTGACAAAGATGCCCGCCCCGATGATCGCGCCGATCCCCAGCGAGATCAGATGCACCGGGCCCAGCGCGCGGCGCAGTTCGGGTTCCTGTTCGAGATCTTTGATGTCGATCGGCGCTCGCGCCATGCAATCCCCCATCTCTCTTTGCGGGCGCGGGCGCGCCGGAGTCGCTTGGGGATCACTCTTGCATGGCCCGCCTTGTATCGGAAGCGGGGCGGGTTTCGCCGTCAGCCCGGTTGTGTCTTGGTCCAAACGGCCAGTTCGTTGCCGTTGGGATCGCGGAAATGAAAGCGCCGTCCGCCTTCAAAACTTTCGCGATGAACAATTTCCGCGCCCGCGTTGCGCACCTTCGTTTCCATGGCGTCCAGATCGTTGGCATAAAGAACCAGCAATGGCCCGCCGGTGTCCGCCACCTTGCGCTGCGCATTGAAACCGCCGTCGCGCCCATCGAATGCGAACGCCACATACTCCGGCCCGTAATCGACAAACGTCCAGCCGAACACCGCGCCATAAAACGCCTTGCTTGCCGGAATGTTGCGGCAGGGCAGTTCGATGTAGTCGAGGCTTCCGTCCTTCGGCATCAGATCGTTCCCTTTATGTTCTTATAAAATCATGGCGGCCGACCTTGGTCAAGCCGCCATGTCTTTCTAGCTGGGCATCGTTCCGACATAGAGCGAACTCGGCCGGATCAGCCGCCCCAGCCGTTGCTGTTCGCGCGCATGCGCCGTCCATCCTGCCGCGCGCGCTGTGGCGAAGATCGGTGTAAAGGCCTGCCGCGGCACCGAAAGCGAATCCAGCAGGATCGCCGTGAAGAACTCCACATTGGTATCCAGTGCGCGTTCGGGATTTTTCTTGCGCAACGCCTCGCGCGCATAAGCCTCCACCTCCGCCGCAAAGGGCAGGTCGGCCTTGTTGGTCGCCAGCTTTTGGATCGCCGCTTTCAGCACATCGGCGCGCGGATCGCGCACGCGATAGATGCGATGGCCGAAGCCCATCAACCGCTCGCCGCGCGCCAATGCGGAATCGATCCACGGCTGAATGCGTTCGCGCGTGCCGATGGCATCGAGCATTTCCAGCACCGGCTCCGGTGCGCCGCCATGCAACGGCCCGGTCAGCGCGCAATAGGCCGCCGTCACCGCACAAAACAGATCGGCCTGTGTCGACGCCACAACCCGCGCGGTGAAGGTGGAAGCATTCATCCCGTGATCGCACACCGTCACGAAATAGGCATCGAGGGCTGCCGCCTCCCGCGCTGAAATCGCGCGACCGTGCAACATGCGCAGCGTATCCATCGCGTGGCTCAAGGTGGCATCGGGCGCCACCGGCGCTTCGCCCTTCGCGCGCCGCACCAGCGCACCAACGATCACCGGCAACGCGCCAACAATCGTGGCTTCATGCGTGCTGCCGTGTTCGGCGCGCAGCGAGGCGACCGCCGCGCGAAACCCGTCGACAATCGAAAGGCCTTCGGATGCCGCCAGCATCTGCGCCACATGCCCGAACGCCCGCACCCGCGCCGCACCCAGCGCTGCGCGAACTTCCGCTTCCGAAATTGGTGTATCTGTCGCCGCCGACCACAACCGGGCGGTCACGCCCTCAAAGCTGGAGGTCTCTGCCAGATCGGCGACAAATTGGCCCGCGATCACCAGCTCGCCCTTTGCCCCATCCACGTGGCTGAGCGCCGTTTCCGCGGCCGGAACCCCGTCGAGACCGATAGGGGCCTTGGCTGTCTGCACATTCATGTCCCGTCTCCTTTGCTGCAACGCACAAAAGATCGGCCCGATAGACGGATGGATCAATCTTGATTAAGCTGATCAATATGAAAAATTCTTCGCCTCTCTACCTGACCGCGCGGGAGGCTGCCGCCGAACTCTCCATCAGCCCGGCCACGCTCTACGCCTATGTCAGCCGGGGCATGATCCGGTCGGAGCCCGAGCCCGACACCCGCGCCAAGCGCTATCGTGCCGACGACGTGCGCGCGCTGAAGAACCGCCGCGCCCCGCCGCCCGAACAACGCGGCACCAGACTGGAAAACGAATTGCCGATTCTGGATTCGGCCATCTCCACACTCACCGAAGACGGTCCCATCTATCGCGGCGTGAACGCGGTCGTGCTCTCCCAAACCGCCACGCTCGAACAAACCGCGACATTGTTGTGGGACGTGAGCGGCGAAGATCCCTTCACGCCCGACAATCTTCCGGTGATTTCGCCCGCGATGCACGCGGTATTGGTCGCAACGGCGAACGAAGCCCCGCTCGCTCGCGCCGGTTCGGTGCTCGCGCTTGCAAGCGATGCCGATCCGCGCGCCTACAACCGCTCCACCGATGGCCGCACGCAAATGGGCGCGCGCATCATGCGCCTCACCGCCAGCGCGATATTGGGCACCGAGCCTTCCGCGATGGCTTTGCACAAACAGGTCGCGCGCGCCTGGGCGCCCAACCCGCGCGAGGCGGAAGATTTCATCCGCCGCGCGTTGGTGCTTCTGGCCGAACACGAATTGAATGCCTCCACTTTTGCATTGCGCGTCGCGGCTTCCACCGGCATCAGCTTGTACGATGCGGTGAACGCCGGTCTCTCCGCGTTGAAAGGCCCGCGCCACGGCGGGGCAGGGCCGCTCGCCGCACGCTTTGTTGCTGCCTGCGCCGAGGGTGATCCCGCATCCTTGATCCGCGAACGCCTCGCCAACGGCGAATACATCCCCGGCTTCGGCCACAGCGTCTACAAAAACGGTGACCCGCGCGCCGAAGACCTGTTGAACTCGATGCGCGCTTCCGGCGCCGGCGAACGCCTCGCCACAGAAATCCCCGCGCTTGTTCTGGAAGCCACCGGCGAACGCCCCAATATCGACTACGCTATCGCCGTCCACGCCCGCACGCACAATTTGCCTGTCGGTAGCGAGATCGCGCTTTTCGCAATAGCCCGCACAGCCGGATGGGTGGCGCATGGCATCGAACAGTTGAAAACCCGCGCCCTGATCAGACCGCGTGCGCGTTATGTCGGCCCCGCGCCGTCTCCAAGAGATAGACGCTAGTTTCCCTGATCTCGCGATCTTCCAATTCGCGCGTCGTCTGCACGCGAAAGGTCGCGAGTTTCTCGACGCCCGTCTTCGGAAAATAACTGCGTCCCGGATCGCCCAGCAAAACGCGCGCGTTGCACGATTGCAGCCACGCCAGCAACCGTTCTGCGAGCGGCCGCTCGTAACACATGTCACCCACCAGAATGACATCCCACACGCAATCGCGTCCGATCACGTCATCGGACGTCACATCGACGTGCGCATCATTCGCTTCGGCATTCAGTTTGATCGCGGCAACCGAATAAAGGTCGATGTCCGCCGCCAGCACCGATACGGCGCCCGCCTTCACGCACGCAATCCCGATCATTCCCGATCCCGATCCGAAATCGAGCACGCGCTTGCCTGCGACTTCTTCCGTATGATCCAGAATGTACCGCGACAACGCCTGCCCACCGGCCCAAGCAAATGCCCAATAAGGCGGCGGCACGCCCATCTGTTCCAGCTCTTCTTCGGTCTTGCGCCACAACGGCACCACTTCGGTCGCCAGATGCAGCCGGATTTCCGGCACCAGCGGCGGGGCAAACAGTTCGGTGTTGTCGCGGATGAATTGCGCAGGGTCGCTCGTCATGCGGCTGCGGGTTCCGGCCTCGAACAGGCCATCGCCCACACTTCCGCATAGTTCTTCCGGATTTCCATCTTCGGCCCGAAGCCCTTCTTCAGCAGCAGCGCGTGCAGCTTGGGAAGGTTGTAGCACGACACATAGAACATCAGGTGATGATCGACGTGATAGTTCACCCAATAGGGTGCCACGAACGCGCGCGTGAAGAATCCGGCATAGGTCGTGCGTGCGCTGCGGAAGATGTCGTTGTTGTCCGGCACCACCGCATGTTCGGCGATGTTGCGCAGCCGCGTGATCGCCATCTGCCAGGTGATGAGCGGCAAAATCCAGAACATTAGATAATAATGCGGCTTGCCGAACGCGGTCAGGATCGCCAGCAGCACCAGATTGGCCAAAGTCTGCCGCCCGAGCCGCGCCTTGAACGTGCGCCATTTTTCGCCAAGCGTCCCGCCCGCAAACCCGCGCTTCAATTGCAGCACGCGCTGCTTGTATCCCGTCTGCCCGGTGAGATCGCGCACCATCTTGCGCCGCAAGCTCTTGCGCGTGATAGGGAACGGCGCGGACAGGATCAGATCGGGATCGTCCGGCTGTTGTGTCGAGCGGTGGTGCTTCAGGTGATAGTGGCGATAGGGAATGGTGTCGGCAAAGATCGGAAAGGCGCAGAGCCACTGGCTTGCCCATTCGTTGAACCACGGCGTCTTCATCAGAACGTGATGCGCCCCGTCATGCATCAGGATCGCCAGCCCCAACTGCCGCGCGCCGATCACCATCACTGCCAGAATGAACGTCAGCGGATTGGGCCACAGCGCAAAAATCGCCATCGCCGCTCCGATCACGACCCATGCGTGCAGCACGCACAGAAACCCGGTCACGTCCGAGCGCGCGCGCACCGCCGCAAGCTCGGCGGGCGTGAAAACCTTGGTCGGGTCGAAACGGGCGACGTTCATCCGCCCATTATAGACCCGACCCCTTAAGCGATCCTAGAACACTTTGGCCGCATGGAAGATCTGCACGGCCATCCAGACTTCGCAGACGAGCTGCACCAAAAGCGAAAGGAACCTGAGGTTAATGGCGAGCGCGGACCCGGAAGAAATGTGGATCAGCGACTGCACCACGCGCGCGACCACAATCACGGTCGCCAGCATGTTGAAAGTCGGCGTATCGAGCCCCGCCACCCACCCGGCCAGCACCAGCGCGCCGAAGATCGGCAGGTTCTCCAGCGTGTTCAGATGCGCCCGGTTGAGCCGCCAGTAACCGTCGCTGCCGTGCTTCGTGCCGGACGGAAAATCGCCCGGCCCGGCCTTGCCGCTCATCACCTGCGACACGCGGCTGAGCGCGATGAAAACAACGAGCACGATGGCCCACAACGCATAGACGGTAAGCGCGATAACAGAACAAGGAACGGCAATTTCCGTCATGACAATCCCTCCCGGTTGTTCAAAGATTCTGAGTCTTATTGGAGGAATGTTGCCACAAACAACGCTGCCGCGATAAGCCCGCCCGCGTCCCGATTCGACCGGAAGATTTCGAGGCAGGCCTGCGCATTCCCGATTCGCAGGTTTCGCACCTGCCAGAACAGATGCAGGGCCGGCGCCACCATGAAAAGAAGAACCAACGGCCCCAAATGCTCGCTCAAGCCGGCGGTCGCGATCAGCGCGAACGCCGCCGCATAGAACACCAATATCCAGCGCGGACTATCCTTGCCGAACAATCGCGCCGTCGATTTCACACCGATCAGCGCGTCGTCATCCACATCCTGATGCGCATAGATGGTGTCGTAACCGAGCGTCCAGAAGAAGCATCCCGCGTAAAGCAGAAGGTCCGCCGCATCCACGCGCCCGGTCTGCGCCGCAAAGCCCAGCAACGCGCCCCAGTTGAACGTCAGCCCCAGCCATGCCTGCGGCCACCACGTCACCCGTTTCATGAACGGGTAGATCGCCACCAGAATGAGCGACGCTGCGCCCAGTTCGATGGCGAACAGATTGAACTGCAACAGGATGATCAATCCCAGCAGACATTGCGCCGCCAGAAACACCACCGCGCGCTTCACGCTGATGGCCCCGCTTGCAACCGGCCGCCCGCGCGTGCGTGCCACCTTCGCGTCGATGTCGCGATCCACAATGTCGTTGAACGTGCATCCCGCCCCGCGCATCACCACCGCGCCGATGCCGAACAGCACCACGAACCACACATCGTTCCAGCTATCGAACGCGCGCCCCTGCGAGGCCGCCCCCATCAAAAGCCCAAACACCCCCGGCCAGAACAACAGCCATGTCCCGATAGGCCGGTCCAACCGCATCAGCCGCAGATAAGGCTGAAGGGCAGGCGAAACACCCTCCACCCACGAACGAGCAACGGCATCGGATGGTCTAAGCACTTGCGGTTCGGCGGCCATGCGTGGTGCAACTCGAAACGGAACAGTCGAACTTCTTACGACCAATGCAAGCGAGCGTCGAACATTTCATCTTACCTCCCCCTTGTGGGGAGGTCGGAAAACGCGGAACGCGTTTTACGGGCGGGGGGCCGAAGACAATGGCGGGCACCACCCCCCACCCGAAAAATCTTCGCTGCGCTCTGATTTTGTCGACCTCCCCACAAGGGGGAGGAGAGCCATGACGGAACTGTCCGAACCCGGCGGAAAAGTCCGCCTTTATGTCGAATCGCCATTGGAGAAGAGCGTGCGCGTCGCGCCGTCGCCGGAACAGGCGCATTATTTGCTGCACGTCATGCGCGCGAAGGCGGGCGAGCGCGTCAGCCTGTTCAACGGCCGCGATGGCGAATGGCGCGCCGAAATCGCCGATGTCACAAAGCGCAGTTGCACATTCGTCTGCGAAACGCAGACAGCGCCCCAAACCCACGCGCCCGATCTCTGGCTCGTCTTCGCCCCGATCAAGAAAACGCCCAGCGACTACCTCGCGCAGAAGGCCACCGAACTCGGCGCGCGCGTTTTGCAGCCGGTCTTCACGCGGCGCACCATCGTCACGCGCGTAAACCTCGAACGCCTGCGCGCCAACGCCATCGAAGCCGCCGAACAATCCGACCGCACAGACGTCCCAGAAGCGCGCGAACCGCTTCCACTGGAAAAACTTCTCGCCAAATGGCCCGCCGACCGCAAGCTGCTGTTTTGCGACGAAGCCGGCGACGCGCCCTCCATCGCCGATGCTTTAAAAGACGTGCGCGGAGGATCATGGGCCATCCTCACCGGCCCCGAAGGCGGCTTCGATCCGAAAGAACGCGAAACGATCCGCGACGTACCGTCCGTCGTCCCCGTCACACTCGGCAACCGCATCCTGCGCGCCGACACTGCCGCACTAGCAGCGTTGGCCGCCTGGCAATCGCTGGCGGGCGACTGGCGTTAAAGCAACTGTACCCAGATTTGCTTCCATCCATACCTGTCATCCCGGCCTAGCGGCGTAAGCCGCGCAGAGCAGAGACCTATCGTGCCGCATCTGAATGGGTCCCGGATCGCGCTGATGCGCGTCCGGGATGACAAGTGAGTTGTTCGACACAGTCCAAATGCCGCTAGAACACGTCTTCCGCTTTTTCCGCCGGCACGAGCGCGCGATAGGCAAAACTCTGCGCGCCGCAGATATAGCCATAAAAGATCGCGGAAATGATGAGGTACAATGGAAGTGTGATGTACCAATGATCTTGTAGCGACGTCATGTTCGCGGCGTTTTGCGCTTGCCAGGCCGCGAGCTGTTCTTTTGTCGCGCCTTGCGGCGGAACCGGGGGCATTCCATGCCAGACGAATCCGAACAGGAAAATCATTTCAAGCACGATGAAGGGAACGATTATGGCGAGCAGGATCGTGAACATCCGCCAGAAGTTTCCGCGGCCGAGCGACCACGCGCGCCGTAGGCCGATTTTCTCTTCGGCAATTACCACCGGCGTCAGAAGAAATGTTTGCCGCACGAGGCCGTAGAGAAATGCACAATAGGCGGCGATCACGCCGATGATGGCACCCAGTCCCATAACGATGGCGGCGGCGCCGGAAGGTTTTGCTCCATTCGTCGCTCCGGTCATGGCGCCGAAAAGCGCAGCGATCATTGCCGACCCAATGATGAAGACGGCAATGGCGGCGATAAAGATAAGTATGACGAGAAGATAGGCGCCGATCAGCCTCCAGAGAGGTTTGCCGAGCGTAAAAAAGAAATACGGCGAGCCGGTGCGGTTGCCGAGCGCCAGTTCGGTGAGACCGACAAACTGCATCACAACCAAAATCGCGAACACGACATAGGCGGGCAAGAGAACCTGGACCACCTGCGTAACGGCGGCATAGTTCTTCGTCGTTATGGCGGCCGTAAACACATTGATTTGGGTGGCGAGCACAAGCGTACCCGCCATCATGATGGCGAAGGGCAGCCACATCACACCGATGATCTTGAGAAAATCTTTGAACGCAAAACTGTAGGCGCGTGCGACCGTCTGCCCGACCGGTATCTTGTCCATCCCCTGTCCCCTCCCGCTTTGAAATGCCACGTTAGCGTGTCATGGCCGCCTGTAAAACGTCCGGTTGCAGCTTCGCTATCGAACGCTCTTGGCGCCGTAGTATGATGCGTTGGTGAAAGAGAACCGGAGCAAATCGAGTGCAGGGGGAGGGGGGTAGCGAAAACCCGAAAACGACTACCGCGTGGAAATCCCTCAACTTTTGTGAAAGTTCGGCGATGGCGTGCCGGGTGGCTTGTCGCACATCGGGTCAGTCCCTAAATTCCCCAAAGGGCTGAACGAGTGGTTCAGTATTCACAGTGACAACAAGGGGGCTTTCACCGGCCCCGGGTGAGGAGGCGAGGAGATGTCCATACCGCAATCCGCGGGTGGCCCCATCGGGTCACGCGACGATCTCGTTCAATATCTCGCCGCCGGGTCCAAGCCGCGCGCCGACTGGCGCATCGGCACCGAGCACGAGAAATTCGTTTACGATCCGCGCACGCTCAAACCTGTGCCGTATGAAGGCCGTCCCGGCATCCGCTTGTTGCTCGACGGCATGAAGCGTTTCGGCTGGGAGCCGGTTCTCGAAGGCGAAAACATCATCGGCCTCACGCAGAACGGCGCTTCGCTCAGCCTCGAACCTGGCGGACAATTCGAACTCTCCGGCGCGCCGCTTAAAACGGTTCACGAAACCTGCGCCGAGGTGAACACGCATCTCGAACAGGTGCGCGAAGTGGCGGGCGAGATCGACGCCTGCGTCATCGGCCTGGGTTACGCACCCACTTGGGGTCTCGATGAAGTCCCCCAAATGCCGAAGGGCCGCTACAACATCATGCGCCGCTACATGCCCAAGGTCGGCGGCTACGGTCTGGAGATGATGTTCCGCACCTGCACCGTGCAAGTGAATCTCGATTTTTCTTCCGAAGCCGACATGGTGAAGAAATTCCGCGTCGGCCTCGCGCTGCAGCCGGTCGCCACTGCGCTGTTCGCCAACTCTCCCTTCCGCGAAGGCCGCCCCAACGGATTTCTGTCGTATCGCAGCCAGATCTGGACCGACGTGGACAACGCGCGCGCCGGAATGCTGCCATGGGTGTTTGAAGACGGCATGGGCTTCGAGCGCTACGTCGATTATGCGCTCGGCGTGCCGATGTATTTCGTCTATCGCGATGGCCGCTACATCGACGTCGCCGGAAAATGTTTCCGCGATTTCCTCGAAGGTCGGATAGATGTGTTGAAAGGCATCGAGCCCACCATGGCCGATTGGGCCGATCATCTCACGACGATCTTCCCCGAAGTGCGCCTCAAGAAATTCCTCGAAATGCGCGGTGCAGACGGCGGAAGCTGGCGGCGCATCTGTGCATTGCCAGCGCTTTGGGCCGGCATCTACTACGATCAGACCGCGCTCGACGCTGCGTGGGATCTGGTGAAGGACTGGACCGCCGAAGAACGCGAAACCCTGCGCGCCGCCGTGCCGAAGCTCGGATTCAAAACGCCGTTCCGCAACACCACCGTGTGGGAATTGGCGCACCGGATGCTGGAAATCTCGTCTGCCGGCTTAAAGCGCCGCGCCGCAGAAGACAGCGCGGGCATGAACGAGGATGGTTTCCTCAACCACCTGCGCGAATTGGTTTCACGCGGTTACACGCGCGCGGAAGAAATGCTCCGCCGCTATCACGGCGAATGGAAAGGCGACATCACGCCTTTGTTCAAGGAATACAATTTCCTCTGACCGTCCGAGGGAGGACAGCATGACCGGTTCTATCGATCCGCTGCGCGAACAATTCGATCTCTTCAAATCGCTCCCGCGCGACACGCCGATCCACATGCTCAATCTCGTCCGCCTGCGCGAAAAGGCGGAATATCCCGCGGGCCATCCGGATCACGGCAAGAACCTGAGCGGCCTCGATGCCTACCGCGCTTACGGCCGCACAACGGCATCTATCTTCAAGCGCGTCGGTGGCAAGCAGATATGGGTCGGAAAACCCGAAGCGGTGGTGACAGGCCCGCGCGACGAGAAATGGGACATTGCCTTCATCGCCGCCTATCCCAACGCCGGCGCGTTCCTCGCAATGGTCACCGATCCCGATTACCGCGAGCACGTCAAACACCGCCAGGCCGGCGTGCTGGACTCGCGCCTGATCCGCATGGCTCCCGTCGAGCCCGGCGAAGGTTTCGGCGAATAGGGTTCAATTGCCGGAGTTACTCACCGGCACAACATGCCCCGTGAACGAATTGCCCGAAAGTTGTGGTGCCGTTGCCGTCAGGTTGCGCAGGAACACGACTTTCTTCGGAAGGTCGTTTTTGAATTTGTTGCTCTCCAGCACGATCTCGTCCGTCGGATTGGATGCGGACTCTTCTCCGATCGTGATGGCGCAACATCGGTTTTCCGACTTCGGGCCTTTCTCCAGGATGTTGTTGCGCATCACGAGCGAACCTCCGTCCGGAATATCGACGAGGTAGCTCGATGAGCCGTTCGGTCCATCCTCGATCGTATTGCCCGTCAACTCGGTGCGCTTGGATCTGGACTTGATGTGATGTCCGCCGCGATGTCCGCGGAAGGTGCTGTCTTCCACCCGCAACAGCGCAACGCCGATATAGATGCCGTGCGAACAATGAACATCGTTCGGCGTACAGAATCCGTTGTCCTCGAAGCGGCTGTTGCGAATGGTGATGGTGCCGCTTCTCACGGTCGTGGCCAGGATGCCGTCCTGGCCGTCGAGGAACGCACTGTTCTCCACCGTCAGCGTCTCGCCCTCTTCGCGAATGCCCGCGCCGTTCGCATCGGGCGACTTGGCGCCGCGAAAGGTGATGCCGCGAACCATGACGTTGTTACCCTGGATAATGAACTGCCCCTTGCCGTCGCAAACCGGTCCGTCGATCACCACGTCGCCGTCGCCGGCACTCTGTATGGTGAGGTTGTTGGCCTTCCATGCGGAACAGTCGGTGTAGTGACCGGCATCGATAATGACGGTATCGCCCTCGGTGGCCCTGAGCGCCGCATCGCTGGGCGTCTGGTACATTTTGGCGGGTCCAACCTTGAGCGTGCGCGGACCGATCTCCCGCAAGGTCATCTTCGCCGGCGGCGGTGCAGGCTCGCCCATCGGCGCAGGCGGAAGTTCCGGCAGGTTGTTACGCGCACATCCCGCCAGCACCGCCGCGACGGACACAAGGATGACCGCTCGCCTCATACCGCCTCCCCGGAGCTAGATCCCCGTAAATACAAGATCGATCGCCGCCACAATACGATATCGCTCGTTTTCCAGATTGGCTACCGGTTCGCCGACGGCGGACGACGGCATCGCGGCCATATCCGGAATCGCGATCACATAGTTGCGCCTTTTTACCGTGACGACCGGAAGAAGACGTTCCAGATATTCAATGGTTCGCGGTGGCACGAGCGGTGCGACGATGCACGTATCCAGTGCGGCAATCGCATCGGACTGAAGAACAATAAGATAGGGATGCGCCGCGCCCGATCTCTTGTCGGTGTTCTTGAACACGTCGAATTGACGGAATGGGCGTCTCACCATTTCCGGTATTTCTCGCTCCAGATTCCGTGTTTTGCGATAAAGCGGTTGTAAGATTCTATCGCTTCCTTGTGCTCTTCCTGAAAACGTCGGATTTTTTCCTCACGCACCTGGCGGCGTAGTTCCTCTTCCAGCGTCTGCGAGAGGTTAAGCCCCATTTCCTTGGCCTCACGCACGATCTCCTCATCGACGGAGACGTTGAGCGAGCGTTTGCGCCGCGGACGTTTGGGGTCATCACGGCGGAAGGGGCGGGGAGGTTCTTCGAACCGGTTTGTCATGCGCATAGGCTATGCGCATCATCCATGCGCATCAAGGGGGAGCGCAAAACGCCCCGCCTCGTCGCGCGAAACCAGTTTCACCCATTTCACGTGCTCGTAGGAGAGTGGCGCATAGAGATGCGGGAACAATTTGCCGTCGCGCGAAGGTTCGTATTTCAGCGCAGGTCCGAGTGCTGCGGGATTGACCGCAACCAGCAACACCTCGTCCGCATCGCCATAATATTTCACCAACGTGCCCGGTAGTTGTTCCTCTGTCGAGAAGTGCAGGAATCCATCCGCGCGATCTTTCGGCGAACCTTGATATTCGTGAATGTGTTCCGGCTTTTTCCAATCCGCCATAAGGCAGATCTTGAAGATCAGGCTCATGCGGCCTGCGCCGTACCGCCGACCGTCAATCCGTCGATGCGTAATGTCGGCTGGCCCACGCCCACCGGCACGCTCTGTCCGTTCTTGCCGCACACCCCGACACCGGTGTCGAGTTTCATGTCGTTGCCGATCATCTTCACACGCTGCATTGCTTCCGGCCCGTTGCCGATCAGTGTCGCGCCCTTGATGGCGGGACCGATCTTTCCGTTCTCGATCAGATAGGCCTCGGTGCAGGAGAACACAAACTTGCCGCTCGTGATGTCCACCTGCCCACCGCCGAAATTCACTGCATAGATTCCCTTGTCCACGCTTGCGAGAATTTCCTCCGGCGCATGGTCGCCGCCAAGCATGTAGGTGTTGGTCATGCGGGGCATCACGGAATGCGCATAGGATTGCCGGCGCCCATTGCCTGTCGCCGCCACGCCCATCAGCCGCGCATTCTGCCGGTCCTGCATGAAGCCTTTCAGGATTCCGTCTTCGATCAGAACGGTGCGCGACGTCGGCGTACCTTCATCGTCGATGGTCAGCGATCCGCGCCGCCCGCCCATCGTACCGTCATCGACCACTGTCACACCGGGTGCCGCCACGCGTTGCCCCAGCAATCCGGCAAATGCGCTCGTCTTCTTGCGATTGAAGTCGCCCTCAAGTCCATGTCCGACAGCTTCGTGCAGCAACACGCCCGGCCATCCCGGTCCAAGAACCACTTTCATCTCGCCGGCAGGGGCAGGCACAGACGACAAATTCACCACCGCTTGCCTAAGCGCTTCATCGACGGACGCGCGCCAATAGTCCGGCGCCAGATACGTTTCATATCCGCCGCGACCGCCGCCGCCATAGCTGCCCGCTTCTTGCCGCCCGTTTTCTTCCACCACGACAGACACGTTCAGCCGCACCAAGGGGCGAATATCGCGATAGGTCTCCCCGCCCGGCCGCAGAATCTCGACATGCTGCCATTCGCCGGCCAGCGAACACGACACCTGTTTCACGCGCGGATCCTTGCTGCGCGCGTATTCATTCATCTCCTGCAGCAGTGCGACCTTCTTTTCGAAGCTTGCGGTGCCCAGCGGATCGAGGTCGGTATAAAGCTTCACATTGGTCCGCTGCGGAGGCAGGGCCAGCGAACCCGCGTGGCCGCCGGCAACCGCCTTTACGGTGTCGCCCGCGCGCCGGATCGCATCTTCCGAAAGTTCGGAGGCATGGGCATAGCCGGTGGCTTCGCCCGCCACGGCGCGCATCCCGAAACCCTGCATGGTGTCGAAACTCGCCGCTTTCAGCCGCCCGTCGTCAAAGGCGAACGACTCGCTTTGGCGGTATTCCAGATAGAGCTCCCCGTCGTCGGCCCCCTTCAGGGAACTGTCCACGATCCCCTGAACGCGCCCCCGATCCATGCCCGTACGGTCGAAAAATAGGTCGGAAGCCATGTCCAATCTCCGGTTGTTCTGAGCCCCAATATAGTAGCTTTTCGAGCCACCGCAGGAAGTGGCCAAGTCCTTAAATCAGCGGGGGAAATTCCGTGTGCCACAAGGTCGCAATGACTTCCGCTGCCCCCGGCGCGTAAATCACTTCTGGAATCGGGGGTTTGCAGGCACTTTTCAGGCGCTTGCCGACTGTTTTGCGAGGTCGACGGATGTTCCTCAGAAAATTTGCGGTTGCGGCTTCGGCGCTGCTCTTTTCCACGGTGGCGGCGGTTGCCGATCCGCAGCCTTGGGAGACGGGGTTCCAGCCCGCCGTCACGCCCGTGATGGAGCGCATTGAGGATTTCCACCGTCTGCTGCTCTACATCATCGTCGCGATCTCGCTGTTCGTGCTCGCGCTGCTTGTCTGGATCATGATCCGCTACAACAAGCGAGCCAACCCCGTTCCCAGCAAGACCGCTCACAACACGCTGATCGAAGTGGTCTGGACCATCGTCCCGGTGATCATCCTTGTGATCATCGCGATCCCGTCCTTCAAGCTTCTCTACTACGAAGCGGCAATCCCCACACCGGACCTCAAGGTCAAGGCCATCGGCAAGCAGTGGTTCTGGTCCTACGAGTATCCGGCTGCCAACTTCACCTATGACTCGCTGGGTCTTTCGGATGCCGATGCCGCCAAGGCCGGCAAGCCGCGCCTGCTGGGCGTGGACAATCCGATCTACGTTCCGGTGAACAAGGTTGTCGAAATCGAAACCACCGGCGCCGATGTCATCCACTCCTGGGCGATCCCCGCCTTCGGCGTGAAGATGGATGCGGTTTCCGGCCGTCTCAATCACACCTGGTTCCAGGCCACCAAGGAAGGCGTCTACTACGGCGAATGCTCCGAACTCTGCGGCGCGCGCCATGCCTTCATGCCCATCGAAGTGCATGTGGTGAGCCAGGCCGAATACGACGCATGGCTCGCGGCGTCAAAGAAGAAGTTCGCCGCCATCACGCCTGAAACCAACGTCGCCCAGCTCGCGAAATAAGGACGAATAATATGGCTGATCTGGCTCACGCCCACGCCGACCATCCGACCGGATGGCGCCGCTACGTTTATTCGACGAACCATAAGGACATCGGCACGATGTACCTGATCTTCGCGATCTGCGCGGGATTGGTGGGCGGCTTCCTGTCGATGATGATGCGTGCTGAATTGATGGAGCCTGGTCTCCAGATTTTCAAGGACCCGCACACCTTCAACGTATTCGTCACCGGCCACGGCCTGATCATGGTCTTCTTCATGATCATGCCCGCGATGATCGGTGGTTTCGGCAACTGGCTGGTGCCGCTGATGATCGGCGCGCCGGACATGGCCTTTCCGCGCATGAACAACATCTCGTTCTGGTTGCTGCCCTTCTCCTTCACGCTCCTCATCCTCTCGATGTTTGTGGAAGGTGACTCGGGCGGCCACGGCGTCGGCGGCGGCTGGACGATTTATGCCCCGCTTTCGACGACGGGTTCACCCGGCCCGGCGATGGATTTGGCTATCTTCTCGCTGCACATCGCGGGTGCCTCGTCGATCCTGGGCGCGATCAATTTCATCACCACTATCTTCAATATGCGCGCGCCGGGCATGACGCTCCACAAGATGCCTCTGTTCGTGTGGTCGATCCTGGTCACCGTGTTCCTGCTGCTGCTCTCGCTGCCGGTTCTCGCCGGTGCGATCACCATGCTGCTGACCGACCGCAACTTCGGCACCAGCTTTTTCAATCCCTCCGGCGGCGGCGACCCGATCCTCTACCAGCATCTGTTCTGGTTCTTCGGGCACCCCGAAGTGTACATCCTGATTCTGCCCGGCTTCGGCATGGTCTCCCACATCATCTCGACCTTCTCGAAGAAGCCGGTGTTCGGCTATCTCGGCATGGCTTACGCGATGGTGGCGATCGGCTTCATCGGCTTTCTCGTCTGGGCACACCACATGTACACGGTGGGCCTCAGCGTCGATACGAAGGCTTACTTCGTGTTCGCCACCATGGTCATCGCGGTGCCCACCGGCATCAAGATATTCTCATGGATCGCAACCATGTGGGGCGGTTCGATCGAGTTCAAAACGCCTATGCTGTGGGCCATCGGCTTCGTGTTCCTGTTCACTGTCGGCGGCGTGACCGGCGTGGTGCTCGCGAATGCCGCCGTGGACGTCTCGCTGCAGGATACCTATTACGTGGTGGCGCACTTCCACTATGTGCTGTCGCTGGGCGCGGTGTTCACGATCTTCGGCGGCTTCTATTTCTGGTTCCCGAAGATGAGTGGCTATCTCTACAACGAGTTCCTCGGCAAGCTGCACTTCTGGGTCACCTTCATCGGCGTGAACCTCGCATTCTTTCCGATGCACTTTCTTGGCCTTGCCGGCATGCCGCGCCGTTATGCGGACTATCCGGATGCCTATGCGGGTTGGAACTACGTTTCCTCCATCGGCGCCTTCATTGCCGGTTTCGGTGTTCTGATCTTCCTCGTGATGTTGCTCGAAGCCTTCGCGCGCAAGCGCCTGGCAGGCGACAATCCGTGGGGTCCGGCAGCAACGACGCTCGAATGGACCCTTTCGTCGCCTCCGCCGTTCCATCAATACGCGGAACTGCCGCATATCGTCGGAGACTCGCACTAGCCCATGAGTTCCGTCGGCGTCCTTGTCCCTCAACGGTCCGTTGCGACGGCCGGCGATTATTTCGCGCTCCTGAAGCCGCGCGTGATGTCGCTTGTGATCTTCACGGGGTTGGCAGGGATCGTCGCGGCGCCGGGAGCGATCAATCCGCTGCTGGCGTTCACCGCTTTGCTTTGCATCGCGGTGGCCGCGGGTGCGTCCGGCGCGCTCAACATGGCCTATGACTCCGACATCGATGCGGTGATGACGCGCACCGCCACGCGCCCCATCCCGATGGGCCGGGTGGATCGTCAGGAAGCGTTGGCCTTCGGCTGGACGCTCTCGGTCGCCGCCGTGACGATCATGGGATTGTTCGTGAACTATCTGGCGGCCGGTTTGCTCGCCTTCACGATCTTCTTCTACGTCGTGGTCTACACGCTCTGGCTCAAGCGCCGCACGCCGCAGAACATCGTGATCGGTGGATTGTCCGGCGCACTGCCTCCCGCCATCGGGTGGGCCGCGGTGACCAATTCCCTCTCGCTCGCGCCGCTTCTCCTGGTCGCCATCGTGTTCATGTGGACGCCGCCGCATTTCTGGGCCCTGTCGCTCTACCGTTCCGAAGATTACGCGCGTGCCGGTGTGCCGATGCTCCCCGTGGTGAGAGGCAAACGCGAAACCCGCAATCACATCCTCGCCTACGCGCTGCTGCTCGCGCCGCTCGGCGTTCTGCCGGCTTTCATCGGCCTTGGCGGCATTCTTTATCTCGCGGTTTCCGCCGGATGCGGCGCGTGGCTCGTCTGGGAAGCCATTGCCACGTTCCGCGAAACCGATGATGCGCGCGAACCCGCCGCACGGCGGCTGTTCCTCGCATCGCTCGCTTACGTCTTCTTCCTGTTCGCTTCCCTGATCGCCGAACGGCTGATTGGCCTTGCTCCTTTCGCCCATTGGATATGATGGCGGGAAATGGGGCGGGACGATGAGATCAGGCGGCAATCGGAAGAGGCAAGGGCGCGCAGGGGCCGCAATGTTGCACTCGCGCTCGCCCTATTCGGACTTGTGGTACTTTTCTTCATAATGACGCTGGTACGGGTTAAGCCCTAGGCAGAAGGCAGACGATCATGGCGCACTCCGAAGTCAAACACGATTATCACCTCGTCGATCCGAGCCCGTGGCCGGTCGTCGGTTCCATCGGCGCCTTCGTCATGTTCATCGGCGCGGTGTTCTGGATGCACGCCGATTACACCGGCTTCTGGGGCCTGCCCGTCAACGGCCAGCCGTGGATCTTCGCTGTCGGTTTGCTGCTAGTGCTCTACACGATGGGCGGCTGGTGGCGCGATGTGATCGCCGAGTCCGTCGCAAAGGGAAATCACACCCCGGTCGTGAAACTTCACCTGCGTTACGGCATGGTGCTGTTCATCGCTTCCGAAGTGATGTTCTTCGTCGCGTGGTTCTGGGCCTATTTCAATTCGGCGATCTTCTACAACGACGTCTCGATCGGAAGCTGGCCGCCGTCCGGCATCGTGACGCTCGACCCGTGGCACCTGCCGCTGCTCAACACGCTGATCCTTCTGTGCTCCGGCACGACCGTGACGTGGGCGCACCATGCCATCCAGTCCGGCGACAAGAAGGGCGCGACGCAGGGGCTGATCCTCACCGTTCTTCTCGGCGCGTCATTCACCGCCATCCAGGCGTTCGAATACAGCCACGCGCCGTTCACTTTCGGCTTCAACCATCTGGCGCTCGCGCCGTTCACCGATCCCGCGCATATCAGCCTCGCCACCGGCGCGGGTAATTTCGATGCGATCTACGGCTCGACGTTCTTCATGGCGACGGGCTTCCACGGCCTGCACGTCATCATCGGAACGATCTTCCTGACGGTCTGCCTGTTCCGCAACATCGCCGGCCAGTTTACGCCGACCCGCCATTTTGGTTTCGAAGCCGCCGCCTGGTATTGGCACTTCGTCGACGTGGTGTGGCTGTTCCTGTTCGCCTGCATCTATGTGTGGGGCCAGGGGCCGGTCACGGCTGCCTAAATGAGTGAGCCCAGCACAGCGCAAGCCGCTCTGCTGGGCCGCTGTCCGCGCTGCGGACAAGGCCATCTGTTCGACGGCTATCTTACCATCGCGAAGCGCTGCGAAGTCTGCGGCCTCGACTTCGCGATGTTCGATGTCGGCGACGGCGCAACGGTCTTTGTCATCCTGATCGCGGGCTTCGTCGTTTGCGCGGGCGCATTGATTGTCGAAGTCAAATACCAACCGCCCTATTGGGTGCATGCGATCCTCTGGCTGCCGTTGATTGCCGTTCTCGTGCTTGGCGGCCTGCGCGTTGTCAAAGCCATGCTAATGGTCCTGCAATACAAGAACCGCGCAGGCGAGGGGCGCATCCACAAATGAGGGCCGCCCTACTTACCTCCCCCTTGTGGGGAGGTCGAAATTTGCGTGAGCAAATTTCGGGCGGGGGGCCGGCGGCGATATTGTCCCCCACCCGGATCGCTTCGCTCTCCGACCTCCCCACAAAGGGGAGGTGAGAGATGTTCTTTCGCCCGCTCCTCAAACCGACGCTGTGGTTCCTGCCGATGTTCGCGGTCCTCATCGGCCTCGGCACGTGGCAGGTCGAACGCCTGCATTGGAAAGTCGCGCTCATCGAAAAGATGAACGCCAGCCTCTCCGCCAAACCGCTGACACTCGCCGAAATCCTCAAGCTGCCGAACGATGAGGCCCAATACCATCACGTCACTCTGGAAGGCCGCTTCGACAACACAAAGGAGGCTTATGCCTTCGGCACCGATGCGGACGGAAAGCCCGTCTTCCACGTGCTTACGCCTCTCATCCTGTCCGATGGCCAGGCCCTGATTGTCGATCGTGGCATCGTTCCGCAAGACAGGCGGAATCCGGAAACACGCGAAGCCGGCCAACCGAACGGCATCCAGCACGTCATCGGTGTCTGGCGCACGCCCGATCCCGCAAACCTGTTCACGCCCAAACCGGATGTCGTCAGGCGCGAATGGTTTTCCCGCGATGTAGCAGCCATCGCCCGGCTCGATGGCGTCAAACTCGTGGCCCCCGTAATCGTGGAAGCCGATGCCACCCCCAACCCCGGCGGCTGGCCCAAAGGCGGGCAGACGGTGGTGAGCCTGCCCAACAACCACCTCCAATACGCGATCACCTGGTACCTGATGGCGCTGGGTCTTTTGGCCGTCTATCTCGCCTACCACCGCCAGAAAGGCCGCCTCGGAAGGCCGGCATAAACCGCATTTCGGCCCACCGCTTCCCATTGGCGCCACGGGCGGCTATTGCCTCCCCAACAGTCCGCGATTGAGACCGATGCGCTATGTGAGCACGCGGGGGCAGACGCCGCCGCAATCCTTCGAAGACGTTTTGCTGGCGGGCCTCGCACCCGACGGTGGCCTGTTCCTGCCCGAAGCATGGCCGCAACTGGATGCCACCGAGATCGCGAGCTTCGCGAACAAGTCCTATGTTGAAGCCGCCTTCGACATCCTGTCGCGGTTCACCGGCGACGCGTTCTCGAAGGCCGATCTGCGCGCCGATGTCGACTCTGCCTACGCCACTTTCGAAACGCCCGAGATCGCGCCGTTGAGCGAGATCTCTCCCAACACCTATCTCCTCGAACTCTTCCACGGTCCCACGCTCGCGTTCAAAGACGTGGCGCTGCAAATCCTCGGCCGCCTCTTCGCCCGCGCGCTCGCCAAGCGCGGTGGCAGGGCGACGGTTGTGGCTGCAACATCCGGTGACACAGGTTCGGCGGCCATCGCAGCACTCGGCGGTTTGCCGAACATCGAAGTCTTCGTGATGCACCCCAAGGGCAGGGTAAGCGAAGTCCAGCGCCGCCAGATGACGACTGCGCCATTTTCCAACGTCCACAACATCGCGCTCGAAGGCAGTTTCGACGACGCGCAGGCCATTGTGAAGTCGCTGTTCGCCGACGAAACCTTCGCGAAGAAGACGAGCCTAACCGCCGTCAACTCGATCAACTTCGCCCGCATCGCGGCGCAAGCGGTCTACTACTTCACCTCCGCTGCGAAACTTGGTGCAGCGCCAACATTCGTTGTTCCCACCGGAAACTTCGGGGACATTTTCGCCGCCGAAGCCGTTCAGCGCATGGGCTTGAAGACGGGCAAGCTCGTCATCGCTACCAACCAAAACGACATTCTTTTCCGCACCTTGCAGACCGGCGTTTATGCATCCGGCGAAGCCCATCCGACGTTGAGTCCGTCGATGGACATCCAGGTCGCGAGCAATTTCGAACGCGCGCTTTTCGAAGCGAGCGACCGCGACGCCGGCTGGATCAGGGACGCGATGGCAGCCTTCACCAAAACCCGCAGCCTCACCTTGCCGCCCGCCGTACTCGCGTCCCTGCGTGCCCGCTACACGGCCCACCGCAGCGACGATGCCGAGACGCTCGCCACCATCGCCCGCATCCATCTTGAGACCGGCCGCCTCATCGATCCGCACACAGCCGTCGCGGTCGCAGCCGCCCCGAAATCGGCCGGTCCGGTGGTCATTCTTTCCACCGCTCACCCCGCCAAATTTCCGGACGCCGTGGAACGCGCCACGGGTCAAAAGCCCCCCTTGCCGCCGAGGCTCGCAGGCCTCTATGAGGGGAAGGAGCGGCTGGATACGCTGCCCAACAACCTCGCCGCTGTGCGTGATTACATTGTCAACAGGCGCTCTTGATGAATATCGAAATCAGCAAACTTTCCAACGGTCTGACGGTCATAACTGATCCAATGCCTCAGTTGGAAAGCGCCTTTGTGGGCATCTGGGTGAATGCGGGTGCCCGGCAGGAAACCCGATCCGTCATGGGCGTGGCCCACATGCTGGAGCACATGGCCTTCAAGGGCACAAAGCGCCGCTCCGCCCGCGACATCGCCATCGAGATGGAGACGGTCGGCGGCTTCCTCAACGCCTACACCAGCCGGGAACAGACCGCCTTTCACGCCCGCGTGCTGAAGAACGACGTGCCGCTCGCCCTGGACGTGCTGGCCGACATTCTGACCAACCCGACCTTCGACCAGTCCGAACTCGAACGCGAACGCCAGGTCGTGCTCCAGGAACTGGGCCAGTCCCGCGACACGCCGGACGACATCGTCTTCGACAATCTCCAATCCGTGATCTTCCCGAACCAGCCGATGGGCTGGCCGATACTCGGCGAGGAGAACACCGTCTCCAACTTCAGCCGCGAAAACCTCCACGACTTCATGGCGGGCAATTATCGCTCGGGCGGAATGGTGGTCGTGGCGTCGGGCGCGGTCACCCACGCCGATGTCCTCAAGCTTGCCGAGGAAAAGCTCTCTACCTTCCGCAGCGGCGACGTGCCCGCCGCCGAAGCCGCCCGTTACGAAGGCGGCGACCATCGCTCGGGCGACGATCTCGAACAGGCGCATCTCACCTTCGCGTTCCCCGGCGTCGCCTCCACCGATCCCGATTTCTACGCCGCTCAAGTCTATGCCACGGCCCTTGGCGGCGGCATGTCCTCGCGCCTGTTTCAGGAGATCCGCGAGAAGCGCGGCCTCTGCTATTCGATCTATTCCTTCTCGCAATCGTTCAAGGATGGCGGCGTGGTCGGCATCTACACCGGCACCGGTGAAAAGGAAGCCGCCGAGATCGCCCCGGTCGTCGCCGGCGAAATGGCGTTGATGGCTGCCAATGCGACCGATGTCGAAGTCGCGCGCGCCAAGGCCCAACTTCGTTCTGGTTTGCTGATGGGTCTCGAACGCCCGTCCTCGCGCGGCGAACAGATCGCGGCCCAATGGTTCACCCATGGGCGCGTCCTGCCGGTCGAAGAACTCACTGCCAAGCTCGAAGCAGTCGATGCAGCGGCCGTCCGCCGCTTCGGCGCCCGCCTGATGGAGACACAACGTCCCTCGATGGCCGCGGTCGGCCCTGTCGGCCATCTGGAATCCTACGAAACCTTCGCGGGCCGTTTTGGCGGGGCCAAACTTCGTGCAGCGGAGTGAAGGCCGGGCCATGGCCTTCATGCGGGGCCTCACCTTTCCGGGCGGCCAGCAGCCGGTCCTGCGAAGCGAAGGCATCTACCTGCGTTATCCCCGCGTGGGCGACTACACGGAATGGTCGAGCCTGCGCCATGACAGCCGCGAATTCCTTGCGCCCTGGGAGCCCGTCTGGGCCAGCGATGAGCTGACCAAGGGTGCCTTTCGCCGCCGGCTCAAGCGCTACCAGCGCGAAACCCGCGCCGACACCGCCTATGCCTTTTTCGTCTTCAGGGAAGAAGACGACGCGCTGATTGGCGGCTGCACCCTCTCCAATGTTCGCCGCGGCGTCGCCCAGTGCTGCGCGCTCGGTTACTGGATCGGCGAACGCTACGCCCGGCAGGGCCACATGTTCTCGGCCGTCAAAGCTCTTGTTCCCTTTATCTTCGGCACACTCGGCCTTCATCGCATCGAAGCTGCCTGCCTCGCCACCAATGAGCCCTCGAAAAACCTTCTTGTGAAGGCCGGATTCCGGCAGGAAGGAATCGCCCGCCGCTACCTCCTTATCAACGGCGAGTGGCAGGACCACGTTCTGTTCGCTTTGCTCGCGGAAGACGTACCGCGCTAGTCTCCCCCGGCCTGATTCGAGCCAGAAAACGTCAGGAAATCTGTTGCTGAAACGTCTTGCCCTCTTTGTTGCATGGTTTGCGATTGCGCTGACGGCGTCTGCCGCGACAGCCGCAAAACTCCCCGCGCCGAAGCCGAAGGACACCCACGCGATCGACTTCGCGGGCCAACTTCCGGTCATCGACGTTCGCAACGCCCTGATCCCCTACCAGCCGTCTTCGGGCGCAGAGCATGACGGTTCGCACTGGTACATGTTCACTGCGATGAACGAAGGCGTGCGCCCCGTCACGCGCATCCTTCAGGCCAATCATCCGCCGGGCATCGGGCTGCGCTTTTTCCCGGCGTCCACGCGGCCCGAGATCCTGCAGGTGGCAAGTTCCGAATCCGGCATCCTGATCGAGAGCACCAACGCCTACGGCCGCAAATCCTTCCGGGTCACCATCCCGCCGGCGACCGCCGGTCCTATCGCAATCCGCCTGCGCAACGCGTCGGTGGAACCGACGGTCCTCGCATGGACCGAACCGGCAATCGCCGCGCACAACCGCCAACTTGCGATCCTTCTTGCGGCCGTCGCCGGATTGATCGCCGCGGCTGGTGCGATCATGGCGGGCGTTGCGGTGATGACCGGCCACTTCGCCCCGCGCTGGACCGCGATCTTCATCTTCGCCGTCCTCGCAACGAGACTTGCATCCGCCGGCATGTTCGACGCCAGCATCGCAACCGGTGTTGGCGGTCCTTATGGCATCGTCGCGGCGCTCGCCTGTCTCGCGCTCGTCGCGGGCGCGAAGCTCGCCAACCATATCGTCCCGCTCGCCAATGCGTGGCCGCGCTATCAACGATATTTCACCTGGGCGTTGCGCGGCCTCGTTGTCCTGTCGCTGCTTGCTTTCGTCGGCATTCCCGGCGCTGCGATCCTTGCCAACGTCGCCGTCGTGCTCGGCACCGGCATCATCTCCGCCTATCTGATCGACCGCGGACGCCACGGCGTACAGACCGCGCGCGTGGTTGCTCCCAGTGCCGCCATCTTCTCGCTTGTCGCAGCCGCGGCAGCGGTTGGCGCATTCGGCGGCTTTGGAAACAACATCGTGGCGCCTGCGGCCGTCGGCGGTTTCGCCGCTGCGGGCACCGTGCTCCTCGCGCTCGCCATAGCGGCGGGCGAGGGCATTGCCATCCTGCCGCCGCTACATCTTCCGCATCTCTCGCGCCACACGTTGAAGCCGGTTCCCAAACAGGAAGGCACGGTGTCTGTTGCCTTGTCGTCCGCGGCAGAAGCCATCGGCGCCTCGCAACAGGGCGTGTTCGATCTCGATCTGCAAACAAGCCAGATCATGCTCTCCGCCGAAGCCGTGTCGTTGCTGGGCGAGGGCAATGAAGCAGGACAGATCGCGCTCGAAGACTGGATCACGCGCATCCACCATGACGACCGCGCCGTCTTCGAAACCGCGCTCTCCGAATACGCCGCGCAAACCAACATCGCGTTCCGCATGGAATTCCGCGTGCAGACACCGGACGGCTATCCGTGGTTCGAACTGCGCGCCAGCATGCTGGGCGATGCGCCGCCCGCCAAACGCTGCCTCGGACTTCTCGCCGACGTGACGGTGCGCAAGGAAGCCGAAACCGCGTCCTCTCCGCAGCCGCACACCGATCCGCTCACCGGTCTCGGCAATCGCCTTGCCATGATGGAAGCCATCGACAGCCTGAACGGCGCGATGAAAGACGCCACCTTTGCGCTGCTCGACATCGACCGTTTCAAATCCGTCCATGCAAGTCTTGGTCATGAGGGCGCGGACTCGTTGCTCGCCGATATCGCTCAGCGCCTCGACCAGCGTTTCAAGCACACGGCGAAAGCCTTCCGCGTCGGCGGCGACTCTTTCGCGGTGATCTTCCGTCAGAGCGGCGCAGGCCCAGCAGCCCTCGGCGCCGAACTTGTGGAAGCCTGCAACGCCGAACACCAGATCGAAGGCCGCAGCGTTTTCGCGCCGGCCAGCGTAGGTGTTGCGCTGGGCCGCGAAGCCGAAGACCCGCTCGATCTCTTGCGCAATGCCGAACTCGCTTTGCTGCAAGCCAAGCGTCAAGGCGGCGGCTGTGCCCGCGTCTACGTCCGCGATTTCGCAGCCCTCGCGCCGCAAGACGGCGTGCGCCTCGAAGCCGAACTGCGCGTGGCGCTCGAAAAAAATCAGCTCGACGTCTTCTATCAACCCATCATCCGCCTCGAAGACGGCGCGCTCTCCGGCTTCGAAGCCCTGCTGCGCTGGCACCATCCGGTGAAGGGGTTGATCTCGCCGTCCGATTTCATTCCGCATTCCGAAACGAGCGGCCTCATCGTCAACCTCGGCAAGTTTGCGCTCGAACGCGCCACACGCGATCTCGCAAGCTGGCAGCGTTTCTTTCCGCTGGAAAAGCCGCTGTTTGCCAGCGTCAACGTCTCCCGCCGCCAATTCCGCGATCCGCATTTCGAAAGCTTCGTCGGCGATCTCATCGCCAACAGCGGCATCGGGCTGGGCACGCTCAAGCTCGAAGTCACCGAAAGCGCGCTTGGCGCCGATCCGCAATCGCGTCACGCGCTGGAACGCCTGCGCGCGTTGGGCGCGGGCCTCGCCATAGATGATTTCGGCACCGGCCTGTCCACGCTTGCCCAGCTTAAGGATTTGCCGTTCGACACGGTGAAGATCGACCGCAGTTTTCTTGCCCGCCACGGCGGCACGCAGGACGAGAACGACGGCACCGTCATCCTCGGCTCCATCGTGTCGCTGGCGCACGATCTCAAGCGCAACGTAATAGTTGAAGGCGTGGAGAACGAAAGCGATGCCAACTGGCTGAAATCGATGAACTGCGAATTCGCGCAAGGGTTCTTCTTCTCGCCGCCGCTGCCGGCGTCCGAAGCGCTCAACTACATCGCGCTTCACTACGACACGGCAGGATCAAGCGCGGCCGGTGTGAGCTGAAAGCCCGCTCATGTCGATGCCGAGTTTCTTCAGCGCCCGGCTCCATTTGTCGTTCAGCGCATCGTCGAAGATGATCGCATTGTCCGCATCGCAGTGGACCCAGCCGTTGGCGCGGATCTCGTCTTCGATCTGCCCGCTGTCCCACCCCGCGTAACCCAGCGCAAATAGCGATTTCTCCGGCCCCGTGCCGTTCGCGATCGCGCGCAGGATATCGAGCGTCGCCGTCAGCGAAATCTCTTCGGTGACGGGCATGGTGGAATCCCGGCTCTCGAATTCGCCCGAATGCAGAACGAAGCCGCGGCCCGTCTGAACCGGCCCGCCGAACAGGATGGGCGTATCGGGTGTCGTCTCGCTGACGTTGATTTTCAGCCGTTCCATCATCTCGCGGAAGGAAAGGCCTTCCACTGCCTTGTTGATGATCAACCCCATCGCGCCTTCGTCCGAATGCGCACAGATGAAGATGACACTTTTTTCAAATCGCGGATCGGGCATGCCGGGCAGGGCTATCAGCAGCTTTCCTTCCAGAAAGCCTTCGCCGGCGTCTTCGCGCGGAACCTGAGCACCCATAAATGCAGGGTAGGGCGCGGCCTGCCTTTGCCGCAAGCCGGTGCATGCGCTAGAAGACGAACAGGTTTCCAACATGGAGAGGAAAATGACCATTAAGGTGGGCGACAAAATTCCTTCGGCAACACTGATGCAAATGAAGGATGGAGGCCCCAAACCCGTTTCGACCGACGATCTTTTTGCGGGCAAAAAGGTTGTGCTGTTCGCGCTGCCCGGCGCGTTCACGCCCACCTGCTCGGCCAAGCACCTTCCCGGGTTCATTCAGCATGCGGATGAAATCAGGCAAAAGGGCGTCGATGCCATCGCCTGCCTCTCTGTAAATGACGCTTTTGTCATGGGCGCCTGGGGCGACCAGCAGAAAGCCGGCGACAAGGTGATGATGCTGGCGGACGGCAACGGCGATCTTACCAACAAGCTCGGCCTGACGATGGACGGTTCCCGCTTCGGCATGGGCCAGCGCAGCCAGCGCTATTCCATGGTCGTCGACAACGGCGTGGTGAAGGAACTCAACGTCGAAGACCCCGGCGCGTTCTCGGTGTCCAGCGCCGAACACGTGATGAAGCAGCTTTGAGTTTCAGGGAATGGCCGCGCGGGCGAGGGCGTCCGCGCGCGCATTCTCCACATGGTCGGAGTGGCCTTTCACCCAGCGCCACGAGACATGATGCGGCTCTGCCGCCGCCTCCAGCGACTGCCACAGATCGACATTCTTGACCGGTTTCTTGTCAGCCGTTTTCCAGCCCTTTTTCTTCCAGCCCGCCAGATACTTCGTCATCCCGTCCATCAGGTATCGCGAATCCGTGTGGATCGTGACTTCGGAGGGCTTCTTCAACGCTTCCAGTCCGCGAATGGCAGCCATCAATTCCATGCGATTGTTGGTCGTCGCTGGATCGCCGCCGGAAATTTCCTTTTCGATTTCGCCAAAGCGCAAGATCGCGCCCCATCCGCCGGGCCCCGGATTTCCCGAACACGCGCCATCGGTGAAAATATCGACCCGCGGTCTGTTCAAAACCCATACTCCGCGGCCGTCTTCGCTTTCTGGTGAAAACGCAAACGCCTGGAATATTCGCGCGGATCTTTCGGCCGCACCAATGCGGTCGGATCGGGGTTGAGCCAGTCGTAGAGCCGCGTCATCAAAAATCGCAATGCCGCCCCGCGCGCCAGAACGGGTAGCGCATCGCGTTCCGCATCGCTCAATTCGCGCCGCTTGCGATAGGCGGCGATCAGTGCCTTGCCCTTGGTGATGTTGTAGGCCCCGTCGCCTTCGAAGCACCATGCGTTCAACATGACCGCAAGGTCATAGGCAAACGCATCGTTGCACGCGAAATAGAAATCGATCAGCCCGGAAACCTTGCCGTCGATGAAGAGCACATTGTCGGGAAACAGATCGGCGTGAATCACACCGGATGGCAATCCGCTCGGCCACGCGGAATCGATGCCCTGCATCGCGTCGTCGATCAGCGCGCGCAAACCTTCCTGCACCGTGTCCGCTTTGGCAGCCGTCGCCGCGATTAACGGTTTCCATCCCGCGGGTCCCAATGCGTTGGGACGTTTGATCGCGAAGTCTTTTCCCGCCCCGTGTAGCAGCGCCAGCGCCGCACCCGCTTCCGCGCAATGGGCAACTTCGGGACGCCTGAGCGAAAGCCCGTCCAGCCAGGTCAAAAGGGCCGCAGGCCGCCCATTGAGAATCATCCATTGCGCACCGTCGCGCCGCCTGACCGGCACCGGGCAGGCGATCCCGCGTGCGGCCAAATGCTCCATCAGGCCGAGGAAGAAGGGCAGGTCCTCCGCATGAACGCGCTTCTCGTAGAGCGTGAGGATGTAGGCCCCGCTGCTCGTCACCAGCGCGAAATTGGAGTTCTCGACGCCCTCGGCGATTCCCTTGAAGCTCCGCGGCGCGCCGATGTCGTAGTCGCGCAGGACCTCTTCGAGATCGTCGAAGGAGACATCTGTATAAACCGCCATGTTCCGGCGCTTCCCCTTGGGGGGCCCCTTCGCTAAAGTCCCGCGCCCACGCGAGCGCCATGTCTTGAGGAGTCCCCTTCGGGCCTCCAAAAGTCAAGCCGAGCGCGGGCTTTCGGGCGCCCAACACAATCAGAATAGGCACATGAAGAACCTCGTCACGCGCAGTCTTGTCCTGATCCTCGCCCTGCCGATTCTGGGCGCCTGCCAGACCGAGAAGATGCTCGCCAAATGCCCCTCGACCGGCATCCTGGCCGAAGCGTCTTCCATGTCCGTTTTCACGCCGGGACAGACGATGACTGCCGCCCATCTGATGTATCGCATCGATGCGCGCCGCTCGACGATCTCCTGCACCGTGGACAAGGATCAGCACACCGCCGATGCAAGCCTGGAGGTTTCCTTCCGCGCCTATCGGCAGCGGGGCGGCGGTCCCGCGCAGTACCGCGTGCCGTTCTTTGTCGCCATCAACGATTCCGACGGCAGCCTCGTCTTCAAGAAAACCTATTCCACCGATCTCGTCTTCCAGTCCGGCCAGACGTCGGTCGATTTTACCCAACCGTTGGAAGACATCCCGATCCGCATGCTCCACAGCAAGCAGGCATTCGATTATCACCTGATCGTCGGCCTGCAGCTCTCCAAACAGCAATTGGAATATAACCGGACGAACCATCGCTACGCGCAATGAGTAGCCTTCTTGAAGACCTGTCGGCCATCGCCGGCGAAGCCTTCGCAGCAGAAGGCCTCGATCCCGCATTGGGCCGCGTGCAACCGGCGGACCGTCCCGATCTCGCGCAGTTCCAGTGCAATGGCGCGCTCGCGGCCGCGAAGGCCGCGAAAGCCAATCCGCGCGCCATTGCGGAAAAGATCGCCGCGCGTCTCAGAGCCAACGACAAATTCGCCAAAGTCGAAATCGCGGGTCCGGGGTTCATCAATCTGGACCTGAAAGATTCCGTCATCGCCGACTGTGCGCAGGCCTTTGCACGGGACAAGACGCTGGCCGCACCGGATAGCGGAAAAGGCAAATCGGTGGTGATCGATTTCGGCGGCGCCAATGTCGCCAAGCCGATGCATGTCGGCCATTTGCGTTCCTCCGTCATCGGCGATTGTCTGCAGCGGCTGTTCCGCGCCAATGGCTGGCAGGTGACGAGCGACGTTCATCTGGGCGATTGGGGCCTGCAGATGGGCCAGCTCATCAGCGAGATCGAACATCGCGGTATCGCGCCGGTTTATTTCGACGAGAATTTCAAAGGTCCGTACCCGGAACAATCTCCGGTCACGATGTACGATCTGGAAGAGATCTATCCTGCCGCCTCCGCCGCCTGCAAAACCGATCCTGCCCGCCTCGAAGAAGCACGCAAAGCGACGGCCGAATTGCAAGCGGGCCGCCCCGGCTATCGCGCGCTGTGGAATCATTTCTTTGAAGTTTCGCGCGTCGGCCTCGAACGCGAATGGGGAAGTCTCGGCATTCACTTCGATCTGTGGAAAGGCGAGGCGAGCGTCGATCCTTTGATCCCGCCGATGATCGATGATCTGAAAGCGCGCGGTCTCGCCGTGATGAGCGAAGGCGCGCTCGTCATCCCCGTCGCGCGCAACACCGACAAGAAGGAAGTGCCGCCGCTCATCCTCTTGAAATCGGACGGCGCGGTTCTCTACGGCACCACCGATCTCGCCACCATCATCGATCGCGTGCGCGAACAGAATCCCGATCTGATCCTCTATGTGGTCGATCACCGCCAGCACGCCCATTTCGAACAAGTCTTCCGCGCCGCCGAGAAAGCGGCGCTCAACGGCAAGGCCGAACTCGAACATGTGGGCTACGGCACGATGAACGGGCCCGATGGCAAGCCGTTCAAAACACGCGCCGGCGGCGTGATGAAGCTCTTCGATCTCATCAACATGGCCTCGGACGAAGCGTCCAAGCGTCTGGTCGAGCAGGGCATCGGCACGGACTATCCGGAAGACGAACGCGCCGAGATCGCCCGCAAGGTCGGCATCGCGACGATCAAATTCGCCGACCTCTCGAACCACCGTCAGACGGACTACATCTTCGATCTCGCGCGTTTCTCGCGCTTCGAAGGCAAGACAGGTCCTTATCTGCAATACGCAGCCGTTCGTATTCAATCCATCCTGCGCCGTGCCGAAAGCGAAGGCCACACGGTGGGATTGCCCGTGGTCCGCTCTGCCGAAGAACGTACCCTGGCGGTGCGCCTGCTCTCGTTGCCCGATGTCATGCAGGCGGCGGAAGCCAAGCGCGCGCCCAACATCCTGTGCGATTACGCCTTCACACTCGCCCAGGAATTCAGCCGCTTCTATACGGAGCACCACATCCTCTCCGAATCGGATGCGGAGCTCCGGGCGGCCAGATTGGGCCTTTGCCGGGTCACTTTGGACACATTGATAAAGGTTTTGGGCCTTTTGGGCATCGAAGTTCCAGCAAGGATGTGAGCAAAACCGCTCCTTGCGTTGACTCGGGTCCGACCCCACTTATGATGCACTGCAACGTCCGATCCCGCCGCGAGGCGCGTCCGGACGGCCATCGATCTCCCGCGCGGGAGAGACCTGTTCGATCAGGCGCCGAAGGAGCAACCGCCCCGGAAACTCTCAGGCAAAAGGACCGCGTAAGGATTCGAAATTCTGGAAAGCAGGGCGGTTCTGCCGCTCTCACCGAAGGGGTAATCCCAAGCCGATCCGATTTTGGCGCGGGGGAAATCTCTCAGGTCCGATGACAGAGGGGCGCGTGTAACCGGTTCGCCGGTCGCTCGCGCCAATCAAACCTTTGACCGGACCGGATGACCGAACAAACGACAGACCTGAAGAAGACCCCGCTCCATGCGCTGCATGTGGAGCTTGGTGGCAAGATGGTCCCGTTCGCGGGCTACGAGATGCCCGTGCAATATCCGGCGGGCATCCTCAAAGAACATCTGCACACGCGCGAGAAAGCGGGCCTGTTCGATGTCTCGCATATGGGCCAGCGCCTGCTCATCGGTCCGAGCCACAAGGTTGTGGCGGCTGCGCTGGAAGATTTCACGCCCGGCGATTTCCAGGCGCTCGGCGTGGGCCGCATCCGCTACACGCTGCTGCTCAACGCCAATGGCGGCATTGTCGACGATTTGATGGTCACGCGCCTGCCGCAGGACGGAAAGGTCGGCATCGTCGTCAACGCCGCCCGCAAGGATGTGGACGATAACTTCATCCGCGCGCGCCTGCCCGCCGATGTGAAATACGTTCTCGGCGACGACCGCGCGCTGCTCGCTCTGCAGGGCCCCGCAGCCGAAGCCGCCATGTCGCGCCATTGCCCAGATGCCAAAGCATTGTCGTTCATGGCATCCGCAAAAACTACGTTCGACGGCATGGAGATCTCCGTCTCCCGCTCCGGTTACACCGGAGAAGACGGCTACGAAATCTCCGTCCCCGCCGTGAACGCCGAAGAAATCGCGCGCGCATTGCTCGCCGAACCCGAAGTCCTCCCCATCGGTTTGGGGGCGCGAGACTCTCTGCGTCTCGAAGCGGGTCTCTGCCTCTACGGCCACGACATCGACGAGACCACCAATCCCGTCGAAGCCGGTCTTACCTTCGCCATCGGCAAGCGCCGCAAGATGGAAAAGAATTTTCCCGAAGCCGAAAAGATAATGGACGAATTGTTCAACGGAGCGATCCGCTTGCGCGTCGGTATCCGTCCCGATGGCCGCGCGCCAGCCCGCGAAGGCACTGAGATCGCGGACAAGACTGGCCGCATCGTGGGCCACGTCACCAGCGGAGGCTTCGGCCCGACACTGAACGCGCCCATTGCCATGGGCTACGTCGAAACCAAATACGCCGCCGAAGGCACCGAGCTCGATCTCATGGTGCGCGGCAAACCAAATCCGGCACGCGTCGTCCCGATGCCGTTCGTGCCGCATCGCTACAAAAGAGGATCATAGGTGGGCAAATGAGCGAAGTTCGTTTCACAGACCAGCACGAATGGGTGCGCCTTGATGGCGACCAGGCAACCGTTGGCATCACCAAATATGCGGCCGAACAATTGGGCGATGTGGTGTTTGTCGAAGTGCCCGAAACTGGCCGCAAGCTCGGCGCGGGCGGCGAAGCCGCCGTCGTGGAAAGCGTGAAGGCTGCCAGCGAAGTCTATTCGCCCATCGCCGGCGAAGTGACCGAAGGCAATGCTGCGCTCGCAGCCGACCCCGCCAAGGTCAACGCCGACCCGGAAGGCGAGGGCTGGTTCTTCAAACTGAAGATCGCGGACGCGAACGAATTCTCCAAACTGATGACCGAAGCCCAATATGCGGACTTCGTGAAAGGTCTCTGATGCGCTACCACCCGCTCACCAATTCTGACCGCGCACAAATGCTGGCGAAAATCGGCGCGCCCAACATCGACGCGCTGTTCCGCGATGTGCCGAAGGAAGCCATCGTCTCGCGCGCCAAATTCGACCTGCCGGACACCAAGGGTGAACTCGCGGTGGAACGCGCGCTCACCCGCCTGTCCGCGCAATCGACCGCCGCCGGTTCGGTGCCGTTCTTCTGCGGCGCAGGCGCCTATCGCCACCATGTTCCCGCCGCCGTCGATCATCTGATCCAGCGTTCGGAATTTCTCACTTCCTATACGCCGTACCAGCCGGAGATTGCGCAAGGCACCTTGCAATATCTCTACGAATTCCAGACGCAGGTGGCGCTTCTCACCGGCATGGAAGTCGCCAACGCCTCGATGTACGACGGTTCTACCGCCGCCGCCGAAGCCGTGCTGATGGCGCAGCGTGTCACGCGCCGCCCGAAAGCCATCCTCTCCGGCGGCGTTCATCCGCACTATGCCGAAACCATCGAAACCGTCGCGGCTTTGCAGGGCCAGGTCGTGCGTGCACCCGTGACGCCCGGCGAAGCAGAAGACATCGCTTCGATGATCGATGATCAAACCGCCTGCGTTGTCGTCCAAAGCCCGGACGTGTTCGGCCTGATCCGCAATCTGCGCCCCATCGCCGACGCCGCACATGCCAAGGGCGCGCTCCTTATCGCCGTCTGCACCGAAATCGTTTCGCTTGGTCTCATCGAGCCGCCCGGTGTGCAAGGCGCAGACATAGTGGCCGCAGAAGGCCAATCCATCGGCAACGGGTTGAATTTCGGCGGACCTTATGTCGGCCTCTTCGCCACGCGCGAGAAATTCCTGCGCCAGATGCCCGGCCGCCTCTCTGGCGAAACGGTCGATGCCGAAGGCCGCAGAGGTTACGTGCTGACGCTCTCCACCCGCGAACAACACATCCGCCGCGAAAAGGCGACGAGCAACATCTGCACCAATTCGGGTCTTTGCTGTCTCGCCTTCACCATCCATCTGTCGCTGTTGGGCGAGGAGGGGCTAACCCGCCTCGCGCGTCTCAACCACGCAACGGCCTCGTCGCTGGCGGATCGCCTGATCGAAATCCCCGGCGTCGAACTCGTCACGCCGTCCTTCTTCAACGAATTCACCATCCGTCTGCCGAAACCCGCGACTGATGTCGTCAATCAACTGGTCGAAGAAGAAAACATCATCGCGGGCGTCCCAGCCGCGCGACTGATGCCCAACGATCCACAAGCGGCCAACCTTCTCATCGTCGCCGCCACCGAAACCACCTCCGAAGACGATTGCACGGCGTTCGCCGATGCACTCGCGGGAGTTCTGTGATGTTGAACAATCAGGGCCGCAAAACTTCCATCGAGATGGGCGCACCGGGCAGCGCCACGTCAACCGACCTGCCCACGATCTCCGGCGATCGCGGTCTCGACCACGAAGAAGGCCTGATCTTTGAGCTCGGTCGCCCCGGCATGACCGGCGTGGACATTCCGCAAACGCTGGTGTCTGACGCGCGTCTCGGCGGCCAGCGCCGCAAAAGCGCCATCGGATTGCCCGGCCTCTCCGAACCCGAAGTCGTGCGCCATTACGTGCGCCTGTCGCGCATGAACTACGCCATCGACAGCGGCCTCTATCCGCTCGGCTCCTGCACGATGAAACACAACCCGCGCCTCAACGAGAAAATGGCGCGTCTCCCCGGCTTCGCAGATGCCCATCCGCTGCAACCGGCGCAGACGGTGCAGGGTGCGCTCGCGCTGATCTCCGAACTGATGCGCTGGCTCACCACTCTCACCGGCATGCACACCGTCGCGATGTCGCCGAAAGCGGGTGCGCATGGCGAACTCTGCGGCCTGCTCGCGATCCGCGCAGCCATCGAGGCGCGCGGCGAAACCCGCAAGCGCATCCTCGTGCCGGAATCCGCCCACGGCACCAATCCCGCAACCGCCGCACTTGCTGGCTTCGTCGTGGATGAAGTCCCCGCCACTGCTGATGGCCATGTCGATGCCGACGCGCTGGAAGCCAAGCTGGGCCCGGATGTCGCCGCGATCATGCTCACCAATCCCAACACTTGCGGATTGTTCGAGCCGCGCATCCTCGAAATGGCAAATGCGGTTCACGCCGCTGGCGCCTATTTCTATTGCGACGGCGCCAACTTCAACGCCATCGCCGGCCGCGTGCGTCCGGGCGATCTCGGCGTCGATGCCATGCACATCAACCTGCACAAGACGTTCTCCACGCCGCATGGCGGCGGCGGCCCCGGCGCAGGCCCGGTTGTGTTTTCCAAAGCGCTCGCGCCCTTCGCGCCGCTGCCGCTGCTCACGCATGACGAGAACGGTTTCCACTACCTCGAACACCGCGACGACCTGAAGGCCGACAAAAAGCCGTTTGGCCGCATGTGCGCCTTCCAGGGACAGATGGGCATGTTTGTCCGCGCGCTCGCCTATATGCTGAGCCACGGCGCGGACGGCATTCGCCAGGCATCGGAAGACGCCGTGCTCTCCGCCAACTACATCCTCGCGTCGCTGAAAGACGTGATGAGCGCCCCCTTCGGCGAAGGCCCGTGCATGCACGAAGCCCTCTTCGACGACACGTTCCTCGAAGGTACCGGCGTCACCACGCTCGATTTCGCCAAAGCGATGATCGACGAAGGCTACCACCCGATGACGATGTATTTCCCGCTCGTCGTCCATGGCGCGATGCTGATCGAACCCACGGAATCGGAATCGAAAGAAAGCCTCGACCGCTTCATCCACGTCCTGCGCACGCTGGCGCTGGAAGCGAAAGCGGGCAACCGCACGAGGTTCGAAGGTGCACCAAGATTGGCCCCACGTCGCCGCCTGGACGAAACGCTGGCGGCGAGAAAGCCGGTGTTGCGGTGGAAAGAGCCGGCACCTGTGCCGGTGGCGGCTGCCGCTGAATAAAAAAATGGCCCCGCGGTGAGAGAGAGCGCGGGGCCAGGGATAATTGGCGGTGTCACTCGCCAGTCGGAGATTCCGTCAAGAGCAGAACTTTGGTGTCAGTCCTGCCGGTGTCTTGGTGTCCTTGTCGCTGCAAGCCTTGTCGAGCTGCGCCTGCGTGATGCCCTTGGCATGCCGCAGGTCGGTGCCCTTGAAACTGGTGATCGAGAGGTTAGCGCCCGAGAAATCCGCGCCGTCGAGCTTGGCATGCGCCAGGTTCGCGCCCGCGAGGTCCGCATTGCGGAACGAGGCGTTGGAGAAATTCGCATAGGACATGCACATCAAGGTGAGCTTGGCGTCGTCGAACTTCGCCCCTGACAGGTTGCCCGTCTTCACGCACTGATTGGTCAGGTCCGCGCCGCGCAGGTCGCAGGCGACGCAATCGCGCTTGCCTGCTTTGATGCTGGCCACCGCGTGCGGATCGGGCGCAAGCGTCGCCGCATGGGCAGCGGGCCCACCCAGCATCATCAGCATTGCGACCACATACAGCACGGTGTCCTGTTCCAGCGCGAAACGCACACCCATGGTTGCAAGCCCCGTGCCTGCCTTTCGAACGTTAACATCGGCGCAAAAACCGCACGAACGGCAGAGACGATTTCCCCGAAAACGGCGATCAGGAAGCTTAACGCGCCGCTGTGCCAAATCGCGTCAAAAGCCGCGCGTGCTGCTCCATTCCGACCGAAAAGAGGACTTTCTAAACAAGGTCTTAACGCGCGTTCCATGCCGCACGGACGATCGCACAAACGAAAACGGCGGGTCCGAAAGGAACCCGCCGTTTCCGCGTCGTTATCGTTTCACACTTAGCTGCAGCCGCTGGTACCGCCGCAAGTGTTGCACTTCATGCAGGTGCCGTTGCGCACCAGCGTGAAATTCCCGCATTGCCCGCAGGCGTCGCCCTCGAAGCCCTTCATGCGGGCTTCTGCGGCGCGCTTGGCCTGCAGTTCGCGCGCCTTGCCGGCTTTGGCGGCGGCGTCGTCGGCGCGCTGGGCAATACGACTGCCCAGCGCTTCGACGAGCTCGCCCACCGGATTGTCCATCGTTCCCGCCGCTTCCAAAACGGCCTCGCGCAATTCCAGCATCGCTTCGTTCACCGGCGAGTCGTCATAGATCTCGACCTCGATGTCGGCCTCCTGCACATGCCCGTGCTGGTGATCGTGGTCATGATCATGGGCAAACGCCATTTGCACCGCCGTATTGCCGCGCACGATGGAAAGCTGCTTGACGTTGCCGCGCAGATAGCCGGTCGAAGCAACTTTCGTCACTGCCACTTCCCGTCCGCGCCCGCCTTCGCGTTCGCCGCCGCCCAGATCTTCGTCGTCATGCGGCTGCACATGGGCCAGATCGGTGCGCCCGAGATAGGAGACGGCCAGTTCGCGGAAGACGTAATCCAGAAGGCTGGTCGCGTTCTTGATCGAGTCGTTTCCGATCACCAGGCCCGCCGGTTCGAAGCGGGTGAAGGTGAAGGCTTCCACGAATTCTTCCAGTGGCACGCCATATTGCAGGCCGATGGAGATCGCGATGGCGAAATTGTTCATCAGGCTGCGGAAGGCAGCGCCTTCCTTGTGCATATCGATGAAGATTTCGCCGGGACGGCCGTCTTCGTATTCGCCGGTACGCAGATAGACCTTGTGTCCGCCGACGATCGCCTTCTGCGTATAGCCCTTGCGCCGCTGCGGCAGACGCTCGCGCTCGCGCGAGCGTTCGTGCACCACGCGTTCGATGACCTTTTCCACGATCCGCTCGGAAACAACCGCCGCACGCTGCGCGGCAGGCGCCGCCATTAGATCGTCCATCTCGTCTTCATCGTCGTCAAACGCGAAGACGGAGGAGGCGAGAGGTTGAGACAGCTTCGAGCCGTCGCGATAGAGGGCATTGGCCTTCAGCGCCAGCTTCCACGACAGCATGTAGCTCTCGCCGCATTCCTTGACGCCCGCCGAACCCGGCATGTTGATCGTCTTGGAGATCGCGCCCGAGATGAACGGCTGCACCGCCGCCATCATGTGGATATGGCTTTCGACCGAGAGCGCACGCTTGCCGATGCGCCCGCAAGGGTTGGCGCAATCGAACACCGGCAGGTGCTCCTGCTTCAGATGCGGCGCGCCCTCAAGCGTCATCGCTCCGCAGACATGCAGGTTCGCGGCGTCGATATCGGCCTTGGAGAAGCCGATGGAACGCAGCAGGTCGAAATCCGGCGCGTCCAGCGATTCCGCATCCAGACCCAAAACTTCGGTGCAGAACTCTTCACCCAGTGACCATTTGTTGAAGACAAAGCGGATGTCGAACGCCGATTCCAGAGAGCCTTCGATCTTGTTGATCAGTTCCTCGGTGAATCCCTTCGCCCGCAGCGCGTCGTGGGTGAGCCCCGACGACAGCGTTTCCAGCGTCGCATGGCCCACGGCATAGGCCACAATGTCGTCGATCTGGGTCTGGTTGTAGCCGAGATTGCGCAGCGCTTCCGGCACGCAGCGGTTGATGATCTTGAAGTAACCGCCGCCCGCCAGCGTCTTGAACTTCACCAGCGCGAAATCCGGCTCGACACCGGTCGTGTCGCAATCCATCACCAGCCCGATCGTGCCCGTCGGCGCGATCACGGTGGCCTGCGCGTTGCGGAAGCCATGCACGCTGCCCAGCTCCAACGCTTCGTCCCACGCGCGGCCCGCGGCTTGTGCGAGATCGATCTGGTCGAGCGCGTCCACGTCCAGCGGAACGGGCAGGGTGGAGAGCTTTTCGTAACCTGTCTTCTCGCCATGCGATGCGCGCGCATGGTTGCGGATGACGCGCAGCATGTGGTCGCGGTTCGCCGCATATTCCGGGAACGGCCCAAGCTCGGCCGCCATTTCAGCAGACGTGCGATAGGAAATGCCCGTCATCACGGCCGAGATCGCGCCTGCAATCGCGCGGCCCTCGCGGCTGTCATAGGAAATACCGGCCGACATGAGCAGACCGCCGATATTCGCAAAGCCCAGACCCAGCGTGCGGTAGTCATAGGAAAGCTGCGCGATCTCGCGGCTGGGGAACTGCGCCATCAGCACGGAGATTTCGAGCACGATGGTCCACAGGCGCGTGGCATGCTCGAACGCTTCCACGTCGAACGTGCCGTCCGCGCGGCGGAACTGCATCAGGTTCAGCGAGGCAAGGTTGCACGCCGTGTCGTCCAGGAACATGTATTCCGAGCACGGATTGGAACCGCGGATTTCGCCGCCCGCCGGGCAGGTGTGCCAATCGTTGACCGTGGTGTGGAACTGGATGCCGGGATCGGCACAGGCCCACGCGGCGTAGGAAATCTTCTCCCACAGATCGCGCGCCTTCACCGTCTTCACGATGCGCCCGTCGCGGCGCGCCGTCAGATTCCATTCGCCGTCATCGGCGACAGCCTGCAGGAATTCATCGGTCACGCGCACCGAATTGTTCGAATTCTGACCGGACACCGACATATAGGCATCCGAATCCCAATCGGTGTCATAGGTGCGGAAGTCGATATCGGTGTAGCCCTGCTTGGCGAACGAGATCACGCGTTCGATGTAATTGTCCGGGATCATCGACTTGCGCGCGGCCTTCACCTCGCGGCGCAGCGCCGGGTTCTTCTTGGGGTCGAAGCAATCGTCGTTCGAGCCTTCGCAATTCACGCAGGCCTTCAGCACCGCCTTCAAATGGCGTTCGGCGAGCTTCGAACCGGCCACCATCGCGGCGACCTTCTGTTCCTCGATCACCTTCCACTCGATGAAATCTTCGATATCGGGATGATCCACATCCACGATCACCATCTTGGCCGCGCGCCGCGTCGTGCCGCCCGATTTGATCGCGCCCGCAGCCCGGTCGCCGATCTTCAGGAAGCTCATCAGGCCGGAAGATTTGCCGCCGCCCGAAAGCTTCTCGTTCTCGCCGCGCAGCTTGGAGAAGTTCGTGCCCGTGCCCGAACCATATTTGAAAAGCCGCGCCTCGCGGGTCCACAGATCCATGATCCCGCCTTCGTTGACGAGATCGTCCGCCACGCTCTGGATGAAGCAGGCATGCGGCTGCGGATGTTCGTAAGCGGATGCCGATTTCGTCAGCTTGCCGGTGACGTGATCGACATAGAAATGTCCCTGGCTCGGCCCGTCGATGCCATAGGCCCAGTGCAGGCCGGTGTTGAACCATTGCGGAGAATTCGGCGCCGCCTTTTGCGTCGCCAGCATGTGGCACATCTCGTCAGAGAAGGCGCGTGCATCGGCTTCGGTGTCGAAATAGCCGCCCTTCCAGCCCCAATAGGTCCAGGTGCCAGCCATGCGGTCGAACACCTGCTTGGCCGAGCGCTCGCCCACGCGCTCGTCGCTTGCAGCTTCCTTGCGCCACAGCCATTCCGGCACGCCTGCTTCGGCAACTGGCGTCAGCTCGGCGGGAACGCCCGCCTTGCGGAAATACTTCTGGGCCAGCACGTCGCAGGCCACCTGGCTCCACGCTTCGGGAACCTCGATGTCGGTCTGCTGGAAAACGATCGAGCCGTCCGGATTTCGGATTTCGCTGGAAGCGTTTCGGAACGCGATGCCCTGATAGGGCGAAAGATCGTCGACAGTGAATTGACGCCGGATACGCATGGTAACCCCCGAAAAGCTGAAAACCTGGCCCTTCCGCCTCCCTCCCGGACCCGTGCAGACAAAGCTATCCCTTCCCCCGGAACCGCCTGATCCGCGGTTACGCTTGAGGCTAGGGTTAGTTGGCTTCGCCAGATTTTGGGTCGCGAGAAGCGACAGGCGCAAAGTATGGCCACGGACTTTCCGTGGACGCAAGCGGTAAGTAGTTAACCAAATCTTACCCCCAAGATGTGGTGGTTCTGTGAAGGTGCGAAAATGGCTTTAAAACGGGCCAGTCAAGCCGGAGAGGGTACCTCAAGAAAAATTTTTTTTCAGGGGTGGCTGTGAGTAAATCCAAAACGCTCTCCCTCTCCCCCAAGGGGGAGAGGGCAGGGGTGAGGGGGCGAATGGTGGAGTTAGCTGCTGCATTTCCCCCTCACCCTAACCCTCTCCCCCTTGGGGGAGAGGGAACGCGATTTAACGCACTGGAACCGCTTTGCGGACGGCGCTGAGCACACCTATAGTCGCCGCCGAATCCGCATTCTCGTTCTGGCGCATGTCCTTGCTTCGCATGATCTTCGTCTGGTGGCGCGGTGCCACGCTCGGCACGCTGTGGACCACCTGGCGCCGCGGCAGATATGTCGGCACGGACAAATACGGCAACCGCTATTACCAGACGGCCGACACCAAGCGCCGCTGGGTCCTCTACAACGGAACTGTCGAGGCAAGCCGCGTTCCGCCGGATTGGCATGGCTGGCTGCATCACACCTTTCAGGATCCGCCGACGGTCGCCCCACTAATGGCGAAGTCGTGGGAGAAAGATCATCAGCCCAATCTGACGGGCACGCCCGATGCCTATCGCCCGGAAGGCAGCCTCGCCAAAAGCGGCCGCCGCCCGCACGCGACCGGCGATTACGAAGCCTGGAAGCCAGAATAGAGCCCAGAATCGAGCCATGCAGAACAACACCATCGAAACATTGATCGGCGCCGTGGTCGTGATTGTGGCCGCGGTGTTCCTCTATTTCACCTACACCGCCACCAGTCAGGGCAGCGTCTCCGGCTACACCATCAAGGCGCGCTTCGCCGCCGTCGATGGCGTGAGTGTGGGAACGGATGTGAAAGTGCACGGCATCAAGGTCGGCTCCGTCGCCTCGCTCACGCTCGATACCAAGAGCTACATGGCGATCGCGAATCTGACCATTCGCAAGGACATCCAAATTCCCGATGATTCCTCGGCTAAGATCACCTCTTCGGGAATCCTCGGCAGCTCGTACATCTCCATTTCGCCCGGTGGCAGCGACACGATGCTCGCGGACAATGGCGAGTTGAACGATACACAGGGTGCCGTGGACCTGATGGGCCTCGTCGGGCGTTACATCAACAGCAGCGGTGGTTCGAGCTCGTCGTCCAAGCCCAGCACGCCACCGCAAACGGCCCCGGCTCCGAGCGCCCCGTGAATCGTATCTTCATTGCGTTCCTTCCCGCCGCAGCGTTCGGTGTTGCCGCCTTTGCGGCCGCACAGCCTGCCCCCAAAGCGCCGGCGCCACCTGCTTCGTCCGCCCCAAAGCCGCAACCTCTCCCGGCCTCCTCCGGGACGACGCCGCAAACCACCGCCAAAACCGAACCGAATCTCCCGCCCGACCAACAGGCGGTGGTGCAGGCGGCAAAACTCTCGCAGGCCAAGCCCGTTGCCGTCGAACTGCGCGGCCTCGACAAGATGACTGGTCGCGCCACCAATATTGTCGCGCCGATGAACAAGCCGGTGAATTTCGCCACGCTCACCATCACCGCGCGCACCTGCTATTCGACACCGCCGACCGAGCCGCCGGAGACAATGGCGTTCCTCGAAATCACCGACAAGCGTCCGGACGAAAAGCCGAAGAAGGTTTTTTCCGGCTGGATGTTCGCGTCGACGCCGTCGATCAACGGCATGGAGCATCCGCTCTACGATGTCTGGGTGATCCATTGCAGGACCAACGAACCCGGCGTGGTGGCCAGCGTTTCGCCCGCCAAGACCGAAGCCAAACCCGTATCGCCCAACGCCGGCGCGGACGAGGCGATGCCCGAACTGCCGGAAGACGCGGGCCAGTAAAACTCCGCCTCATGCGAAATCGCACGCGCGAGCAGTGCGTGATAATCGTCGCGTGGAATTTCGACGGTGCCGAAGCGCGCCAGATGCGCAGTCAGGAATTGCGTATCGAGCAGGCTGAAACCGCCGCGCCGCAACCGCGCCACCAGATGCACCAGCGCAACCTTGCTCGCATCGCGTTCGCGCGAAAACATGCTCTCCCCGAAGAACGCGCCGCCCAGCTTCACGCCATAGAGCCCACCCACAAGTTGTCCTTCGCGCCGGCATTCGATGGAATGCGCATGCCCGGAGGTGTGTAATGCGGTGTAGAGCCTCAGGATCTCGTCATTGATCCAGCTTTCCGGGCGATCCGGCGCAGGCTCGGCGCATGCTTTCATCACCTCGGCAAAGGCTGTGTCCGCCGTCACTTCAAACCGGTCGCCGCGGACGGTGCGCGCCAGTCGCTTGGGCAGGTGAAATCCGTCCAGCGGAATGATTCCACGCATCTCCGGCGACACCCAGAACAGCGAGGGATCGTTGCGCCGCTCCGCCATCGGGAAGATTCCCTGGGCGTAGGCGCGCAGAATGACTGCTGGTGTGAGAAGTGGCTGACCGTGCATGGCCCAACCATCTCACCACGGCGCCGAAATCGCAAAGCGTGACGGAAGCGTCATGTGCCGCTAGGATCGTCGATATTGCCGGGGCATTTGATGATCGATTTTTCTCTTTTGCGTTTCTCACACGTCACCGTGAACGGCGTGAACCTGCACGTCGTCGAAGCGGGCAGGGATGGCGACCCGCTTGTCATCCTGCTGCATGGTTTTCCCGAATTCTGGTTCGGCTGGCGCGAACAGATTCTGCCGCTTGCGAATGCGGGCTATCACGTCGTGGTGCCGGATCAGCGCGGCTACAATCTCAGCGAAAAGCCCAAAGGCATCGCCGCGTACGACATCGACAATCTGGCCGCCGATATCGTCGCCCTCGGCGGCTATTACGGTCACGAACATTTCGCACTCGTCGGCCACGATTGGGGCGCGGCGGTTGCGTGGTGGGTGGCGCAGAATTATCCGCAACACATCAATCGGTTGGCCACGATGAGCGCGCCGCATCCCGCCGTCTGGGTCGATGGTTTCCGCAACGATCCGCGCCAGCGCCGCAAAAGCTACTACGTCCGTCTGTTCCAGATTCCCGTTCTGCCCGAACTTGCCATGCGCGCCCGCAAGTTCAGGGCGCTCACCGATGCCGTCACCGACACCGCCGTTCCCGGCACCGTCGGCGAAGCCGAACTCGCTTATTATCGTGACGCCTGGTCGCAACCCGGCGCGCTTACCGCGACGGTGAACTGGTATCGCGGCATTTGGCGCCACACGATGCTCCCGCCCAGCACCTATCGCATCCGCGTCCCCACCGTGATGGTCTGGGGCGCGAAGGACCGCTATGGCGAAACCGATCTCGCACGCGCCAGCATCAAACTCTGCGATCAGGGCGAGCTGGTTGTGTTCGAAAACGCAACGCATTGGGTGCAGACGGACGAACCGCAGCGGTTGAACGCGTTGCTGGTGGAATTTCTAAAAAAACGGTTCGACTAGTTTCTCACCTCCCCCTTGTGGGGAGGTCGACAAAAACTGAGCGCAGCGAAGATTTTTCGGGTGGGGGACGATGATCGTCATTGTATTCGGCCCCCCGCCCGTAAAACGCGTTCCGCGTTTTCCGACCTCCCCACAAGGGGGAGGTTTGTAGGCCGCTAACCCTTCTTCCGCATTGCGTCCACGCTCCACGGACCGGCGCCAGCAGCCACGAGGAACAGGAAGATGAAACAGAACAGCACGGCCGCATCGCCTTCGTTCTGCGTGGGAAAGATCGAGCGTCCCATGCGCACGTGATACTGGAAAAAAGCCACCGCCATTTCGCCAGAGCAGATGAATGCGGCTACGCGCGTGAACCAGCCGATGGTGATCAGAAACCCGCCCACCAATTCGATGATGCCCGCCGCCAGCAACATCGGCGGCAGCGGAGAATCGAACATCGCCACATGCGGAATGTGCAGGAGCTTCGAGGTTCCGTGTTCCAGGAACAGCAGGCCCGCCATGATTCGGAGAACGCTCAAGAACTGAGGAGAGAATCTTTCCAGGCCCAACATCGACACGACTCCACACTCAAGTCGCCAAACGCTACCACCGCTGCGCAAGAATCAGAATGTGTGTGACGAATTGCGGTGCAATCGGGCAACAACCTGGAATGTAATTTACATCCATGAAAGCAGCGGAATCTGGGATTTCCCTGATGTTCCCGATGCTTGCCGGGAACTTGCTACTGACAACGATGAAAATGTCGCACGACTCCCCGCCGAAGGGTGGGTATGGTGCCTGCACAGCCGATTTGCTTGTGGGGGACTCATGCGGGCGGGCGCATTAGGCATTGCTGTCATCGGCGCGCTCAGCATCGGCGCCGCCAATGCGCAAGCCCCCGACACACCGCTTCCGCAAGGTGCGGCCCCCATCCAGGCTCCGTTCGAAATCACCCGCGATCATATCGACTACGAAATCGATTCCGACGGCACTTACGAAAAGCGCACCGAGGAACGCGTGCGCATCCTGAGCGAACAGGGTCTTCATCTGCTGCGCCAATCCGGCGTTGCCTACATGACCGGCTTTCAGGATGCCGACATCGAAGAAGCCTACACGCTAAAACGCGACGGCACGCGCATCGACGTGCCGAGCGACGGTTTCTTCGTCACGTCCGGCCCCGCGACCAAAGGCTTCGCCGACTTCCGCGAGAAGATGGCCGTGTTCCCGAATGTCGAAGTGGGCGACGAGATCGCTATCGTCAAAACCTTCAAACAGAAGGAACCGTGGTTCAAAGGCCAGTTCTATACCGATGTGGTGTTTGGTTCGCTCGTCCCCACGCACGATGTCGTCATTACCGTGAAAGCTGACACCAGCGAACTTCCGCTCTATGTCGACATGACCGGCCTCAAGCAGGGCGAAACCAAAACCGACGGTGACGAAACCACCTGGACTTGGACGTTCAACAATGACGATTCCATCATCCCCGAACCCGGCAGCGTCGCCGAACGCGACAACGCCGCGCATCTGACGATCAGCTCGTTCAAGAATTTCGCCGGTCTCGCCAAAGCCTATGAAGACGGCGCACACGACAAGACGATCCCCGACGACGAGATCAAGGCGCTGGCCAACCAGATCACCCAAGGCGTCACCGACCGCCGCGAACAGGCGCACAAGCTCTACGACTGGGTTTCGACCAACATCAAATATCTGGCGATCGTGCTCGGCAAAGGCGGACTTGTTCCGCATCAGGCCGCGGATATCCTCCACAGCCGCTATGGCGATTGCAAAGACCACGTCGTGTTGCTCGAAGCTCTGCTTGCCGCCAAGGACATCACCAGCACAGCGGCCCTCATCAACACGGATTCGAGTTACACGCTGGGAACGGTCGCGGCGCCCGATCTCTTCGATCACGTCATCACCTATGTGCCGGAATTCGATCTCTACATGGATTCCACCGCACGCTACGCCCCCTTCGGCGTGCTGCCAGATACCGATGCGGACAAGCCCGTGCTGCAGACTGCCACCGGCATCGTCGGCCGCACGCCGCGTCTGACTGCCGCCAACGAACAGGTCGCAAGCAAAACCGCCATCACCATCCATGAGGACGGCAACGCGGAAGGCACCACGCTCGTCACCGCATCGGGTGCATCGGGCATTGCGTTGCGCGCGCTGATGGCTTCGCTGCTGCCGGGCATGGAAGCCAACTACATCCGCGAAACTATTCCCGGCGCGAGCGACGGCACGCTGGAAAAAGGCGATCCCAGCACGCTCACCGATCCCTATGTGATGGCCGCGCAATACACACTCACAAACGCCACGCCGTTACCTGGCCCTGGCGCGGTCGCCTTCTCTATCGGCGATCACCCGTTCTCGCTGCCGCTGGCGATTTCCGCCTCGCTGCCGTCCCGCAAGGATGATTACGTTTGCGGCTCGCTCCATCTGGTGGACGAAACCACCATCTATTTCCCCGCCGCGCAGGTCATCACCTCGATCCCCAAATCGAACGAGATCGGCGCCGACGAAATGAAGCTGACGGCTACTTACGAACACGTGGACAACAACGGCGTCAAAGCCACCCGTACGCTCGACATCGACCACCCGCACGCCACCTGCAGCGCCGATTACTACAACAAGGTCCGCCCGCAACTCATCGCCATGAACGCGATGCTGAACGCGCAGGTCCTCTACGACCTGAAGCCGGAAAAACCCGTGGCTGCAAAGAAAAAGAAACCGGCCCAAAAAAAGAACCCGGAAAAACCGCTGTTGCAGGCACAGGCCGAGACGAAGCTGAAGAGTTCGCAGAACTGAGCGCTTACGATCCCTGTCTGGCCAGGAAATGTTCCAGCCAGTGGATGTTGTAATCGCCGTTCAGGATATCCGGCTCGCGCACTAGTTTCTGAAACAGCGGGATGGTGGTTTCGATGCCGCCCACCACCAACTCGTCCAGCGCGCGCCGCAACCGCATCAGGCAGTCGTTGCGGTTGCGCCCATGCACGATCAGCTTGCCCGCAAGGCTGTCGTAATAGGGCGGGATCTTGTAGCCGTCATAGAGCGCACTATCGAAGCGCACGCCCAATCCGCCCGGCGCATGAAACTGTGTGATCGTTCCGGGCGAAGGCGCAAAGGTGAAGGCGTTCTCCGCATTGATGCGGCATTCGATGGCATGACCGGACAGAACGATGTCGCTCTGTTCGATCTCCAGCGGCGCGCCCGTCGCAATCCGCAATTGCTCGCGCACGATGTCGAACCCGGTGATCGCCTCGGTGATCGGATGCTCCACCTGGAGACGGGTGTTCATTTCGATAAAATAGAACTTCCCGTCTTCGTAGAGAAACTCGATCGTGCCCGCGCCGAGGTAACCCAGTTTGGTCAGCGCTGTTGTCACGACGCCGCCGATCTCCTCGCGCTGCGCCGAATTCAGCGCAGGCGAGGGCGCTTCCTCCCAGACTTTCTGGTGACGGCGCTGCAGCGAACAATCGCGTTCGCCCAGATGAATGACCTTGCCATAGGAATCCGCCAATACCTGCACTTCGATGTGCCGCGGCTTCTCCAGATATTTTTCCATATAGACGGCATCGTTGCCGAATGCCGTCTTGGCTTCCGCGCGCGCCGTGGTCAGCGCAAGCGAAAGTTCGGCCTTCGAACGCGCCACCTTCATGCCGCGTCCGCCGCCGCCCGCCGCCGCCTTGATAAGAACGGGATAGCCCATCTCGTCGGCAACCTTCGCGGCGTCGGCATCGCTGCCCACTTCGCCCTCCGAACCAGGCACAGTTGGAATGCCGAGAGTCTTCACCGCCTGCTTGGCCGCGATCTTGTCGCCCATCAGGCGAATATGTTCCGGCTCCGGGCCGATGAACGTGAGCCCATGCTCCTTCACGATCTCCGCAAAGCGCGCATTCTCCGAAAGAAAGCCGTATCCGGGATGAATCGCTTCCGCGCCCGTGATCTCGCACGCCGCAATGATGGCCGGCATGTTGAGATAGGATTGCGCGGCCGGCGGCGGCCCTACGCACACGCTTTCGTCGGCGAGGCGCACATGCATCGCATCGGCATCGGCGGTGGAATGGATCGCGACCGTGGAGATGCCCATCTCCTTGCAGGCGCGGTTGATGCGCAGCGCGATTTCGCCGCGATTGGCGATGAGAACCTTGTCGAACATCAGCCGATAACGAGAAGCGTCTGGCCGAACTCGACCGGTTGGGCATCGCTGATGCAGATTTCGGTGATGGTGCCCGAACGCGGCGCAAGGATCGGGTTCATCGTCTTCATCGCTTCCACAATCAGAAGTGTGGCCCCTTCCTTCACCGTGTCGCCCACTTTCACGAAGGGCGGCTTGCCGGGCTCCGGCGACATATAAACCGTGCCCACCATCGGCGAGGGAACGGCGCCGGCCGGCGGCCCTTTCGGCGCATCGGGTGTGGCCGCGGCAGGTACTGCAACAGGTGCCGTCGTCGCGACGCCCGCCTGTCCCACCACCGTCGTCACCGCACGCGATACGCGCAGGCGCACGCCGTTCTGCTCCACCTCGATCTCGGTCAGCCCCGTTTCGTCCAGCAACCCCGCAAGTTCGCGCACGGCCACCGCCGTGCTGCTGTCGCTATCGGATTTCTTCGGGCTCATACGCGCCTTGATCTCTTTCATGTTCATTCGGGAACTAGCCTTTGACGAGTTTGGAAATCGCATCCACCGCCACGACATATCCATCGGCGCCAAGCCCGCAGATCACGCCATTGGCAACACGGCTGACATAGGAATGGTGGCGGAAAGGTTCGCGCGCGGCCGGATTGGACAGGTGCACTTCGATCAGCGGCTTGTCGAGCGCGCGCAGCGCATCGTAAAGCGCGATGGAGGTGTGTGTAAACGCAGCGCCATTCAGGATCACGCCACAGCTTTTCTTGCGCGCTTCCTGCACCCAGTCGATCAGTTCGCCTTCATGGTTGCTCTGCCGGAACACCACGGCCAGCCCGTGCGCCTTGGCTCGGGCAGTCACCATCTTGGAAATTTCGGCCAGGGTCGTGCGGCCATAAATCTCCGGTTCCCGCTCCCCCAGGAGGTTGAGGGTTGGGCCATTGAGCACATATATGGGGAGAGACACTTGTTTGGATTGGGCTTTTTTGGCCACGGGAACCCCGGCGAATGGGCGATTCGCGCTTTATACTGGGGTCGGCGGATAAGAGAAACCTCATGGCATTCGACATCACCCTGAACGGCGAACCCCGCCGCATCGACACTATTGTCAGTGTGCGAGACCTTCTGGCCTCGCTCGGCCTGGATCCGGCCAAGATCGCCGTCGAACGCAATCTGGAGATCGTGCCCCGCTCCCTTTATGGAGAGGTGATGGTAGGCGAGGGCGACAGGTTGGAAATCGTGCATTTCATCGGCGGCGGCGAGGGCGCACGCGAAGACAAGCCGCTTGTCATCGCTGGACGCACGTACAAGTCGCGTCTCATCATCGGCACCGGCAAATACAAAACTTACGAAGAAAACGCGCGTGCGCTCGAAGCAAGCGGCGCGGAGATGGTCACGGTCGCGGTACGCCGCGTGAACCTCACCGATCCCACTCAACCCAAGCTGATCGATTTCATCGATCCGAAAAAATACACCTACCTGCCGAACACCGCAGGCTGCTTCACAGGTGAAGATGCGGTGCGCACGTTGCGTCTGGCGCGCGAAGCCGGTGGATGGTCATTGGTGAAACTGGAAGTGCTGGGCGACAAGAAAACGCTTTACCCCAACATGATCGAAACGCTGCGCGCCACCGAACTCCTCATCAAGGAGGATTTCCAGGTGATGGTCTATTGCAGCGACGATCCCTTGATGGCCAAGCGCCTTGAAGATTTGGGCGCCTGTGCGATCATGCCATTGGCCGCGCCCATCGGTTCGGGCCTCGGCGTGCAGAACCCGGTCAACATCCGCATGATCATCGAAGAAGCAAAGGTGCCTGTGATCGTCGATGCCGGCGTCGGCACCGCATCGGACGCCGCAATCGCAATGGAATTGGGCTGTGACGCCGTATTGATGAACACCGCCATCGCCGAAGCCAAAGACCCGATACTGATGGCTGGCGCGATGAAACACGCCGTCGAAGCGGGGCGTCTGGCCTATCTCGCCGGAAGAATGCCCAAGAAACGCTACGCCGATCCATCAAGCCCGCTGGCGGGATTGATCTGATTTCCTCACCTCCCCCAACGCGGGGAGGTCGACGCTGCAAAGCAGCGGCGGGTGGGGCCTTCAGCTCTCCAGCATCTGCGTCAGCATCTTGTCGTCGATCGCGCCCGGACGCACCCGGCCGTTCAGAATGAACGTCGGCGTCGCGTTGATGCCAGTCTTCTCGGCCAGCGCGTGCGCCGCCTTGATCGCCTTGTCGACTGCCGGGTCTTTCATGTCCGCGCTCAGCTTGCCGAGATCGAGCCCCGCCTTGCGCGCATCGGCGAACACCACGTCCGGCGTCACAAGCTCGTGCTCGTCCATCATCAGGAAATGGAACGCGAGATATTTGTCGCCGCCCTGCTTGCGCGCCGCAATCGCCGCGCGCGAGGCGAGTTCGGAATTTTCGCCCTTGATGGGGAATTCCACAAAAGCGAAGCGCGTGTCCTTCTTGTGCGCCTCGTAGAACTTCTTCATCGCCGGAACCGATGCACGGCAATAGGGGCAGTTGTAATCGAAGAACTCGACCAGCGTCGTCTTCGCGTTCGCGGGGCCGAACACATAAGCGATCTTGGGATCGAAGAATGCCTTCATGCCCACCTTGGCGACCGCTTCCTCGCGCGCCTTGGCTTCTTCGGCGTCCTGCCGTGCCTGCAAAACAGTGCTCGCATCGGCAAGGATTTCGGGATGCGCCAGCAGATAGCCGCGCACCGCCTCGTCGCGCGCATGTTCGGAAAGCCGGATCGGCAGAACGCCCGCAGCCCCGAGTCCGAGAATGAGGATCAGCGCGATCAGCGTTCCGCCAAGCGCGCCTGCGGCCGTGTATTTCCAGCCACTGTTCATGGGATGATGTGTTTCGCTCATGGTGTCTTGTTACTGCTGTTGCTTGGCGTTGGACGAAGCCACCACCATGATGTCGTTGGCGCGCTGCCAATCGGGCGTGCCCTGTTTTAGCTTGCGCTGCGCCAAAGCCGCAAATCGCGCGGCCTGCGGATAAACGCCCGCTGCGTAATAGCGCTCTGCCGTCGAAAGATTGGCCATCGGTTCGTTGTTCAACAGGCTGTAGCCCTGTGCCATCTGGTACCACGCGAACACGTCGTCGCCGTTGATCGCCGTGGCCGTCTTCAGATTGTCGATGGCCGATTGGGCAAGATCGGGGCGGTCTGTGGCCAGTTGTGCGGCGGCCAGTTCCACGCGCATCTCCGTGCCCTGCGGCAGAAGCGAGACCGCGCGCTGCAGCGGCGCCACACCCAGATTGGGCTTGGCCATGTTGACGTAAATCTGGCCTTCCACCTGGTTGAAATAGGGATTGTTCGGCTCGTCCTTCACCAGGCTCTGGATTTCCTCCAGCGCCTTCTTGAGATCGGGCTTGCGCATATAGACGATGGCGCGGGCATAACGTGCGGGCTTGCTCAGGTCCGAAGGCGGATATTTGTTGAGCACGCTTTCGACGGGTGCGGTAAAGCCGATGAGCTTCGCCTTGATCATGTCGAATTCGTGCTGCGATTCCGGGCTGTCCTTCACGTCACGATAGGGTGAGGAATTGGAAATCTGTTCGAGCGAGGCAATACGTTCGCGGCTCAACGGATGGTCCGTCGCCCACACATCCATGTGATAGGCGCTCATAGCCTCTTCGTCGGCGAATTTCTCGAACACGTCCACCATGCCCTGGCCGGACTGGTGCGTGGCGCGCAGGAATTTCTGTCCCATCTGGTCGGCGGTGGCTTCCTGTGTGCGGCTGAAGGCGTTGAACTGCGCTTGCGCCACCTGCTGGCCGAGCATCAAAAGCCCCATGCCCAGATCGCCCGCGCCTGCCACCATCGCCACAATGCCCGCCGCCATCGAGACCAGCATCGGGATAGACGCCTTGGAGATCGCCTCGGTGCCGCGCGACAGATGTCCGCCCGCGATGTGGCCCGTCTCGTGCGCAAGAATGCCGATCACTTCATTGGGCCGGTCCAGCTCCATGAAGATGCCGGTATTCACAAAGATATTCTGTCCTTCTGCCGCGAACGCGTTAATGGACGGATCGTTGACCAGATAGATTCGCAGCGCGTTGGGGTCGAGCCCAGCCGCCTTGTAGATCGGCACCTCATACGCCCTCAGCGTGAGTTCCGTCTCGTCGTCATGTATGATCGAAATGCCCTGAGCCAGCACGGATTCGCTGGCCAGGCATGTCGCGGTTGCAACAGCAATGGAAATAGTAACAGCGCGCCGCAGGGAGCGTAGACTTCCACGGTGTTGCCGTCGCCGCGAAGGGTTGCAAAACGGCAAAGCTTGAACTCTCCTCTACCTGCGTCAAAGACCCCTCGCGTCGGGCTGAAACTAGGGGGGCAGCGCAGGCTAAGTCAACAAAGCCACGAACCGCAGCGGGGACGGTCAGAATAGATGATTCAAAAACGCGTAGTCGCGGTGTTGGGGGGCCTGTTTCTTACGGGTTGTTCATCCATTTCCGGCCTTTTTGAAGGCGAAACGCCGCCGGGACTTGTCACGCCCACCGGAGCCTATGTGGTCGGTGACGAGGCGCAGGCGGTGAAGGCCGGTGCCGCCGTCCTCGCCGAAGGCGGAAGTGCCGCCGATGCTGTGACCGCCATCTATTTCGCGATGTCTGTCACATATCCCGTAGCGGCCGGCCTCGGCGGCGGCGGCCTCTGCATCGTGCGCAACGCCAACGGAAACGTCGAAACCTTCGGCTTTCTCACGCGCGACTCGAAAGGCGGCGGGCCTTATGCGCTGGCCGGCAACGTCAGGGGCTTCTGGGATCTGCAGCACGCCTACGGCAAACTCACCTGGGATCGCCTTATGACGCCGGCCGAAACCATGGCGACCTCCGGCTTCGCGATTTCGGATGCGCTCGAAACCCGCCTCAATGCCAGCCTCGACATCCTGCGTCTGGACGCAAACCTCGCTTACGAATTCCTCGACGACAATGGCAATCTGAAACCCGCCGGCACCATGATCGTCAATACCGACATTGCGAAAACGCTGACCGCCATCAAAACGCAGGGGCCGGACGGTTTCTATCGCGGCGAGATAGGCAAGAAGATCGTTGATTACGCCATGCAGCAGGGCAGCGGCATTTCGGCGGATGAGTTCGCGTCCTACGTCGCCATGCGCGAACCCGCGCAGAGCGTCGTGATGGGCGATCTCACCGCCTACATCCCACCGGGCAATCTGGGCGCAGGCGCGTTCTCCGTGACGTTGCTGCGCAAGCTGACCGACGTGATGTCGAGCCTCGACATCGGTCAGGCCACGCGTGAAACGCTCGAACAATTCCAGGTAGAGGCGCTGCCGAAAGACCTGGGCGCCACAGGTTTCGCCGCCATCGACAAAACCGGAGAGTCTGTCGCCTGCGGCGTTACCATGAATGGCTCTTTCGGTTCCGGCCGCACCACGCCTGTCGTCGGCGTCACGCTGGCGCGCGCCCCGGCTTCGAGTGCTGCAGGCCTGTCCTCCGCCTTCATCACCCCCGTCATAGCATCGCGCGGCCAGGACGGCGCAGCCGTCACCGGCGTCGGTTCCGGCGGCCCCAACGGCGCTGCTTCCATGGCCTATGTGCTCCTGCGTTCCGCCCGCGGCGACGAACTGACCCAGACCACCGACCTGCGCACCACGGGCCTCGCGCCCTTCAGCACGGTCAATGCGATTGCCTGCCAGAAGGGCTCCTGCGCGCCCCTGAACGACCCCGGCTCCAGCGGCCTCGGCATGGGCGCCGACGGCACGGTCTCATCCGCCGGGCCGCCGCTGGTACGGCAGCAGGAAGGCGAGCAGTAGTCCCCACCCGCCATCGCTTCGCGATGTCGACCTCCCCGCGTGGGGGAGATGAGAGATGGGTTTGCCACGTGAGCTTCACTTACCTCCCCCAACGCGGGGAGGTCGACGCGCGACAGCGCGGCGGGTGGGGCCTTCGCTGAAGCGAAACCAGATCTACTTCGGTGCAAACGTCCGCTGCCACCAGCCCTTGCGCGGAGGCCCGGACGGTTCGGCAGGCGCTATGTCCGCGATCCGCTCCGGTTCGGGCGCAGCAGTAACAGGTTCTGCTTCTTTCACCGGCTCCGGTGCGCGTTGCGCAACAGTCTCGCGCACCGCGTTCTTCTGTTCGCCGCCGAACGACCACATCGGCTCGGATTCCGTGTTCGGCGTGGCGACGCTTTCGCCTTCGGCGAGCGCGCCTTCGCCCGGAGGCGGTGCGATTTCGCCTTGCACATAGTTTTCGCGATTGCGCCCGCGTCCACCGCGGCGTCTGCGACGTCTGCGGCGATGACCGCCTTCGCCTTGTTGACCTTCGCCCTGCTGACCCTCGGCATGGCCGTTCGCACCGGCCGGCACACCGGCTTCGTCGCCGTCTTCGATCGCTTCCTCATCGGTGACGGGAATCCCGGCCATCTCGATGGAGGCTGCTGAAACCGGTTCCTGCAATGTCGGCGCGCGTTCTTCGCGATTGTTGCGTCCGCGACCGCCGCGGCGTCTGCGCCGCCGCCCGCGGCGCTGTCCATCGTCCTGGCGTTCTTCGGATGCGCCTTCTTCTTCCGAAGACGCTTCGGCTTCCGCCGCTTCTTCTTCGGCGATTTCAGGGTCTTCCTTCACCTCCGGCGCTTCCGGCATCTCGCTGATCGCGATCACCTTGCGCTCGTCAGCCGATTTCTGCGCCGTGCGGTCGATCTCGAAATGACCGGCGTGGATTTCCTCGCTCGGTTCGAACATCACAATCATGCCGTAATCTTCTTCGATCCGCGCCAGCTCGCGCCGCTTCTGGTTCAACGTGTAGATCGCAACGTCGTTCGGCGCCTTCACGGTCACCGCCGACGCGCGCTGTTTCTGGCCTTCTTCTTCCAGCCCGCGCAGCAAGCGAAGTGCCGTCGATTCCACCGAGCGCACGATTCCCTGGCCGCCGCAGTGAGGGCAGGGCACGGTCGATCCCGCGATCACGCCCGCGCGCAAACGCTGACGCGACATTTCCAGCAAGCCGAACTGGCTGATCTTGCCGATCTGGATGCGCGCGCGGTCATGGCGCAACGCATTGTGCAGGCGCTTCTCGACCGCGCGGTCGTTGCGCCCGTCTTCCATGTCGATGAAGTCGATGACGATCAGGCCGGCCAGGTCGCGCAAGCGCAACTGCCGTGCGATTTCGTCGGCCGCTTCGAGGTTGGTCTTGAGCGCCGTCTCTTCGATCGAATGCTCGCGCGTGGCGCGGCCCGAGTTGACGTCGATGGAAACCAGGGCTTCGGTCTGGTTGATGACGATGTATCCGCCCGAACGCAGCGTCACGGTCGGCGTGAACATCGCATCGAGCTGCGCCTCGATATGGAACCGCTGGAACAGCGGCACCGTATCGCCGTAGAGCTTCACGTTGTCGACGTGATTGGGCAGCAGCATTTTCATAAAGTCTTTGGCGTTGCGGTATCCCTCGTCGCCTTCGACCTGAATTTCGCCGACATCCTTGTTGTAGAGATCGCGGATCGCCCGCTTGATGAGGTCGCCTTCCTCATACACGCAGGATGGTGCGTGCGACTCCAGCGTCGTCTCGCGGATCTGGTCCCACATGCGCAGCAGGTATTCGTAGTCGCGCTTGATCTCGACCTTGCTGCGGTTCTCGCCGGCGGTGCGGATGATAAGCCCCATGCCCTCCGGCAATTCGAGCGCCGCCGCCGCGGATTTCAAACGCTTCCGGTCGTCCGCATTGGTGATCTTGCGCGAAATCCCGCCGCCGCGCGGCGTGTTCGGCATCAGCACGCAATAACGTCCCGCAAGCGAGATGTAGGTGGTGAGTGCAGCACCCTTGTTGCCGCGTTCTTCCTTCACCACCTGCACCAGAATGATCTGGCGCCGCTTGATGACTTCCTGAATCTTGTAATGCTTGCGCCGCGTCCAGCGTTGCGAAGGCTTCGGCCCGCGCAAGGCTTGCGCCGGTTGATCGTGTTCGTGCCCCGTCTGCTCGGCGTGTTCGGGAACGATGGATGCTTCCGCAGCCCCCTGTTCGTCCACCACGCCTTGCGAGAATTCTTCCTCGATCAGCGTGATGTCGCCGGACAGTGCATCGGCCACCGCCTGCATCGAAACCTGCGGCAGGTCGAGATCGACTTCGGAAGCCGTCTGTTGATCGACCACGCCCTGTTCGGCTTCTTCTTCCGCGATCACTTCCAGTGGCGTCTCGTCGGGCGTGTGTTCTTCCGGGGCCGCTTCATAGGGCGCGAGTTCTTCGGACTGTTCCACGTCGAACCCGGATTCCACTTCCGTCGATGCCGGGTGATCGTCCTCATCGGCATGGTCGTCATGCGCGGCGTCGTCGTGATGTTCTTCCCCGCCTTCCGAACGCCCGGCCATCTCGGCCTCTTCGTCGGCTTCGAGTTCCTCGTCCGTCATCACCTGCGTGCCGGTTTCGACGGCCTCGAATTCGTCTTCGGCATGACGGCGCGCTTCGGCCTGCTGCTCGGCGAGCAGCGCCTGACGATCGGCGACGGGGATTTGATAGTAGTCGGGATGGATTTCCGAGAAGGCGAGGAAGCCTTGCCGGTTGCCGCCATATTCGACGAACGCCGCCTGGAGCGAAGGCTCCACGCGCGTCACCTTGGCGAGATAGATGTTTCCCTTGAGCGGCAGCTTTGAAGCTGCCTCGAAATCAAACTCTTCGACCTTGTGGCCGTCCAGCACGACGACCCGGGTTTCTTCCGGGTGGCTGGCATCGATTAGCATACGTTTGGACATGGAAATCTCCGGGCGGCGCGCTCGCACGCAGAGCCGACCGGCGCACGCGCGCGGGGCTCAAAAGCGAATGGGGCCGCTGTGTGAGTGGGGACGGAGCGCTCCGCGCCGCAACGCCGGGCTGGTAGCCAAGGCTGTTAGCAGGAAGCAGGAATCCGTCGGACATGTGTTCAATCATTCTCGGCTGACACCGCCATCTTGGCTGGTGCCGGGTGCCGTTCGCACAGTCAGGCGCTTGAACTTGGGGCCGGAAGGATTCGTGGCTTCCCGGCCAGGTTCGGCGCGCGACCCCGCCAATCGGGTGTCGAACAGGCAGACTCTTTGTAGGGGGCATGGCCCTGCACGGCAAGACCAACCCTCTGGATTCATTATCGTGCCCCAACGTGCTAAGGAACCGTAAAGGCTTTATCGCCAACTTCTCCTTGGGTTTACGAGTGGATGTTAAGGTTCCGGTGATGCGTTGGGGGGCGTTCGTTTTTACCCTTGGGGCGGTTTTGGCCGCCGTAACCCTGGGTTTTGCCCAGCCGGTTCCCACACCAAAGCCGGATGAAGACCCCATCGCCCGCCTGGAAAAGGAAGGAGAAGCCCATCTCGGCCTGGCCCCGAATCGGGGGGCGGTTCCCGTCATATTGGGGGTTCAGGTCACCGATTATGCCGACCGCACCCGGGTCGTCCTCGAAGTTTCCGATCCGCTGGCCTTGCGGACATTCACCCTCGACAACCCCAATCGCGTGGTGATGGACATGCCGCAGGTCCTCTGGCGCCTTCAGGGTAGTCCGCCGCCAACCAGCAAGAGCGTTGTCCGCAGCTATCGCTACGGCCTGTTCCGCCCCGGTAACTCCCGTCTGGTGATGGATCTGAACAAGGCCGTGAAGCCCGCAGCGCCGGTCGCGCTCGCGCCTTCCGGCGGTTACGGCTACCGCATCGTCATCGACCTGATGCCCACCTCGCAGAGCCAATTCAAGCTCGCCGCCGGTTGGCCTGCCGATTTGAAAGCGCGCGAAAACGCCGTCGAGCAGAAAAGCTCCGACACCGCCCGCCAGCAGGCGAAAACCGCGGGTGGCCGCAAGATCGTCGTGCTCGACGCGGGCCATGGCGGCATCGATACGGGCACCACCTCCGGGGACGGGATGCACGAAAAGGATCTCGTGCTCGATATGGTCAAGCGCGTGAAGAAAGCCCTGCAATCGCGAGGGCTCTACAAGGTCTATCTCACGCGCGACGACGATACCTACATCCCGCTCGGCCAGCGGGTGCGCATCGCGCGCAGTTACGACGCGGACCTGTTCGTCTCGATCCACGCCGACTCCAATCCGAACAAATCCGTATACGGAGCATCCGTCTACACGCTCTCCGAAGCCGGTTCCGACAAGGAAGCCGCCGCCCTCGCCGCAAAGGAAAACCAGTCCGACATTATCGCGGGTGTGGACCTGTCGAACGAAGACACGCCGGTTGCCTCCATCCTCATCGACCTCGCACAACGCGATACGATGAACCGCTCGTCACGTTTCGCGGAAACCGCCGTTTCGCAGCTTCGCACCGCGACGGACATATTGCCGCGCCAGCCCCATCGCTCCGCCGCTTTCGCCGTTCTGAAGGCGCCCGATGTTCCCGCCGTCCTGATCGAACTGGGTTATCTGTCGAATGCCAGCGACGCCGACCAGATGGGAACCGACAAATGGCGCAACGGCGTGGCCGAAGCCATCGCCAACGCCATCGATCGTAACTTCGGCAACACAAGCCGGACAGTAACCGCCGCCCAGGACGCATCTGACTGAGAAACCGGCCTTTTCCCAGCCACAAACACCCTATAATAAGCTCCCGAACAAGAAGCCCCTCCGGATGCGGCGTACCTTATCTGTAGTGTTGGTTGTTGCAGGCGCCGCCGCGCTGCTCGCGGTGTGCGTGGGCATTTTCTACATCTACCAACTCACGCGCGATCTGCCGAGCGTCGATGCGCTCAAGAACTACAACCCGCCCGTCACCACGCGCGTCTATGCGGGCGATGGAACCATTCTCGGAGAATACGCGCGCGAACGGCGCATCTTCGTGCCTATCCAGTTCGTGCCGAAACTCGTGGTGGAAGCGTTCACCAGCGCTGAAGACAAGAACTTCTTCAGCCATCCCGGTATCGATCCCTCCGGCATCGCGCGCGCCGCGGTGAAGGACGTCTTCAACGTCCTGCAACACAAGCGGTTAGAGGGTGCATCCACCATCACCCAGCAGGTCGCCAAGAATTTCCTGCTCAACAACCAGGTGAAGTTCTCGCGCAAGCTGCGCGAGGCGATCCTCGCGATCCGCATCGATGCCACGTACTCGAAGCCGAAGATTCTCGAACTCTATCTCAACGAAATCTATCTCGGCCAAAACTCCTATGGCATTGGCGCCGCCACGCTGAACTATTTCGGCAAATCGCTCGACCAGCTCGACATTGCCGAGGTCGCGTTCCTTGCCGCGTTGCCCAAGGCGCCCTCGAACTACGATCCGCGCTATCACAAAGAGGCAGCGCTCGCGCGCCGCAACTGGGTGATCGACCAGATGCGCGACAACGGCTACATCACGCGCGACGAAGCGGCGAAAGCCAAAGCCGAAGACCTCAACACCGGCATGCGCCCGCTCGGTATCCAGACGCAGGACGCCGATTATTTCGTCGAAGATGTGCGCCGCCAGCTCTATGCGAAATACGGGGCCGACAAACTCTATGATGGCGGCTTGCAGGTTCGATCCACACTCGACACGCGGTTGCAAAATCTCGCGGTGAACGCGTTGCGCATGGGCCTCGTGCGCTACGACCACCGCCACGGCTGGCGCGGCACCAAAGACAGTATCCCGATCGACGGCGATTGGCAGGCGGCGTTGAAGGCCGTTCCCAACCATTCGGGCACCGACACATGGCGTGTCGCCGTGGTGCTCGGCTTCGACAAGGCCAAGACCACCGACATCGGTTTCGCCGACGGTACGCACGGAAAGATTCCGCTGGAGTCGCTTGCCTGGGCGCGCAAACCGAATCCGGATGCCTCTGTCGGCCCGTCGCCCACCTCACCGAGCCAGGTCTACAAACCGGGCAACGTCATCTACGTCGAAAAGACCGATGACAAAGGCAATTGGGGCCTGCGCCAGATTCCGGCAGTGAACGGCGCAATCGTCGTGATGGACCCGCACACCGGCCGCGTGCTCGCGATGTCTGGCGGTTTCTCCTACGCATCGAGCGAATTCAACCGCGCCTCGCAGGCGCAACGCCAGCCCGGTTCGTCGTTCAAGCCCTTCGTCTATTCGACGGCGTTCGACAACGGCTACACGCCGATCAGCAAGGTGCTCGACGCGCCATTTGAAATGTCGCAAGGCCCCGGCCTGCCGATGTGGCGTCCGGAAAATTTCGAACACGAATTCCTGGGTCTCGCCACCTTGCGCCGCGGCCTCGAACTGTCGCGCAATCTGATGACCATCCGCCTTGCGCAAGCCGTCGGCATGAAAAAGGTCGCCGCAACGGCCGAAAAATTCGGCGTCTACGATCATCTGCCGCCGATGCTCGCCAATTCCATCGGCGCGTATGAAACGACGCTCCTGAAAATGACCACCGCCTATGCCGAGTTCGACAATGGCGGCAAGAAGATCAACGCCACGCTGGTCGACCGCATTCAGGATCGCAACGGCAAGACCATCTATCGCCACGACACGCGCGTCTGCAGCGATTGCAACGCAAGCTGGCACAAGCAATCCGATCCGCTGATACCGGACAACCGCCCGCAGATCATGGATCCGCGCACCGCCTATCAAACCGTCTCGCTGATGGAAGGCGTGGTGCTGCGCGGCACCGGCCGTTCGGTGTCCGTCATCGGCAAACCGCTCGCGGGCAAGACGGGCACGTCCAACGATTCAAAGGATGTGTGGTTCATCGGCTTTTCGCCCGATCTCGTCTGCGGCGTGTTCGTGGGTTATGACGATCCCAAGACGCTCGGCAAAAGAGAGCAGGGCGCAACGGTGGCCGCGCCCATCTTCCGCGACTTCATGAAAGAGGCGCTCGAAGGCGTGCCCCCCATTCCCTTCCGCGTGCCGCCCGGCATCGTCTTCGTGCCCGTCGACCGCATCACCGGCGCCGAAGTTGCCGCCGGCACGCCCGGCTCCATCGAAGAAGCCTTCCGCGCCGGTACCGAACCCGGCGTCGCCGGCATCGACGACGCCTCCACCGCCACCATGAACACCAATGGCCAAACCACCTTCGGCCCCGCCACCAATGTGGGCGAGGGCACGGGCGGACTCTACTGAGAAAACACTCACCTCCCCCTTGTGGGGGGTCGAAATTTGCGCGAGCAAATTTCGGGCGGGGGGCGGTGTTCATGGCAAGCACCGTCCCCCACCCGAAAAATCTTGGCTGCGCTCCGATTTGTTCGACCTCCCCACAAGGGGTAGGTAAGACATGGCGTGATTAAACAATCCGATAAACAACCTTGCCTTGAGTTCGCCGCCTTAAAAGCGTAGTCCCCAACCCTACAGAGTTATTTCGCGTTCGAAGTTCATATGGCCGTCCAGGAAGAAACGGGCCGGCTCGACAGGCCCCATTCCCGCACCGAAACCGCGGTGCGCCGTTCGCGCGTGCTTTTGAAAGCGGTTCAGCGCGACATCCGTTCCAGCGAGATCGGGCAAATCCTGCTCTGCGCCATACTCGGCGCCATCGTCGGCGCGCTCGTCGCGATCATTCGCAATTTCGTCGCCATCCTGCATCGCATCGATTTCGACCTTCCGCACGGCGCCTATCTCAGCGCGACGGACAACGTCTCGCCCTTTCTTGTCGTGTTCGTGCCCGCGAGCGGCGGCTTGATCATCGGCCTGTGGGCGCGCTGGCTGCGCAATCGCAAAGTGAAAGAAGTGGTCGACCCCATCGAAGCCAACGCGCTTCTGGGCGGCCGCATGTCGTTCCGCGACTCCTTGCGCCTCACCGTCGCCACTCTCATCGCCAACGCATCCGGCGCCTCGCTCGGCATGGAAGCGGGTTACAGCCAGTTCGGGGCGAGCGTCTTTTCCAGCATCGGCCAATACTTTCAGCTTCGCCGTGCCGATCTCCGCGTCTTCGTCACGGCGGGCGCGGGTGCTGCCATCGCCGCGGCCTTCAACGCGCCCATTGCCGGTGCGTTCTATGGCTACGAACTGATCCTCGGCAGTTACATGCCGCGCGCACTCGCCCCCGTGACGGCAGCAGCCCTCACCGGCGCCATCGTGCAGCGGTCGATGGCGTTCCCGCCTGCGTCGTTCGAGATCGCGCACGATCTCGTCTTCAAACAGCGCAGCTACATGTTCTTCGCGCTCACCGGCGTTGCAGCGGCGGGCCTCGCCATTGTCACCATGCAGCTCGTCACCTGGATCGAAGGCTCGCTGCGCCGCGCCCCCATGGCGGATTGGTTGCGTCCGGTCGTCGGCGGATTTTCGCTATCGTGGATCGCGCTCATCTTCCCGCAAGTGCTGGGTTCGGGCCACGGCGCCATCCAGCTTCACCTCGATCAGGCCTGGCCGCTTGTGCCGCTCATCGCGCTGTTGATCGCAAAAATTCTGGCTTCCGCGATTTCCGTCGGCTCCGGCTTCCGCGGTGGCTTGTTCAGTTCGTCGCTTCTCATCGGCTGTCTGTTCGGCTCGATGATCGCGCAGATCATCGCCTATTTCATTCCCAGCGTCGGCCACGAAACCGGGGCCTTCATGCTTGTCGGCATGGGCTCCGTCGCCGCCGCCATTATCGGCGCGCCGTTCACGATGGTGTTCCTCGTGCTGGAAGCGACCGGCGATTTTCCCGTCACTGCGGGCGTGCTCGTCGGCGTCATCACCGCGTCGACCATCGTGCGCCTGACCTTCGGCTATTCCTTCGCGACGTGGCGTTTCCACCAGCGCGGCCTTGGCATCCGCAGCCCGCACGACATCGGCTGGATCGCCGATCTCACGGCGGGCCGGCTGATGCGCGCCGATCCCAAATCCATCTCCGCCGACATGACCTTGCGCCAGGTGCGCGAGCGTTACCCCATCGGCAGCACCAAGCGCCTGTACGTGACGGGAGAGGGCGATCGTTACATGGGCACGCTCGATGTCGCGCTTGCCCACGAACCCGGCATCGAAGATGCCGTCGATTGGCTCGTCGCCGGAGACATCGCTGCCGAACGCGACATCTTCCTTTTGCCCACCGACAACGTCCGCACCGCATTGCTGCGTTTCGAGGAACACAAGACCGAAGCGATCGCCGTGGTCTCCTCCATCGCCGAACCGAAACTCGTGGGCTACATCACCGAAGCTTATGCGCTGCGCCGCTACACCCACGAACTCGAACGCCGGCGCAATGCCGAGCTCGGCCAGGGCGACCTGTTTTCCATAGGTCCGGCACCGCGGCCGTGAGCGGCGAGCAGATTCAATTTCACAGTTGAAATCTAAACCCCACTTGTCATCCCGGCCGAGCGTAGCGAGAGCCGGGACCCATTGTGCCGCTCCTCGATGGGTCCCGGATCGCGCTGCCGCGCGTCCGGGATGACAAGCGATTGGGTTTGCCCCCTTGCCGTTTGCCCCGTCCGCCGCCATATAGCGCCCCGAAGAGGACACTCCCATGCGCGCCGAAACAGAACGCAGCGTCGAAGAGATCCGGCAGGCCATCGCCCTGCTGAGGAGGCATCTTTGACTGGGACAATGCGCTGCGCCGCCTCGATGAACTGAACGCGAAGGCCGAAGACCCCAACATCTGGAACGATCCGCAAAGCGCGCAAAAGCTGATGCGCGAGCGGCAGAAGCTCGACCAGTCGCTCTCGGATGTCCGCAAACTCGATTCCGAACTGACCGATGCTACCGGCCTGATCGAAATGGCCGAAGCCGAGGGCGACGCCGCGATGGTCGCCGATGCCGAAGCCAGCATCAGAGACATCGAAAAGCGCGCCGAACATCTGCGTCTGCAATCCATGCTCTCCGGCGAAGCCGATGCCAACGACGCGTATCTGGAAGTCCACGCAGGCGCGGGCGGCACCGAAAGCCAGGACTGGGCGGAAATGCTGTTCCGCATGTACACCCGCTGGGCCGAACGCCACGGCTACAAGCTGCAACTGATCGAAGAGAGCCAGGGCGAAGCCGTCGGCCTCAAATCCGCAACGCTGCTGGTGAAAGGCGAAAACGCCTATGGCTGGCTGAAATCCGAAGCAGGCGTGCATCGCCTCGTGCGCATCTCGCCCTACGATTCAAACGCACGCCGTCACACCAGCTTCTCGTCCGTCACCGTCTATCCGGTGATCGACCAGTCCATCGAAATCGACATCCCGGAAAAAGACGTGCGCATTGATGTCTTCCGCGCGTCGGGCGCCGGAGGCCAGCACGTCAACAAAACCGAAAGCGCGGTCCGCATCACGCATCTGCCCACCGGCATCGCGGTGTCGTCGCAAACAGAAAAATCGCAGCACCAGAACCGCGCCATCTGCTGGGACATGCTGCGCTCGCGCCTTTACGAAATCGAACTCGAAAAGAAGAAAGCCGAAACCGGCGCCTTCATCGGCGAGAAGAGCGACATCGGCTGGGGCCACCAGATCCGTTCGTATGTCCTGCAGCCGTACCAGCTCGTCAAAGACCTGCGCACCGGCGTCGAAAGCCGCATCCCGCAGGACGTCCTCGACGGCGACCTCGACCCGTTCATGGCAGCAGCCCTCGCGCAAGCCATCGGCGGCAAGCCGAAGGAAAAGATCGAGGATTTGGAGTAGTTTTTCTTACCTCCCCCTTGTGGGGAGGTCGACGCGCGCAGCGTCAGCGAGCACGTCGGGCGGGGGGCCGCTGTTCGCGACTGGTACCGCTCCTTCTATTCGGCGATCAAATCTTCCATGTCTACGCCAAGCGCCGCTGCAATCCGTTTCAACGCAGCCGCACTTCCCGGTTTTGCGCCCGTCTCGATGGCCGAAAGATAGGATTGGGCAACACCTGCGGTTTCGGCGAGGGCGGTGGCGGTTAGGCCGCGCCACTGGCGATAGACGCGCAGCGGATTGTCGCCCGCCAGCAGTTTTCTAGCGATGGCAGCGGGAACGCCTTCATCCTGCCCACGCGCTTGGCGCGCGCGAAACGCATCGACGGCGCGCAAATCATCGGCGTCTTCCAACGCTTCGATTACCGCGTCCCAATCCTTTCGGGACAATGTGACGGTGTCTTTTCCTTTGGTAAGCGGGATGGGAATCCGGGTCATTTGTACCATCGTCACGCGTATGGACTTTTAGGACATGGGTGGGGAACGGTGTTTATCCCGATGCAGGGTTAAGCGCCCACTATAACATATGCGTTATTATTTGGCGGAATGCCGATAACACATACGTTATCTTTTTCGCTCTCGCTGGAGACCGCGGAGCGGCGTTCTCCACCTCATCGCCCAAAACAAAAACGGCGGCCACACAGGCCGCCGTTTTTTTATGCCTCGCAGATAACTCAGTTCGCCGAAGGATAAGTCGACGAGGCGCGTTCTTCGATCTTGGCGGCCACATCGGCCGGAATCGCGCCACTGTTGGCTTTCCGCTGGAACGAGGCGTGCTTTGGCGCCGCGTCGTCGCTCAGCGGATCGTCGGAGTGGCGGCAATTGCCGTCGAAGCGTGCGCCGCTTTCCACCGCGAACGTCTCGTGCAGGATGTTGCCGTCCACCTTGCAGGTGGCGCAGAGCTGCACCTTGCGCGCGCGGATCGAACCTTCCACGCGGCCGCGCACGATGACTTCCTCGGCCACGATTTCGCCCTTCACGGTCGCGCTTTCGCCGACCACAAGGTTGGCGCAGCGCACGTCGCCGTCGATGTTGCCGTCGATCTGCATATCGCCGGCGGACGCAAGCGTGCCGGTAACGGTCAGATCGGTACTGATGATGGACGGCGCGCCGTTGCGCACGCCGGGCTTTTTGGGTTGAACCGCGGCTGAAGAAACAGGCGCGGGCGATGTCGGTGTGATCGTTGCCATTGGGGTTTCTTCCTTCTTACTCGAGAACATGACGGCCAGCCTCCAAGAACTTGGCGGGATCCCTTACGCGGTTATCCAGCCATACTTCGTAATGCACATGCGGTCCCGTGCTGCGTCCGGTGGAGCCAAGCAGTCCCACCGCGTCGCCTTTTCCGATGTGCGCGCCGTTGCGCACAAGCACCGCCGAAAGATGACCATAGCGCGTTCTCAGGCCCATGCCATGGTCGATTTCCACCATATTTCCATAAGCGCCGTCGGGACCTGCATGAACGACCACGCCAGCCGCCGTGGCATGCACCTTCGCGCCCCACGGCCCGCCGAAATCGAGGCCGGCATGAAACGCGGCGCGGCCGGTAAACGGGTCGACGCGCGGCCCGAAATCGCTGGTGAGTTCCACGCCCGCCCCGGTGATCGGCCCTGCCAACGGAATATGCACCATCGCCAAGAGCAATCCCTTGAGTTGTAGCAGCGCCGCACTCGCGTCGAAGAAATCGTGCTTGAACGCGGCGTCGCGAATGCCATCCATCGGCATTTCCGATAGTGGCAGCAAAGGCCCGCCCACATCGCCGCCGGCCCGCGCGACGCGCTTTTCCATCGTCTGCGGGTTGACACCCGCAAGCCGCATCACGCGTTCCACGCTTTTGGAGCGCTCGATGATTGCCGCATCGGCCAGGATGACCAGTGCATCTTCATGCTTGCTCAGTTTTTCCAGCCGCGCCGTCTGCGCCTCGATCTCGCGGATGGCGGGATGGCGCGCGACCTTGGCGGAAATCCGGTATTGCCGCGGTGCGAACCAGGAAGCGACCCGGTCGTAGATCGCCACGAACATGTCGCCGAGCCCCGCATGCGATGGCCGTGCGGTGCGCGGCTGCGGCGCGGCGGGCTGCGGCATCACCGAAAGTTCCGCGCCATCGGATGCGGGAACCTGCGGCAGCGTGATGTCGGTCTCGATGCTGTCGCTGCCGGTGGTGCCATTCGAACGCTTGGGCGCAGGCGCCGCTGCATGGCGAAGGCTCGCAAGCGTGGCGTCGATCTGTTTCTTCTCGCCCACGAGTTTCGCCAGCGAATTCTGCTTGGCTTCCAGCTCGTCCGCCGCCGCCTTGAAGCGATCGCCGGTCGCCACCAGCGCGCCGTTCAATTCGTCATAGGAAAGCTGCAGATCGCCGATGCGGTTCTCGTATTGTGCCTGCATCGTCTGATAGCGGCGATCCTTCGCCGCGATGATGTTGTCCTTGAAGATGACGTTGACGCTCGCAAACGCCACCCAGCCGAGGAAGATCAGCACAAGGCCTGCAAGTGTGGCCTGCAACGAGGAACTGAAAGTGAAGAACTGCACGCGTCCGTCGCTGCGGATATAGATCTGGCGTTCCGGGAAGACCGCGTGCAGCCAGTGCCACACCCGTTCCGCGAACGGATGCACCATGGCCAGGTTTCCCTTTGGGACGTTCCGGCCATTCGCGGCCTTCGCATCCTTTTGAGCACGATCCGTACCCGCCCCTAAATCCGGCATACGTTACGTTCTTGTCCTTCTTTGTCCCCTGTAAGAACGGGGATCTGTTAGCGATCCGGCGAGACGTTGCCGGTCTCTACAATGCCTTGGCCGCGGCAAGCACGGCCTCCACATGCCCGGGGACTTTGACCTTGCGCCAGATCTCCCGGATGACGCCCTTGGCGTCGACCAAAAAGGTGGCTCGGTCCATACCCATATACTTTCGACCGTACAAGCTCTTTAGCACCCACACGCCGTAAGCCTGCGCGAGTTCCGTCTCCGGGTCGGAACCCAATGTAATCTTGAGTTTATGCTTCGTTTTGAATTTGTCGTGAGACTGAATCGAATCCTTCGACACGCCGATAACCGGGATTTCGCGTGCGTCGAATTTTCGCTTGGCTAAAGAGAAGTCGATGGCTTCTTTGGTGCAGCCCGTCGTGTCGTCCTTGGGATAGAAGTAGAGGACATAAGGATGCCCCTTCAGGCTGGCGGAGGACACACTACCGCCTGAATCGGTGGCCAGTTTGAACGCTGGCGCCTTATCGCCTGGCTTCAGATCCATGACAGCCCTTCATGGGTGGGAAGACGGGTTATCACTTTGCGGCGTTTACCATTTTTTAACAATAGGCGATAAGCTGCGGCCCTGCTTCGCACGGGGTGAGGCACCCTCCGGGGCAGGGGGCGCTGGGGTTTTCGCCTGAGGTCTCGGGACGGAGTGCGCACCCTTTGAAGCTGGCCGATCTGAAGCGATTCCGCGCCCGGCACGCCGGATTGATCGCGGTCGGCCTTGTCGCCGCCGTGATCTTTTTCGTCGTGGGCGCTGGCCTGCGCCTTCTGATGGGGCCGGTTTCCATCACGCCGTTTTCGGACAGGTTGTCGCAGGCGATCGGTCAGGCGCTTCCCGGCGTCGCGGTGAAGTTCGATTCCGCCTCGCTCGGCTGGTCGCCCGCCGATGGCCGCGTGGACCTCATCGTGCTCGGCGCGCGCGTGTTCGACAGCCGCGGCCGCATCATCGCGCAAGCGCCACGTGCCGATCTCGCAGTGGCGTCTTCCGCGCTGATGTCGGGCACTCTGGAAGTGCAGCGCATCACGCTCGTCGGCGTGCAGCTCACCCTGGTGCGCACGCGTGACGGCGGATTGCGCATGGGCGTTTCCAACGACAAGGACCAGCCCGATCTGTTGAAGATGATCCGCGAAGCCATCGCCAAAAGCAGCGGACCCACCACGCTGCAATCCTTCGCGGTGCAGGACGCGCGGCTTGCCTTCTACGACGAAACCTCCGGCCTCTTCATCGTTGCGCCGAACGCGACAATGAAAGTCGCCTCCGCCAGCGGCGGCATGGCGGCGTCTCTCAACGCCGACATCGAAATCAGCGGCAGGCAGGCACACGTCGCCGCGAACATTTCGCTACCCTCGAACAACACGCCATCCAGCGGCCATTTCGCGCTGACCGGATTGAATCTCGCCGCACTTGGCCGCAACGCCAAGGTTTTCAGCGCGCTCAAGATCGCCGAAGTGAATGTCGACCTGTCCGCCGATGTCGTCTTCAGCGGCAACAAACTCTCGACCGTGAAATTCCAGTCGAGCGGGCAGGGCGGTCTGGAAGGGCTCGGCCCCAAGGGCGGCGAACTCGCGCTCGGTACCATCCGCGCCACCGGCACCTATGACGGCAACACCGGCCACATCACGCTCGATGACGGTACGGCCAGCGGCGGGCAAGTGAACCTTCACGTCGCCGGCACCGGCCAACTCACTTACGATGGCAATGACAATCTCACCCAGGCCACGCTCGACGCCGATATCGACAACGTCGCCGTCGACATGCCCGGCATCTTCCCCGGCGTAATGCGTTTGACCGACGTGAAATTCTCCGGCGGTTACACACCGGCCACGGGCGAAGCCGATCTCAAACAATTCTCCATCCGCGGTCCGCACGTGACCGTGGACATGACCGGCAAAACCGTCTTCGGCAATGCGTCGCCCGCCATCGATCTCTCTGGCCGCATCGCTGCCACGACAGTGCGCGAGGCGTTGAACTACTGGCCCGCAACGCTCGGCAGCGGCGCGCATGACTGGATCGAGGCCAACATCACCGAAGGCGATGTCGGCCCCATCGTCATCGAAGCGCATATTCCCGCAGGCGCGCTCGATGCGCCCGCGCTGCCGGAAAGCGCGCTCAACATTTCATTTCCCTTCAGCAACATCGCGGGCACCTACATCAAGGGCCTGACACCGGCGACCGAAGTGAACGGCACCGGCCTGATGACCGGCGACACTTTCACCGCCACGATCACGCAAGCCAAGATCGGCAACATCGCCGTCACCGGCGGCAAAGGCATCATCAAGGACATTCATGCCCCCGTCGCCCTCGGCGAATTCAGCGTGCATCAGGAAGGTGCGATCCCCGAACTGCTGACGCTGATCGACATGAAGCCGCTCGGTTATCCCACGCGCTTCGGCATCGATCCGAAAGATTCCAAGGGCCAGGCCGCAATCGATGTGGCCGTCAGCGTGCCGATGCTGCGCGACGTCAACGTGAACGACATCGACGTCAAGGTTTCCGGCAAGGTCACCAGCTTCGAAATCGCGCTCGGCAAATCCACCCGCATCGCCAATGGCGACATCACCTTCGAGGTCGACAACGATCATCTGCATGCCGCCGGAAACGCGATCTATGCCAACCAGAACGTCGTGCTCGACTGGACGGAAGATTTCAAAACAACGGATGACATCACCACGCGCCTCAACGCGCAGGCGATCATCGATCAGGCTGGCCGCACGGCACTCGGCGTCGATCTGGGCGACACCATCACCGGCCCCGTCGGCGTCACCGCTGTCCTCAACGGCCACCGCGGCCAGCTCCGCACCGCCGATCTGACGCTCGACCTCACCAAGGCGCATGTCGCCGTCGATCTCATCGGCATCGACAAGCCGACCGGCACGCCCGCCACCTCCAACATCCTGGCCACCTTCGGCTCGACGCAGAAAGTGCAAAGCGCCGATCTGAAGATGACCGGCAAATTGCTCAACGTCGAAGGCACCGCACGCTTCGACGACAGCGGTGCGTTGTCCGCGCTCGATCTGCCGATCGTGAAATCCGGTCCCAACAACGATTTCGCGCTCAGCCTGACGCGCGGCCCCAACGCAGCGGTCGACGTGACGATAAAGGGCAAATCGCTGAACGGCGCGGGGCTCGCCAGCCGGGGTAGCAAACCCGCGAGCAAGGAAGCGCCCAAGGAACAGAAATTCGACGGTCCGTTCCACGTCTCGGTGCATCTCGATCACCTGACATTGCGCGACGGCATGTCGATGGCGCCATTCGTGCTCGACATGAGCGGCATCGAAGACCGCCTGCAAATGCTGGACGTGAGCGGCGCATTGCCCAAGAACGCCACCGTCACCGGCAAACTGGAAAAAACCGAAAAAGGCCGCCGCCTGAAACTCGCGACAACCGATGCCGGCGAACTCATCCATGGTCTCTTCGGTCTCGACAGCATCAAGGACGGCAAGATCAACGTCACCGCCGATTTCGCAGGCGACGGCAATCAACCGGGCACCGGCGACGATCCCGATTTCCAGGGCACAATGGTGGCCGAAGATTTCCGCATCCAGCACCAGCCGTTTCTCGCGCGCCTCTTCGCCGCCGGTTCGCTGACCGGCTTCATCGACCTGATGAGTTCCAAAGGAATCGCCATCGACAAGCTCACCGTGCCGTTTAAATCGAAATCCGGCATCATCAACATCCGCGAAGCCCACGCGTCCGGCCCCGCCATAGGCTTCAGCGCCGATGGTTTCGTCGATCGCCCCAAAAACGAAATCGGCCTGCGCGGCACGCTTGCACCGCTCTACGGAATCAACTCGGTGCTGGGCGCGATCCCGCTGCTCGGCAGCGTGCTGACGTCGCGCGAGGGCGAGGGCATCCTCGGCACAACCTACGCCGTTCACGGCAATGCCGACGAACCCGAAATCAGCGTGAACCCGCTATCGATGCTGACACCGGGAATCCTGCGCCGCATCTTCGAAGGAAAGATTCCAACGGCAAAACCGGCGACGCCGACTGCGAAACCGCCGGCACTGGCTGGGCCGGCAGCCGCTACGCCAGCACCAAAATCAACCACAACGACACCGGCAGAACCCGACAAGAAGCCAAGCCAGTCGGCGACCAATCCCTGACGGTCGGAATTCAATTCACCGAACTCAACTCCTCCCACTTGTCATGGCCCGCGAATGCGGGCCACCCAGTTGGGTTATGTGTAACGGAATTCAGCACGCGGAGACGCGGAGCTCGCGGAGAAGAAACCCAACTCCGCGTTCTCCGCGCCTCCGCGTGATTCATTCATTCATTCATTCGCGCGCCATGACAAGCGGGGAGTGCAGAGTTCAATCGTCTGCAATTCCACCCCGCGCTTCTTGCGCCGCATAGACACGCTGTCTCGACAAATCTTCATGCAGAGGCCGTTGGACGCTTTTGGAGAATTCGCGGAGCAAAAAATCAGACACCGGCAACCCCTCATACGCCGCTCGCAATTTCAGTTGGCGATGCAACTCGTCTGGTACTTCAAGCTCGGTCGTCTCGCCCTCGTCCATGGACTGGAACCTTCGTTTCGCGCCACGCGCACAGAAGAGGACGCGCCGTAAAGCACCTCCACCGTCATCCCCCGGTTTGACCGGGGACCCATTTTCTCTTTCACGTTCTCTTCACGTTCGGAAACCGGGACGGGGGAGCTGAATTATCCTTTGAAATCATAGATATAGGTAAAAATACTAAAATATAGAAAATTGTCCTTGATAAAATGGCAGAAAGGCCTAAATTATCAGCCAGTCGCTCTTTGACATTGTGAACCCAAGCCGCCGGCCACACGAACCGCAGCCGTCTACACACACTTGAAGATCACTTCATTGCTTTGGGGCGTCCACATCTGGACCCCTTTGGCGCTCGTGCTTTGAACTTCAATGTGTTTGTTCTGTGCCGCACAAAAGTCACCGGCTGCTTTGAGCGTCTTTGCCATCAATTCAGCATCGCTTGAGAAGCCGCCATGTGCGCCCAACCCGATCATGTAGGTGTCCTTGCCGACTGAGACCGGAGCAGTGACCGTTACACAACCGGATAGGCTGATGATGGCTGCGATTGCAAAAGGCTTGCGCATATCTCCCCCGAGTGAATGTTATTCCGGCTTCACCAGCACGTGCTTCTTGCGCCCCAGCGAGAGTTTGAGCACGCCGTCCACCAGCATGTCCGGCCCGACCGTCAGCTTTGGATCGCTCACCGTTTCGTCGTTGAGCTTGAGCCCGTTGTTGGCGATCAGCTTGCGCACTTCCGAATTGGAAGCGGCCAATCCCGCCGTAACGACCAGATTCAATATCCCGTCCGGCAGTTTCGCGCTGACCGTCGGCAATCCCGCCGCAGCCGCGCCTTCTTCAAACGTGCGCCGCGCGGTTTCCGCCGCTTCTTCGGCCGCCGCGCGTCCGTGCAACAGGGCGGTCGCTTCGGTGGCGAGAATCTTCTTCGCCTCGTTGCGTTCCGCACCTTCGAGTTTTTCCAGCCGCGCGACCTCGTCCAGCGGAAGATCGGTAAACAGCCGCATGAAGCGGCCAACATCGCCGTCTTCTGTGTTGCGCCAGAACTGCCAGTAATCGTAGACGCTGAGCATATCCTTGTTCAGCCACACAGCGCCTGAAACGCTCTTGCCCATCTTCGCGCCCGATGCGGTGGTGATAAGCGGCGTCGAAAGCCCGAACAGTTGCACGCTTTCCAGCCTGCGCCCCAGATCGATGCCGGAAACCACATTGCCCCATTGGTCCGAGCCGCAGGATTGCAAACGGCAGCCGTAACGCCGGTACAATTCCACGAAATCGTAAGCCTGGCTCACCATGTAATTGAATTCGAGGAACGACAGCGCCTGTTCGCGCTCAAGCCGGATGCGCACGCTTTCCATCGTCAGCATTCGATTGACCGAGAAATGCCGCCCCACGTCGCGCAGGAACGGAATGTATTCGAGCTTGTCGAGCCATTCCGCATTGTCGACCATGATTGCATCGCTCGGCCCGTCGCCGAATTTCAGCAGATGGCGAATGCCTGCCACCATGCTTTTCTTGTTCTCGTCGATCTGTTCGTTGGTCAGCAGCTTGCGCACTTCGTCCTTGCCGGACGGATCGCCCAGTTTCGTCGTGCCGCCACCCATCAGAAGGATCGGCCGGTGCCCCGCCTGTTGCAGCCGCCGCAAGGTCATCAACTGCACAAGATTGCCGATATGCATCGACTTCGCCGTGCAATCGAACCCGATATAGGCGGTGACGCGCTCCTTGCCGAACAGTTCGTCCAGATCCTGCGGCGCCGAGCAATCGTAATAGGCCCCGCGTGCCACGAAGGTGCGCAAGAAATCGGATTTGAATGTGGGCGTTCCGGTCATCGGGTGCTACTTAAGTGGTTCAAGGCGCGAGGCTCTTAGCACACATGCCGAAAATCCTTAAAGCCATCGGCCTGATGAGCGGCACCTCGCTCGATGGCATCGACGCCGCCCTCCTGGACACCGATGGCGAAGACATTGCCCGCCCCGGCCCGGCGCTGATGATCCCCTACGATGCGGAAACCCGCGCCATGCTCCGCGCCGCCCTGTCGGAAGCCCGCGGCGTCGCCGAAGGTGCCCCCATTCCGTGGTCGATTCGCGATGCTGAACGCCGCCTCACCGAATCCCATGCAAGTGCGGTCAAGGCGTTGCTGGAAAAGGCCCGTCTCGCTCCGCGCGATGTCGCGCTGATCGGTTTTCACGGCCAAACCATTCTGCATCGCCCCGAAAAACGCTGGACCTGGCAAATTGGCGACGGCGGCTTGCTCGCCCGCCAAACCGGCATCGATACGGTCAACGATTTCCGTAGCGCCGATGTGAAAGCAGGCGGGCAGGGCGCGCCATTGGTGCCGCTCTATCACGCGGCCTTGGTGAAAAGCGCCAACGTCAAACAACCCGTCGCCATCGTGAACATCGGCGGGGTCGCCAACGTCACCTATGTCGATGGCGACACGGTGCTCGCCTTCGACACCGGACCCGGCAACGCGCCGATGGACGATTGGGCGCAACGCCATGCCGGCAAACCCGTCGATGAAGACGGCGCACTCGCCGCCAAAGGCAAAGTCGATAACGATGTGCTGGCGCGAATGCTCCTACACGACTTCTTCACAAAGTCCGGCCCCAAATCGCTGGATCGCCTCGACTTCGGCATGGCCGACGTCGAACACTTATCTCCCGAAGATGGCGCAGCAACGCTCACCGCCTTCACCGCCGCCACAATCGCCCGCGCAAGAGAACATTTCCCCGACAGCGCAGATTCATGGATCGTCTGCGGCGGCGGCCGCCACAACAAAACCCTAATGAACGAATTGCGCGCGCGATTGAACGTGCCGGTCATGCCCGCCGAAGACAAAGGCTGGCGAGGCGATTTCATCGAAGCCGAGGCGTTTGCTTATCTGGCTGTCCGCAGCATCAACGGTTTACCGCTAAGCCTGCCGACAACAACCGGCGTGCCCGAACCGATGACGGGTGGCAAATTGCACAAAGCGTGATTGCCCTGAATCTCACCTCCCCCTTGTGGGGAGGTCGGAAAACGCGGACCGCGTTTTACGGGTGGGGGGCCGAAGACAATGACGACCACCGTCCCCCACCCGAAAAATTCCTCGCTGCGCTCGAAATTTTGTCGACCTCCCCACAAGGGGGAGGTGAGAGAAACTAACGTCCCCGATTGGGATCGTTCATCCGCCGTTCGGAATATTCCTTGACCGCGTCGACCACATCCTGCTCGTGCTTGTCGAAGAAGTGATTGGCGCCTTCGATGCGGTGATAGTCGATCTTGATGCCCTTCTGCGCGCGCAACCGTTCCACAAGTTTCAGAACGTCGGCCTCCGGCACCACCTGATCCTTCGAACCATGGATCATGATCCCCGAAGCCGGGCAGGGCGCGAGGAACGCGAAATCGTACATGCTGGCGGGCGGCGCAATCGAAATGAACCCGGTGATCTCCGGCCGCCGCATCAAGAGCTGCATCCCGATCCACGCGCCGAACGAAATCCCGCACACCCACACAAACGATGGGTTCGGATAAAGCGTGTTCATCCAGTCCAGCACCGCCGCCGCATCGGAAAGCTCGCCGACGCCGGAATCGAACGTGCCCTGGCTCCGGCCCACGCCGCGGAAATTGAACCGGACGGTCGTGCATCCCAGTGCGTGGTACATATGGAAAAGGTCGTACACGAGCGGGTTGTTCATCGTGCCCCCGAACTGCGGATGCGGGTGCAGGATGAGGGCCATCGGCGCATTGGGCGCCTTCTGGCGCTGGTAGCGGACTTCGATTCGGCCCGCAGGCCCCGGCAAAATAATGTCAGGCATCGTCTCTCCGTACCGGCCCACCCTCGGTCGCCAGCGCTAAACCCACTATCCCACTAAGGTTTTCCGCCGCATCTTTTCGGGGAAATCCACAGACCCGTCAGGGTCTTAGGTGGTATGCAGGAACTGCGGCGCTCAATTCTTGACCACGGTAGTCAGGAAATCTATATCCAACCCGAGAACGGCTTGTTCAGGGGCGGGGCCTTTTACACCAACCCCGTTCCAAAGAGCCAAGAAAATCGAGGAGTTCGGCCATGAAATTGAGCACCAAAGGACGCTACGCGGTGATGGCAATGGCCGACCTCGCGGCCCACGGCAAGGAAGGCCGGGCGGTCCCGCTGGCCGAAATCTCCGGCCGCCAGGAAATCAGCCTCTCTTATCTAGAACAGCTCTTCGCCAAGCTCCGCCGCGGCGGCCTCGTCAAATCCGTGCGCGGCCCAGGCGGCGGTTATCGTCTTGCCCAATCCGCGAACGACACCCGAGTCGCCGACATCATCCTCGCGGTCGATGAACCCATCGCCGCCACCCGCTGCCGCCCCGGCACCGCCAAAGGCTGCACCGGAACGGGCGCGCGCTGCGTGACGCACGATCTGTGGGAAGAACTCGGCCGCCAGATCCAGGTGTTCCTCGCCTCCGTCAGCCTCGCCGACGTGATCGAGAAACGCGTGCTCGGCCGCGCCCAGCCCTGCGGCTCGGCAAACGAAACGGCCAACGAAAACCTGGAAGCTGCGTGACGGGTTTCCTGAGTTCGGTCATGCCGTACCTCGATCACAACGCCACATCGCCTTTGCGGCCTGAAGCGCGCGCCGCCATGGAGCGCGCATTGGGTGGCGCCAATCCTTCATCGGTTCACGCCGAAGGAAGAAAGGCGCGCGCAATCGTGGAAGAGGCGAGGGCGAAGGTCGCCAAACTCGCGAAAACAGATGTGAAAAACGTCATCTTCACCAGCGGCGGCTCCGAAGCGAATGCGCTGGCACTGCATGCCGCGATCTATGGTTCTGCGGAAGCCGAGAAAAGACTGACGCGCATCTTCATCTCGGCCATCGAACACGATTCCGTTCGGGCAAACGCCAATGCCCTGATCGAACGCTTTGCAGGCCTGCGATTGGAAACGCTTCCCGTCCGTCCCAACGGCACGCTCGATCTTGAAGCCCTGCGCATCGTGCTCCGCGAAGGCAAAGGCCGCGCATTGATCGCGGTCATGGCCGCCAACAACGAAACCGGCGTCATCCAGCCCCTCGCCGAGGTCAGCAAACTCGCCCGCGAAGCCGGAGCGTTGCTGTTCGCCGATGCCATCCAGGCCGCCGGAAAAATCCCGCTCGCTTTCGATGCGGACTACATCACCATCTCGTCCCACAAACTGGGCGGCCCGCAAGGCGCAGGCGCATTGATCGCAAAGACCGGCGTTCCCTTCGCCCCCCAAATCCTCGGCGGCGGCCAGGAACGCGGTCATCGCGCGGGAACGGAAAACGTTGCCGCCATCGCCGGTTTCGGCGCCGCAGCGGAAGCGGCTTCAAACATCGCTTCCAATTTGCGCGACCATTTCGAAACCGCGCTGAAAGACATCGCCCCCGAAACAATCATCTTCGGCAAAGAAGCCCCGCGTCTCGCCAACACGTCCAACTTCGCGCTCCCCGGCATCCTCGCCGAAACCGCCGTAATGGCGCTCGATCTCGACGGCGTGATGATCAGTTCCGGCGCCGCATGTTCCTCCGGCAAGGTGAAACCGTCTCATGTTCTCGCCGCGATGGGCGTGAGCGAAGATATAGCCCGTTGCGCGCTCCGCGTGAGCTTCGGCTGGAATTCCACCGAAGCCGATGCGGATGCCGCCATCGCTTCTCTCTCCAAACTGCTCGCCCGCGCCAAAGCGCGCGCGGCCGCGTGAGGCGCTGATGGCCATCGTTCAGGAAACCCGCGATCAGGTCGCCGCCATCGGCGAGAAGTACAAATACGGTTTCGTCACCGACATCGAGATGGAACGCGCCCCGCGCGGCCTCGATGAAACCACGGTGCGCTACATCTCGGCCAAAAAGAGCGAGCCGGAATGGATGCTCGAATGGCGTCTGGCCGCCTTTCGCCGCTGGCGCGAAATGAAAGAGCCCAACTGGGCCCGCGTCCATTATCCGAAGATCGATTATCAGAACGCTTATTACTACGCGGCGCCGAAAAACACGCCACTGAAACAAAGTCTCGATGAAGTCGATCCCAAACTTCTTGAAACCTACAAGAAGCTCGGCATCCCGCTGCACGAACAGATGGCGCTCGCCGGCGTTGCCGTGGATGCGGTGTTCGACTCCGTTTCGGTCGCGACCACCTTCAAGGAAAAGCTCAACGAAGCGGGCGTGATTTTCTGCCCGATCTCCGAAGCGATCCGCGATTATCCCGATCTTGTGAAGAAATATCTCGGCACCGTCGTTCCGGTGACCGACAATTTCTTCGCCACGCTCAACTCCGCGGTCTTTTCCGACGGCACGTTCGTTTATGTGCCGAAGGGCGTGCGTTGCCCGATGGAGCTCAGCACCTATTTCCGCATCAACGCCAGCGAAACCGGCCAGTTCGAACGCACGCTCATCATCGCCGATGAGGGCTCCTACGTCAGCTATCTCGAAGGCTGCACCGCGCCCAAGCGCGACGAGAACCAATTGCACGCCGCGGTGGTGGAACTGATCGCGCTCGACGATGCCGAGATCAAATATTCCACGGTGCAGAATTGGTATCCCGGCGATGAAAACGGCCTCGGCGGCATCTACAACTTCGTCACCAAGCGCGGCGATTGCCGTGGCGACCGCTCCAAGATTTCCTGGACGCAGGTCGAAACCGGCTCCGCCATCACCTGGAAATACCCAAGCTGCATCCTGCGCGGCGACGATACGGTCGGCGAATTCTATTCCATCGCCATCGCCAACAATTTCCAGCAGGCCGACACCGGCACCAAGATGATCCATCTGGGCAGGAACACCCGCTCGCGCATCATCTCCAAAGGCATCAGCGCGGGCCGCGCGCAAAACACCTATCGCGGTCTCGTCAGCGTGCACCCGAAAGCCGCGAACGCCCGCAACTACACCCAATGCGACTCGCTTCTGATCGGCGGCAAATGCGGCGCCCACACGGTGCCCTATATCGAAAGCCGCAACCCGACCGCGAAGATCGAACACGAAGCGACGACATCGAAAATCGCCGACGACCAATTGTTCTATTGCGTACAGCGCGGCATCGACGAAGAGGAAGCCGTCGCCCTCATCGTCAACGGCTTCTGCAAGGAAGTGCTGCAGCAACTACCAATGGAATTCGCAGTCGAGGCGCAAAAGCTCGTCGGTATTAGCCTCGAAGGCAGCGTGGGATGAATATGCTTGAGATCAAAGACCTGCACGTCGCTGTCGACGGCAAGGAAATCCTCAAAGGCTTGAACCTTTCGATTCATGCGGGCGAGGTGCACGCCGTCATGGGCCCCAACGGCTCGGGCAAATCCACGCTGTCCTATACGCTCGCAGGCCGCGCTGGCTACGACGTCACCAAAGGCAGCATCGTCTATCGCGGCGAAGACCTCACCGCGCTCGCGCCGGAAGAACGCGCCGCCAAAGGCATCTTCCTTGCGATGCAATACCCGGTCGAAATCCCCGGCGTCACCACGCTGACCTTCCTCAAATCCGCACTCAACGCCCAACGTCGCGCCCGAGGCGAAAGCGAACTGGATGCGATGAGCGTCCTCAAGCGCGTGCGCGAAAAGGCAAAAACGCTGAACGTGCCGGAAGAAATGTTGCGCCGCGCCCTGAACGTCGGCTTCTCCGGCGGGGAAAAGAAGCGCCTCGAAACCCTTCAAATGGCGCTGTTCGAACCGGCTTTCGCCATCCTTGACGAAACCGACTCCGGCCTGGATATCGACGCGCTGAAACTGGTGGCCGAAGGCGTCAACGCGCTGCGTTCGCCCGACCGCGCGATGCTTGTCATCACGCATTACCAGCGCCTGCTCAACTACATCGTCCCCGACCGCGTGCACGTTCTGGCAGGTGGCCGCATCATCGCCGAAGGCGGCAAGGAACTGGCGCACGAGTTGGAAGCCAAAGGCTACGCCCACATCATCAAGGACGCCGCATGAACGCCGCGATGCCATGGCTCGATGCGCGCCGCGCGGAGGCTCTCGAAAGCTTCCGCGTGAAGGGCGTTCCGCATCGCCGCATCGAAGAATGGAAATACAGCGATGTCCGCACCGTTCTGGGCGCGAATGATGTCGCCGAAATCGGCACCGCCAAATGGCGGATCGAAGGCTCCACGGAAAACGTGGAGATAGCCGATCTTTCGGGCGACACCCCACAATGGGTCCGCGATCGCCTCGCCACAATCGGCCCGCACAACGCAATGGAATCCGCGTCGCTGGCCTTTGCCCAAGGCGGCGTCGCTTTGCGCGTTGCCAAGAACAAAACTGCAGGCCCGCTTCGCCTCAGCTGGACCAGCCCTGGCCACGCCCGCGTTTTGATCGTCCTCGAAGAGGGCGCCTCACTTACCTTGATCGAAAAGCACGCCAAATCCTCCGGCCTGCGCAACATCGGCACGGAAATCTCGCTCGCCAACAACGCGCAGCTTTCGCACATCGCCGTCGCGGAAAAAGCGGATGAAGGCATCGGCATCGAAACGATAACCGTCAAGGCAAATCGCGATGCCCGCTACAACGCCCATTTCGCAAACTTCGGCGCGCGCCTCTCGCGCTTCGACATCACCGTGACGTTGGAAGGCGAGGGCAGCGAAGCCAAGCTCAGCGGTGTCAGTGCACTCGGCGATGAAACGCATGCCGATGTCACCACGCACGTCATCCATGCCGTCGGCCACACCCAAAGCACGCAGCTTTTCAAGAAAGCCGCAGCCGGAAAGTCACGCGCGGTCTATCAGGGCCGCGTCACCGTGAACGAAGGCGCAAACGGTTCGGATAGTCGCCAAACCGCCAAGGGCATCCTGCTGGGCGAGCGCGCCGAAATCGACCTGAAGCCTGAACTGATCATTTTTGCAGACGACGTGAAATGCGCCCATGGTGCAGCCGTCGGCGATCTCGAAGCCGAACAGCTTTTCTATCTGCGCGCTCGCGGCTTGCCGGAAGCGGACGCCCGCAATCTTCTCATCCGCGCCTTCCTCGAAGACGCGGTGCTGGAAATCGCAGACGAAACAATCCGCGCCGAAGTCTGGCGCGATGTCGAAGCGGCGCTGGAGCATCTCATATGACCGCGCCCGTCAAAATCGCCGCCGCGTTCGACCCGGAAGCCGTCCGCAAGGATTTCCCGATTCTCGCGCGCGAAGTCTACGGCAAGCGGCTCGTCTATCTCGACAACGGGGCGTCGGCGCAAAAGCCAAACGCGGTTCTCGATGCGATGAACGATTTCGCGTCGCGCGAATACGCCAATGTCCACCGCGGCGTGCATTATCTCTCGGCGGTTGCGACCGACCGTTACGAAGCCGCCCGCGAAACCGTGCGTCGTTTCCTCAATGCCGGCAGCGTCGATGAAATCGTCTTCACCAAGGGCGGCACGGAATCGATCAATCTCGTTTCCTACGCTTTCCTCGCGCCACACATCCAGCCCGGCGACGAAATCGTTCTCACGGTGATGGAACATCATTCCAACATCGTGCCGTGGCATTTCCTGCGCGAACGTAACGGCGCGGTATTGAAATGGGTCGATGTCCGCGACGATGGTTCGCTGGATATCGAAGCTCTCGACGCCGCGATTGGTCCCAAGACAAAGCTTGTTGCCGTCACCCATATGTCCAATGTGCTGGGCACGGTGACCCCGCTCAGGGAAATCATCGCCCGCGCCCATGCCAAAGGCGCGCCCGTCTTGATCGATGGTTGCCAGGGCGCAGTCCACGAGCCCGTCGATGTCCGCGCGCTGGACGTCGATTTCTATGCCTTCACCGGGCACAAACTCTACGGCCCAACCGGTATCGGCATTCTCTATGCAAAGGCCGCACATCTGAAAACCATGCGCCCCTTCAACGGCGGCGGCGAAATGATCCGCGAGGTCAGCCGCGACCGCATCACCTATGCCGATGCGCCAGCTCGCTTCGAAGCCGGCACGCCGCCTATCATCGAAAGCGTGGGCCTCGCCGCCGCCATCGACTATCTGGGAACGCTGGATCGCGCGGCCGTTACCGCCCACGAACGCGATCTTCTCAAATACACTCGCGAGCGTCTGCGCGAACTCAATTGGGTCCGCGTCATCGGCGATGCGCCGGGCAAGGGCGCGATTGTCTCGTTCGAAACCGAAGGCATGCACGCCCACGATGTCGCCACCATCCTGGATCGCGAAGGCGTCGCCACCCGCGCGGGTCACCATTGCGCCCAACCGCTGATGGAACGTTTTGGCGTCACCTCCACCACGCGCGCCTCGTTCGCGCTTTACAACACACGTGCCGAAGCAGACGCGTTGATCGCGGCGCTGCAAAAGGCGCGGAAGATTTTGGGCTGAACGGCTATGGATGACTCTTTGCGCGAACTCTATCAGGAAGTGATCCTCGATCACTCGCGCCATCCGCGCCACTTCGGCCCGATGGAACATCCCACCCATTCGGGCGAGGGTTACAATCCGCTCTGTGGCGACCGCGTGAAGATCTATCTCTCGGTCGATGCCAACGATCGCATTGCCGACATCAAGTTCGAAGGCAAAGGCTGCGCCATCAGCCAGGCGTCGGCTTCGCTGATGACCGACATGCTGATTGGCCGCACCGTTGCGGAAGCGGAAAAACTGATGGGCGGTTTTCTGCATCTCGTCAAAGGCGAAGGCGCCGCCGATTTGCCTGAAGACGATCGCGAACGTCTCGATGTGATGGCCGGTGTCTCGGCGTTTCCGATGCGCGTGAAATGCGCAACGCTTGCCTGGCACACCATGAAATCGGCTCTGGAGGGCGGCGCCGCCGCGAAAACGGAATGAACGCGGAACCGATCAAAGAACCCCAGGCTGTCTCCGCCATCCCGCCGGAAGAGCTTGAAGCGTTTACGCAAAAGCTCATCGCCGCGATGAAGACCGTGTTCGACCCGGAGATCCCGGTAGACATTTATGAACTCGGTCTTATCTATAAGGTGGATGTGGCCGACAACAAGGACGTGAACGTGGACATGACGCTCACAGCCCCTGCCTGTCCCGTCGCCGGCGAAATGCCGGTGATGGTGAAGAACGCACTGGAAACAGTGGAAGGCATTGGCGAGGTGAAAGTGAACATGGTCTTCGATCCGCCGTGGACACCCGAACGGATGAGCGAAGAAGCCCGTCTCGAACTGAACATGTTCTAGCGAGTACGAAAATGGAAACCGCAACCACCACCGCAAGACCGCGCCGCGAACGCCCGAAGCCCATCAAGCTTTCCGAAGCCGCCGCCACGCGCATCCACGAGATCATGGCGTCAGCCGATGGCGCCTATCAGGGTGTGCGCGTCGGCGTCACCAATGGCGGCTGCGCCGGCATGAGCTACACGATGGATTACGCCGAAAAGGCGAACCAGTTCGACGAAGTGGTGGAAGACAAGGGCGTGAAGATCTTCATCGATCCCAAAGCCATCCTCTTCCTGCTCGGTACCGAAATGGATTACGTGAAAGACAAGCTCGCGGCCCGCTTCGTGTTCAATAACCCGAACCAGACCGCGGCTTGCGGCTGTGGCGAATCCGTTTCCATCACGCCCGCAAGGGCGGACTGATCACCATAGATGCACGCGTTGGTCCGGCGGCAGATAGTATTTGTCGCCTGCCTTCACCGTGGGAAACGCCGCGTACCAGCCATCGTCATTCCGCACCACACCGTTCACGCGATATTCCGAAGGGCTATGCGGATTGGAAAGTAGTTGCACCCGCAACGCATCTTTCCGGTGTGCCTCCCGCCAACTCTGGGCATAAGCGAGATAAAACCGCTGGTCGCCGGTATAGCCATTTAGTACTGGTGCTGGCTTGCCATCCAGCGACAGGTGATAGGCCTTGTAAGCGATTACGATGCCGGCGAGATCGGCGATGTTCTCGCCCAAGGTCAGCTTGCCGTTGATGTGCACAGCGGGGATCGGCTCGTATTTGTCATACTGCCCGGCAAGTTCTGCCGTACGTGCATCGAAGTTCTTGCGGTCCGCGGCAGTCCACCAATTCTCGAGCACGCCATTGCCGTCATACTTGCTGCCCTGATCGTCGAAACCGTGGCTGATCTCATGGCCGATGGTTGCGCCGATCTCGCCGTAATTCACGGCGTCGTCCGCATTCGGATCGAAGAAGGGTGGCTGCAAAATGCCGGCCGGAAACACGATCTCGTTGAAAGGCGGATTGTAATAGGCGTTGTTGGTCTGCGGCGTCATTCCCCATTCGGTCTTGTCGACCGGCTGGTCGATGCGTTTCAATCGCCTGCTCCATTCGAACTCTATGGTGTTCTGAATGGATTGAATGAGGCCGTTACGGTCGATCTGCAGCGCCGAATAATCCCGCCACTTGTCGGGATAGCCGATTTTCGGCGTGAACTTGTGCAGCTTGTCCAGCGCCTTGGCCCGCGTCTCCGGCGTCATCCAGCTCAGCGTCTTGATGTCCGCCTCATAGGCTTTCAACAGATTATCGACGAGTCTCAGCGCCTTTGCTTTCGCTTCCGGCGGGAAGTATTTCGCGACGTAAAGTTTGCCCAGTGCTTCCCCCATCGCGCCATCCAACAGGTGTACCGCGCGCGTCTGCCGGTCAAGTTGTTTCTCCTTGTCGGACAGCACCGTTCCGTAGAACGCGAAATCGGCATCGTCGATGGTTTTCGGCAAGTAATCCGCAAAGCTGTGCAGGTAGCGGACGGTCAGATAATCCCGCCAGACGGAAACGGGTGTCGTGTCAAAGGTCGCCGCCAGCTTTGGAAACGCCGATTTCTCCGCCACGATCACCGTCCGCCCGCCATGCGGTGCCTTTTCGGAGATGCGTGCCGAGGCGAAGTAGGCCTCCCAGGGGAATTGCGGCGCAAGCTTCTTCAACTCTGCAATCGTCATCGGATTGTAAGTCTTGTCCGCATCTCGCCGGTCCGCCGCAGGCCACGAGTTATCAGCCAGTGCACTTTCCAGCTTGAAGATCGCTTCCGCTTTCGCCTGAACGTCCTTCTCTCCGGCGAAGGTCAGCATCTGCGAGAGATATTTCTTGTAAGCCTCGCGCGTTGCAACGATCTCCTTGTCGTCGCGCAGGTAGTAGTCGCGGTCCGGCAACCCGAGACCGGATTGATAGAGGTTCACCGAATAGCGGTCGGGGTGTTTGTCATCGACACCGATATAAAGCCCAAACGGCCCATCAAGCCCCAATCGTGGATCGCCCATCGCGCTCGCCACGCCGTCTTTCGACTTGATTGCAGCAATAATAGCCAGGTCTTTCGCGGCCGGTTTCAATCCATTCGCCTCGATCTGCTTCTGATCCATGAACGCGCTATAAAGGTCGCGCATCTTGGTTTCTTCGGCCGTCGGATCCTTCTTCGTGTCGAGTTCCGCAACAATGCCTTTCAGCCGCGCCTCGTTCTGCAAATCGAGTTCAAGGTTTACGCCGGCGTAGGTCCGGTCGCTCGGGATATTCGCGGTCTTCAGCCAGTTGCCGTTGCTGTATTCGAAAAAATCATCACCAGGCTTCACTGCTGTGTCGATATAGGAAAGATTGACGCCCCATGGCGGGACAGCGGGGGTTGCGGCGGCAAGTGCTGCGTAGCTGACGCCAGTGAAAAGCGCGGCAACGAGAATGCGTTTCATGGAAAGCTCCATTTGCGAAAAGAGAGCGCCGCCGGATCGCTCCGGCAGCGTTTCATCACCAAAGTTTCACTCGGTCCACCGGCGCCAAATAATATTTCTGGCCTGGCGTCACATCGAATGACGTATACCAATCGTCGATGTTGCGGGTCGCGCCGATCACCCGGAATTCCGGCGGGCTATGCGGATTGGAAAGCACCTGCGCCCGCATCGCTCCGTCGCGATAGACGCTGCGCCAGATCTGCCCATAGCTCAGGAAAAGCCGTTGATCGCCGGTATAACCGTCCAGAACCGGCGCGGGCTTTCCGTCCAGCGAAATGTGATAGGCCTTGATGGCGATCGTCAGCCCCGAAAGGTCGCCGATGTTCTCGCCCATTGTCAGCTTGCCGTTCACATGCAGCCCGGGCAGGGGCTCGTATTGGTCGAATTGCTGCCCCAGCTTGCTTACCCGTTCCTCGAAATTCTTCCGGTCGGTTTCCGTCCACCAGTTGTTGAAGGACCCGTTGCCATCCACCTTCGACCCCTGATCGTCGAAGCCATGGCTCAATTCATGCCCGATCACTGCGCCGATACCGCCATAGTTCACGGCGTCGTCCGCATTGGGATCGAAGAACGGCGGTTGCAGGATGGCCGCGGGAAATACCACTTCGTTCAATGACGGCTGGTAATAAGCGTTCACCGTCGGCGGCGTCATGCCCCATTCGCCCTTATCCACGGGTTCATCGATGCGATTGAGTTCGCGGTACCATTCGAACATCTGCCCGCGTTCCACATCGCCGATCAGATCGTCGCGTTTCACGACATAGGTGGAATAGTCGCGCCATTTGTCGGGGTAGCCGATATGCGGCGTGAACTTGTGCAGCTTGTCGAGCGCCTTTTCCCTCGTTTCCGGCGTCATCCAGGTCAGGGTGCGAATGTCGGCATCGTAAGCCTTGCGCAAATTCGCAACCAAAGCCTCGGCTTTGGCCTTCGCTTCCGGCGGGAAATATTTGGCGACGTAGAGCTTGCCCAACGCTTCGCCGATCAGGTCGTCCAGCAGGTGCACACCGCGCGTTTCGCGAGGAAGCTGCTGTTGATTGCCGGTCAGAACCTTTCCGTAGAACGCGAAATCCGCATCGTCGAACGCCTTCGGCAGATAAGGCGCCATCGAATGCAGGTAGTGAACGGTCAGATAATCCCGCCAAACAGCAACCGGGGTTGCGGCAAAAATCTTGGCCAGCGGCCCCATCGCGGTGTTCTCGCGCACTATGATCTCACGCTCGCCCTTCGGCCCCATCTCCGAAACGCCGCCGGCGGCGAAGAATGCATCCCAGGGGAATTCCGGTGCCAGCTTCTTGAGTCCCGAAATCGGCATCGGGTTGTAAACCTTGTCGCGGTCGCGTTTGTCCGCAGCGGGCCAGTGCGCCTTTGCGATTTCCGTCTCCAGCGCGAACACTTTGTCTGCCCGCGCCTGCGCGTTCGGAATGTGCGCCAGCCCCAGCATCGTCCCCAGATATTTGCGGTAGGCCTCGCGGGTTGTGACAATCTCCTTGTCGTTGCTCAGATAGTAATCGCGATCCGGCAGCCCCAATCCGCTTTGCGCCACGTTCAAGGCGTAGCTGTCCGGGTGCTTGTCCTCATAACCGATGCCGACGCCAAACGGTGTAGCGGTCGGCAGCGAGGCCTTGCCCATTGCCGCTGCCACGTCTTCCAGTGTCTTCAGGCTCGTAAGGTAGTCGAGGTCCCTCTTTGCCGGCGCGAGCCCGCGCGCTTCGATTTGTTTCCGATCGAGGAACGCGTCGTAAAGATCGCGCAGCTTTTTCTCTTCATCGGTGAGCTGATCATATGGCTTGGCCTCCAGCTCATTCACGATTTCCTTCATCCGGTTCTCGCTCAGGATGCGCAGATCCTGAAACGATCCCGTGAAAGAGCGGTCCGGCGGGATAACGGCTGTCTTCAGCCAATTCCCGTTCACATAGCGGAAAAAGTCGTCACCTGGCTTGACGGTCTTGTCCATTGCGGAGAGATCGATCCCCCACGTTCCAAACGTCGTCTTCCCGCCATCCGCCCAAGCCGCGCCTGCAAAAAGGCAAAGTGCCAGCGCCGTTCCCGCTTTCCAAACCGACATATGCGTCCCTCATGAATGAACGCATGCATAGTCCCGCTCGCGCGGAACTGTGCAAATCACGGAAACGAGAGCGCGAAACTATTTTCCGGTAAATTTCGCGGGGCGCTTCTGCAGGAACGCCTGCACACCCTCCCAGAAATCGGCGCTCTTTCCGGCCGCGCTCTGGAACTTGCTTTCCAGATCGATCTGTTCTTCGAAAGAATTGTGCGGGCTTGCGCCGTAAAGCTGGCGTGTCAGCGTCAGCGCCACAGTGGGCCCATCTGCCAGCCGCTGCGCCAGCTTCAGCGCCTCGTCCATCAGCGCGCCGTCGTCATACACGCGATTGATGAGGCCCCATTCCAGCGCCTTCTCCGCCGGAAGTTTTTCGGCCAGCAGCGAAAGCTCGCGTGCGCGTGCAAGGCCCACCAGACGCGGCAGCATCCACGTCGATCCGCCATCGGGAACCAATCCGATGCGCCCAAACGCTTGCAGGAAGTAAGCCGAGCGCGCCGCCAGGACGATATCGCCCATCAGCGCGATGCTCATGCCCACGCCGGCCGCGGCGCCGTTCACTGCCGCGATGATGGGCATCTTCACGTCGCGCAAACGGCGCAGGAAGGGATGAAAGATGACCTGCAGCGATTCACCCGGTTCCATCGCCGATCCCGATCCACGATCCGAAAGATTTGCGCCGGAGCAGAACCCTTTGCCTTCGCCGGTGATGACCAGCGCGCGAAAGCCGGAATCCGGCCGCTCGATCACCTTCAATGCCTCGGTCGCGCCAGCCACCAGCTTGGCGGATGCAGCGTTCATCACTTCAGGGTGGTTGAAGGTCAGCACGGCCACATTGCCGTGGGCGGTCAGATAGGCTCGTTCGAAATCGGTACGCATTTTCTCTCCCAATGTTGTCCTGGGGCGAGAATAGGCGGGGAACTATTGGCCGCTCAAGCGGCGGCGGAGCCGGATTTGAACTCTTGTTCGCCCATCACGCGATTACGGCCTGCGCCTTTTGCCGCGTAGAGGCACTCGTCGGCGCGGCGGATGAGGTCGGCCGCCGCCTCGCCGGGCTTGTATTGGGCCACGCCGATGGAAATGGTGATCGTGCCCAGGATGTCGCCGGTCGATTTCTTGACCAGCTTTTTGCTCTCCACATGCCCGCGAATTTGATTTGCCAGATTGAGGGCATGTTCAAGTTTGGTCTGCCTCAAGATGACAGCAAATTCCTCACCGCCATAGCGCGCCGCCGTGTCGCGGCCTTTCACGTTCTCGCTCAGGCATGCTCCGACGAGTCGCAGAACCTGGTCGCCGGTCTGGTGTCCCCAAGTGTCGTTGAACACTTTGAAGTGGTCGATGTCGCACATGCAGAGTGCAAACTCTTCGCCCGCGTCTTCAACGTCCTTGATTGCGCTTTCAAGTGCGGATTCGAACAGCTTGCGATTGGCGAGCGCCGTCAAGGGATCGGTGAGACTTTCCTTGCGCACGTCGTCCAGCTTGGTCTTCAGCTCGTTCACCTCGGCGGATGATTTGTGAAGCTCGTCTTCCAGCATCTTGGTGCGGGCTTCCATTGCATGGGTGGCGCCTATCAGCCCGTCCATCAGCCTGCGTACCGCGGCGGGCGATGGTTCGCCCACCATCTCCGAAATTGCCGAAGACAATGTCTTGCCATAAGCGGCGGCGTCTTTGCCCGCGGTCTCCAGCGCCACCATGATCGAACCCAGTGCCGCGGAGACGTCCTTGCTCAGCGAATCCAACTGGTCGATGGGCTGATGTTCTTTGGCGACGTGCTGACGCAAATCGTCCAGCACGTCTCGGGTGAACCGCTTTTTCGCCTTGAGGACCGCATCAACGGCGCGTGAAAGGGCCGCATTCTTGCCGCCCGCATAGCTGAAGAACAGTTCGTAGTTCGCGGGACTCGGAGCGATGTCATGGCTTTCCATCAAAGCCAAGGCGGCCTTGCCCACAGCCTGCTCACGCACACTATTCTGCACGGACAGTATTCCCACGAAATGCGAGTAGCCAGACTAGCCTTCGGGTCCGTAAGAAACAGTTAAACAATGCCGATTGAAGCCGGGCAGGGCTGCTGCTCTACTCGGAAATACTATTGAGGGGAGGCAGGCAAAGCCTGCCGGGAAGAGGAGATTTTCAATGAGCGTCGCAGAAGCAAGACCGATGTCGCCGGAGGCGCGCGAAACCATCCGCATGCGCGAAATCTTGCAGCTCCAGCGCAAGGCACACATCAAGAATGGTCCGCCCACGGCAGAGAAGCGTATCGAATGGCTCGACAAGGCCATCGGTCTTCTGGTCGACAACCAAAAGGCAATCGCTGAAGCCCTGCGCGAAGATTTCGGCCACCGCTCGGTACACTCGACCTTGCTGACCGACATCTACGGGTCCATCGGCCCGCTGAAACACGCCAAGTCGCATGTCCGCAAATGGATGCGCCGCGAAAAGCGCGCTGTGTCGCCCGCGATCCTCGGCATGTTCGGCGCCAAGGCTTTTATCGACTATCAGCCAAAGGGCGTGGTCGGTGTGATTGCGCCCTGGAATTTCCCGATCAATCTCACCTTCGCCCCGCTCGCCGGTATTTTCGCCGCCGGTAACCGCGTGATGATCAAGCCCAGCGAATTCACACCGCGCACCTCCGAATTGATGGAGCGCATGTTCCGATCCACCTATGACGAATCCGAAGTCGCCGTTTTCCAGGGTGGCACCGAAGTCGGCAGCGCCTTCTCCAAACTGCCGTTCGATCACCTGCTGTTCACCGGCGCCACGTCCATCGCCAGCCATGTGATGCGCGCCGCCGCCGACAACCTTGTGCCGACAACGCTCGAACTGGGCGGCAAGTCGCCCGTCATCATCGGTGAAAGCGCCGACATGGAGCTTGCCGCCAAGCGCGTGATGATGGGCAAGACGCTTAACGCAGGCCAAATCTGCCTCGCGCCCGACTATGTTTTGGTGCCCGAAAACAAGGCGAAGGATTTCGTCACCGCCGCCACCTCAGCCGTGACGAAGATGTTCCCGACCCTGAAAGACAACCCGGACTACACCTCGGTCATCAACCAACGCCACTACGACCGCCTGCAAGGCTATCTTGCCGACGCCAAGGCAAAGGGCGCGGAACTGATCGAAATCAATCCGGCAAAGGAAAACTTCACCCAGCAGCCGTATTACAAAATCCCGCCGACGCTGGTGGTGAATCCAACCGATGACATGAAGATCATGAAAGAAGAAATCTTCGGTCCGCTCCTGCCGGTGAAAACCTACAAACAGGTCAGCGAAGCGGTCGACTATGTGAACGATCACGACCGCCCGCTCGGTCTCTACTATTTCGGCCAGGATTCGAAAGAGCAGGAAGACGTGCTCACGAACACCACTTCAGGCGGCGTCAGCGTCAACGACGTCATCATGCACATCTCGATGGAAGATCTGCCGTTCGGCGGCATTGGCCCGTCGGGCATGGGCGCCTATCACGGCGTCGACGGCTTCAAGACCTTCAGCCACGCCAAGGCAGTCTTCAAGCAATCGAACAAGGATCTGGCTGCGATGATGCGCCCGCCTTACGGCCCGCGGATTCTCAAGCTGCTCGGAACGCAGATCAAACGCTGAGGCTCAAGTCTCAGCGTCTTCTGGCGTCTCCGCAATCGGATCCGGCTTGGGGAATTTGACCGGCCGGAGCAGGAATGCCGGCAATTGCGAATGATCCGGCTTGGTGCCTTGGGGCCGCTGCTGTTGTGGTTGCTTGGCCTGTTGTGACCTCTGCGGCTGGCGTTCGCGGCGCGGTTTGGGCGTTTCCTGTTGAGGCTCGGGCAACGCAGCGGCCTGGACCGGCGCGAGAACAGGCGTTGCGGGCTCCATCGATGCCACTTGTCCGTGTGCTTCGATGGGGCGAGGGCGGCGGTCGCGCCCGCCGCGCTCGCGTCTTCCGTCGCGACGATTGCGATCTCCGCGTGGTTTAGCTTCTTCCTCGCGGACTTCAATACCTTCCATTACCTGGCGGTCGATAGGCTTGCCGAGCAACTTCTCGATCGCATCGACCGCTTTCTGGTCATGCCGAGAGGCGAGCATGTAAGCGTGGCCGGTACGTCCCGCGCGGCCGGTACGGCCGATACGGTGCACATAGTCGTCGGCATGAAACGGCACATCGAAATTGAAGACGTGGCTCACGGCGGGAATATCCAACCCGCGTGCCGCCACGTCGCTGGCGACCAGCAATTGCAACTCGCCGTTCTTGAACGCATCCAGCGTCTTCATACGCGTGGATTGTTCGAGATCGCCGTGCAGCGGGGCCGCGTTGAACCCGTGCTTCGACAGAGAGCGCGCAACGACGTCGACATCGCGCTTACGATTGCAGAACACGATGGCATTCTTGATGTTGTTGTCGCGGACCAGGCGGCGAAGCGCTTCGCGCTTGGCCCAATCGTTGTGTGGAATTTCAATGATTTCCTGTGTGATGGTGGTCGCGGCCGTTGCTGGACGTGAAACTTCCACACGCACAGGTGTATGTAAAAACTGCTCGGTCAGCCGCTGGATTTCCGGCGGCATCGTCGCGGAATAGAAAAGCGTTTGCCGCGTGAACGGGATCAGTTTGCAAATGCGTTCGACGTCGGGAATGAAACCCATGTCGAGCATGCGGTCCGCTTCGTCGATCACCAGGATCTGCACCTGACTTAACATCAGCTTGCCACGCTCGAAATGATCGAGCAGCCGCCCCGGCGTCGCAATCAGAACGTCGACACCGCGGTCGAGCTTCTTCTCCTGGTCTTCGAACGATACGCCGCCAATCAACAGCGCCATCGAAAGCTTGTTGTATTTGCCGTAGCGCTCGAAACTTTCGGCCACTTGTGCCGCCAGTTCCCGTGTCGGTTCCAGAATGAGCGAGCGGGGCATGCGCGCTTTTGCCCGACCCCGCGCCAGCAATTCGATCATCGGTAGCGTGAACGAGGCGGTCTTGCCGGTCCCCGTCTGGGCGATTCCGATGATGTCCTTGCGTTGAAGGACATGGGGTATGCCCTGCGCCTGAATGGGCGTAGGGGTGGTGTAACCGCTCTCCGTGACCGCTTTCAGCACCTCGGCCGAGAGACCAAGAGAGTCGAAAGTCGGCTGGTCAGCCGCGAGGGGCGTCCCAGAAGCATCTGATTGGGAAGGAATTTCTTGAGAAATGGCTTCCGCGCCGGCTTCCGCGCCGGCAATCGTCTCACTCGTCATGCGCTCCTAATCGGGCGCAGTCTGAGCGCCCATGCCGTCGCCCGAATTGGCCACGGCTCATTTATGCACTGCAACATAGGAAGGAAGTCCAAAAAGTCAACAAGAAACGCTAAAGTATTCGAGTCGTGACCCGGGAGGGCGGCATGAACGCAACACTTCGCGCCGCAGGGTTGGCCGTTCTCGCCGTGGCCGTCTGGTTCCTCTGCCGCTACGCAAACGAGCCACATACCGTGCGCGGAATCGAAACGCCCGCGACCGAATTCTCCGCCGTCCGCGCTGCCAACACGCTTGGCCGCATCCTTGGCCCCGAACGTCCGCATCCCGCAGGCACGATCGAAAACCGCAACGTGCGCGAACGCATCATTCGCGAGTTCGCCCAGCTCGGCGTCGAAGCGAAACCGTACCGTGCAATGGGTTGCAACTATGGCGAACGCTATGGCGCGATAGAATGCGCCACCGTTACCGATCTCATCGCCGAGGTGAAGAAGGGGCAGGGCAAAGCCATCGTTCTACTCGCGCACTACGACTCCGTCCCGGCAGGTCCAGGTGCGGCGGATGACGAATCCGGCGTTGCGAGCATCCTCGAAACCGTGCGCGCACTAAAAGCCCGCGGCTATCCGGGGCAACACCCGATCACCGCGCTGATCACCGACGGAGAAGAATACGGCCTCCTTGGCGCCGCCGCCTTCCTGCACAATCCGAAACTGAAAGCCCGCGTCGGCGCGGTGGTGAACGTGGAAGCACGCGGCAATCGCGGCCCGAGCCTCCTCTTCCAGACAAGCGATGGCAACGCGCCGCTGGTCGACCTCTACGCCCGCAATGCTCATCGCTACGCCACCAGTTCGTTATTCGCCGAAATTTACAAACGCCTGCCGAACGACACCGACCTTACGCTGTTCATCCGCGATGGCATCCCTTCGTTCAACTACGCATTCTCCGAAAACGTCGCGCACTATCACACCCCGCGCGACACCCGCGCCAATCTCAGCCGCGCGACGTTGCAGCATCAGGGTGAAAACCTGCTCGACACCGCCATGGGTCTCGAACAGACGGGCTTTGCGGCTCTAAAAGGTCAGAATGCGGTCTATCTTTCGATCCTCGGCGTGGCGCTGCCGCGAATGCCGCAATGGCTGGCGCTTCCGTTGGCATTGCTTCTGTTCGTGGCGCTGACGTTTGCATCCTATATGGCGCGCGAACAACGCAAAATGCGTTGGGATCAGCATTGCCTTTCTTTCATCATGCCCGTCGTGCTGATTGCCGGTAGTGGCCTTGCAGGGTGGGGCCTTTATACGATCGCCCAACTCGTTTCCGGCGTGCCCGATCCGACCTATGCCTATCCGGTGACGTTCCGCATCGCAGTGTCCTTCGCAGTGGCGGGCCTCACACTCGCCGTGTCCGCCATGGCACCCGCACATGGTCTCGCGCGTGGCGCATGGTTGTGGCTTGCGGCCCTCGGGATTTTGACGGCTGCGTTCCTGCCCGGTATCAGCCCCTATTTCTTGATCCCTTGTCTGATTGCAGCAATTTTGCTCCTGCTCGCCGGGCGTTCACGTAATCGTTGGCTGGGCCGTTTCGGCCAGATCGCACTTCTGATCGCAGCAGTGCTCAACCTCATCGTCTGGTTCGCGCTGGTCGTTGCGGGCGAAACGTTGATGGGGCTGAAACTGCATCCGCTGTTTACCATCCCTGCAGCGCTTGGCGTCATCACCATCGTTCCCCTTCTCGCTGCCGATCTGATTCCGCGCCGCACGCGCAGGGTTTATGTCGCGCTCTGTTTCTTAGTCTCTGTCGTTGCTGCCGCTGCCGCGGGTCTCATTCCGCCCTATAGCGAAGCGGCCCCCCAGCGTCTGAACTTGAATTATGTCGAAGATCACGTCCGCAATCGCGTCATTTGGGCGGCAGATGCCAGCGCACCGCTGCCGGATTCGTTGGCCGCTGCCGCGAACTTCTCCACCAAGCCGGATATGGCTTACCCGGTTGCGTTCCAACAAGCCTACATCGCACCTGCCGGAAAATTCCGCTTTCCTGAGCCCACCGCGTCTGTGAACGCCAATTCTCATCATCAAGTCGCCATTGTTCTTGCCGGCTCCGACCAAGCAGCACAGATGTTCCTGGTCATCCCGCGCGATGCGAATTTGAAAGCCGTTCAAATCGCTGACTGGCAAATCGCCGTAAAGCCGACGAGCTTCAATTCCGGTAATACGATTATCGGCTGTCTAACTTCTGATTGCCGCAACGCCGCCATCACGCTCGACATTGGGTCCAAGAAGCCATTCGACATTTTCCTGGGCGAACGCCGCTTCGGTCTGCCGCCGGGCGGCGCCAAGCTTTTGAAAGCGCGACCCGCAACAGCCGTCCCGTCGCAAATGGGTGACGGAACGGTGCTTGTATCGATGTTGGAGATCCCGGGCTAGACGTCCACGTCCGCAGCGGCGAAGTGCGCGTTTTCCTGAATGAACTGGAAACGCAATTCGGGCTTCTTGCCCATCAGACGTTCGACAATGTCGTTGGTTTCTTCCCGTGCATCGTCGGCGATTTCCACCTTGATGAGCGTGCGGCTGCCCGGCCGCATCGTCGTTTCCTTCAACTGAGCGGGCAGCATCTCGCCCAACCCCTTGAAGCGCGAGACCTCGACCTTGGAACTCGATTTGAAAACCGTCTTCAACAATTCCTGTCGGTGGGCATCATCACGCGCGTAAACCGTCTTGCCGCCTTGCGCGAGGCGGTAAAGCGGCGGCATGGCAAGATAAAGATGTCCGCCGGAGATCAGCCGTGGCATCTCGCGATAGAAGAACGTCAATAACAGCGAAGCGATGTGCGCCCCGTCCACGTCCGCATCGGTCATGATGATGATGCGTTCATACCGCAAATCTTCTTCGCGATATTTCGTGCCGGTGCCGCAACCCATTGCCTGCACAAGGTCGCTCAGTTCCTGATTCTGCGCCAGCTTGCCGGCGCCCGCGCTTGCCACGTTCAATATCTTGCCGCGCAGTGGAAGAATTGCCTGCTTCGAGCGATCCCTCGCCTGTTTCGCGGAGCCACCGGCGGAATCGCCCTCCACAAGAAAGATCTCGGTCCCGGCCGGTGAATCGCTGGTGCAATCCGCCAATTTTCCCGGCAGCCGCAATTTGCGCGTCGCCGACTTGCGGCTGACTTCTTTTTCCTGTTTCCGTTTGAGCCGGTCTTCGGCCTGGTCGATCACGAAATCGAGCAACTTATCGGCTTCCTGCGGGCTTTCGGCCAGCCAGTGGTCGAAGTGATCGCGCACCACATTTTCGACTAGCCGCTGTGCGTCCGCCGTCGAAAGCTTGTCTTTCGTCTGGCCCTGGAATTCCGGCTCGCGAATGAAGACCGACAAGACCGCGCACGCCGAAGCCATCAAATCGTCCGGTGTGATGAGCGCGGTCTTGCGATTGTTCGCGCGTTCGCCGTGCGCGCGCAGCGCCTTGGTCAGCGCGTTGCGGAATCCCTGTTCGTGCGTGCCGCCCTGCGGCGTGGGAATGGTGTTGCAGTAAGAGCTGACAAACGGATCGGCCTCCGGCGCCCATGTCACCGCCCACTCGACCGCGCCTTTGCCATCGCGGTTCTCGGTACGTCCGGCAAATTCGCGCGGTGTGACCGTGGTGCGACCCTCGATCTCGCTGCGCAGGAAGTCGAGCAAGCCGCCCGGAAACTTCAGCGTATCTTCCGCCGGCGTCGTGCCCGCCGACTTGATCAGCGACGGATCGCACTTCCAGCGAATTTCCACCCCGCGGAACAGATAAGCCTTCGACCGCGCCATCCGGTAAAGCTGTGCGGGCGAGAAATGCGCGTCCTTGCCGAAGATCTGCGTATCCGGTTTGAACGAAACAATCGTCCCGCGCCGGTTCACCGCGCCCAGGCTTTTCAATTTGCCGACAGTGTGCCCACGTTCGAAGCGCATCTTGTGCGCCTGCTTGTCGCGCGCGACTTCGATCTCCATCCATTCCGACAGTGCGTTCACCACCGAAGCGCCGACACCGTGCAACCCGCCCGAGGTGTCGTAAACCTTGCCGCCGAACTTTCCGCCCGCATGCAGCGTGGTCATGATCACTTCAAGCGCCGGCTTTTTGTATTTCGGATGCGGGTCGATCGGTATGCCGCGTCCGTTGTCCCGGATGATCAGAATGTCGTCCGGTTCCAGATCGATCTCGATCCGGTTGGCGAATCCCGCCACCGCTTCGTCCATTGAGTTGTCGAGAATTTCCGCCGCCAGGTGATGCAGCGCGCGCTCGTCCGTACCGCCGATATACATGCCGGGCCGCCGGCGTACGGGTTCCAACCCTTCGAGGACTTCGATGTCCTTGGCGGTGTAGCCCTTGGTGGAGGCGGGCGCGGCGTCGAACAGGTCGGGCGATTTGGCCATGTTTGCGGTGTATGAATCAGCGATGTGGGGACGATGCAAGGCTTAGCACAGAGACCCGTCCGCGCCACAAGTTCCCTTAAAAGCCGCACGTTTTCTTAACGCTGGCGACCTACTTTTTCCCCATTCCGGGGGGAAAGCCAGGACTATGCGCGCCCTTTTTGCCAGCGGCGGCCTCATTGCGGAAAGTGACGATCCGCGCCTCGTGCGCGCGCAGTTGCAGATCATTGTCAATTCGCTGGCTTACACCGTTTTTGCCAATCCAATCGGTCTGGCGATGATGTACGGGCCGGTGCTGCTGCAGCCGGAATATTTTGGCGCCGTCCCGCTCGGCCATTTCTGGATGGCTTGTGCCCTGCACGCCATCACCGGTGTTGCAGCGTGGTCGATCTATCGCAGGCGCAACCAAGACTTCGATCTCGCCGTCATGGAGCGAAAGCTCTGGTGGCTGCAATTGGGCTTGGGCCTCTGTTGGGGCGCCACGCTCTGGCTCCTGTGGGTGCAGAGCAACCCGACGAACAATGCGTTCTGTGCGCTGGCCATGACGTCGATGCTGTGGGCGGCGACCGTCACACGCGCCATGCACCGCAGATTATATGCTGTCGGCTTTGCTTCCATGGCGGGCCTTTACTGGCTCAGGCTGTTAACCGGCACCACGCCGGTTGCTCATATGCTCGCCTTCCTTCTGACGTTCTGGTTCGTCTACATCGTCTCGATAGGCTTTTCGATCCGGCGCAATGTGCTCGAAATGCTGAACAATCGCTTCGCTAACGAAACGATGGCGAGCGAACTGAAGCAGGCCCGCGACGAGGCCCAATACAAACGCCGCGAGGCCGAAGAGGCCAACCGTTCCAAAACCTCGTTCCTCGCCAATATGAGCCACGAATTGCGCACGCCGCTCAACGCCATTCTTGGCTTCTCCGATATGATCGCCAACGAAGCTCTGGGGCAGGACGTGCCGGCGCGCTATCGCGACTATGCCCGAGACATAAACGAGTCCGGCGCGCATCTGCTCTCGCTCATCAACGACCTGCTGGACGTGGCCAAGATCGAGGCCGGCCATATGGACATCCATCCGCGTCCCCTCGACCTTCCCGAAACGGTCAAATCCGTGAAACGGCTGATCGAGCCCAAGCTTGGTGCGAAGCGCCAAACTCTGTCGGTCCGGCTCGATCCGGAACTGCACGAAATATGTGCGGACGAACGCGCTTTCCGCCAGATTCTCCTGAACCTTCTTTCGAACGCCAACAAGTTTACGCAGGAGGATGGCCACATCATCCTCTCCTGCGCGCGCGTTCAGGAAGGCGGCATGCTTGTCTCGATTGAGGACAATGGCATCGGCATTCCTTCCACCAAGCTCGGCGGTATTTTCGAACCGTTCGCACAGGCCGATAACCGCTACGATCGCGCAGCCGGGGGCACAGGGCTCGGCCTCGCGTTGGTCAGGGGATTGACCGAGTTGCACGGCGGCCGTGCCTGGATCGAAAGCGCCGAAGGCGTGGGCACACGGGTCTTCGTTTACTTTCCGTTAGCCAACAACCCGCAGAACGCCTTGCGTTTGCAGGCGTGAGGGTTCCCGTTCTCAGTAAATTTTAAGAGACGGCCCTTAAGGTTTCCGCATCTGCAAAAAGCGGGTGGGGGTTCGGGGTATCGCCGTGGGTTACGGACAACGGCTCAAAGTTCAGCACACCGCGGACGGGCGCGTCGTCAGGGCGCAGCTCGATTTCATCTGCGAGGATGTGCATTCCTCGCGCTACACAGCGCCGATTTGGTCGGCGGTGGTGGCGTTTCTGGCGTCCGACGAATTTGGACTTGTCGGGAATGCGTCGCTTACGCGTTGCGCCGTGCTGGTGTCATTGATCACAGGCGTCACGATAACCGTAACAAGGCTTGTCCACTCCTACGTACAGGCTTCCCGGCGCAGCCAGGACTACGACGTGATGCAGTCGTGGTTCCGCCGCTTCATGGGAATGCAGACGCTCGTCAGCGCGGCTTGGGGCATGGTGCCGTGGCTTCTCTGGCAACCGGGCAATCCGCTCAACCATCTGTTTCTCGCCGGCATGATGGCCGGCGTCATCGCCACGCAGGCGGTGATGCGCATCAACCACATCGATATGTTCCTGGCGAGCTTCATGCCCGTCGCGGGACTCACCATCGCACGTTTCATTCTCGGCGAAACGCTGCTCGATTACACCGTTGCCGCCACGCTTATTCTCTACGCCATCCAGTTCAATCTCGATGGCCGCCGCCTGACGCACCGCGTAGGCGAAGACGCGCGTCTGCGTTTCCAGGTGGAAGACCTCGCCCGCGAACTTGAAGAAACGCGCGACGAAGCCTTGCGTAAGCGCTTCGAAGCGGAGACGGCCAACGCGTCGAAAACGGCGTTCCTCGCCAATATGAGCCATGAGTTGCGCACCCCGCTGAACGCTATTCTCGGCTTCTCCGAAATCATCGCGCAGGAGTGCTTTGGGCCCACTGGTTCGCCGCGTTACAAGGAATATGCAGGCGATATCCATTCTTCGGGCGCTCATCTACTGTCACTCATCAATGATCTTCTCGACGTCGCCAAGATCGAAGCGGGCAAGATGGATATCGATCCCAACCCGCTCGAAACCCGGACCACGCTCGAAGGCGCGCTCAAGATCATGGTGCCCAAGACGCGCGAGAAGCGTCAGCAGCTCATCATCGATGTCGAAGCCGAAACGCCTCCGCTTTATGCCGATGAGCGCGCTCTCAAACAGATTCTCATCAATCTCGTTTCCAACGCGAGCAAGTTCACGCCCGAAGGCGGCCGTGTCGCGGTGATCGCGAGCAAGGCTCCGGGCGGTCAGTTTCAGATCATGGTCGAAGACAATGGTCCCGGCATTCCGCGCGAGAAACTGGACCGCATCTTCACGCCATTCAATCAGGTCGATAACCGTTACGACCGTCAGGCAGGCGGCACGGGCCTGGGTCTGGCGCTGGTGCGCGGCCTGGCCGAACTCCACGGCGGCCGCGCCTGGATCGAAAGCGAATTCGGCAAGGGTTGCAAGGTTTTCGTCGTGCTCCCCGCCGATCCGATTGCGCATCGTCAGAAAAGTTCGGAATTCGCCGCGGCCTAAAAAGAAAAAGGCGCGGAGGTAAACTCCGCGCCCCAATTCTGCGATCCGGGAAAATCAGACCGAATAGTACATCTTGAACTCGACCGGATGCGGCGTGTGTTCGAAGGTGTACACTTCCTGCATCTTGAGTTCGATGTAGCTGTCGATGAAGTCGTCCGAGAAGACGCCGCCCTTCTTGAGGAACGCGCGGTCGCGGTCGAGGTTTTCGAGAGCTTCGCGAAGCGATCCGCAAACCTGCGGCACTTCCTTCAGTTCTTCTGGCGGCAAGGCATAGAGGTCCTTGTCCATCGGGTCGCCCGGATGGATCTTGTTCTCGATGCCGTCGAGGCCCGCCATCAGCATTGCCGCATAAGCAAGATACGGGTTCGCGCCAGGATCGGGGAAACGAACTTCCACGCGCTTGCCTTTTGGCGATGCGGAGAACGGAATGCGGCATGACGCCGAACGGTTGCGCGACGAGTAAGCGAGCAGCACCGGCGCTTCGAAGCCGGGGATGAGGCGCTTGTAGGAGTTCGTCAGCGGGTTCGTGAAGGCATTGAGCGACTTCGCGTGCTTGATGATACCGCCGATGTAGTACAGGCAGGTGTCCGACAGATCGGCATAGCCCGAACCGGCGAACAGCGGCTTGCCGCTTTTCCAAATCGACTGGTGCACATGCATGCCCGATCCGTTGTCGCCGTAGATCGGCTTGGGCATGAACGTCGCCGTCTTGCCGTAGGCCGCGGCCACCTGGTGCACGACATACTTGTAGATCTGCATATTGTCGCCGCATTTGGTCAGCGTGTTGAACTTGAAGCCAAGCTCGTGCTGGGCGGTGGCGACTTCGTGGTGGTGCTTTTCCGGCGCGATGCCCATGTCGCCCATGATGGCGAGCATTTCGGAACGGATGTCCTGCGCGCTGTCCACCGGCGGAACGGGGAAATAGCCGCCCTTGACCGCCGGACGGTGGCCTAGGTTGCCGCTCTCATATTCGGTGCCGGTGTTGTAGGCGCCCTCGGCGGAGTCGACGTAATAGAAGCCCTTGTTCATCTGGGTGTCGAAACGCACGTCGTCGAAGATGAAGAATTCGGCTTCCGGCCCGAAATAGGTCGTGTCGCCGACGCCCGACGAGTTCACATATTTCTCGGCGGCCTTTGCGATCGAGCGCGGGCAGCGGTTATAGGGCTGGCCGGTGGAGGGCTCGGCCACGTCGCAAAAGATCGCAAGCGTCGTCTGCGCGAAGAACGGATCGATTACCGCCGAATTGCAATCGGGCATCAGCGTCATGTCGGATTCGTTGATCGCCTTCCAGCCGGCGATCGACGAACCGTCGAACATCGTGCCGTTGGTCAGCATGTCCTCGTCAACGAGGGAAAGATCGAACGTGACGTGCTGCCACTTGCCGCGCGGGTCAGTGAAGCGCAGATCGACGAATTTGACGTCTTTCTCCTTGATGAGACTCAGAATGGTTTTTGCGTCAGCCATGGTTTGGGTACACCCCTTCGTTAAACGTTGTTCGGTTCAGTCATGCGGCAGCAGGCGTCAGATCGCGTCTGCGCCGGTTTCTCCCGTGCGAATGCGAATGGCCTCTTCGACATTGAGGACGAAAATTTTTCCGTCGCCGATGCGGCCCGTTCGCGCAGCCTTTTGAATGGCCTCGATGGAGGCCGCAAGCTGTTCGTCCGGAATAACGATTTCGATTTTCACCTTGGGCAGGAAGTCCACGACATATTCGGCGCCGCGATAGAGTTCGGTATGACCCTTCTGGCGGCCGAAGCCCTTGGCTTCCGTGACCGTGATGCCTTGAACGCCGACTTCCTGCAGCGCTTCTTTCACCTCATCGAGCTTGAACGGTTTGATGATCGCTTCGATTTTTTTCATGTGGTTGCTCCTTCGCAGGCTACGCACGCAGCCCACGCTACCCATGGAATTGCAGGGCCCGTGCCACGACGCGGCGGAATATCCCCAATGAGAATCAATTGGTTAGATGCATTGCCTGTATTATTACGCCTAAATAACAGGCAAATTGCATAAAAAATAACCCGCAGAGTTGTTGCGGCGCGGCAGCAGGTGAAAACCGCTCCGGGATTTGCAAGGTTGGCCCCAATGGCCCCCTCATCTTCCTACAACCCGGTCTTCGCGAATCTGCCTACCACCATCTTCACGGTGATGTCGGCGCTCGCCACCCAATACGGCGCAGTGAACCTGGGTCAGGGGTTCCCGGACGAGGATGGTCCTGAGCCCATCCGCGCCGTTGCTGCCAGGGCGCTGATCGAGGGCCCCAACCAGTACCCGCCGATGCGCGGCCGCCCCGAACTGCGCGAAGCCATCGCCGCCCACGCGAAGCGATTCTATGATCTCAACTTCAACCCCGACACCGAAGTGGTTGTGACCTCCGGTGCGACCGAGGCGTTGACCGCCTGTATCATGGGTTTGGCCGGGCAGGGTGGGGAGGTCGTGCTCATCGACCCTGCCTATGATTCGTATCGCCCCATTGCCGAAGCCGTCGGCGCAACCGTTCGCACGGTCACCTTGTCTCCACCGGATTGGCATCTGACCGAAGAAGCGCTTTCGGCCGCGATCACGCCCGCCACCCGCGCACTGGTCATCAACACGCCGATGAATCCCATCGGTCGAGTCTTCACCCGTGAAGAGTTGGAGATCGTTGCCCGCGTCATCTCGCGTACCAACGCGACTGTGATTTGCGATGAAGTATACGAACACCTTGTTTTCGACAGCCGCGAACACATTCCGCTGATGACAATACCGGGAATGCGCGAGCGCGTGGTACGTTGTGGCTCCGCGGGAAAGATGTTCTCGCTGACGGGATGGAAAGTTGGCTGGGTGACCGGCGACGCCGCGCCGATAGACGCCATCGCCAAAACGCACCAGTTCCTCACCTTCACCACGCCCCCCGGTTTGCAACTGGGCGTGGCGCACGGGCTCGAACACGAAATCGATTTCACGCTGAATCTGACAAAAGAACTGCAAAAGAACCGCGATCTCCTCGCGCAAGGTCTGTCGCGTCTCGGTTTCGAGGTTTTGCCCAGCGAAGGCACCTACTTTCTCACTGCTGGCATCTCTGCACTGACCAACGAACCCGATCGCGCCTTCTGCGAAAGATTGGTGCGGGAGGTAGGCGTTGCCGCAATTCCTCTGAGCGTCTTCTTTACGAACGGAAAACCGGATCGCTTCGTGCGCTTTGCCTTTTGCAAGCGCCGTGCTGTGATCGAGGACGCGCTATCCCGGCTTCAAAGCTATTTCGCCAAATAAGGAACAAAAATGACAAATCCCAGGACACCCATTCTCGTCTCCGGCGCTCAGTTCACGCAACGCACGGTGAAAGAGAAGAAAATCCAGGAAAGCCTTTCGCCGATAGAAATGCTGGCAAAGGTCTCGCGTGCCGCGATCGCGGACAGCGGCGTTGCCGACAAACTCACCCGCGCCATCGATACGATCTCCGTCGTCCGTTTCACCGCGGATTCGCCCGGCGACCAGGGCCGCCTTCCAAAGCGCATGTTCCGCAATCCGCCGCTATCGGTTGCGAAGCATCTGGGCATTTCGCCTCGCCGCAACATTTACACCGCAACAGGCGGCAACACTCCGCAATGGCTCGTCAACCGCACGGCGGAAGAAATCGCGCGCGGGGAATGCGATGTCGCGCTGCTCGCAGGAGCGGAGTACATCGGCACGCTTCTGGGCGCGATGAAAAACGGTATCGATCTCGGCTGGGGCAACAGCCCCGATGTCGATCCCGGCAGCGATCCGGAAGAAATCGGCGATATGCGCGCGGGCGTGAACGATTACGAACGCAGCTACGGTCTGCATTTCCCGGTCAACACCTATCCGCTGTTCGAAAATGCGATCCGCGCCATCAAGCGCCACACCCCGCAGGAACATCTGGAATGGCTCGGCAGGTTCTTCTCGCCGTTCTCGAAAGTGGCATCGGAAAATCCGTATTCGTGGTTTCCGACCTATCGCTCGCCGGAAGAAATCTCCACGCCATCGGAGAAAAACCGCTTCGTGGGATTCCCCTACACCAAATATCTCAATGCCGTGATCGAGGTGGACATGGCTGCCGCCCTCGTGATGACGAGTGTCGGCAAGGCCCGCGAACTCGGTATCCCCGAATCCAAATGGGTCTACCTGCACGGTTGCGGCGATGCCTCCGACATCTGGAACGTCACCGAGCGGACCAATTTCCATTCCTCGCCCGCGATCCACATGATCGGCAAGAAGGCATTTGGCATGGCGAACCTCGACGTCGGCGATGTGTCGTTGATCGATCTCTATTCCTGCTTTCCAAGCGCCGTCGAACTCGGCTGTCAGGAACTGGGCATCGCGGAGGACGATCCGCGCGGCCTTACCGTGACGGGCGGTTTGCCCTATTTCGGCGGTCCCGGAAACAACTACGTCATGCACTCCATCGTCACGATGACGGAAAAGCTGCGCTCTAATCCCGGCAAATACGGCCTGTGCACCGGTAACGGTTGGTACGTCACCAAACATTCGGCCGGCATCTATTCGACGAAACCGACAGAAGGCGACTGGCAGCGCGAAGACCCGAAATCCTATCAGATCGAAATCGACTCCATGCCGCGCCCGAACGTCACGCAAAAGCCGAACGGAAATGCGAAAGTTGAAACCTACAGCGTCATCACCGACCGCAAGGGCAAACGCTTCGGCCTTATCGTCGGCAGGCTGGATAACAACAGCCGCTTCCTCGCCAACACACCGGACGACGATGCAACGCTCGACCGCATGATGCGCGAAGAGATGATCGGCCGCGAAGGCCAAGTCAGCGTCGAAGGCCCGCACAACCTGTTCCGGTTCGCCTGATGCCGCGCCTTTATATGGTCCGCCACGGCCGCGCGTCGGCGACGTTCGGCGAAGCACACGATCCGGGCCTGGACGAACTCGGCCGTACGCAAGCCGAAGACGTCGCGAAGGTACTTGCACCGCGCGGTCCGCTCGCCATCGTCTCAAGCCCACTCGCGCGCACGCGCGAAACGGCCGCGCCTTTGGCGAAATTGTGGAGCCGCGAGCCGGTCATCGAAGACGCCGTGGCTGAAATCCCGTCGCCGGGTCTCGCGCTCACGGAACGTGCCCAATGGCTGCGCCAGTTCATGTCCGGCTCGTGGCGCGCCGCAACGCCGCCGCTCGCGCAATGGCGAGAGGATGTGATTGGTGCGCTGACGATGCTGAAGGAAGACACGGTTATCTTCTCGCACTACGTCGCGCTGAATGTGGCGATGGGCGCGGCCATAAGCGATGACCGCGTCACGGTCTTTTCGCCGGACAATTGTTCGGTCACAATCTTCGAAAATGCTGGCGGCAAACTCGCGCTGATCGAACAGGGCAGGGAAGCGCCGCTCACAAAAGTGAATTGAAACGGGAAGAACGCATGGCCCTCGAACCACACGAAATGAATGCCGCAGAGCTTTCCGCCGCGTTCGAAGCCCGTGATCTTTCGCCGGTCGAAGTGACCGAGGCCTGTCTCGGCCGCATCGAAGCGCTCGACTCCTCGATCAATTCTTTCTGCCATATCGATGTCCATGCAGCCGAAACCATGGCGGAGGAATCCGAAAAGCGTTGGCTGGAAGGCGAGCCCCTGTCGCCGCTCGATGGCGTTCCCGTCGCGATCAAGGACTTGCTGGTGACCAAGGGCTGGCCCACGCGCCGCGGCTCGCTCACCATCGATCCGAAGGGTCCGTGGCTGGAAGACGCTCCATCAGTGGCGCGGCTTCGCGAAGCTGGTGCGGTCTTGATTGGCAAGACCACGACACCGGAATTCGGCTGGAAAGGTTCAACCGATAGCCCGCTCACCGGCACCACGCGCAACCCTTGGAACACGGACAAGACACCCGGCGGTTCTTCCGGTGGTTCGGCAGCGGCGGTGTCCGCCCGTTTCGCACCGCTTGCGTTGGGAACGGACGGCGGCGGCTCCATCCGCATCCCAGCGAGCTTCACCGGCACGTTCGGTTTGAAACCCAGCTTCGGTCGCGTGCCCGCTTATCCGCTTTCGCCCTTCGGCACCGTCGCCCATGTCGGACCCATGAGCCGCGATGTGCGCTCCAGCGCGATGCTGATGAACGTCATCGCCAAACCCGATGCGCGAGACTGGCATTCGCTTCCCTACGAGCCGATGGATTATGCTGCTGAACTCGAAACACCGTTGAAGGGCAAACGCATAGCCTTCAGCCCACGTCTGAGCTACGTCCAGCGCATCGACGGCGAAGTGGAAACCCTCGTCAAAGCCGCGGTGAAGCGCCTCGAAGATCTCGGCGCTCATGTCGAGCTTGCCGACCCGCCCGGCGGCGATCCCAGCGACATCTTCCAGAAAATCTGGTGGTCCGGAGCGGGCTATCTGCTCGGCGATCTGCCGGAAGAAAAACGCGCTCAACTCGATCCGGGTCTGCGCAAGATGGCCGATGTCGGCAACAGCTTCACCAAGAAACAGTTCATCGATGCCAATGCCTCACGCGGCGTCTACGGCACGCAAATGCGCGTGTTCATGGAGAAATACGATTTCCTCGTCACGCCATCGATCGCCACGACCGCCTTCAACGTGAACCAGCTTTCGCCGCTCGATGACGATGGCAAAGCATGGATGGCGTGGACGCCCTTTAGTTTCCCCTTCAACCTGACTCAACAACCCGCCGCCAGTGTGCCTTGCGGCTATTCCTCAAACGGCCTGCCTGTTGGTCTGCAGATCGTCGGCCGCATGTTCGACGACAAGGGCGTGCTCGCTGCCGCTTACGCCTATGAGCAAGCCCAGCCCCTCTATGAGAAGACGCCGCCCGGCTTCTGAAAGCCCTTGCAAGGTGCGGGTTCTTGCGTATTGTGCGCGGCGATGCCTTCGCACATTTCCATTTCGCGACGCCGCACACTCTTTCGAGGAGGGGTGTAAGCGCTCGCGCACGCGAAGAAGCCAAGCCCCGCCGGATGTGCGGGGTTTTTGTTATCCAGCCATCCGGTCGCCTGAACGGAGACCGTCATGAACATGGATAGATTGTGCACCAGCGTCGAAGAAGCGTGCCTGAATGCCTGGCCGGCATTGAAAGAAATTTTTTATGACGGTTGGCTCATCCGCCTGTCCGAAGGGCACACGCGCCGCACCAATTCCGTGAACGTCATCGGCCCCGGCAGTTACGAACTGGCCGAAAAGATCGGGCATTGCGAAACGATCTACCGCGCCCATGGCTTGCCAACTTATTTCCGCATCCGCTCCAACGATCATCCTGCGCTGGTGGAAGCACTGATCGACCGCGGTTTCCGTGCCGAAGACGAAACACGCACGCTTTATTTCGATTTTGCCAAATCACCACCCGTGAGCGTCGACGGAATCGAAATCCTGGAACGGCCAACGGCGGAATGGCTGGCCGCCCACCACCGTTTCACGGGCGAAACCATCACGAGCGACAGTATCCGCAAACGCCTGCTCGATCTGGTGGCGCTGCCAGTCGCTTTCGCGGCGGACCGTGACTGCAAAGGACAAATCGTCTCGGTCGCCTATGGTGCGCTGCACGACAGGATTGTCTCGCTCCAATGGGTAGCGACCGATCCGACGCGGCGCCGCAAGGGTTTTTCGCGCGCCACGCTTTCAAGCCTGCTGTGCTGGGCAAAGACCGCGGGTGCGACAGGGGCGTGCCTGCAGGTCGTTGCGGCCAACACGCCAGCGGTTAATCTGTACCAAGCCATGGGCTTCGATCAGGAACTCTACCGTTATCACTACCGGGTCTTATGAAAAGCGAAATCCTCACTGTCGAACAAAGCTACGCCGCCGATCGTTATGCCGCGAAGAACGGCGTGACGTTTCTTACCCTGATGGAAAACGCAGGCCGCGCCACCGCCGATGAAGCGGTCAAGCGTTGGACCCCGCGCAAAACACTCGTGCTCTGCGGCCCCGGCAACAATGGCGGCGATGGCCTCGTCGCGGCTCGCTATCTGAAGAAGTACGGCTGGGATGTTCGTGTCGCCGTTCTCGGCAGTCGCGCCAACCTCAAAGGCGATGTCGCCGCCGTGGCCAAGCTGTGGGACGGCAGTTTCGAAACCATCGAATCCGGAATCTTCCGCGACGCCGAGCTGGTAATTGACGCCATATTCGGCGCCGGCTTCTCTCGTCAGCTTGAAGAAGAATCGAAGACCGTCGCCCTCGAACTCAACGCCCTCGACGTGCCCGTGCTCGCCGTCGACGTCCCTACAGGCCTCCAAGGGGACACTGGCCGCACCCTCGGCGACATCTGCATCGAGGCAGACGTCACCGTCACGTTCTTCCGCAAGAAGCCCGGTCACGTTCTCATGCCCGGCCGCGCAAAATGCGGCGAGGTCGTCGTCGCGGATATCGGCATCCCCGAATCCGCCATCGAAACCCTCAAGCCCAAACTGTTCGACAACACGCCCGAACTCTGGTCGGCCGATTTTCCGTGGCCCAGAACCGAAGAACACAAATACGACCGCGGTCATTGCGTCGTGGTCAGCGGGCCGCCGCACGCCACGGGCGCCGCACGCCTGGCGGCTCGCGGTGCGCTTCGCGTTGGAGCAGGACTCGTCAGCGTCGCCAGCCCGCCGAATGCGGTGGAAGTGAACGCCACCGAACTTACCGCCATCATGATCAAACCGTTCGAGGGCGTGGAGGGCCTGGCCCATCTCCTCGAAGACAAGCGGTTCAATTCGGTGGTGCTGGGCCCCGGCGTCGGTGTCGGCGCGGAAACCCGCGCGATGGTCCAGCGCGTGCTCGCCGCCCAAGCCGCCGCGGTCCTTGACGCCGATGCGCTCACCTCGTTCCAGGAAGACCCCAAAGCACTCTATCAATTGCTGCGCGACCCCTGCGTGCTCACCCCGCACGAAGGCGAATTCGAGAGGATATTTCCGGGGCTTCTGCGCCGCTCCTCAACCAGAATCGAAGCTGCGCGCGCAGCCGCTGCGACTGCGCGTTGCACCGTTCTACTGAAAGGCCCCGACACCGTGATCGCCGCCCCGGATGGTCGTGCCGCCATCAACAGCCATGCGCCGCCGGAATTGGCGACCGCCGGTTCGGGGGATGTTCTCGCTGGCATGATCGGTGGTCTGATGGCGCAGGGAGTCGCGTCATTCAAAGCGGCCGCAATGGCCGCATGGCTCCATGGCGAGGCGGCGTACAGGTTTGGGCCCGGACTCATCTCCGAGGATCTGCCGGAGCAGTTGCCGCATGTCCTCGCTGCGCTGAAGGACGCCACCCATGGACATCCGCCACGCTGAACAGGCCGATCTCCCGATCCTGCTCGACATCTACAACCACTACGTCGTCCACACACCCGTCACCTTCGACATTGAACCGCGAACGCTCGCGCAACGTCAGCAATGGTTCGATGAGTTCTCGCGCACCGGTCGCCATCAATGCTTCGTCGCCGTGAAGGATGGTCGGCCCGTCGGCTACGCCTGTTCGCATCGCTTCAAGGAAAAGGCCGCCTATGACCCCACGATCTCGACCAGCATCTATCTCGCCCCGAGCGCCATTCGTCAGGGCATTGGCCGCGCCCTTTACGCCACCTTGTTCGTTGCCCTGAACGCCGAAGACGTCCACCGCGCCTATGGCGGCATCACTCTGCCGAACGAGGCCTCGGTCGGCCTCCACCTCGCCATGGGTTTCCGCCATATCGGCACGGAAACCCAGGTCGGCCGCAAGTTTGGCCACTTCTGGGATGTGGCGCTTTATGAGCGCCAAATGCCCTAGCCACCCCCTTAAACCCCTGTTATAGGGGGCGCCCTCCGGCGGGGCGGATTTCCCGTTTTGTCGGCTGCCCGGACGCGGGCGTGGCGGAACGGTAGACGCGCTGGATTTAGGTTCCAGTGACGAAAGTCGTGGGGGTTCAAGTCCCTCCGCCCGCACCAGCCTCCGCGCACGAAGTAAGAGGAGGCTGCCGCGCCGAAGCGCACTTGCGCGAAGGCGGGCTTTTTCAGCGCTACGGCTCGGCAAGCCGAAGCAAAAGGTCGATAGAAGTAGGAACGTCATATGCAGATCACCGAGACCGTCAACGAAGGCCTCCGCCGCGAATTCAAGATCGTCATTGCCGCCAACGACCTCGACGAGCGCCTGACCGGCAAGCTCACCGAGATGGCGCCCCGCGTTCACCTGCGCGGCTTCCGCCCCGGCAAGGCTCCCGTCTCCTTCCTCAAGAAGCAGTACGGCAAGTCCATGATGGGCGAGGTGGTGGAAGAAGCGGTCTCGCAATCCAGCCAGCAGGCGATCAAGGACAACGAACTGAAGCCGGCCTTCCCGCCGCGCGTCGATCTTGTCAGCGAATTGCAGCAAGTCGTGGACGGCAACGCCGACCTGGAGTTCACCGTGAAGGTCGACCTGATGCCGGAATTCGAGCTGGCCGATATCGGTTCGCTCAAGGTCGAACGCCTGACCGCCGAAGTGACGGATCAGGAAGTCGAAGACGCGACCACACGTCTGGCCGAACAGGCCCGCACCTATTCGATGCGCCAGGGCGGCGCCGAAGATGGCGACGTGCTCGTGATCGATTTCACCGGCCGCATCGACGGCGAAGAATTCGAATACGGCAAGGCGACCGATTTCAATCTCACCATCGGCCAGCATCAACTGATCCCTGGTTTCGAAGACCAGTTGAAGGGCGCGAAAGCCGGTGAAGACCGCATCGTGAAAGCGCCATTCCCGGATGACTACCCGAACGAAAAACTCAGGAGCAAGGACGCCGAGTTCGAAGTAAAGGTGAAGGAAGTCAAACAACCCGACGAACTCATCGTCGATGACGAACTGGCCAAGCGTTTCGGCGTGGATTCGCTGGCGTCGCTCAAGGATCGCGTGCGCGATCAGCTCAAGAGCGACTTTGCTCGTGCCAGCCGCCTGCATCTGAAGCGCCGCATCCTCGATGCGCTCGACAGCGCACACAATTTCTCGCTGCCGCCGACCATGGTCGAAGGCGAATTCGAAGGCATCTGGAAACAGGTGCAGGCCGAAATGGCGCGCGAAGGCAAAACCGCCGCCGACGAAGGCAAGACCGACGAAGAATTGAAGAAGGAATATCACGACATCGCCGAACGCCGCGTGCGTTTGGGCCTCGTGCTCGCCCGCATCGGCGAGATGAACGGCATCGTGGTGCAACCCGACGAAGTGCAGCGCGCCATCGCCGCGCGCGCCCGCCAGTTCCCCGGTCAGGAAGCCCAGGTGTTCGACTTCTACGCCTCGAACCAGCAGGCCATGAACGAAGTCCGCGCGCCGATCTTCGAAGACAAGGTGGTGGATTTCATCGCCGAACTCGCCGAAGTAACGGATCGCCCGGTCGATCGCGAAACCCTGTTCCTCGATCCGGATGAAGCGGCCGAGAAACTCGATGGCGCCAAGGCCGAGCCTGAGAAAAAAGAAAAGAAGGCCAAAAAGGCGAAGAAGGAAGAGTAATCCCTTCCTTCTTCTTTCTTACTCACGTCAGAACGCTATTTGCGATCTGAACGACACGATATTCAAATCCTGTCCAACCTCGGCATTGCTCATCGCCGGGCCATAAATGCTGGACGGTGTCGAACCGATGCGTCCTACATTCACGTGCTGGAAGTTGAACGCGAACTTCAGCAGCGAATTGGGGTACCAGTTGATCCCAACTGTCTCCGCCCGCTGATCGCCGCCGCGAAGACCTTGTGCAAATCCACCAACCACCGGCAACGCAACACCAACTGCACCGGGATCGTCGTTCAGATTGAGATCGCTATACCGCGCCGCCAATTCCCACGCGCCCCAGCCGCCGCCGGAGAACGAGAAGGGTATCCGCGGCACCGGATTTGAGAACGACGCGCTGCTCGATTTGTAGACGCGGCTTTCGCCGGTGAGCACCCAGGTTGCTTGCGCATACCAACCGTCGAATCCGAACGTCGGCGCGCCCGCCAAACGCTGATCGACCGTGTAACCGAAATATCCGGCTTGCCCATAAAGGCTCTGCCATTGCGCGCCTGCTTCGACGCCCCATTCGCTCACGCTCGACGCATCGAGCGATCCGGTCGAAACGAGTTTGGTGCCGGTGTTGTCCACCGTGATCTCCGGCGGATCGGACAGCGTGATCGGCCGTGTCGCGTTTGGACCCGCTGCGGTATCGCCAACCCTGAACACACGTGTACCGTTCGCGCTCAACACCAGCTTGGCATCGTCATCCGACCATGCGAGCGCGGCGAGCCGCCCCATCACAGCCTGCTGCTCGTCGAATAAACCCGAATCCTGCACCTTGTTGCCGGTATACGAGATCGCGCCATAGATACGATCCGTCGTATAGAAAAGTGCGATGGCATCGCGCCCATCGCCACCTGCGATATTGCGAGCGAGATCGGATGGCGAGTTACGCTCGAGGAAGATCGTATCCGGCGATCCTGTTTGGTCTTCCAACCCCGCGGATGGCGGAAAGGCGCCGATGCGCAACGCGAACGGCTTCAAACCGTCATATTCCACATAGACGGATTGGATGTGTCCGGGTGTTTCGGTTCCGCCCGTGCCCGCGAAATCGTAGTTGAAATTGTAGGACCAATCGCCGAACAGCGTGCCCTGAACGCCAAGCTGCACGCGCCGGAAATTCGATCCGCTCGAAAGATCGGGCCCGTTTGCAGCCGCAAGCCGCAGCGCGCTCGCGCTCTGCATATAATAAGCGGTGTCATATTGCGCGATGGTCTTGATCGCGAGCGAAAAGCGTCCATCTGCCGAACTGAACTGCGGATGACCGCCGGCGAAACTCCATTTCGGCTGTTCCTGCTTGTCGAGCTTGGCCTTGGTTTCCGCGGCATCGACCTTCTGCGCCAGCGCATCCAGCTTCGACTCTTGCACCGTCACGCGTTGTTCGATCTCTGGCGCGACAGGCGGCGGGGGAGGGGGTGGAGGCGCATCAGCTGCAACCGTCGTGCCGTGCTTTTTTAGCGCCCGCCGAAGGTCTCCGATCTCGGATTTTTGCGCCGAGATTTCCTTCTGTTGCTGCTCGATCATGTGCTGCATCGCGTCCAGCCGCTTCATCACGTCGGAGTCCGCTTGCGCAAAAGCGGGCGTCGCGAATGCGAAGGTTGCGCCGCAAAGAAGAATGCCGCGAATGTTCATTGTGCTGCTCCCAGAACGGTAAAGCCCGCCTTCTCAAACGCCGCTCGCGCTTCGGGGCCCGACAGATAGGTGAGGAAGCCCTTGGCATCCGGCTTCGCATCTTTGGTCAGCGCCACGGGGTAGACGATGGGCTGGTGCGAATTTTCCGGGAAGGTGCCAACGATCCGCACCTTCGGTTCGGAATAAGCATCGGTCGCGTAAACAATCCCCAAAGGCGCTTCCTTGCGCGCGACGTAAGCGAGCGCCACGCGCACATTCTCTGCGGAAACAATGTGATCCTGAACCGACGACCACACGCCCAACGCG
>DATKJT010000002.1:0-68353 GCA_035543495.1 Rhizomicrobium sp. | reverse complement strand
TTAAAGCCGCGCGAGGCGCTAAAGTAGACCATAGCGTCATCCGTGATCTGATAGTTGAGTGCGGCTTTGGGGGTGAATGCACTCCAGCTCTGGCTCGCAGCGACGTCATAGTCGGCGACGAGAGGAGGTGGTAATGCGCCCGGTACAGGCCCGCTGACAAGGTAACCGGCAAATTCGCCATCCTTGTTTTCCCACGTCATGCGCGCGCCAAAAGTGGCGGTGAAAGACTCCAGAATTTTATAATTGGCTTGACCGAAAATCGCGACGCTTCTTGCGCTTAAGGCTTGCGGGTAAGCCGCTGTGCCGCTTATCGACGGGGCGGGGAAGTCCTGGATCAAGGTTTCAGTGCGATTATTGTCTTCGTGAAGGAAGTAGAAGCCCGCAACGCCGTTCAACCTATCGTCCAGCCCATCAAAGGCAAGCCGCAATTCTTCGCTGACTTGCTTGTTCTTTTCCGCGTCAATTTCCGTGGATTCAATCTGATTCGGTGGGTTGACGGGGTTGCTGAAGAATGGCGTCAACGTGCCCAGACGCGTGTCGCGATATGCCGTAATTGATGTGATGGTTCCGATTGATGTAGTCCAATTTGCTTCAAAGCGAACGTCTGCAAGATCGCGGCGCAGATAGCCATCTGTATATGCGTCGACGACCCGCGGATCAGGATTAACACCAACACAGTGAGCGCCGCCCGCTACGCTTGCATCGCAAATATTGTGTCGCGGATTGCCCTTTTGGTCCTGATGCGTGTAGTCGGCAGCCAGTACGAACTCGAGATCGTTGCTCGGCACGAAGCGAAATTGGCCTTGCACCGTGGAGACGTGCTCGTCGTTCACACGATTGCCAGTCGTTTCATTGTATTCGTAACCGCTGCGGTTCTTCGAGGAAACACCGCCTGCGAAGAACAAATTGTCTGAGAGCGGTACGTTTACTTGCGCATTGCCGCTAATGAGATTGTAGTTGCCCACCGTAGCCGATGCGTGGACATAGGTCTCGTTGTCCGCTTTTTTTGTGATGAAGTTTACAAGGCCGCCAGTCGCGTTCTTGCCGTAGAGTGTTCCCTGCGGGCCGCGCAGGATTTCGATGCGCTCCAGATTGTAGGCATCGATGTCCGCAATGCCGCCGCGGCCGAGATAGACGCCATCCATATAGAGAACGACCGACGGATCGCCGCCTGCGTTCTGGCTTACGCCTTCGGCGCTGCCGATACCGCGAATGGTGAGGTTCGGTTCGGCGGGTGTGAACGCTGTTGCCGTGAAGCCCGGTGTGCGCAACGCCACGTCCGTCAGGGACTCAATATGGCTCTTCTCGAGGTCCTGCGCGCTGAACGCGGTCACCGCGAGGGGAATGCGCTGAATGTCCTGCTCGACCTTCTGGGCCGTGACGACAACCGTCTCGACGGCATCCTCGTCGGCGGCGAGGGCTGGCACGATGCCCGCGCAAAGAAGCGCGGCGGCAGCCACGGATGATTTGAGCGCAATGCGATGGATCGACATGATTTCCTCCCCTCCGGCGACGGATTGCGGCCGGCTGATTCATTAGATTTCTAAGTTATAGGTCCGTGATGGATGTATAGAAAGCTAATCAATGTAACGCTTTGGACATGTGCACAACGCCCGCGCTGTGGACCGTTGCAGAAAAACCTTTAAAACAAATGCGTTTTCGCGCTGTGCTGGCATCGGTGTCGGTATTTTCGGCGAGGAGAAAGTTCCCCCTTGTGACTTCGCTGCAACGCGCCGGTGAATCGCTTAGATTGCGCGTCGCGCGCGAGAACAACTTCAAGTCGTCACCGAAAGGTAAATACCGCGTTGGTTGACTTGTTAACCACGAGGCGGGTCCACTGAATCATGGCCGGAAACGCGGAACTCTGGGGAAAAATTGCCGGCGCGGCCATTGGCGTGGTCGGCGCACTGGCGGCTGTTGGGTTGGGCTATTCGCTGTCGCAGGCCTGGCAGTCCGAACCGCCTCCCTCGCGCGTGGAAATCGCCATCCCGCAGATACCTGCTCCGCCGCCCCATGCGAGCCTCCCGCCCAAAGCGCCGCCGCCTCAAACGGATCTCGCACCCAAGCCCAAATCTGTTCCAACGCCGTCGGCCGTTCCTGCACTGCCCAAACAGGTGGTCGCCGCGCCGCTGCAAGTGCCGCCTGCAGCTCCGGCCTCTGGCCGCCCGCTGATCGCCATCGTGATCGACGATATGGGCGCCGATGTTGCCGGCTCGCGCCGCGCCATGGCGTTGCCGAAGAGCGTGACGCTCTCCTTCCTGCCATATCCGGACCGTTCCCCCGAACTTTCACACGATGCGTTCTGCGCCGGGCACGAAGTCATCCTGCACATGCCGATGGAGCCGAAAGGCAGCGCCGATCCGGGGCCGATGGCGCTCGCGCTGGAAATGCCGAAGGAAGAAATCCAGCGCCGCGTATTGTGGGCGCTATCGCGCATTCCGGATGCCGACGGCATGAACAATCACGAAGGAAGCTGGTTCACGTCCGATCACAAAGCGCTCATCCCCGTCATGCAGGTGCTGGCGCAAAAGCATCTCTTCTTTCTGGATTCGCGTACCACGGTCTATTCGCAGGGCGTGAAACTCGCGCGCGCCGCAGGCGTGCCAGTCGCCGGGCGCGACGTCTTCATCGACGATGACGACAATTCCGCCGCTATCGCGCGGCAACTGGGGCAGATCGAATCAATCGCGCGGCGCAGGGGCCTTGTCATCGCCATCGGGCATCCGCGTCCCCACACATTGGCGGCATTGGAAGCATGGATACCCGCCGTCGAAAAACAGGGTTATGTGCTGATCCCGCTGAGCCAGGCCATCAAAATGCACAACGGCGGCTCACTGTCCGCGGCGGCTGAGTGAGGCGTAGCGCACGGCTTCGTCGGCCGCGCTGAGCAGCGCCCTGGCCTTGTTCACGGTTTCCTGAAATTCCGCTTCCGGGTCGCTGTCGGCCACGACGCCGCCGCCCGCCTGCACATACATCGTGCCGTCTTTCACCAGCGCCGTGCGCAACACGATGCACGTATCCATCGAACCGTCGGCCGCGAAATAACCCACCGCGCCCGCATAAACCGCGCCGCGTTTTTCCTTCTCGAACTCGTCGATGATTTCCATCGCGCGGATTTTAGGCGCGCCCGAAAGCGTGCCCGCGGGCAATCCCGCCGCCAGTGCGTCGATCGCATCCAGCCCGTCGCGGATTTTCCCTTCGACGTTGGAAACCAGATGCATCACATGGCTGTAGCGTTCGATAAAGAAGCTGTCGGTTACCTTCACCGTACCGATGGCCGATACACGCCCCACATCGTTGCGCCCCAGATCGAGCAGCATCAGGTGTTCGGCGCGCTCCTTCGGATCGGCCATCAGTTCGTCCGCAAGCGCTGCGTCTTCGGCGGGCGTGCCGCCGCGTTTGCGTGTGCCCGCGATGGGGCGGATCGTCACCACGCCGTCGCGCAACCGAACGAGGATTTCCGGGCTCGATCCCACAATCGCAAAGCCCGGGAAGGCGAGGTGATAGAGGAACGGCGAGGGGTTCAGCCGCCGCAATGCGCGGTAAAGCGAAAACGGCGGCAACGCGAACGGCTTGCGGAACCGCTGGCTCGGCACGACCTGAAAAATATCGCCCGCGCGAATGTATTCCTTCGCGCGCTCCACAATCGAAAGATACTCGTCATGCGTCGTATTGGAATCGACCGCCGAAATCGTCGGAAGATTTTCGGGCACGGGTGGGGCCGCAGGTGCCGGGCGTTCCAGATCGGCCACCGCATCGTTCAACCGTTCGCATCCGCGTGCGTAAGCCGCCCGCGCATCGACGCCCTTCTCGGGCCGAACCGGCGTCACGATGATGATTTCGTCCTTGATCGTGTCGAAGATCGCCGTGATCGTCGGGCGGATCAGAATGGCATCCGGCAAATTCAGCGCATCGGGCGGCGGCGGTCCCAGCCGTTCGATCAACCGCACCGTGTCATAACCCAGATAGCCGAACAGCCCCACCGCCATCGGCGGCAATTCCGGCGGCAACGCCATCATGGTTTTACGATGCAATTGCCGCAGCGACTGAAGCGGGTTATCCGCAAGTTCCGCCGGCTCGAATTTATTGGCATCGGCGCGCGCGTTGCGATTGATCTCTGCCTTGCCGTTCATGCAGCGCCAGATGAGATCGGGCTTCAATCCGATGATCGAATAGCGCCCACGCGTTTCCCCACCCTGAACGCTCTCAAGTAGAAATGCGTTGTCGCGGCCTTCGCCAAGTTTCAGAAACGCCGACACCGGCGTTTCCAGATCGGCGATCAGGCGGGTGTAAAGCGCCTGCGGTCGTCCGTCGTCATAGGCGCGCGCGAAGGCGGCGAAATCGGGATGCGTCGCCATAGGTCGCTCACGAACCTTCGCCGGTGATGGTGTTCACGCGGTCCTGATGAATGATGACGCCCTGCTTTTTCTCCGCGGCGGCGGCAAGCGACAGATAAAGATCGGCGCCAACCTGTTGTCCCGCCTGCGCCACGCTTTGCTGGAATTGCGGATTGGCAAGCGGCGCGGGCAGGTGCAGCACCGAATTGGTCACGGCCACCACATAGCCGTCGCCCTTCGCCGCAGGTCCATAAACACCAACTCCCGCAGGCTTGGAGAAGATCGCCTTCAGCGTCGCGGGCGAGAACAGATCGATGGGCTGGCTGCGTTGCAGTCCGGGACTTTTCTCCGCCGTCGCGCCAATGGATTTTGCCGCCGCCGCGATGCCGCTCTTGCTGGCGAGATCGGCCAGCGACTTCGCCTTCGCTTCAAGCTGCTTCTGGCGCTGCTGTTCGGTCCATTCTGCCGTCGCTTCTGCGCGCACCTGATCGAGCGGCTTCAACTTCGGCGGCGTCACGCCATCCACCTTGATGGCGTAGTAATTGGTGACCTTGGTCTGGAACGGTTCGCCTTCTTCGCCGACTTCGGCCTGGAAAACCTGCGGCAGGAAATCGGGATCGTTCGGCAAGTCGGCTTTAGAACCGTCCGCCGTCAACCCCTTCGAATCCACGGAAGCCAGATGCACCAGGCGCATGCCTGCCTTCTTTGCGGCGTCGGCCAGCGTGTCGCCGCCGTCCACCGCTTCCTGGTAGGCGTTGGCGATATCAACCAGCTTGCCGCCCGCGAGCTGCTTCTTCACCGCATCAGCGATATCGGCTTTCACGTCGTCGAGAGATTTGTGGATCGCGGGTGTGATCTTGGTCACGCGCAATAACACCCAACCGAACGGACCTTTCACCGGCTGCGTCACGGCATTCTCGGCGACGGCAAACGCCGCCTGTCCGCGCGCCTCATCGAGCACCGATTGCGTTTGCGTGCCGAGCGAAAGCTCGTTCGGTTTCAGTCCGCGTTCCTTGCCGATCTCCGCGAAGCTCGTACCCGCGTCGATCTTGGCGCGTGCGGCTTTCGCATCGGCTTCGGTGGGGAAGGTGATCTGTTCGATGTCGCGCTTTTCCGGAACGTTATAAATATCCTTCTGCGCTTCGTATTGCTGCTTCACCTGCGCGTCGGTGACGGGCGGGATTTTGCTCATCACATCGTCAGGCGTAATCACCGCGTAAGTGACTTCGCGATATTCCGGCGTCGAAAACGTCGCCGAATGTGCCTTCGCATAGGCTTCCAGCTGCGCATCGGTCGGCGGCGCCACAGACCCCGCCGCGCTTGCCGGCACTTCGAAATAGTCGGCCCCGCGCACTTCGGTTTGGTAGGCATAGATCGCGCCGACATAGCCGTTGGGAATCGGGAAACGGTCCGATACCGCACGGACCAACTGATCGCGGGCCGTGTCCGCACGCATCTGATTGATGAAGCCTTGTTCGGTGAACCCGTTGTCGTTCGCCACGCGCAGGAAGGTCTGCTTGTCGAAGGTGCCGAGGGGGCCCTTGAAGTCGGGCATGTTCTTGATCTGGGCCGCGACGAGCGCGTCGGAGATCGTGAGCTTTAGCTTCTCGGCGATGTTATCGAGTGCTGCGCGGAAGAGGGAGCGGTCGAGCACCTGCTTGCCCAGGTTCATGGCCCGCGCCATCTCCGGCGTGAACTCCACGCCCATCATCGAGCGGCGGCGCATCTCGTTGCGGTACTCGGTCTGGAAGCTTTCCTGCGTGATCGCCCGCCCACCCACGGTGGCCACGTCGGTGGAAGTTCGTCCCTGAAAGATGTCCCCAATGCCCCAAAAGGCAAAAGCCAGCGCCAGTCCACCCAGGAGGATGGACGAGACCCACGACTTGGCGAAACCGCGCATCTTTTGAAGCATGATGAAATCCCGGCCTTGGCGGCGAAAAGCGGCGGATGATAGGGAGGGGGCCTTGTACGGGCAAGCAAGGCACAAGGCTAGGCTTATGAGGCAATTGATCGCCGGAAACTGGAAGATGAATGGCACCCGCGAAAGCTTACGGGAGCTGGCCGATCTGAGGGCCGCGCTGGCGGCCAGACCGCCAAAGGCAGACGTCCTGATCTGTCCCCCAGCGACACTCATCAGCCGGGCCTTCGCCTCCGTCGCCCATGAATACGAATTGGGCGGGCAGGATTGCCACGCCGAAGTCTCCGGCGCCTTCACAGGCGACATCAGCGCCGAGATGCTGAAGGATGCGGGCGCAAGCGCCGTGATCGTCGGCCATTCCGAGCGGCGGCACTATTACGGCGAAACCGATGCGCAAGTTGCCGCGAAAGCGAAAGCCGCGTGGCGCGCGGGCCTTCTTGCCATCGTCTGCATCGGCGAAACCGAAACGCAGCGCGATGCGGGCGAAGCGTTGAAGATATGTGGAGGCCAAATCGTCGGCAGCGTGCCCGAAGGCGCCACGGCTGCGAACACCGCGGTCGCCTACGAACCCGTCTGGGCCATCGGCACGGGCCGCACGCCGACCAATCCCCAGATCGCGGAGGTCCATGGCCACATCCGGGAAAGCCTCATCGCCCGTTTTGGCGTCGAAGGGGGGGCCATGCGGGTGCTTTATGGCGGCTCCATGAAGCCGTCGAATGCCGCAGAGATCCTGGCCCTCGAAAATGTTGGTGGCGGCCTGGTGGGCGGCGCAAGCCTGAAAGCCGCGGATTTTCTTGCAATTATTGCTTGTGCCGCAGGCGGTTAGGGTATTCGGACCACGTTTCGTTAATACCTGTCGTGCAATTTTTCGAACCTTGGGCAGGTTCGGCAATGCAGCGGCTTTCTTACGATACGGCTGAAGTGTTGGTGTACGACCCCGTCGCGGCCAATCGCAACGCGACGCGGGCAGCACTCTACATGCTCGGCTTCCGCCGCATCGAAACGGTCGCCACGCTCGATACCTTCGCAGAATACATCTTCAAGACGCCGCCCGATCTCGTTCTCTGCGAAGCCCAAGGTGCGAGCACGCAGATCTGCGACCTGATTCAAAACCTGCGTCAGGGCGCGGGGGCCAATCCATTCATCGTCGTGATCGTCACTGCGTGGGACAATTCCAATACGCTTGTCAGCCGCATTCTGAATTCCGGTGCCGACGATCTGCTGCTGCGTCCGTTCTCGGTCGCGCAATTGGGCCAGCGCGTGCGCACGCATATCGAACGCCGCAAGGGCTTCGTCATCACCACCGATTACATCGGGCCCGATCGCCGCCGCGATAGCAATCGCCCCTCCAACGTCGAACTCTACCAGCCGCCCAATTCGTTGAAGCTCAAAGCCGCCGACGGCCTGACCGGCGACGAAGTGACCGCGCGCCTCGAAGGCGAGTTGCGTACCGCTCGCGACGTGTTCGGTGCGGAGAAACTTCGCCGCGACGCTTTCCAGATATGTGTGCTGTGGCGACTGTTGCAGAGTTACGCCCCCGGCATCGCCCAATATGATCTCGACCTCGCCAAGCTGACGGGCCTGACCCAAAGCGTCTCCAACCGTTGCATGGGAACCGACAACGCCGCCGCCACCCAATGGTGCGACGAAATCCTCAGTTCGATCGACGGCCTCAACAAAGGCGTGGACCGCAACGCCTCGCTTCATCTTCTGGGCAAGGCCGCCCTCCACCTGAACCAGGTTTTCGACCCCAACACCCCCGCCAACGAACGCCTGAGCCAGATCGACGCGACTGTCGCGATCATCCACGCCCGTCAGGCGATGGAAATGGCGTCCTAAGCCGCAGTCGTCTTAACTATAAGGCGCGGCCCTACGCAGGTTCCCCGGGCCTGCAATCGATCACACCGTTTACTTTTGTAAGGTTGCGGGCAGGGCGGCTTCCCTCTATCTAGCCACCATCAACCACCCGGACATCCGATGCTCACCGTTCTTGTCGTCTTTCAGCTTTTCGTCTCGATTGCGCTTATCGTCGTCGTCCTGCTCCAGAAATCCGAAGGCGGCGCTTTCGGTATGGGTGGCAGCGGCTCCGGCTTTGGCGGGCTGTTCAGCCCGCGCGGTGCGGCCGATACGCTGACGCGTGCGACCACGGTTCTGGGTGTCCTCTTTTTCCTCACCTCCATCGCGCTGACGATCCTGTCGCAGCATGGCGGCGCGGCCCAGCCGACTTCGATTCTCGATTCGCCGACAACGGCCCCCGCCTCGGCGCCTGCGACCCCGGCTGCACCTGCCAAGCAGTCCGCCCCCGCGGTTCCCAAAGCGAATTAAAGACGTTCGATTTCAGCAACTTCCGGCTCATTCCTCAGCCGGTTGTTGAACTTTTCATTTTTGCGCTTTTTGAGCTTGAGCCAGACAGCGCCTTAGGACATGGTGGCCTTCCATGGCGCGGTTGATCTTCATTACCGGCGGCGTGGTCTCCTCCCTTGGGAAAGGTCTCGCTTCGGCGGCACTCGGTGCTTTGCTGCAGGCTCGCGGTTATCGCGTGCGTCTGCGCAAGCTGGATCCCTATCTCAACGTCGATCCGGGCACGATGAGCCCGTTCCAGCATGGCGAGGTCTACGTCACCGACGACGGTGCTGAGACCGACTTGGATCTTGGCCACTACGAACGCTTCACCGGCGTTTCCTCGGCCCAGTCCGACAACGTGACCGCCGGGCGCATCTACCAGACCGTGATCTCGAAAGAGCGCCGTGGCGGCTATCTCGGCCGTACCGTTCAGGTCATTCCGCACGTCACCGATGCCATCAAGGAATTCGTGATGGCGGGAACCGACGACCTCGATTTCCTGCTCTGCGAAATCGGCGGCACGGTGGGCGACATCGAAGGCCTGCCGTTCTTCGAAGCGATTCGCCAATTGGGAAATGATCTCGGCCGCGATCACGCAGCGTTCGTGCATCTCACGCTGGTTCCTTACATCGAAGCCGCTGGCGAGCTGAAAACCAAACCGACCCAGCATTCGGTGAAGGAACTGCGCGCCATCGGTATCCAGCCCGATATCCTTCTGTGCCGCGCCAGCCATCCCGTGCCGGACGACGAACGCCGCAAGATCGCGCTGTTCTGCAATGTGCGCCCGGAATGCGTGATCCCTGCGCTCGACATGCCCACGATCTACGATGCGCCCGTGCGCTATCACGACGCCGGTTTCGACACGCAGGTTCTGAACGTATTCGGTATCAAGGATGCTCCGCCGCCTGATCTTTCCAGATGGAAAGAGGTCGTCGAGCGGGTCACCAATCCGGAAGGCGAAGTGCGTATCGCCGTCGTCGGCAAATACATCCAGGTGAAGGACTCCTATAAATCATTGTCGGAAGCGCTTACCCATGGCGGCCTCGCCAACAATGTGAAGGTCCACATGGACTGGATCGACAGCGAGATATTCGAACGCGATGACGCCGCGTCCTTCCTCGAAAACGTGCATGGCATTCTCGTCCCCGGCGGGTTCGGCGAACGCGGCACGGAGGGAAAAATCCAGGCCGTCAAATTCGCCCGAGAACGCAACGTGCCGTTCTTCGGCATTTGCTACGGCCTGCACATGGCCGTGATCGAATCCGCGCGCGACCTCGCAGGTCTCGAAGGTGCGGGCACAACCGAAATCGGCCAACCCAAACATCCCGTCATCGGCCTGATGACCGAGTGGACCAAGGGAAACCAGAAAGAAACCCGCAGCGCCGATGCCGATATGGGAGGCACGATGCGCCTCGGCGCCTATCCCGCCGTGCTCACGCCGGGAAGCCGTGTCGCCGAAGTCTACGGCACGACCGAAATCAGCGAACGCCATCGTCACCGTTACGAGGTGAATGACGAGTACACACCGCAACTCGCCAAGCACGGATTGAAAGTATCCGGCCGCTCACCCGATGGCCGCCTGCCGGAGATCATGGAAATCCCCGAACATCCATGGTTCATCGGCGTGCAATTCCACCCGGAATTGAAATCGCGCCCGCTCGCGCCACACCCGCTGTTCACGTCGTTCATCGCGGCAGCGGTACGGCAGAGCCGGTTGGTGTAGAGCAGCGCTACCCGAACAATTTGAATGCCCGCTCGCGTTCGAATTCCTCGCGCCATCAGCCCGATGATAACGCTGCCAGCAACCGGAATTGCGATGCTCCACACTGTAAGGTCAAGCCCTACAAAACTCACAGGTGCAAAGCTCACGCGCTGGAAATAGGCTAGATTCGTGAATAGCGCGATCAGCTTGAGCAGCACCCACGCCGCACCTGCACCCATCGTGCCGACAATCAGTGCCATCGCGCCCAAGACAAGGACGCGCGTGTCGGCAGTGAAATCGCGCAGGGTGTCTTTCTGGGCATGCGGAAGGTCGTCGGTCACGGTCATGGGTCGCGTCGGTTGAGGGTTGCCGCTCTTATATCGCAAGGCGATATAAAGCAAATGTGGGAGTTTTAATGCCGCGTACGAAGACCAAGCCGTTAACGCAGAAGAATTATCGCGACATGGCGGAATTCCGTTACCTCCTGCGCAGTTTCCTGGCCTTCAGCGAGGAGGCCGCGCGGCAGGCAGGCCTGGCCCCGGCGCAGCATCAGGCGCTGCTGGCCATCAAGGGGTTCCCCGGCGACAAGCCGCCGTCGATGGGCGACTTGGCCGAACGGCTGTACGTCCGTCACCACAGTGCCGTTGGACTTGTGGATCGGTTGGTTATTGCCGGCTGGCTGATGCGCACGACCGATTCTGAGGATGCCCGGAAGGTCGTCCTCACCCTCACGCGTGCCGGCGAAGCCAAGCTCGGTGCGCTCCAGTCCGCCCACCGGGACGAGCTGAAAAAGCTGGCTCCCCTCATGCGAAAGGTGCTGGCCCAGATCGGCCGTTAGCCGGATTTTGTCTGCGGCCCGGCCCTATGCGATAGAGCGGCCATGGACATGAAACCGAATGCCGTCGTGAAGGCCGGCAAGGTCGAATTCGGCAATGCCTTGCCGCTTTCGCTGATTGCAGGCCCGTGCCAACTCGAAAGCCGCGCCCATGCCCTCGAAATGGCAAGCGCACTGAAAGAGATCGCGGCCAAGGCCGGCGTCGGGCTCGTCTACAAAACGAGTTTCGACAAGGCCAACCGCACCAGCACCACCGGCAAACGTGGATTGGGATTGGAAGGCTCGCTGCCGATCTTTGCCGAAATCCGCCAGAGCCTCGGCATTCCGGTTCTGACGGATGTGCACGAACGCGAACAATGCGCTGAGGTCGCGCAAGCCGTCGACATCCTTCAGATTCCTGCGTTTCTTTCCCGGCAAACCGATCTTCTCGTGGCCGCAGCCCAAACCGGCAAGATCGTCAACGTGAAGAAGGGCCAATTCCTTGCGCCGTGGGACATGCAGAACGTCATCGCCAAAGTCACCGAAGCCGGAAATCCGAACGTGCTAGTGACGGAACGCGGCGCAAGCTTCGGCTACAACACGCTCGTCGTGGACATGACCGCGCTTCCCGAAATGGCGAAGTTCGGTGCACCCGTGGTGATGGACGCAACGCATGCCGTGCAGAAGCCGGGTGGGCAGGGCACCTCATCCGGCGGCAACCGCGAAATGGCACCTTACATCGCGCGGGCCGCCGTCGCTGTCGGTGTTGCCGCAGTCTTTCTCGAAACGCACGAAGACCCGGACGCCGCATCGAAACGCGGCGTTTCGGACGGTCCTAACATGCTCTATCTCAACACAGTGCCCGCGCTGCTCGGCGAATTGGTCGAAATCGACCGCATCGCCAAGCGCAGGAAGAATTAGGCCGCGTTCGCCGCCATCCATGTCTGCACGATCCCGATCACTGCAATGATCAGCAGTGCGAGCTGGCTCAACGTTGCGATGGTAAACCCCGTACCGCGCTTGGACGGATCGGCCATGTAGCCAGTCATGTAAAGGAAACGCCCGATCACCCAGATCAATCCGACCAATGCGGGTAGCCATGGCAGCATGTGGAAATAGATTGTGGCCAGCCAAAGAAGCGCCATGAACACGGTCAGCGATTCAAGCGTGTTGTAGTGAATACGGAAGGCGCGTTCGAATTCGGGGTGGCCGGTCGTCGCTGGCGCGGTGACTCCGTGCTTGCCGCGCATCTGGCCGACACGGATCATCATGAACGTATAAAGCAGGATGGCGAGAATCGTGACGATGGCGGACATAAGTCCGCCTTGTGTTGCGAATATCGGCATGGCGTTTCCCCTTTGGCGACTCGCGAGGGCCGCGAGTCCGCGAAAGGGAGCCTAGCAAATTTCCGGTTCAGCCGTCGGCCTTGGCCGCCGCCGCCTGGCACAGCTTGGAAAGCTGGTTGCGGATGGACGGCCCTTTGGTGTGGGCCTGGCCGTCGCTATAGCCCTCCCGCTTTAGGCGGAGCCGGATTTGGTCGACATTGGCGCACTCGCCTGAGTTCGCCAGTTGAAAAGCCCTCTCAAGGGTCGTGGGACGATCGTTCATGGACGAATCCTACAACGGGAACAGCGGCTTCGCGAGCGACTTTAGGCTGTCTTGAAGCGTGGGGAACCATGTCCTAGAAGCGGCCGGCACACCGGAGACTGCCATGACCGCCATCATCGATATCGTAGGCCGCGAAATCCTCGACAGCCGCGGAAATCCCACCGTCGAAGTGGACGTCCGGCTGGAAGACGGTTCCTTCGGCCGCGCGGCGGTTCCCTCCGGCGCGTCCACCGGTGCGCACGAAGCCGTGGAACTCCGCGATGGCGGCAAGCGCTACGGCGGCAAGGGCGTCGAAAAAGCGGTCGCGGCCGTCAACGGCGAAATCTTCGACATCCTAGTCGGCCTCGAAGCCGAAGAGCAGGAACACATCGATGCCGCGATGATCAAGCTCGACGGCACGCCCAACAAGGCCCGCCTCGGCGCCAACGCGATTCTCGGCGTCTCGATGGCCGTCGCCAAAGCCGCCGCCAGCGCCGCCAACCTTCCGCTCTATCGCTATGTCGGCGGAACCCATGCGCGCACTTTGCCGGTGCCGCTGATGAACATCGTCAATGGCGGCGTGCATGCCGACAATCCCATCGACTTCCAGGAATTCATGATCATGCCGGTCGGCGGGGAAACCTTCCGCGATGCGTTGCGCATGGGCGCTGAAATCTTCCACACGCTCAAGAAGGCGCTGCACGATGCCGGCCACAATACCAATGTCGGCGACGAAGGCGGCTTCGCGCCCAACCTGAAAAGCGCCGACGAAGCGTTGTCGTTTGTGACACGCGCCATCGAGAAAGCGGGTTACAAGCCGGGCGATGACGTGATACTCGCGCTCGATCCTGCTTCGACCGAATTCTTCAAGGGCGGCAAATACGTTCTGGAAGGGGAGGGCAAGACGGTAGATTCCGCCGGCATGGTGAAGATCTACGAAGACCTTTGCTCGCGTTTCCCCATCGTCTCCATTGAAGACGGCATGGCCGAAGACGATTGGGACGGCTGGGCGCAGCTCACCAAAGCCATCGGCAAGAAGGTGCAGTTGGTGGGCGACGATCTGTTTGTCACCAACGTGAAGCGCCTCAACGAGGGCATCAAGAAAGGCACAGCCAACGCCATTCTCGTAAAGGTCAACCAGATCGGTTCCCTGTCGGAAACGCTCGACACCGTGAACACGGCCCACCGTGCCGCCTACCGTGCCGTTATGAGTCACCGCTCCGGCGAAACCGAAGACACCACCATCGCCGATCTCGCCGTGGCGACGAATTGCGGCCAGATCAAAACCGGCTCGCTCGCCCGTTCCGACCGCCTCGCCAAATACAATCAACTCCTGCGCATCGAAGAAATGCTGGGCGATCAGGCGGTCTATGCGGGGTGTTCTGTTCTTCGCGGGAACTGATATACTGGCGGCATGATGAAAGAGCAGCAGCCCGCCGTACTCGATCGCGTGAAATCTTGGCCCTCCGAGCAATTGGAGGAAGCCGTCGAGATTCTGCTCGCACTGGAAGCAAAGGCAAAAGGTGTTTACCGCCTAAGCGACGAGGAATGGGGGGACGTCCTTCGCGGGTTGGAAGAAGCGGACCGAGGTGAATTCGCGACTGACGAAGAAGTTGCCGCTGTTTTTAATCGGTATCGTTGATGTATCGCCGGGCTGCCAGTCCATCAGATGTTTCCAGACCCCACCATTAGATGGCGTCCTATCCCATCGGCGATGGATGGGATGAAAGCGCCTCCATTCGTATTAGACCGGGGCTTGTGGCGGGGGCGGCTAAATTTGCTTGTGCTCGAATGTTCGCCGGGGCTTCGTGCTTATGGGGTGAGTATCGCTTGCGAGATATATGGCGCATTCGAGGAGATGATTTACAGCGTGGCACCTCATGGAGACGGAAGCGCTGCTTATGACGGCGGCGTCTATCTCAAAGAAGCAACAAGCTCGGCACTATTGGACGCTTTTAGAAGTGCTGACCTAATTCATAGATCGATACGTCAATTTCTATTCGTAGGCGGCAACTATTGTTACGAAACGTTGGGACAGTCGGAACCCATCATTCGCAGCTTCGCCACTCGGGAAGACGGTTATGCCTGGGCACCAAATAATGAAGTCTGACTGACAGCCCTTAAACTTTCGCTAGCCAACATCTTGACCGCTGACTCTCTTCGTGATTCGTTGCACCCATGCGAATCCGGCGTAGCGTATCTCGGTTTTTTGGCGCTTTGGTGATACCGGCGATCTGCGCCGCTGCCACCTTGTACTTCGGCTATTACGCCATCTGGGGTTCGCGCGGGCTGATGGAACTTGGCCGCGTCGACGGCAAGCTCGCCGTGCAGAAAGAGCGCTTGGCGCAGATCAAGGACCAGCGCATTCGCCTGCAACACCGCATCTCGCTTCTGGAGCCCGGCTCGGTCGATCCCGACATGGTTGAAGAACTGGCGCGAGGCCAATTGCAGGATGGCGGCCCCAATCAGGTGGCCGTGCCGCGCGACGCGCGGTGAGCACCGCACACTAACAACCTTGTAAGTACCGATAAAGACTAGTCTTTTCTGACTATTCGTCACGGCTTGCCAAAGCGGAACGCGCTTGCGAGAACCAATCCGTCCTCCCGGATTCACGCGCATGGCCGAACCGGCCGAAACATCCCAGACAAAACCGGCAGGCACGGGCCTGCTCAAGAAATTCTATTCCGACATGCTTTTGATCCGCCGCTTCGAAGAAAAGGCGGGTCAGCTCTACGGCATGGGCCTCATCGGCGGCTTCTGCCACCTCTATATCGGACAGGAAGCCGTCGTCGTCGGCATGCAAGCGGCAGCAGGGCCATCCGATCAGGTCATCACCGCCTATCGCGATCACGGCCATATGCTCGCCTGCGGAATGGACCCGAAAGGCGTGATGGCCGAACTCACCGGCCGCTCCGCCGGCTATTCCAAGGGCAAGGGCGGCTCGATGCACATGTTCTCGAAAGAGAAACGCTTCTTCGGCGGCCATGGCATCGTGGGCGCGCAGGTGCCGCTGGGCACGGGGCTCGCGTTCTCCAACAAATATCGCGGCAACGACGCCGTTTGTTTCACCTATTTCGGCGACGGCGCGGCGAACCAGGGACAGGTCTACGAAGCCTTCAACATGGCCGAGCTGTGGCGGCTTCCGGTGATTTACATCATCGAGAACAACCAATATGCCATGGGCACGAGCGTCGAACGATCCAGCGCCGAAAGTCATTTCTACAAGCGCGGCGCCTCGTTCAATATTCCGGGCAAGGAAGTAGACGGTATGGATGTCGAAGCCGTCTACGCCGCCGGACAGGAAGCTGTCGCCTGGTGCCGCGCCGGAAACGGCCCGATCATTCTCGAACTGAAAACCTATCGCTACCGCGGCCACTCCATGTCCGACCCGGCGAAATACCGCACGCGCGAGGAAGTGCAGACCGTGCGCGAAAAGCGCGATGCCATCGAACATCTGGGCGCGAAACTGATCGCGGATAATCTCGCGACCGAAGACGACCTCAAGGCGATGGACAAGCAGATCCGCCAGACCGTCAACACCGCGGCCGAATACGCAACCGAATCTCCCGAGCCCGCGCCGGAAGAACTCTACACGGACGTGCTCGCATAATGGCCACCGACATCCTCATGCCCGCGCTTTCGCCCACGATGGAAGAGGGCAAGCTTGCCAAATGGTTGGTGAAGGAAGGCGACGAAGTGAAATCCGGCGACATCCTCGCCGAAATCGAAACCGACAAGGCGACGATGGAATTCGAAGCCGTCGATGAAGGCCGTATCGGCAAACTGCTCGTGCCGGAAGGTGCGGAGGGTGTGAAGGTCAACCAACCCATCGCCACGCTCGTTCAGGATGGCGAGGATGCGGAATCCTCCGCCGCCACGGAAACCAAATCTTCTCGTGAAGAAACCAACACCCAGGCACGCGCCGAGGTGCAGGAAGAAAAGGCAAAGGCCAAACCCGCCGCCCGCGCCGCCGATGAGCCCGCCATCGCAGAAGCCGCACTTTCCGATCCCGAAATCCCGCAAGGCACTGAAATGGTCGCCATGACGGTGCGCGAAGCTCTGCGCGACGCGATGGCCGAAGAAATGCGCCGCGACGACACTGTGTTCCTGATGGGCGAGGAAGTGGCGCAATATCAGGGCGCTTACAAAGTCAGTCAGGGATTGCTGGAAGAATTCGGCGACCGCCGCGTGATCGATACGCCCATCACCGAGCATGGCTTCACTGGCCTTGGCGTCGGCGCAGGTTTCGCAGGTCTCAAACCCATCGTCGAATTCATGACCTTCAACTTTGCGATGCAGGCCATCGACCAGATCATCAATTCCGCCGCCAAGACGCGTTATATGTCCGGTGGCCAGATGGGCTGTTCCATTGTATTCCGCGGCCCCAATGGTCCCGCCTCGCGCGTGGCCGCGCAGCACAGCCAGGACTATTCGTCGTGGTATGCCCACGTTCCGGGCGTGAAAGTGATCGCGCCCTATTTCGCAGCCGATGCGAAAGGCCTGTTGAAAGCCGCGATCCGCGATCCCAACCCGGTGATCTTCCTCGAAAACGAAATCGTCTACGGCCGCTCCTTTCCGGTGCCGAAGCTTGACGACTTTGTGCTGCCCATCGGCAAGGCCCGCGTGGTGAAAGAGGGCAAGGATGTCACCATCGTCACCTATTCGATCTGCGTCGGCATGGCGCTCGAAGCCGCCGAAGCGCTGGCGAAAGAAGGCATCGATGCGGAAATCATCGACCTGCGCACACTCCGCCCGCTCGATACGAACACGGTGCTGAATTCGGTGATAAAGACCAATCGCATTGTCACCGTGGAACAGGGCTGGCCCGTCTGCTCCATCGGCTCGGAAATCTGCGCGGTCGTGGCGAATGAGGCGTTCGATTATCTCGACGCTCCCCCCACCAAGGTCACCGGAAAGGATGTGCCGATGCCTTACGCCGCCAATCTGGAAAAACTCGCGCTGCCGCACACCGATGATATCGTCGCCGCGGCGAAAGCCGTTTGCTATCGAGACTGAACATGGCGAAGCAAAAATTCAAAACCCGAACGGGCGGCTGCCATTGCGGCGCAGTGCGTTTCGAAGTGCAGACGCCGGATGAGATCGAGTTGGTCGATTGCAACTGCTCGATGTGTTCCAAAACCGGCTATCTGCATTTGATCGTGCCGAAGGCACGCTTCAGGCTCGTCAAGGGCAAAACCAATCTCACGACATATACGTTCAACACTGCCACAGCGAAACACATGTTCTGTTCCGTCTGCGGCATCAAATCGTTCTACATCCCGCGTTCCCACCCGGACGGTTACAGCATCAATTTCCGCTGTCTCGACAAATCCGATTACGCCTGGATCAGCACCACGGAATTCGACGGCCGCGAGTGGGAAAACAACGCCAATGCGCTCGCGCCGCTTGAGGACGCCTGATGCCCACCAACATCCTCATGCCCGCGCTTTCGCCCACCATGGAAAAGGGAAAGCTTGCCAAATGGCTTGTGAAGGAAGGCGATGAGGTTCATTCCGGCGACATTCTCGCCGAAATCGAAACCGACAAGGCAACGATGGAATTCGAAGCGGTCGATGAAGGCCGCATTGGCAAATTGCTGGTCCCTGAAGGCACCGAAGGCGTAAAGGTCAACCAACCTATCGCGGTGCTACTTGGTGAAGACGAAAGCGCAGGAGAGGGCAACAAGGACATCGAAAGTGCGATGTCTTCGATCAAGGATGCTGTCGCGGCTGAATCTAAGGCAGCTAAACCCGTTGTGGCATCGCCCCCTCACCCCGACCCTCTCGGGGCAGGGGGAGCAACTAAAACTCCCTCCCTCGCCCCCGGAGGGGGGCTGAGAGTGACAGCGAGCGGCGGTCGGGGCGAGGGGGCGACTGTCGGAGCGAACGCAGGTGGTCGCATCTTCGCTTCCCCGCTCGCCCGAAAAATCGCCGAACAAAAAGGCGTCGATCTCACAGCATTGAAGGGCTCAGGCCCGCGTGGTCGCATCGTCAAAGCTGATGTTGAATCCGCAAAGGCCGGAACAAAAGCGCCTGCCGCCAAACCCGCGCAGCCCGCTGTAACACCCGGCGCAACGATTTCCGGTATCGCCTCACTCCCCGATGCGAAACTCTTCTTCCAGCCGGACGATTACGAAGAAATCCCGCACGACTCGATGCGCAAGGCTATTGCCAAACGTCTCACTTCGGCGAAAGCGCTGATCCCGCATTTCTATCTCACCATCGACTGCCGGATCGACGAATTGCTCGGCACGCGCGCCCGCCTCAATGCCGCCGCACCCAAAGACGGCTACAAACTTTCCGTCAACGATTTCGTGGTGAAGGCCGCCGCCTTTGCGCTGCTCCGCGTGCCCGAAGTGAACGCCAGTTGGACCGACGGCGCGATCCTGCGCCACAAACACGCCGACATCGGCGTGGCCGTCGCCCTCGATTTCGGCCTGATTACGCCCATCGTCTTCCATGCGGAGGAAAAGGGTCTTGCGGTCATCTCCAATGAGGTAAAGTCGCTTGCCGAACGTGCCCGCACCAAAAAACTCAAACCGTCTGAATTCGAAGGCGGCACCTTCGCCATCTCCAACCTCGGCATGTTCGGTATCCGCGAGTTCACCGCCGTCATCAACCCGCCGCATGCGGGCATCCTCGCGGTCGGCGCGGGCGAGCAGCGTGCCATCGTGCGCGATGGCAAGGTGGAGGTCGCCACTGTGATGACTGTCACCATGTCCTGCGACCATCGCGTGATCGACGGCGCCACCGGCGCGCGCTTTCTGCAAGCCTTCAAAACCTTCGTCGAAGATCCGGCAGCGATGCTGCTATAACCGCACGATGACCGACGCCAACGCCATCGTCGATACGGGACAGCCGGCCGTCGAGGTGGCGGCCGAGGCGCTGGCACAACGTGGCGAACCGCTGGCAAAATGCAGGAATTGCTACGCCCCTCTGGTCGGCCCCTATTGCGCCATCTGCGGCCAGGAGGAGAACACACACCGCCGCACCATCAAGGGTCTTACGAACGATTTCGTAAAGGACGTCGTCAATTTCGACAGCCGCCTATTGCGCACGGCCCGCGCGCTCCTGTTCGAACCTGGCGAATTGGCTTGCGCTTACCGCGAAGGCCGCACGCGTCCATATGTTCCTCCGGTCAGGCTCTATCTGTTCGTTTCGTTGCTCTTCTTCCTGATCCTGTCCTTTGCGAACATCGGCATTCTGCAAGTCGCGGTGCAGGTCAGGGGAGAAGCGAAATTCAGCGGCAACATTAGTGCGCCCTATGTCGTGAAGATCAATTCCAATTCGAAGATCGATGCCAAGACCATCGCTGAGGCGCGCAAATTCGGCATCGACCTCGAGCCCGGCAAGTTGGAGCCGGGCGCGGCTCCCATCATCACCGGCGATGTGCGCTTCTTCGCGCCCATCGGTTCCGTACAGTCGCGCCTGCCGCCGGAAACTCTCAAGCTCATCTCAACTGCGCGTCAAACCCTCGCCAAGAAGCTCACCAATACACCCTTCGCAGGCTCGGATCGCGTGCTGCAAGGCGTCGAACACATCGCCAAGGACCCTGCCGCGATCAACGGCCCGCTCACCGTCTGGGTGCCGCGCATGTTGTTTCTGCTGGTGCCGTTGTTCGCCGCCGTGCTGATGGCGTTCTACATCCGCGCGCGCAGACACTACTACTATGTCGATCACCTGGTCTTCACGCTGAACTATTTCTGCGCCGCCTTCGTGATCCTGCTCATCACGGCGGGCCTTGTGCAGTTCCTGCCGGGCTTCTTCGTGGCGTGGCTCACGCTGTTCGGCCTCGGCGCTTATCTTCTTCTCGCGATGAAACGGTTCTACGGTCAGGGCTGGCTGCGCACGACCGTCAAATTCCTGGCGTCGATGGCGATCTATCTGATCTTCATCCTTGGCCCCGCCATCGTCATCGTGGTTCTTATGAGTATTTCGGAGGCTTAAGTGGCAGACAATTTCGACGTCGTGGTGATCGGTTCGGGCCCCGCAGGTTACGTCTGCGCCATTCGCGCGTCGCAGCTCGGTCTCAAAACCGCCATCGTCGAACGCGACAAACTCGGCGGCATATGTCTCAACTGGGGCTGCATCCCAACCAAGGCGCTGCTGCGCTCTTCCGAAATCTGGCACCTGATGCACCGCCTGAACGAATTCGGTTTCAGCGCCGAGAATTTCAAGTTCGATTTGCCGAAAATTGTGGATCGCTCGCGCAAGGTGGCCAACCAGTTGTCCAATGGCGTTGCCTTCCTGATGAAGAAACACAAGATCCAGGTCATCAACGGCGAAGCAAAACTGGCGGGGCAGGGCAAGATCGCCGTCACCAAAGATGGCAAGACGGATACCATCATCGCCAAAAACATCGTGCTCGCCACCGGTGCGCGTGCCCGCGCGTTGCCGGCTCTGGAGCCGGATGGAAAACTGATCTGGACATATCGCGAAGCCATGGTGCCGGATGTGTTTCCCAAATCGCTGCTCGTCGTCGGCTCCGGCGCCATTGGAATCGAATTCGCCAGCTTCTACCGCACGCTCGGCAGCGACGTGACCGTTGTGGAAGTGCTGGATCGCGTGCTGCCGGTGGAAGACGAGGAAATCTCGCAACTCGCGAACAAGGCGTTCGCGAAGCAGGGCATGAAAATCAAGACCGCCACCACCGTCGAGAAACTGGAGAAGGGTGCCAACAACGTCACCGCCACGCTCAAAACCAAAGAGGGCAAAACCGAAACCCTCACGGTTGATCGTGTTATCCTCGCCGTGGGCATTGTCGGCAACGTGGAGAACATCGGCCTCGAACAGGCAGGTGTGAAGGTGGAGAAAACGCACGTCATCATCGACGAATGGGGCGCCACCGGCGTGCCCGGCATCTGGGCCATCGGCGATCTCGTTGGTCCCCCTTGGCTCGCGCACAAAGGCATGCACGAAGGCGTCATCGTCGCGGAGCGCATCGCGGGCGTGAAAGGCGTGCACCCGCTCGAAACCTCGAAAGTCCCCGGCTGCACCTATTGCTATCCGCAAGTCGCAAGCGTCGGCCTCACCGAAGCAAAGGCCAAGGCATCGGGCCGCAAGATCAAGGTCGGCCGCTTTCCCTTCATCGGCAACGGCAAGGCGATTGCATTGGGCGAACCCGAAGGTCTCATCAAGACGGTGTTCGATGCCGAAACGGGCGAACTGCTCGGCGCGCACATGATCGGCGCCGAAGTCACCGAACTCATTCACGGTTACACGATTGCGCGCACGCTGGAAGCAACGGAAGCCGACCTCGCGGCCACCATCTTCCCGCATCCTACCTTGTCAGAAATGCTGCACGAAGCCGTGCTGGCCGCCGATGGGCGCGCGCTTCATATATGATGCAAATGATGATCGTCGTGTTTGCGGAACGCGTTGCGCAGATAGCCCAGCGCGATCGTCAACGCGATCCCGCATAGTCCCGCCGCGGCCAGTTCGCCGACCATCATTTGAATGTCGCCGGCTGCGGCCGTCACATCGATGGGCATGAATTCCGCAAAAAGCTGAGCACCGCCGATTCCGCCCAAGCCGCCCACAATCGTGTTGCCCCATGGACCCAGGCTAAATCGCGGCGCGGATTCGCACGTCGCATTGCCGCCGATCAGGCCCACCACGAAGTGGATGATGAAATTCGGAATCATCTCTGTGCTCTCTCCCGTGCCTCGTTCTGTTGCGAAGCAGACGGATGGAGCGTGAAGCATTTCCGCGTTCGTGCAAGGGGGATTCGTTTTTGCGGTGCAGCGCAAGATTCTGCACCTTTATTTTTACACTAACGTCAATATCGCGTGGCGTTCTTCAATCGCCAGCGGAATCAATAAGATACCTAATCGTCTGCACCAGCGCGTCCTTGTTGGTGGTGTCCATGGTCACGAAACGGGCTTTACCTTTTCCATCGAAAAAATAGACGCCGTTGGAATGGGTGACTTCGTAAGGCTGGCCGGGCGTCTCCGGCGTCACGCTGAACGCCACCCGGTATCGCCGCGCCAGATCGGCCACCTGGTTGGGCGTTCCGCGCAATCCGTCGACCTCCGGCGCGAACGCATTCACATATGCCTTGAGCACGGGAATGGTATCGCGGTTGGGATCGACGCTGACGAATAGCACCCGAACCTTCTTCGCCTCATCGCCCATCGCGTTCAGCGCGACGGAAAGATTGGAAAGCGTCGTCGGACAAACGTCCGGGCAATGCGTGTAGCCGAAATAGAGCACGGCGATCTCGCCGCGATAGCTGCGCTCGGTCACCGGCGCATCGTCATTGGCACGATGCAACATGAATTGCAGCGAGGGCATGATGCCCTTGATGTCGGTCATCCCGGGCGGCAGTTTTTCCTGCCCGCAAGCTGCAAGCAACAAGACGATCGCAAGTCCTGCGGCCTGTCTCCAATATCGCAACATGGTTCGGAAATAGCACAGCCGGGCAGGGCATGGCCCGTTCCATTCCTGTGACCAATCGCCTCCCGCGCGCACGCGCGCACGCCTTTATATAGTGCCGCCATGAACGCAACGGTCCGGAACTGGTCGCTTTATGCAGCCGCGCTCGCATTTGGCGCGGTGCTCGATGTGATCTGCCGCTTCTTTCCGGCCGATCTGCCGTTTTGGATGCCGTGGGAATTTTCCTGGCCTGTCTATCTCGTAACCGTGCTGTCACTTGGCTGGTATGCCAAAGGCTGGCTCGCGCTCGCGGCATCGGAACGTCCGCCGGCATGGCGCACATTCTGTTTCGTGCTTGGCGTGTTGTCGTTCTGGTTCTCTGTGCAATCGCGCGTGGACTACTATGCGCAACATATGTTCTTCATTCACCGCGCGCAGCATTTCGTGCTGCATCACCTGGGTGCATTCTTCATCGCGTTGGGCTTCGCGGGTCCCGTGTTGTGGAAGGGTATGCCCGATTTCGTCAAACCCATCATCCTGTGGGCGCCCATCCAGCGCACCGTGGATTTCATCCAGCACCCCATCATCGCGCCAACCCTATTCGTGTCGATGATCTATTTCTGGCTGCTGCCGTCGCTGCACACGCAGGTGATGCTCGATAAAACGCTCTACGACATCATGAACTGGACGATGGGCGTGGATGGCATTTTCTTCTGGGCGCTGATCCTCGACCCGCGCCCAAGCCCGCCCGCCCGCATCTCCAGCCTGCTGCGTCTGTTGCTGATCATCGTGGTCGAACCCTTGCAGATGGTCCTCGGCGCAGTTCTTTCGTTGTCGATGACGGATTTCTATCCGGTCTACGATCTCTGCGGCCGCGTTATCGACATTCCTGCCATCAGCGACCAGCACTATGGCGGCCTCATCATCTGGCTTCCCGGCACGTTTCAGAGTTTCGCGGCGTTCATCATCGTGCTGGTGAACATGCGCCTGAACGAAGAAGCGGAAGAACGCCGAACACAGGTGGCGATGTAGCTCTTACCTCCCCACAAGGGGAGGTCGGAAAACGCGGAACGCGTTTTACGGGCGGGGGACCGAAGACGATGACGCGCACCGTCCCCCACCCGAAAAATCTTCGCTCGTACGCTGGCGCTACTCGCCGCTCAGATTTTGTCGACCTCCCCACAAGGGGGAGGTGAGAGGTGGGCTAATACCCCACCGCCATCCCATCCTTGCGCATCTCCGACGCGCCCCAATAAACCTTGTTCTTTGCATCCCACATGATCGCCTGATAGCCGCCAAACCCGCCGGTGCCGGGCTTGATCGTATATCCGCGCTTCGCAAGTTCGTCCTTCACCGCCGGATCGAAGCCCGTTTCCATCTCCACATTGCCGATGCCCGTGGAGGGCTCGCCCGTCACCTGAGAATTTCCGGTGTGATACCAGCGCGCCGCATCGCCTGCTTCCTGCACGTTCATTCCGAAATCGATAATGTCGGTCAGCACCTGCACATGGCCTTGCGGCTGCATGTCTCCGCCCATCAACCCGAACGCCATGAACGGCGCGCCATCCTTCATCACAAAACCCGGAATGATCGTCTGGAACGGCCGCTTGCCCGGCGCATAGACGTTCGCCGCCTTCGGATCGAGCGAGAACAACTCCCCGCGATCCTGGAACATGAAGCCCAGATGATCCGCCACCAGCCCAGATCCCATGCCGCGATAGTTCGACTGGATGATCGAAACCATCATCCCGTCCTTGTCCGCCGTGCAGAAATACGTCGTATCGCCTTGACTAAGACGCGGATCGCCCGGGCCAATATCCGGATTGGCGTGTTTGAGATCAATCAGCTTGCGCCGCCGATCCGCATAAGCATCCGACAACAACCCTTTCATCGGCACGTCGCTGAACGCCGGATCGGCATACCATTTGGCGAGATCTTCATAAGCCAGCCGTTTGGCTTCGAGCATCGCGGTGATCGCATCGGCGGAGCCGACCCCCATCTTCTTCAGATCGTATCCTTTGAGAATTTGCAGCATCTGCAACACCGCCGCGCCCTGACCGTTCGGCGGCAGTTCATAAACGTCATAACCGCGATAATTCACCGTCAGCGGCTCGACCCATTCGCCATGGTGCCGGGCGAAATCCTCATAACGAAGATCGCCCCCAATCCGTTTGAAATAGGCGTCAATCGTTTTCGCAATCCCTCCCTTGTAAAACTCGTCGCGCCCGCCCTTGGCGATACGCGATAGGGTTTCCGCCAGATCGGGATTGCGGAACACTTCGCCCACCGACGGCGTGTGTCCGTCGATCAGATAGGTCGCCTTGGCGTTGTCGCGTTCCTCGATCATCGCCGCGTTCTTCTCGAACGCCGCGAAACTGTATTTCCAGTAGAGCGCCACCAACTGCGAGACCGGGAACCCGTTGTTCGCATAGTCAATGGCCGGTGCCAGATCGTCTGTTATCGGCAGCTTGCCGAACTTCTCATGCAGTGCGAACCACGCATCCACCGTGCCCGGCACCGTCACCGGCAGCGATCCCAATGGCGGAATATGCGCCGCGTAGGGCTTGCCGGTCTTGGCCGCGACTGCCTTCACCTTTTCGATCATCTGCGCGAGATCGCGCCCCATCGCCGCGCGCCCCGAGCCGTTGTAGCCATAAAGCTTCTTCGTCTTTGGGTCCCACACGATGGCAAAAAGATCGCCGCCGATACCGTTCGACACCGGCTCCATCAATCCCAATGCTGCATTGGCCGCGATCGCCGCGTCCACCGCGCTGCCGCCCTTCTTCAGGACATCGATGGCCGCCTGAGAGGCAAGCGGCACCGCCGTTGCCGCCATCCCATGCTGCGCCACCACCGGCGAACGTGTCGCCCAGGGCGCACCCGAATAGCGGTCGCCGCGCGAAACCTCTCCATATGCCGCATTCGCAACCACCCCGATGGCCATGACGATTGCCACTCCCTTGAAAATCGCTCTCATCCGTCCTCGCATCCTCGCGCAGGTCGTCATCACTATAGACGGCGTTTGACGCCCCTCTAGCTTCCGCTTATTTCCCGCACATGAAGGTTCTCATCATCGGCGCGGGCGTGGCGGGGCTGGGCATCGGCTGGCGGCTCCTTCAACGGGGCGCGCAGGTCACGGTGTTGGAACGTACCCAACCGGCAAGCGCCGCCACCTGGGCGGCCGCGGGGATGATCGCGCCGGTGGGCGAAAGCGTCCACGGCGCCGAAACGGAATTCGGGCGCAAATCCAGCGCCTTGTGGCCCGGTTTTGCGAGCGAACTCGAAGGCGCTTCCGGCCTCGAGATCGACTATCGCAAGAACGGCGCGTTGTTCATCGCGCCCGATGAAGCCAGCGCCCACATCCTCGGCGAACGCGCGATAGAGGAAGAGTCGCTCGAACTCCTCACTCCGCCGCAGGCGCTGGAAAAGGAACCGTTGCTCACCCCGGTGATCTCCGGTGCCGCCTGGTGCGCCGACGAGGCCCAGGTGGACAACCGCGCGCTCGGCCAGGCGCTCACCCGCGCCTTCACCGGCGCAGGCGGCAACCTCCAGCTCAACGAACCCGCCGTACGTTTCGAGAACGATGGCGAGAAAATCCACGGCGTCCGCAGTCCGTTCAAATTCTACGAAGCCGATGCCTATCTCATCGCGGCAGGCGCATGGTCCGGCCAGTTCGAGGGCTTGCACCCGCAGATCCTGCCGCCGGTCGTCCCGGTGAAAGGCGAGATGATCGCGCTCGAAGCACCCGCAAACGCCCGAATCCCCGAACATGTTATCCGTGGCATCGAGGTCTATCTGGTCCCGCGTGGCCGCCGCCTGTTCGTCGGCGCCACTGTCAGCCAGTCGGGCTTCGATACCTCCGTCACCGACAAAGCGAAACGCTGGCTGCAAAGTCACGCGACGACCTTGCTCCCGTCACTCGCCGATTGGCAGGTCGACGAACACTGGGCCGGATTGCGCCCCGGGTCGCCCGACGAACTGCCCATTCTGGGCCCGACGAAGATTTCCAATCTGTTCGCCGCCACCGGCCAATATCGCAACGGCATCCTGTTCGCGCCCGCGCTTGCCGAGGTGATGTTGCAAACCATTCTCGACGGAAAACTACCGGCCGAATACGCAGCCTTCGACGCGCGCCGTTTCGCATGAGCGGTTTTATCCTTCATCCGCGCCTCGAAGCCGACACCGCTTTCATCGCCGATTTCGCCTTGAGCCGCGTGCTCGCGATGAATGACGCGCGCTATCCGTGGCTCATTCTCGTTCCCCGCCGCGAACATCTCAGCGAAATCCACGATCTTGCCGCTGCTGATCGCGCAACGCTGATCGAAGAAATCGCGCGCGCCGGCGACGCGCTCAAGACCTTCTCCAAGGCGGCGAAGATCAACGTTGGTGCGCTCGGCAATCTCGTGCCACAGCTTCATATCCATATCGTCGCCAGACATTCCGGCGATGCTGCATGGCCGGGCCCGGTGTGGGGGCAGGGCACGCCCGTCCCCTACGAACCTGAAGCATTGAAAGCTTTTGTTAAGGACGTTGGCACAGCCATTGCTCTGTAGACGGGCAGGAGAACCGTCATGCAGGCAGAAGCCGCATCCGCCCTCACGGGCACCAAGTCCCAGATCGTTGCCGCCCTTCACCAGGCGGCCAGCGCCACGGGCACCGATTTTCAGTATCTTCTAGATACCGCCAAGCGCGAATCCGGCCTGAAAACCTACGCCAAATCAGCCACTTCCAGCGCCTCCGGCCTGTTCCAGTTCGTGGACCAAACCTGGATGGGCCTGGTCAAGAAGTATGGCGCCCAGAACGGCCTTGGCGCCTATGCCAACGCCATCAGCAAGGGCTCCGACGGCCGCTACCGGGCGGACAGCCCTGCCGACCAGCGGGCAATTCTTGCCCTGAAAAATGATCCCCAGACCGCCGCCCTCATGGCCGGCCACTACGCCAGCGACACGAAGAACACGCTCGAAGGCTCCCTCGGCCGCGATGTCGGCAACGGCGAACTCTACGCCGCCCATTTCCTCGGCGCGGATTCCGCCTGCCGCCTCATCAAGCTGAACACGTCGAACCCGAATGCCTGCGCCGCAAGCGCCTTCCCGCAAGCCGCCAATGCCAACCGCAGCGTGTTCTACCATTCCAACGGCACGCCCAAATCCATCCACGAAGTCTACGCCTGGGCGACGAAGCAAATCCCCGGCGACGCTTCGGGCTCGGAAGTGCGCACCACCGCCAGCTTGAACCTGCGCGGCTCCATCACCGACACGGCGCCCCCCGCCACCGCGCCGTCGTCGCTGCCGATGATGCTTTACAGCCAGAACAACGACGACATCCGTGCCCTCGCCGGTTTCGGCAGCCTGCCGCGACTGCCGGTCTCGCTGTCCTCCAGCGTGCTCGACGTGCTGTCGTCGATGCGTCTGGAAGCGGATAACAGCAAGAACTCGTAACTTCCACTTGCCTCCCCCTTGTGGGGAGGTAAGAGAGAATCCTATGCGCACCGCGCTCAAAAGCGTCTGGCTGGTCATCGCCACCGCCGGAATCATCCAGACGGCCAACGCCCTGCAAACAGATTTGCTGGGCGTGCGTGCCGGGCTTGAGGCATTTCCCGCCTGGGCGCTCGGCGTCATCATGGCGTGCTATTATATCGGCTATTCCGCAGGCCCGCTCGCCAGTCATTCCATTGTCGCCCGTTTCGGCCATGTGGTGACGATCATCGTCTTCACGCTGGTCGCGGGTCTCGTCATCTACACGCACGGCGTCGAAGTCACCGTCGTCGCGTGGTCGGTATTGCGCATCGCCTCCGGCTTCGCGCTCGCCATCGTGTTCGTCGGTTACGAAAGCTGGATCAACGAACGCGCAGACAACCGCGTGCGAGGCAGGGTGTTCGGTCTCTATCTGGTTTCGCAAATGACCGGCATGACGTTCGCGCAAGTCTTGCTCAACGTCAGCGATCCCAAAGGGATTGGCCTGTTCGAACTCTCTGCCATTCTATTCATCGCCGCGGCTATACCCATCTGGTTTGCGCGCGACAAGGCACCGGCAAAAGCTCCGCCCGTTCCGTTCAGCATCTTTGCACTCGCGCGCCTTTCTCCAATGGGTGCTGCCGCGACGGTTCTCTCCGGCGTCTCGTGGTCTATCGTTTTCACTTTCGGCCCGTCATACGCGCAGCGCGCAGATTTCTCGATTTCCGAAATCAGCCTCTACATGGGCATGGCGATGGTCGGCGGCGCGCTGATGCAATTCCCGCTCGGCTGGATTTCCGACGCCATCGGCCGCCGCGCGACGATCTTCTTCATGTCGCTGGGCGGCACAGCATCGTCGCTTCTGGGCTTCTATCTGCATGCCTTGCCGCACATCTACCAATATATTCCCTTCGCGTTGATCGGCGCGCTGGTGTTGCCGCTTTACGGTCTCGCTGCAGCGCACACCAATGACCGCATCGAATCCCGACATCGCGTCGCGGCCGCAGCAAGTCTGGTTTTGTTGTTCGGCCTGGGCTCGATATTCGGCCCGCTGATTGTCGGTTCCGTCATCACGGCCATGGGTGCAGGCGGCTTTTTCGTCGTGCTCGCGGCCGTCATGGGATTGAGCGTGACGGCGACCGCATTGCCCCGCTAGGCTCTTCCCAATCGCTATTTCGAGGGAATCATGTCTGAAGCTAAAAAAACCGCGCCGGCCGTTCCGGCCGCCACGATCCTGTTGCTGCGCGATGGCCCGCAGGGCCTCGAAGTCTTCATGGTCAAACGCCATCACCAGATCGATTTCGCTTCCGGTGCACTGGTGTTTCCCGGTGGCAAAGTGTTTGAAGGCGATTCCCACGCCGCCCTCGAAAACCTCACCGATGGCGTGTCCGACTGGAGCACTGAAATGCGCGCGCTCGGCGCCGCCGCGATCCGTGAAGTGTTCGAGGAATCCGGAATCCTTCTGGCGAGAGAGGAGGGCAGCGGGGAACTTGTCTCCGCCGAACGCGCGGCCGCGCTCGAACATTACCGCGCCCCGCTCGACAAACGCGAAGTCGAACTCGCCGCCATGCTGCACAAGGAAAAGCTGCGCTTGGCCTGCGACCAGCTCACCCGTTTCGCGCACTGGATCACGCCGGAGATGATGCCCAAGCGTTTCGACACCCATTTCTTCATTGCCGCCGTTCCGGAAGGCCATCGCGGCAAGCATGACGGCCGCGAGTCTGTCGACTCCATCTGGATACGCCCGCAGGATGCCATCGCCGACCGCAAGAAATGGACGGTGATATTCCCCACCAAACTCAACCTGATGAAGCTCGCGGAATCCAAAACCGTCGCCGAAGCCATCGCAACCGCTCGCGCCAAACCGCCGGTCACCGTCACGCCATGGACCGAACCCGGCCCCGATGGAATGGTTCTGCGCATCCGCGATGACGCGGGCTACACGCAGACAAGCGCGCTGATGAAAGACGATATGTAATCAGGCAGCCGAGAACACGTGGCGGAAGAAAGATCGTCCCGCGAGAATGGCATGCGCCGCATTGTGCCCCGGCGCGCCCGTCACGCCGCCGCCCGGATGCGCGCCCGCGCCGCACATGTAAAGTCCCTTGAGCGGCCCGCGATACGCGCCGTATCCGAGAATGGGCCGCGCCGACCAAAGCTGATCGAGCGACATCGCCCCATGCATGATGTCGCCGCCGACGAGCCCGAACGTGCGCTCCAGATCGAGCGGCGAAAGAATTTGCCGCCCGATCACCGATGCCCGGAAATTCGGGGCATAGTCATTCACGGTCTCGACAATCAGATCCGCCGCATTCTCCCGCTCGTCGTCCCAGCTCCTCCCATCGGGAAGCTCCGGCGCAAACTGCTGACAGAACAAGCTCGCCACATGCTTGCCCGGCGGCGCCAGGCCGTCATCGACAAGCGAAGGGATCAGCATTTCCACAATCGGCTTCTTCGACATGCCGAACTGCTTGGCATCGGTGAACGCCCGATCCATGTAGTCCAGCGTCGGCGCGATGATGATGCCGCTCTGCAAATGCTCGCCCGTTTCCGGCAGACACAAAAACCGCGGCAACTCCGATAACGCCACGTTCATCCGGAATGTGCCCGACCCCACGCGATACCCGCGCACCCGCCGCCGGAATTCCGGATCGAGGTCGTCCGCCGCGATCAACCGCTCATACAGCAGCTTCGGCCCGACGTTGGAGACAATGGCATCGCCAAAGACCTCCTCGCCGGATTCCAATCGCACACCCACCGCGCGCCCATTGTCGACCAGCACACGTTCCACCGGCGCATTGACGCTGATTTCCACGCCAAGTTTTTCACAAGCCTTCCGCATCGCCTGCGTGATCGCGCCCATCCCGCCGATGGCATGCCCCCACGCGCCTTTCTTCCCGTTCACTTCGCCGAACACATGGTGAAGCAAGACATAGGCCGAACCCGGCGTATCGGGGCTTGCATAATTTCCGACCACCGCGTCGAAACCGAACGCGGCCTTCACCGGCTCGCTTTCGAACCAGCTATCGAGGAAACCCCGCGCGCTCTTGGCAAACAGATCGAGCACGTCGCGTTGTTGCGGCAATCCCAGCCGCGAGAGTTTGCGCCCCTGTTTCGCCGCCGCGATCAGCGTCTGCAATCCGTCACCCAGATTGGGCGGCGCCTTCAGCGCGAGATCGCGCAACACATCGGCCACGCCTTCCAGCGCCTCGTAGTAGCGCGGAAGAATTTCGGCATCGTGATTTGAGAATTTGCGAAACTCTGCTTGCGTTCGTTCCAGCCCGCCACCGACTTTCAGATAACGCCCATCCTCCTGCGGCAGGAAATTCGAAATCGGGCGCTCCACAATGCGCAAGCCCAACTCCGCCAAACCCATATCCGCAATTACCTTGGGGTTGAGCAGGCTGACCGTGTAACTCGCCACCGAATTGCGAAAGCCCGGATGGAATTCTTCCGTCACCGCCGCACCGCCCACCACGCCGCGCCGTTCGAGCACGCGCACGCTCAAGCCCGCCCGCGCGAGATAAAACGCGCAGACCAGTCCGTTATGCCCGCCGCCGATGATGACCGCGTCGGTGCGTTTGGAAGACATGCTCAAACCTCCGGCCTCCAGTTAGGCCGGGTGAACAGAAATGTCCAACAGGGTGATTTTATTGCGCGGCTACGGCCGTCGGCGAAATGAGTTCGCTCACGCGCGCTTCCAGTTCTTTGGCAAGCGCCGTCGCCACCATGTCGCTGTCGCCCTTGATCTGGTCGCGCATGCAAACGCGAATAGCATCGACATGCGCGTCCAGCAAGCCCACCGGAATCTGATCGGACGTAACGCCGTCCAGCAGCTTGCAAAGCGAAGCCGCCACGCGTGCCACGAACGGAAACCCGAACGTCTGTCCCTGGCCTTTCAGGTCGTGGCTCGAACGGAACAGCGTGTCGCGCGCCACAGCTCCGCGATCCTTGGCAAACGCGTCGCGCGCCGTCGCGAGTTTCTCGACGTCGTCGCCGATCCAGTTCTGGAAGTCCTTCTTCAACACGTCGACGGCCGCTTCCGCGCGCTTGATCGCCGCCATGTCGATGCCGGCCACGTTTCCACCCACCTTCGCCTTCAGGATGTTGGGCGGCATGAAGATCTCGATCGGGTGCTTCTTGCTCATGGCAAATTTCCCTTCAGGCGCTCATCTTCTCTTGGCCATCGTCGACGATTGCTGCGTTGTCGTTGGTGCGGCGTTCGGGCCCGCGATATTCGTCGCGCGCATGGCGTCTGCGGCACGGCCCGAAATAGACTTTTGTGCGGACATAGGGGCGCGGATGTTCGATCACCGAGATCAGCCGCGAAAGAATGGCCTTCACCGAAACGGGTTTGGCCAGGAATTCGTTCACGCCTGCATCGCGCGCCTGGATCACATGCTCCATCTGCGTATAGCCGGTGAGCATGACGATCGGCACGAACGGGTTGGGGCTGGCGGGCGATGTGCGCATCATGCGCACGAACTCAAGCCCGTTCATCCCTTCCAGCATCCAGTCCACGAATGCGACATCGGGATTGGTCTCGCGCGCGATCGCCCAGGCGGCTTGCGCATCCGCCGCTTCGTAGATTTGCACGGTGCCGAACGCCTGCAGGATCGTCACCACGAGTTTGCGCATATGTGCGTTGTCGTCGACGACGAGTACTTTCAGACGGTCGAAACGGTATCCGCTCATTCCAATATCCAACCGGGCCGCAAACTCCCCGCAGCCTTTCCGAAAAGTTAGCAATGTCTGCTTAATGCAAGGTAACCGTGACGGTTAATCGGCGAATTGTTCCGCCAAAATCCGCTCGTTCAGGCTGCGGCCCTCGTCGAACAGCAGGGAAACCCAGACCGTCCGGTCCTCTGCAACCTCCACGATAGTCACATCGCGGACTTCCAGATCGTCGGCCACCGCGCTCACCGGGCGTTTCTGCGCTTCCAGAATCTCGAAACGGGTCTTGGCGCTGTGGGGCAGAAGCGCCCCGCGCCAGCGCCGCGGCCGGAACGCGCTGATAGGCGTCAGCGCCAGAAGTGCCGCATCGATAGGCAGAATGGGTCCATGCGCCGAAAGATTGTACGCGGTGGAACCCGCCGGCGTCGAAACCAGCGCCCCGTCGCAGATCAGTTCCTCGATGCGTGTCTTGTCGTCCACAACGATGCGCAGCTTCGCCGCCTGCCGTGTCTGGCGCAGCAGCGAGACTTCGTTGAAAGCCAGCGCATCGCGCACGCCATCCTTGGTGTGCGCCGTCATGCGAAGCGGGTGCAGCACCGCGCTCTCCGCCGCGTCCAGCCGCTTGTCCAATCCCTCCTCGCGATATTCGTTCATCAGAAAACCGACCGATCCGAAATTCATCCCGTAAACGGGCTTTCCGGAGTCACGAAACGCATGCAGCGTCTGCAGCATGAAGCCGTCGCCGCCCAGCGCCACGATGACGTCGGCCTTGTCGCGCCCCGCATCTTTGTATCGCGCGCGCAAAGCGATGAGAGCGTTCTGCGCATCCGGCGTATCGGACGCCACGAAATGAAGTGCGTGTGCCAGCCTATCCCCCCGTCAACGACATGACGCGCGAAACCGAAGGCCTGTCGTGCCGCCGGTCGATGATGAAATCGTGTCCCTTTGGCTTGCGCGCAATGGCTTCGTCAATGGCCGCATTCAGCACCGCGTCGTCCGAAGATGCCCGCAGGGGCTTTCTCAGATCGGCCGCATCTTCCTGCCCCAGGCACATATAAAGCGTGCCCGTGCAGGTCAGCCGCACGCGATTGCAGCTTTCGCAGAAATTGTGCGTCAGCGGCGTGATGAAGCCCAGCCTGCCGCCCGTCTCGCGCACGCGCACATAACGCGCAGGCCCGCCCGTGCGATGGGTCGTGTCGTCGAACGTGAACCGTTCCTCCAACTGCGCGCGCACCAGCGACAGCGGCATGTATTGCTCCACGCGGTCGCCATCGATCTCGCCCATCGGCATCACTTCGATCAGCGTCATATCCATGCCGCGCCCATGGGCCCATTCGAGCATCGCGGGAATTTCGCCGGTGTTCACATCCTTCAGCGCCACGGTGTTGATCTTCACCGCAAGTCCCGCCGCCTCTGCCGCTTCGATGCCGGCCAGCACCTTCGACAGATCGCCCCACCGGGTGATCTCGCGAAACTTCGCCGGGTCCAGCGTGTCGAGCGAAACATTGATCCGTTTTACCCCTGCTTTCGCCAGCGGTCGGGCGAAGCGCGCAAGCTGGCTGCCATTGGTGGTGAGCGTCAGTTCCTGAAGCCCGTTCCCCAGCCGCGCGCCCAGACTGTCGAACAGCCGCATGACATCGCGCCGGACCAGCGGCTCCCCGCCCGTGATCCGAAGCTTCTCCACACCCTTGGCGATAAAGGCCCCGCACAGCCGGTCAAGTTCCTCCAGCGTCAGCAGATCGGCCTTGGGCAGGAACGTCATGTGTTCCGCCATGCAGTAGACGCAGCGGAAGTCGCAGCGGTCCGTCACCGAGACGCGCAGATAGGAGATTTTACGGCCGAACGGGTCGATCATCCTGCCTATGTAGCAGGCGAGGCCCGGAGTTTCATCAGGCGGCGGCCTGCAACCGCTTCAGGGCAGCATCGCGGTTGAACTTGGCGAAAACGCCGTCCACCTCTGTCCGCTGGTCGTGGGAGAGGGTGGCATGCAGCCCGCGCGCCGCGCGGGAGAGATTGAACACGGTGGGAAACACCGACCGGTCGATGCCCACGGCGCGGCAGGCAAGCGCCACATTGCACGGTGTGCCGTCGTAGAGCGCCTTGCGCGTATCGTTGAGGCTGATGCCCAGAAGCCGCGCGAAGGCGAGGTCGAAGAGATCGGCCTGTCCCTGATGCAGCACGCGTAACAGGAAGCCCGCCTTCAACTGTCCGGCGCTCGAAAGCTTGTCGATCAGCTTCTGCGCCCCTTCGCTCGGCGTCACGCTTGGCGGGGGCGGGGCGGAGTTGATCGCGTTGTCCACTTCGTCCAGCGCCTCGGCCACCTTGATGGGCGAGACTTCGAAATTGCGGGCGATATGGGTCTTCAACGCATCCGAAACCCAGTTCACCATCCGCGTGGCGAGCACCGGCGGCAGATCGCTGCGCAACACCAGCGGTTCCTGCATTCCTGCAAAATTCCGCGATTTCTCGACCAGCGTTTCGTAGGTGTGGGAGGCTATGCGCGCGGTGGCGTTCTTGACGAGTGCGACCAGCACGGACTCCGCTTCCGATTTCGAAAGCTCCTCGGTCACGCGCTCGCCGATGTTCGGCCGCTGCGCGACGGCTTCGTGATGGGCAACGCTCGCCTCGGCGATGAGGTTCAGCATGTCGCCGTCCGAAAGCAGTGCGCTTCTCAGGATCAGCGGACGCGCCACTTCGATGCGGTCGTCGGCGAGAAGAAGAATGAGGTCGTGGGGCGCGGTGATGTCGTCCGCCAGCCGTTCGGCCAGCGCGATGCGGATCGTCATTTCGACGTTTTCCGCCAGCCGTTCGAGGATGTCGCGCATCAGGTCGCGCTCGCGCGCGGTCAGATGCGTTCCCTGCACGCGGTAAAGCGAGGCGACCGCCAGGAATATCTCTTCCCTGCTGGTCCCTTGCGGGTTGGCGGCAAGCTGCGCCAGCCTGCCCATGTCACTCATATCCCGCGCGGTTAAGCCCACGACACTACCAAAACTGCCCCTCTTTTGGCCGCCCCTTCGCGGACCGTCCCAAAGCTAGGCGGGTCAGCGTTAACAGCGTGTTAAACTTGTTCCGCCCGGAAATATCTGCCTTCCCGTCCAGCGGAAATTCCGGTCGATTGTTGCGCAGCGTACGGATGATTCAAGCCGGCCGCGGTTTTCGCTGTGATCGCGCTGCGCAAGCTGTGGCATGTGTCGAAGCGATATTCTCAACTGCTTGCGTGACCGCTGCACAAAAGCGGGACAACGATCTCTTCACCACGCTCCGAGATTTCAGCGCAGGTTGAGCGCCGTCATCTGCATCAGCAGTCGCACCAGCTCGGCCTGACGGCTGGTGTGCGTCTTGCGGAAGATCGAGGCCATGTGCACGCGCACCGTGTTGATGCTGAGGCTCAGACGTTCGGCAATCGCTTTGGGCTCGCTGGCCGCCAAAAGCTCCATCGCCACCCGCGCCTCTGCGGGCGTGAACCCGAACAACTCGCTGATCTGTTGCTGTTGCGGAACGTCCGATCCGCGCTCCGGATCGGTGACGCAGACAAGCGCCAGCGGCCCCGCATGAAACGGCGCGCCCATCTGCGCGGTCACCGGCATCACGATCACCGACAGCGGATATTGCCGCGTCAGCCGCGGCAGCAACAGCGACCCGCCTCCGCGCAATGAAGGATCGGCATGCGCCGCCGACGCGATGATCGCTTCCAGCTTCTTGGTTTGCGCGCGCCCTGTCGCTTTCAGCAGGCTCTCCCTGTCGGCCAGCCCGTCGTTCTTGGCGACGATCTCGCGCGCGGCATCGTTCGAATAGCGAATGCGCCCGGACGCATCGGTCAGGAACACGCCGTGCCCCGACTTCTGCAGCACATCGCCCAGCGCATTGCCCACAAGCTGCGCGGAATTGAGCTTTTCCCCTATTTTCAGCGCCCGTACCAAGTGGCGCTGCAACGCGCGGCCGAACTCGATTTCTTCCTGCCCGAAATCCTCGCGCGAGGGCGGGCGCGTGATCGCAATGGAGGTGCCGTCGGTGCCGTCGAATGATAGCCCGATCATCAGTGTCGACTCCATTCCGTAGCGGAGCATGAAGTCGTTGTAGTATTCGGTGCGCGCGAGATCGCCGCGCGTCATTACTTCCTGGTCGGTGAACACGCTGATCTCGGGCGGGTCGCTGCGTTCGAACGCCTTGAGGTTGTTGAGCTGCATCGGATTGCGCGTGGCGAAATAGCCGAAGAACTCGTTGATCGCATTCGGATCGATGTTGGCGAGAACCGCATCGCCCAGTCCGCTGAACTGGTTCTGCAGGATCAACGCGCCCTGATCGCCGCCCGTCTTGGCGGCGATGTCCTGCAACACGTTCTGCCACAGCCCCGGCTCAAGGGCTGCGTCGTAGATCAGCTCAAGCGTATCCGTCGGTACCGAACTCACACCCACTATCCCATCGACCGGCAGACAGGTTAATGGATTTTAAGAATGTTTGCACCGCACCGCGACCCAATTTCGCAAGTTTTTGAAAACCCATCGGGAGGCTTGGTTACTTTCAGGCGGCGGCGGTCGTAATTCGCCGCGAAAATGCAGTTACCGCGAGGAACACCGCGGCACCGGCCAGCCCCAGTCCGGCGTCGGTCAGCAGCAATGCCCCGGATCCCCAGCGTTCCTGCACCCATCCGTCGAGCAGGGTCATGTAGAATGCCGGAAGGTTCCCAAGCGATGCCATCAGGCTGAATTTGGTCGCCGCAGCACCCGCGCCGATGGCATCCAGAACCACCGCGGAAAATCCCGCGAACACGAAACCGTTGATGAAAGAGTAGAGGCAGACAAACAGCACGAACATCTCCGGTGTATGCGGCGCCAGCGCCATTCCCGCTGCACAAAAAGCAAGCAACACACCGAACACAAGATAAGCCGTGCGCCTATTCACGCGATCACTCAGGAACCCGCCGACCAGCGCGCCCGCCAAAGCGATGACGCCGCCGATGACGCCTCGCACCAACGCAACCGTGTCGCTGCCCGCATTCCAGTCATGCGCAATCGCGGCGATCAGATGCGGCGCACCGCCCGATCCCACGGGCAGCACGAGAAGAAAGAGCGTGAGCATTCCCTTGTTCGAGCGCGCGATGCTCCACACATCGCGCCCCACATCCACCACGCTGCGCCAGGCGCCCGTGCGCACCGGCAGCGAAACCTGCGCCACAAAGAGCAGCGCCAGACAACACGCCAGATCGACCACCGCCAACGTAGCAGCGCCCGCCCACACCGCATAATGCGTCGCGATCCAAAGTGCGGCGCCGCCACCGACGCTCGCACCGGCCACATTGCCCGCCTGCGCCCAGCCGCTCGCGCGTCCCTTGCTGTCGTCGCTTACCGTGTGCGCCATCAGCCATTCGGTGGACATGCCGATCAGCGTTCCGGCGACCGACGCCAGAAGGATCAATCCGCTCAGCAGCCACAACGATCCGCCCGGCACAAATCCCATCGCGAGAAGGCACAGCGACGAAACCACGGCCGCCAGTACATACCAGCGCCGTGTCGAAAGCGTGGTGTCCACCACCGGCGCCCACAATACTTTCCACGTGTGCGGCAACACCGCCAACGCCACCAGCCCCGCAACCGTCTCCATGCCGACGCCGGAATCGGCCAGCAGAAACGCAAGCGTCACCGTCACGTAACCCGGTATCGCGCCGAACGGCAGAAACAGAAACAGAAAGACGGCGGGATGTGTGAACCCGCGCCCATGCCCCTCGCTCAAAAGCCGCCCCTCGTTCTTCCCAATCTTCATCCATCCTGTCATGGCCCGCGAATGCGGGCCACCCAGGTGATGTCGGCTTTGTGATTCACGCGGAGACGCGGAGTCGAATCCTTGTTCCGCGTTCTCCGCGCCTCCGCGTGACCCATTTCACGGCTTGGGTTTCGATTGCTCGATCGTGTTAAGTTCAGATCAGTTCCGGGGACCGAATCTGCGATGAAGCCGCCATACATCCTCGCCATCGACCAGGGCACCACATCCAGCCGCGCCATCCTGTTCGACTCCGAAGCCCATCCCGTCGCCTCGCATTCCATCGAGATCCGCCAGATCTATCCCGACAATGGCTGGGTGGAACACGACGCCACCGAGATATGGCAATCGACGCTGGCCTGCTGCCGCGCCGTACTTGCCAAGGTCGCGGTGAAAGACGTCGCCGCCATCGGCATCACCAACCAGCGCGAAACCACCGTCTTGTGGGATCGCAAATCCGGCGAGCCCTTGCACAACGCCATCGTCTGGCAGGACCGCCGTACCGCCGACCGTTGCCGCGCGCTGAAAGCGCAGGGCAGGGAGGAAACCGTTTCCACCCGTACCGGCCTACTGCTCGATCCGTATTTCTCCGCCACCAAACTCGAATGGCTGCTCGATCACATTCCCGGATCGCGCGCCCGTGCCGAACGCGGCGAACTTTCCTTCGGCACGGTGGATGCATGGCTGATCTACAAACTCACGAACGGCGCCGTCCATGCCACCGACGTCACCAACGCGTCGCGCACGATGCTGCTGAATCTGAAATCGCTCGCGTGGGATGACGAGATGCTCGCCCTGTTCAATATCCCACACAAACTCTTGCCCGATGTGCGCGACAGCTCCGGCGATTTCGGCACGACAAATTTGTTCGGCGAACCCATCCGCATTCTCGGCGTGGCAGGCGATCAACAGGCCGCGCTGTTCGGACAAACCTGCTTCAATCCGGGCGATGTGAAGTCGACCTATGGCACCGGTTGTTTTGCACTCGTCAACACAGGCGACGTCGCCACACCGTCGCGCAACAAACTCATCTCCACCTCCGGCTACCGCGCCAAAGGTCAAACCGCCTACGCCATCGAAGGCAGCATCTTCATCGCTGGCGCTGTCGTTCAATGGTTGCGCGATGCCGTCGGTGTCATTCGCACCGCTGCCGAGATCGAAGCGCTTGCCCGCACCGCCAAAGCCGCCGACGGACTTTATTTCGTCCCTGCCTTCACCGGCCTCGGCGCGCCTTATTGGGATCCCGACGCACGCGGCGCCATCATCGGGCTCACGCGGGATGCAGGCGCGGCCGAAATCGCGCGCGCGGCGCTCGATGCCGTCTGCTACCAGACCCGCGACCTGCTCGACGCCATGGCCCGCGACATGCAGGCGGCGAACCTCGGCGCACCCGCCGCGATCAAGGTCGACGGCGGCATGGTGAAGAACGACTGGTTCTGCCAGCGCCTTGCCGACCTGACGGGCCTGCCCGTCGAACGCCCCAAGATCACCGAAACCACTGCCCTGGGTGCGGCCTATCTTGCGGGCCTCGGCGCCGGCGTCTTTGCGGATTTCGCCGGCATCGCAAAGGCCTGGGCGCTCGACCGCCGTTTCGAACCGGCTCTTTCCGCGGCCGCCCGCGACTCCCTATATGAGGGTTGGGCGAAAGCTGTTTCCCGCGTCCGTTCGGCTGTTTGACACGCCGGGGGAGGCGGGGACACTCTCAATCCATGATCGCCGGAAGGAACACGCCATGAACGCCATCGACATGACCCAAAGGAAGCCGCCGAACCACTCCGCTTTGCGCTCGCTCGAAGGCGAGGTGAGCCCGGAGGAATGGCAGGCCCGTGTCGATCTGGCCGCGACCTACCGGCTGGTGGCGCATTACGGCTGGGACGACATGATCTTCACCCACATCTCCGCCCGCGTGCCTGGCCCGGACCACCACTTCCTCATCAACCCTTACGGAATGCTGTTCGAAGAAATCACGGCATCGAGCCTCGTGAAGATCGATGTGGACGGCCACAAGGTGGCGGACTCGCCGTACCCGGTGAACCCGGCGGGCTTCACCATCCATTCCGCGATCCACATGAACCGCGAAGACGCCCATTGCGTCATCCACCTGCACACGACCGACGGCATCGCCGTTTCCGCGCAGGAACAGGGCCTGCTCCCGCTCGACCAGCACGCGATGATGGTCTCCGGCGACATCGCCTATCACGATTATGAGGGCATCGCGCTCGATCTCGACGAACGCGATCGTTTGGTGAAGGACATCGCCGACAAGAACGTGATGATCCTGCGCAACCACGGCACGCTCTCCGTAGGCCAAACCTGCGCCGATGCGTTCCTGCGCATCTACTATCTGGAACGCGCCTGCTCGATGCAGGTCCGTGCGCTGGCTGGCGGCGTGAAGTGGAACCGCGCCAATCAGGGCGTGCCGGAAAAGACGGCAATGCAAGGCAAGATGGCGCTCGGCGGCATGGTCGGCGGCCTCGCCTGGCCAGCCCTCCTGCGCAAGCTCGACCGTATGGATCCGAGCTACAGGAATTGAAAGCTCACCTCCCCCTTGTGGGGAGGTCGAAAAATGCAAGCGCAGCGAAGCGTTTTTCGGGTGGGGGATGGTGCCGCAACGACGAGCGCCCCCCACCCGGATCGCTTCGCTCTCCGACCTCCCCACAAGGGGGAGGTAAGAATTTCGTATCGTGAGGACACAGATGAAATTCGGCAGCGGCCAATCGGTAAGACGCACGGAAGACATTCGCTTCGTGACCGGCCACGGTCAGTACACGGACGATCTGCGTTTCGATGACGAAACCTACGTCGCATTCCTGCGCAGCCCGCAGGCGCATGCGAAAATCCTCTCCATAGATACCTCCGCCGCCAAAGCCGCTCCCGGCGTCGTAGCCGTGCTCACACAAGAAGACATCGTGGCCGCCGGCGCGGGCAACATGCCCAGCATGACACCGATGCAAAGCCGCGACGGATCCATGCCGAAGGCGCATGACAAGGAACTGCTCGCCAAAGATCACACCACCTTCGTCGGCGAAGCCATCGCCATGGTAATCGCCGAAACCTACGCGCAGGCGCGCGATGCCGCCGAACTCGTGACGGTCGATTACGACCAGCTTCCCGCAGTCGGCACGCTCGACGCAGCGCCCAACGCACCCGCCATCTGGGACAACATCCCGAACAACGAAAGTTTCGACTGGATCAGCGGCAAGGAAGCCGAAACCAACGAGGCGTTCGCCAAAGCCGCCCACACCGCCGAAATCGACGTGCTGCAAAACCGCGTCATCGTGAACTCGATGGAAACGCGCAACGCCATCGGCCTCTACGATCCGGCAAGCGATAGCTACACACTCTATTCCGGCTCGCAGGGCGCGGGCGGTTTGCGCGATCGCGTGGCCCGCGTCGTCGGCACGGAGAACACCAAGGTCCACGTCATCACCAAGGACGTCGGCGGCGGTTTCGGCATGAAAGCCGGCGTCTATCCCGAACAGGCGCTCGTGTTGATCGCGGCGAAAATCGTCGGCCGCCCCGTGCGCTGGTCGTCGGATCGCACCGAAGCCTTCCTCACCGATCAACACGGCCGCGACACCTGGACCAAAGCCGAATTGGCGCTCGACAAGGATGGAAAGATCACCGCCGTCCGCGTCACCGGCACCGCCGCAATGGGCGGTTACATGACGTTCTTCGCGCCGTTCATTCCCACGCTCGCGGGCGGGCGCATTCTGGGCGGCGTCTATCGCATCCCGAACCTGTTCGTGAACATCAAGGGCTATTTCACCAACACAGCACCCATCAACGCCTATCGCGGCGCGGGCCGTCCCGAAGCGGCCTACATGATGGAGCGCCTGATGGATGCCGCTGCCGCCAAAACCGGCATCGATCGCGTCGAACTGCGCAAACGCAATCTGCTTACGCCCGAAGAACTGCCTTACAAGAACTGGTGGGGCATCCCTTACGATTCCGGCGATTATCCGCGCCTTCTCGTCGAAGGTTTGCAACGCGCAGGCATGGCAAGCTTCGAACAACGCAAAAAGGAATCCGCCGCGCGCGGCAAGCTCCGCGGTTTCGGTTTCGGCTATTACGTCGAGATCACCGCCGCGATGGGCCAGGAACCGGCGGCCGTGAAGTTCACCGAGAACGGCGGCGTCGAACTCTATGTCGGCACGCAGTCGAACGGGCAGGGCCATGAAACCGCGTTTGCCCAACTCGTCGCGGAAAAACTCGGCGTGCCGTTCGAAAGCATCACCGTCAAACAGGGCGACTCCAATTGGGTGAACGGCGGCGGCACCGGCGGATCGCGTTCGCTCAACATGTCGGGCGGCGCATTGCTGCAGGCCTCCGACGAAGTGATCAAGAAAGGCAAAACCGCAGCCGGGCAAATCCTGCAGGCAGGCGACAGCGAAGTGACCTTCAACGTGGTCGAAGAAGTCGGCCGCTTCCGCGTCGCAGGCACCGACCGCGCCATCTCGGTCGGCGAACTCGCCGTCACCTTGAAGCGCGAACAACTCCCCGGCTTCGAAACCGGCCTCGATAGTGACGCCGTTTTCGCCGGCGCCGCGTCAACCTTCCCGAACGGTTGCCACGTCTGCGAAGCCGAAGTCGATCCCGAGACGGGCGAAGCGAAGATCGTCTCCTATCACGTGCTCGACGATTTCGGCCGCGTCATCAACCCCATGCTCGTCGCGGGCCAGGTCCATGGCGGCGTGGCGCAGGGCCTTGGCCAGGCGATGATGGAAAACTGCGTCTACGACGCCGAAACCGGCCAGTGCCTTACCGCCAGCTTCAGCGACTATGCGATGCCTCGTGCCGACGACATGCCGGACATCGATTTCGCCTACGAAGAAATCCCCTGCAAGACGCATGAACTGCAAGCCAAGGGTTGCGGCGAAGCCGGAACGGTCGGCGCGATGCCCGCCGTCGTCAGCGCGGTGTGCGATGCCGTCGGCGTGCTTCACATCGACATGCCGCTCACGCCCGAACGCGTCTGGCGTGCGCTGCAATCGAAGAAGGCGAAAGCCGCTTAATTCGACGCCGTGGCCGCGCCCATCTGCACGTCCACATGCGAAGTATCGCCTGACACGATGTTGTAATCGCAACTGTACGAAAAACTCACCTTGCCGCCACCCGATGTGAAATGGCCTTTGCCTTTCACGTTCGTGTTCTGCTCGGCCTGGACATATTTGGCGTTGCCGTAACCGATATCGCCCGCATCGGAATGCAACGCCTTGATCTTGTCTTCGATGGAAAGCTGGCAGGCATTTTCCGCCAGATAATCGAACGCACCCGCCATCGCAGACGTCGAAAAACACAGGATAGGAAGAACCGTAATCGCGAACGCCGACAACTGTCGCATGACACACCCCTCGTTTGAACGGTGACGCCGCTACCGGAACAAATATCGCAACAGGATTTTGGTGTCGATTTCAAACCTTATACGCGCCGCACCAATTGAATGGTGCGCCGCAGCGGCCCCCACCCGCCGCGCTATCGCGCGTCGACCTCCCCGCGTAGGGGGAGGTAAGAAGGTTGGCATCACTTTCGCCGTTTCACTTACCTCCCCCCACGCGGGGAGGTCGGGCGCGTGCATCGGCACGCGACCGGGTGGGGCCCTTACCCCGGCGTCACCGTCACGCTCCCAGGCCCCAACGGCGCGGGTGCCGGTGCGCCGTTCGGATGCGCCGCCTGATACTTGGCGATGGACGCCGTCAGCGTGTCCTTCTCCTCGCAGCCGTCGGGGCAAAGCTTCGTCAGCGTGTCGAGTTCGCCTTGCGCCTTGTCGGGCTGGTTGGTCTGCAAATACAGCTCGCCCAGATATTCATGCACGCCCTTGTGCTCCGGCTCGATGGCCAGCGCGCGGTTGTAATAGTCGAGCGACGAATTGTAGTCGCCGATCATCCGGTGCGCGTAGCCTTCGTAGTTCAGGATGTTCGCGCTGTTGGGCCGTTGCTGCAGCGCCGCGTCGAGATAGGGAATCGCATCGGCGAACTGCTCGTGCTTGATGAGTCGCAGCGCCTGGGAATACGCCTCGAAGCCGGGATCGCTGTTGCTCATCCCGCTCGAGCCGTAACCGCCGCCGCCCGTACCCATGCCCAGGGCAGGCACGGCCGCAAAACCAAGAACAGCCGCTAAAATCGTTAGGTTTCTCATGAATCTCTCCCGGTCGGCAGCCCCGCCAGCCTCGACTATAGGCCAAACAGCCTATGTCCGGCACGCAACCCGCCGTTGACTTCCTGTCACTTGCAGGTGACTTTCGGCGCATGAGCACCACCAACGGCACTGCCCTTGCCGAAAGCGACACGCGCGGGGCACGCCGTAAACCCGAAAGTTTTTCCAAACTGAAAAGGGCGGCCCGCAAGCTGTTCGTCGAACGCGGTTACCACGCCACGCGCCCGCAGGACATTGCACGCGAAGCCGGCCTCGGCCACGGCACGTTCTACCTGCACTTCCCGGACAAGCGCGCCTGCTTCCTCGCTTTCGTGGAAGATGCGCGCTCCGAACTCGACAGTTACCTGCGCAGCCGCGTGGCGCCCGATGCCTCGCTCGAAAAATTCCTCGCGACAATGCTGCACGCGATCTACGAATATTCCGAAACCCATCCCGGCGTGCTTAACGCCGCGATGACGGACGAAGCGGTGATCGATGCCGAAGGCGCGCAAGCCGTTCCGCTGCTCCAGCGCTGGGGCCGCGACTGGGCCGAGATCATCCGCACCGCCGTCGACGCAGGCATCGCATCGGCCGATTACAATCCGGAGATCATCGGGCAGGCCATCGTCGGCGCGCTGCATCAAACCGGCAGCGAAGGCGCCGCCACCCGCCGCAGCCGTGAAGAGGTCGTCGACAACCTCACGCGTTTCCTTGTGCGGGCTCTGAAGCCCTGAGCGAAAGAAGCGTTTCTTCCGCGAAGCGCAATAAAAACATTTCACGCGGAGTCGCGGAGTAGCGCGGAGAAAAATCCGCGTCCTCCGCGCCTCCGCGTGCCATCGTTACTGACCCAAATGATACGTCAGACCCGCCATGAGCACATGGTCGGAGAAATGCTGCGTGGCCGTATCCGGGAGCGTCGGATCGTTCATCTGCACGGACTCGGCCTGCGTGAAGCGATAGCCGCCGAACAGCGAGACCTGATCGCTGATGTCGTCGCGCAATCCGGCTTCCAGCATGTAACCCGGCTTCCACGCTCGGCCATAGTAACCGTCAACCTGTCCGCCGAAGTTCACGCCACCCAAACCCGCGCCGACATAAGGCGTCAGTTGCGAATTCGGAATGAGATCCATCTGGCCGTTGATCATCAGCGTCGTGGATGAAAGGTGGCCATAGGCGTTCGACGTTCCGTCGACGCCGGACAGTTGCTGTCCTGCGTGTTGCGAGTCCAATTGCAGGCGCATGCCATTGCCCATGTCGTAGCCGACTGCGCCGCCGAAATTGTATCCGGCATCGTAGTTCGTCAGCGACGTTCCAAAAGTCGCGCTGTTGAAGTGCAGATCGGGCAAAAGCGAAACGCCCGCATCGCCAGAGACATACATTCCCGGTGTCGATGCAAACGCGGCCGTCGCAGCAAACAGTGCGGTCACCCCCGTGGCCAGCAAAAGTCTCGTTCTCATGTTGGTACTCCTCGGTTTTTACGCGTGAGGCCGCGGATGCGGCCTCGGTTCAAGCTAGGCGCCCCCTGTCGCAAGACTTTGTCGGAAGCGTCGCAAGACCCTAAAAACGCTTACAGATTCCGGTTCGATCCCGTCTGGCGCATGAAAAAAACTTTGGGCACCGACCGTTGACTTGTGCGTTTAACTGACAAAATATCAGTTCCAGTCGAACGCGCGATTTAACGCGCGGCTCAAGCCTGGGAGGGCTGCCGATGGCAAAACGCGTGTATTCCCGCGAAGAACTGATTGCCGATCACGATTACGCAACGCTACAGATAGAATCCGGCTATCGTTTGCACGGCGGTTTCGATGACAAAGGCGAATATGTTTCGCCGCGCACGCTTTATCGTTGGCCCGCCGTACACGAATGGCAACAAAAGTTGAAAGACCGTGGCGCGCAGGTCATCGACGCGAGTCCGCGGCTTTTGAAACGCGGTCCATACCCCACGGTGGAACAACAGAAGTTTCTGCTGAATGCAGGCGATGGCGAGTCGATGTGGAACGGTCTCACCATCACCGGCATCGTCGAAGCGCGCGGCGCATTGCTCGCAACGGTGAGCGCGCCCGATTTCCAGACCATCGTCGTCGAAGATTTGAAAGACACCTGCCTCGGCCATCTCAACAAGGGTTTGCTTGAAGCCCATGGCTGGGACGAGGGCGGCACGAAATCGAAAGGCATCGGCGGCCATGACGATATGTGGTTCGCGGTTCGCGATGCGCTGTTCGGCAAGAACGCCTATCCGATCCCGCCGGTGCCGGAGAGCCTGGCGCGCCCCGAATCCGGCCGCCGCATGCCCGACATCCCGAAGGAATACGAAGACTGGATTCTCCTTCTGATGAACATCCTGATGATCGAGGTGCGGGCGGAAAATTTCTTCGCCTTCTGCATCGACGTCATGCGCGATCCCGCGAACTTCCGCGATCGCCGCGCTGCTGCCGATCACGCGGCCGAACTGGTCAACCGCATCCGCACCGACGAAGCGATCCACGTCGCCTATCTGCAAACCGCGATCAGCGAATTGCGCAGCTTCACCATCAAGACCGCGGATGGCAGAACCGTCCCAGGTCACACCATCATCGATCCGGTCTGGGAAAAGATGATCGAATGGCACGCCGTCACCAACGCGGACTTCACGCGCGAACAATCGCGCGAGAACGTAGTGGCGCGCCTCAAGAAACGTCCGCATGGCGAAGCATTGGCCGCGCAATTCGACGCGCTTGAATATGAGGCAGCAGCATAATGAAAGATTTCAAGGGGAAGACCGCCTTCGTCACCGGTGGGGCGAGCGGTATCGGTTTTGCCATGGCGCGCGCCTTCGGCCGCCAGGGCATGAATGTGGTGATCGCCGATATTGAAGACGCACCCGCCAAGGCCGCGGTCGAACGCCTGGCATCGGAGCAGGTGAAAGCAACCGCCATCCATTGCGACGTCGGCGAACGCAATAACCTCCGCGCCGCCGCGCTGGAGGCCGTTTCCGCGTTCGGCAAGATCCACGTCGTCTGCAACAACGCAGGTGTTGGCGCCGGCGGCGAAATCGGCAAGGTGCCCGAACGCGATTGGGACTGGATCATCGACGTCAATCTGAAGAGCGTTTACTACGGTGTCGAAACCTTCCTGCCGCTCATCCGCAGCCACGGCGAAGGCGGCCATTTCGTCAACACGGCTTCCATTGCCGGCCTGATCAGCGGTCCGGGCATGGAGCCGTATTCCGCCACCAAATACGCCGTCGTCGCGATGAGCGAAGGCTGGGCCGTCCAGCTCGCGGGCAGCAATATCGGCATGTCGGTTTTGTGCCCCGGTTTCGTGCGCACCCGTATCCACGAAAGCGCCCGCACCAAGCAGGCGCGTTTCGGCGGCGTCGCCGAACGGCAAAGTTTCGAGCCCGAACGCCGCGAGATGATTACCAAGGCCATCGAAGCCGGCCTCGATCCGGATGTGGTCGGTGCGCGCGTCGTCGAAGCGATCCGCGACAACCAGATCTATATTTTCACCGATCCGCGCTTCAAGGACGTGGTGGAAATGCGCTTCGCCGCGATCCGCAACGGATTCCAGCAGGCGGAGGAAAGCGAAGCCCTCAAATCCGTCAAAACCTGGCCGCCGCTTTTTTCGGCGGCGCTCGGCGGGTGACGGCGGGAGAAGTATCGACCTCCCACAACTCCCGGTTTTACAAAGTTGTATTGTGCAACTAACCCACCATAATTAGGGTTGTCCTTGCCGTTGGGCGTGTATTGGTTCTTGTTCCCGAATATTGGGGAAATATAGCGCGTAACGCTTGCCTTCCTTTGGTCGCATTTTACTTGCGGCTTGAGGGGCGTTGGGGAGGGGGCGTATTGTGGCCGTACCGTTGGAATCTGTCTGGTCGTTTATGCAGGCCGGGTTTGCCGCCGCGAACATGCGCGAGGTTCAGCTCGCGTTCGGCCAGTCGGTCAGCCAGTTCGGGTTCGACAAGTTCTCCTTCGTCCACGCGCTGGGCCCTAACCGCAGCTACATCACGCCGGAAATGAAATTCGGCCACCAGCACGACCGCTGGTATCGCCGCTATGCCGAGCGCCGCTATTATCACGACGACCCGAGCCTCAAGCGCCTGTTGTCGAGCCCCACGCCCTTCGCCTGGTCCGACATGCCGCTGTCCACGCTCACCAAGCCCGAACAGCGCGTGCGCCTGGCTGCTGCCGAAACCGGCGCCGTGAACGGCTTCGTCGTGCCCGTCGAAGGGCCCGAGCGCGAACTCTACGTCGTGCGCATGACCTCGCCCGAGAAGACCTTCGATCCGCAGGCGCGCCAGACGCTCTATACCCTCGGTCTTCTCTATTCGAGCATCGGCCTCAACAAATTCCGGACGGACAAACAGCCTCTCAGGTTATCGCCGCTCACGTTCCGCGAGGCCGAATGTCTGCGCTGGGCCTCGGAAGGCAAGTCCGATTGGGACATTTCGGAGATCCTCGGCATCTCCCAGCACACCGTCCACGAGCATCTGGAGCGCAGCAAAGCCAAGTTGAAAGCACGCACTCGCACACAGGCTGCGGTGCACGCCGCCGTCAACGGCTGGTTGAGCAATCCCCCCGATAAGGGGACTCGGATCAAGCATTAAAAAAACAAAATATCCGCATGTCTGAAACACGTTTCACGACATGGCGGGGCAAGTGGAAACCGAAACAGATACGAGCGCCGATCCCGGCGCCTCACGCCGCAACAGCACACCGCTGCCGCGCGTTCTCGCAACCATCGATCCGGCGGATGCAGCCCGTCTTCTTTCCGAGCACGGCGCGCTGATTATCGAAGGCATGCTCGCCCCGCACTTGCTGTCCTGCCTCAAGGCCGAGTTGCAGCCGTGGTTCATCCGCGCGCGGACGGGGGAGGGCCTGTTCCTCGGCCGTGGCACCAAACGCTTCTCGGCGCTGTTTGCCAAATCCGCGATGACGAAGCTGCTCGCGCTCGATCCGCTGGCGCTTTCGCTTGCCGACAACGTGCTGAAGGATACCGGCGTCTGCGAGACCTACGAGATCAATCTCACCCAGGCTATCGGCATCGAGCCCGGCGAACCCTCCCAGCTTCTCCACCGCGACGACGACATCTGGCCCATCCCGCACAACAGCGAGGTGATGCTGAACACCATCTGGATGCTGGACGACTTCACTGAAGAAAACGGCGCCACCCGCCTCATCCCCGGCAGCCACAAATGGCCGCGCACGCGCCACCCCGAGCCGGGCGAAGCGCTGTATGCGGAGGCGCCCGCCGGTTCGCTGCTCGTCTTTCTCGGCAGCACGCTGCACGGCGGCAGCGCCAATCGCAGCGCCGTCACGCGCCACGGCGTGCTTCTGTCCTATCGCGCGGCCTGGCTCGCGCCGACGGAGAAACTCCTTCTCTCTATCCCGCAGGACGTGGCGCGCACCCTGCCGCCGCAACTTCAGAAGCTGATCGGCTATCAGCTTCACCGCCCCAATCTCGGCTGGATCGAATGCCGCGATCCCATCGAATGGCTGAACGGCGATTTCAAGGAGATCGCACCCGCCTCCGACAACCTGCCCGAACACTACAAGGCGTTGCTCGAAGACGTGGAGCGTCATCCCGAACGCCACATCGGTTACCTCACTTGACGCCAACCACAGGAGAAGACATGGCGAAGAAGAAGACGGATCAACAACCCGCAACTCGGGAAACGCTGGGCGACGCCGATGTCGAACAGTTGTCGGAGGCGTTAGCCCGCATACGCAATCCCGCCGTGCGATATTTCCTTTGCATGATGATCGATGCCCTGACGGAAGACCTCGCCGAAATCGAAGCAGGCCGTCCGCCAAGGATATTGACGCGCAATCGTTCGAATTGAGTACCGCCGGCCGGCGGGCGAGGGCGAAAACGCCCCGCCCGCAAGCCGGTTTCATGGGGTGAAACGGTGGAGGAAGCAACGCGCCCGCGGTGCTGAGAGCGATCCATCGTGCCGAAGTAACTGGGGATTTGCGTGGGGCCCAGTGGAGACTTGGACGCGGCTAGACGCGCGTCCATGGCGCGTGTGCAGCGCGCCGTGGACGCAACGGACGCGCACATCCGCCCCTACCTTCGTCACGTCGATCTCAAGCGTGATCCGCCGGACCCTTCGCTTCTCAGTGCCGCCGATCTCGACCGCTATTTCAACGGCCTGTTCGTCCCGTGGCGCAGGCTGCGCGGCCGCCTCGTCATCGCTTGCGCCGAACCGACGCCCGCGCAATTCGCGCGCCTGCGTTCCGAATATCGCGAGCCTGTCGTGTTCGCTGCCGCGCGCGAAGAGGCGCTGCTGAATGCCGTCGAGAAACAATACCGCGACCGGCTCACGCACGATGCCATCCACGCACTCGCAGATGCCGAGCCTGCGCTCTGCGCCAACAAAACCGTCACCCGCTCGCAAACGAAAATCTTCGCCGCCATCGCCATTGCCGCCTTTGCGTCCGCCCTGTTCTGGCCGCGCGCCACGCTTGCAATCCTTGCCGCTGTTCTGGCCACTGCCTATCTCGCCAACATCCTGTTCCGCACGGCACTCGTATGGCTCGGCGCCGCCGAGGCATTCGACGCGCCGCCAGCACCGGCACCCGCCGCCTACGAAGACCTGCCGCTCTACACGGTATTGGTTCCGCTCTATCAGGAAGCCAATGTCCTGCCGTCCCTCATCGCGAGTTTAAACGCACTCGACTATCCGCCCGAAAAGCTCGACATCAAACTCGTCGTCGAAGCCGACGACGCCGAAACCCGCCGCGCGCTGAAAGCGCTCGATCTTCCATCTTGCTTCCACACTGTCGTCGTTCCGCCCAGCAACCCGCGCACCAAACCCAAAGCCTGCAACTACGCGCTGCGGTTCGCGCGGGGCGAGTTCACCGTTATCTTCGATGCCGAAGACCGCCCCGAAGTCGATCAGTTGCGAAAAGCCGTCGCCGGCTTCCGCGCGAATCCCGAAAACATCAGTTGCCTGCAGGCCCGCCTGAATTTCTACAACCGCAATGAAAACTGGCTGACGCGTCTTTTCACGCTCGACTACGCACTGTGGTTCGATTTCCTTCTGCCGGGCCTCGATGCCTTGCGCGTTCCCATGCCGCTCGGCGGCACGTCCAATCATTTCCGCACAAGCGTTCTGCGTGCGATCCACGGTTGGGATTCCTTCAATGTCACCGAAGATGCCGATCTCGGCGTCCGCCTCGCACGTCTCGGCCATCGTGCCACCACGCTCGACTCCACGACCTATGAGGAAGCCACCAGCCGCCTTGGCGACTGGATGAAACAGCGTTCGCGCTGGCTCAAGGGCTACATGCAGACCTGGCTCGTTCACATGCGCGATCCGTTGCAACTCTGGCGACATGCCGGCACGCGCGGGTTCTTCGCTTTCCAGCTTTTCATCGGCGGCACCTTCGTTTCCTCGCTCGCCAACCCGCTGATGTGGGCGATCTTCCTTGTCTCCCATGCCACCGGCATCGTCATCTTCTCCGGCCCGTTCGGCGAAGCACTCGCACGCGCATCTTTGTTCAGCCTCGTCGCCGGCAATGCCCTGTTCGTCTATCTCGCCATGCTCGGCCCCTATCGCCGCGGCTGGCTCAAACTCGCCCCCTATGGCCTCACTGCGCCCATCTACTGGCTTCTCATCTCCGTCGCCGCGTGGCGCGCGCTTTACCAACTCCTGCGCAGCCCGTTCCTGTGGGAGAAAACCCGCCACGGCGTCAGCACATTTGAAGAAAGCCCCGCATGACGCTCATCGAGTTTGCTTCCCCGCGCATCCGTCCCACGCTTCTTCCGCCGCTGATCGCGGCACTCGCGCTCACGCTTGCAGTGATGTTTCCGCTTCTGTCGCCGCTGATGATCGGAGCGATGGCCGATGTGTTATTCGCTGCGTTGGTCCTGCACGGCCTCCTCGCCGCACAATTGCCTGCGATATATGCGTTCGCCATCGCCGTTCTGACGTTCGCACAATCCGGGATATTCCTCTCCGCGATGGACAGGGCAGGGTCCGTCTGGCTCGCGCTCGCCGTCTATTGCGTCGCTTCCACCGCGACCGCTTTCGTCAAACACCGCGATGCCCGCCGCGTTATACTTCTGGGCGGCGCGCTGTCGCTTGCGCAATTGCTCGATCCCATGGGCGCGATCCTCGCTATCTTCCTATTGCCTGTCTGCGTAGGTCTGCCGCGCCCCGGCGAGGGGAAGGACAAGGCGGGTCTCCTCGCGCTGCTTCTCTTCATGCCCATCGTTACCGCCGCCATTCTCGCTTATGCGCGGGGTGTGCTTGGACTTAACCCCATGAGTTTCGTGCGCAGCGCACGCCCCGTTTCGCACACGCCCTTCGCCTTCATTGCGTTCGCGGGCTTTGCTTCGGCACCGGGGCTCTGGCTCACCGTCCTCGTAAGCAACTTGCGCAAACCCGCTGCCCTCATCGCCCTTTTCACCGCCGTCGTCGCAATCGTCGAAATCCTGCTGACATTCACGCTCGGCATCGAACGCGACATGGCCTCTATCCTCGCAGCAATCGCCGCGGCATCGCCCATCGCCATCGGCGCCTGGCCCCGTCCGCGCAAGAACGCGCCCCTCGCGCTCGCCGCCACCGCACTCGCAGCCGTAATTTCCTGGCTTCTTATCTATCTCCCGGATGCCGTGGCATGAGACGCGCGCTTGTTTTTTTCGCTTTCACGCTCGCTTGCATCGGCCAGGCAAACGCCGGTGCATGGACGCAAGATGAAGACAGCGGCCAAACCATCTCCACCTTCACCTACAGCCGCGCCAGCCGCTCGTATGACGCATCGGCCAGCCCAACCATTCCGATCCGCTATCTCAAACTGCTCACGCAGACCTACATTGAATACGGCGTGCGCGATTGGCTTACGCTCACTGCCGATCCCGAATATGCCAAGGCAGAATCCGGTCCGCCCGGCGGTCCCATCGAAGTCGCCAATGCGTTCGCCATCGGTGCGGGCGCGCGGCTGCGCCTGATGAACGATCGACGCGGCGTCTTCTCACTCCAAGGTTCCTACAAATCGGCAGGTGCCTTCGACACATCCGTCTCGGTCAATCAGGAATCCGCACGGCAGTTCGAGATCCGCGCGCTTTACGGAATCGATTTCCCCGTCTTCGATATGACGGGTTTCGCCGATCTCGAAGCCGGCGAGCGCTTCGTCGCCGGCGCGCGCCCCAACGAAACCCCGATCGACATCACCGTCGGCCTGCACATCACGCCGGGAACGATGATCCTTGGTCAGAGTTTCAACGTCATCTCGGGCGGCGATGCCGAGCCGCCCTACGGCTACTACCGCTCGCACAAGCTCCAGCTTTCCATCGTGCAGCACGTACTGGACACCACCTCGGTGCAGATCGGCGCCTTCGTCTCGCCCGCGGGACAGAGCGCGCTGAAGGAATACGGGCTCACCTTCGCCATCTGGGACAGCTTCTGATCAGCGTCCGTCAATCAATTTCGATCATGATGAAAGTGGGAAAGGAAACCACATGCCCCTCAAATCGCCCAACGGCAAACACGGCATCCCGCCGCGCGCCTCGTCCTGTTGCAATCACGATCCCGATTGCGCCATCCATGCCGAACCGCATGATGGGCAAATGGCCGAATGCACCTGCCCGGAACTGAGGCCGCTGGTCCGCCACGCCTACCGCGCCCCTCAGCCGCACAAGGTCACCCCCGCTTAGTCTTGCACATGAGAATGAGTTGCGGATAAGGTCGGTCAGTCTTTAAAGGCCGTCCTATGAAACTGCTTCTGTCCGCCGTTTCCGCCGCTGCGCTGGCTCTCGTTTTGGCCCAGCCCGCAGGTGCGGCCGAATACAAGGTGACACTGAAAGATCACCGCTTTACACCGTCCACAATCAAGGTGAAGGCGGGCGAGCCCAACGTCATCATCCTGACCAACGAAGATCCCACCGCGGATGAATTCGACAGCGAATCCCTCAAGGTCGAAAAGGTCGTGGCCGGTCACACCACCGGCAAGGTCCGCATCCGCCCCCTTTCGCCGGGCCGTTACCCCTTCATGGGCGAGTATCACGCCAAGACCGCGCAAGGCGTGGTGATCGCAGAGTAAGCCCATGCTGTCCGCCCTCATCATCGTCTTCCGCGAAGTCATCGAAGCGGGCCTCATTGTCGGCATTGTGCTTGCCGCCACCAAAGGCGTTCCGCGCCGCGGATTGTGGGTGGCTTACGGCGTGATCGCGGGCGTGGTCGGCGCAAGTCTGGTCGCCGCCTTCGCAGGTCAGATCGCAGATCTGTTCGAGGGTTCGGGACAAGAACTCTTCAACGCCAGCATCCTGCTTCTCGCCGTGATGATGCTCACCTGGCACAACGTGTGGATGGCCGGTCACGGCCGCGCCATGGCGCGCGACATGAAAAACGTCGGCGCCGCCGTCGCAGCCGGCGAACGTCCGCTCACCGCGTTGTCCATTGTCGTGGGCGTCGCCGTGTTGCGCGAAGGCGCGGAAGTTGTGCTGTTCCTTTATGGCATCGCAAGTCAGGGCGGCACGTCGAACCTCGCCATGCTCGGAGGCGGATTGCTCGGATTGGCTGCTGGCGCAGGCGTTTCCGCATTGATGTATTACGGCTTGCTCGCAATTCCCGCGCATCGCCTGTTCAGCGTCACCTCCGGCCTCATCACGCTGCTTGCGGCGGGCATGGCCGCGCAAGCCGTTTTGTTCATACAGCAAGCGGGTTATCTGCAATTCCTGATGAACACCGTCTGGAACACGTCATGGCTGTTGCCGGAAGGATCGCTTGCGGGCCGCCTGCTTCACACGCTCGTGGGCTACACCGATCAGCCCAACGGTCTGCAGCTCATCGTCTACGCGGCAGTGGTGATCGGCGTCACGATGCTGGCGCGCTGGGAGCGCACCCGCCATCCCAAAGGCGGCGCGATCCCCAATCCCGCCTAATCCGAACGAACTTCTAAACAACAAATTTACCACCCTTACCAAACCATTGTTCACCCATTCACCTCACACTGGGGGCGAGAGAACAGGTGGTGTCGGTGGGTGCGGGGCGAGAAGCGCCTCAGACGGAGAATTCCGGCGGTGCCGTAACGGGTTCCGTCGAGGTCTCACCTGAGGCGCGTATGGAAATACTGAAGTCCGCGCGGGAGGTCATCGCGCGCGACGGCGTGGAGACGTTCACGTTGAGCGCGGTCGCGCGCGAAGCGGGCGTTCCGCGCACCTCCGTGTACGGATTGTTTCACAACACCAATGAGCTGCTCATGGCGCTCGCCGCGGACGACCTTTCCAACACCCATCGCGGAATGACCGGCGACGTTGCGGCAAACCCGCCCGAGCCGCTTCCCCATGCCGAACTGGTCGCCAGCCTGATCGACAAGGTCGACCATCCGGACCGACCGCGCATGGTCGCCGACACCATCGTCCCCGGCAGGGCCGCGACCCCTTCCGAAGACCCCATCCCCCATCCGGAAGAGGAGGGCATCGCGCTCGTCCGCGCCGGCGATACGTCGGAGCCCATGCCCACCGTTGCGCGGAAACGGGGCGAACAGGCCCAGCTTCACGACATTATCGACCGCCTGACCATGCCCTCCAACGCGCTGGGCGAAAGCTCAGCCCAGGCGGTCAGCCGCATGGACCGCCGGATGAGCCTGCTCGAACGCGCCCTGGCCGAGCTGGAAGGCCGATTCGACAATTTCACGAAAGGCGCGAATGATAGCATCCACGCGACCGAGGCGAGCTTGGAGGGACTCGTGCAGCGGGCCGAACGCACCGATCAGCGTCTTTCGGACACCGCCACCACCCTGCGTGGCGAGTTGTTGTCCGCCTTCACGCGTATCGAGCCCCCCAGGACGGAACCGCCCAAAGTCACCCCGCCACCGGTCGCAGAAGACGAAATCTCGGTCAGCGATATGTCTCCCGCCGAATTCACCGGCAGCCAACCCGAACCGCAAGGCGATCTGCGCAGCCAGTTGAAGCGCCAGACCGCCAACGACGATCTGCATGCGCAAGGCCGCCAGTTCGGCAGCGATATTCCGCCCGTCATCGTGCCGCCGCAGGCAGCAACCCCTGCAACGCCTCCGCCGCCGAAGCGTCACCGCAAACGCAGGCATTTCTTCAGCCGCAAGGAATTGTTCGGCGTCGGCGCGATCTCCGGCGCGGTTATCCTCGCCACCATGGGCATTGCGCTCAGCGAAGGCTTCATAGATGTGAAACACGGCCATTTCGGCGCGCCGCCGTTGCGCCTCGAACAGCCGCAGGCCGTTGCAGCGCCTGCACCCGTTCAACTCGCAACGCTCACGCCGCCCGCGCCGAAACCGGTTCAGGTCGCAACGGCTGAGCCCACGCCTGCCGCAGCATCGCCTGCGAAAAAACTCACGCCGCTCGAACGCATCGAAGAACTCGCCAATGGCGGCAACGCGAAAGCAGCCGTGGTCCTCGGCGTCAAATATCTCGATGGCGATGGCATCGCCCGCAACGACGCCGATGCCGCCCAATGGCTCGAACGCGCCGCCAAGTCCGGCGAGCCGGTCGCGCAATATCGTCTCGGCACGCTCTATCAACGCGGCGTCGGTGTGGTGCAGGACGAGACGCAGGCGCTTCACTGGTACGAAGCCGCCGCCAATCAGGGCAACCGCAAGGCGATGCACAATCTCGGCGTCTTCTATGCCGAAGGCCGCGGCACCACGCAGGATTACGACAAGGCCGCAAGCTGGTTCGAACGCGCCGCCAACATGGGCTATGTGGATTCGCAGTTCGATCTCGCCGTGCTCTACGAACGCGGCGCCGGCGTGTCGCAAAGCCTGAGCGATGCGTACAAATGGTATTCCATCGCCGCCCACAACGGCGACGAGGTTTCGAAAGCGCGTGTCGACGTCCTCGAAACCCAGCTCGATGCCGGCGAATTGGCCTCCGCACGCGCCGCCATCCGTGCCTTCCACGCGCAGCCCATGAGCCGCGTCGCCAACATGACGCCCCGCCTGGCCGATCTGGCGGTCAAATAACCAAGCTGGCAATCTCCGCCGCACCGTGAAATCCTGAGCCGTCGAGATCGCGCACGGTGCGCCATGGCCGGATGGAACCGTTTATCCCTTGTCGTTTTCGCCGGATGCCTCGCGGTTGAAGCCGCGTGGGCGGCACCCGGCGACCATTTCGACGTCCGGCCCGACACATTGCCCGCGCCGCATACCACCCATCCCGACAACCTCGACATGCGGATCGTTCCGGCACCCGCCTATGCGTTGCCGCAGGGCCCGCCGGGCTTCGAGGTCAAAGCATTTTCCGAGCGGATGGAAAATCCCCGTTCGCTGGCCGTAGCACCCAATGGCGACGTCTATGTGGTGCAAGAAAATCGCGGCATCGTCACGCGCCTGCGCGATACCAACGGCGACGGCAAGGCCGATGAGATGGAAGATTTCGCCGCCGGGTTTCGCGGCCCGCACGGCATCGCCATCCGCGGCGATTATATTTACATCGCCGATACGATCGCGGTGTGGCGCGCGAAATATAAGGGCAACAACACGGTGGATGCGGGCAGGTTCCAGCGCCTCACCACCGCGCACGACCTTCGCCCCGGCGGCGAACATGACACGCGCGACATCGTCCTCGATTCAAAAGGCCGGATCTATCTCGCCATCGGCGGCCGCAACGATCTCTCCGAACCGAAAAGTTTCGAGGGCACCATCCAGATGGTGAACGACGACGGTTCGCTCACACCCTTCGCCACCGGCCTGCGCAATGTCGAAGGTCTCGCATTCTATCCGGGTACGGACGATCTCTGGGTTACCGTCAACGAACGCAACAAGCTCGGCGCGCGCCTGCCGCCGGATTATTTCGCGCGGGTGAAACAGGGCGATTTCTTCGGCTGGCCCTATGCCTATGCCGGGCCCAACCCCGATCCGGATTTCGGCGCATTGCGTCCCGATCTTGTGAAGGCCACGCGCAAACCCGAAATCCTGTTCGAAGCGCATTCCGCGCCGCTCGGCCTGGTCTTCTACACGGGCAAGCAATTTCCGCCGCAGTATCGTGGCGATGCTTTCGTCGCGCTTCATGGTTCTGGCCCGTACGACAAGCCCGACGGCTACAAGATCGTGCGCATCCGTTTCAAGAACGGAAAGCCGCTCGGTGGCTACGAGGACTTCGTCACCGGCTTTGCGAATGCGGGCATCATTCGTCTCTCGGTTTGGGGAATGCCTTCTCAACTCGCCGTCGCAAAAGACGGCAGCCTGCTGATCGCCGACGATACGGCAGCTCGCGTCTGGCGTGTGTTCTACAAAGGCCCGCCACCACCATAAATTGAAATTAAATTTCAAATAAAAGTTCCATCGACCCTGCAAATCCCCTATGTTTTCCTCGTAAATCGCCGGGGGGCGGAGTCATGCGAGCTTACAGGGGAGCCGGTACTGCGCTTTTGCTGACGCTTTTGTCTGGCTGTTCGACCGCCGGTGGCCTGTTTTCAAACGATCCCGAACCCGCCCATCCGGTCGCAAGTGCTGCACCGAACCAAAGCTGCATCCAAATCGCGGCCCAGCGGTCTCAGGACGCCGTGATGGCGGGCTATGCTGAGGACGGCTCGGCCGATCAGAAAGGCATCTACGACGCAACCTATCGCGATTGCGTCGCCTGGCAGCACCCCCGCTGACGACGATTTCACGCGCCATCGGTGGCGGCGAGCCTTCACGCATCCTATGTTGAAAGAGAAGCACCGCCTACCGGAGGCCGTATGTTCTGGCACTGGTCGTATTCTTCGCCATGGTGGTGGGACTGGTGGTTTCCCTTCCATGGCCTCATGTCGCTGATTTTCACCATTGCGATCATCGTTCTGGTCGTCTCGCTGATCCGCCGCCGCCACGCGCCATATGTGGATTACTACGGCCGCTCGCAGGCGTTGCAGATATTGGAAGAGCGTTACGCCAAGGGCGAAATCCAGCGAGAAGAGTATCTGCAGAAGAAGCAGGATCTGGGGCGCTGACGCCCGATCGATCGCCGGGGGGCGAAGGATGCGATCTCTTTCTGCGAAGACTGCCGCCACCTCGCTCCTCGCCATCCTGTGGGCCGCGACCATCGCGCTCAACTGGCCCGGCCACCTCTCCAACGACAGCGTCATCGAACTCCTCGAAGGCCGCGCCGCGCGCTACGAAAGCTGGCATCCGGCGATAACCTCGTGGCTGCTCGGCTTTGCCGATTTTCTCCATCGAGGCACGGGCCTTTTCATCGCCTTCGACATCACACTGCTCTACGCAGCACTTCTGCTGCTGGTGCGGATGCGCGAACGCACAAGCTGGCTTGCCCTCGTCGCGATAGTGCTTGCCGCCGCCACGCCGCAATTCGTTCTTTATCCCGCGCTCGTCTGGAAAGACGTGCTCTTCGCCGAAGCAACCGTCGCAGGTTTTGCCTGTCTGGCGTTCGCCGCCGCGCGCTGGCAGCGGCCGCAACAACGCTTCGCCTTCATCTTGTTATCCATCCTGTTGCTTACGCTCGCCGCGTTGACACGTCAGAACGGCATCGTCTCGTCGCTGATGGCGGCGCCGGCCTACGCGTTCGTCGCCCGCAAGAACGCCGTGCCGCTGCGCGCAAGTCTCGTGCAAGCCTTGGTGTTTCTGATCGCACTGATCGCCACCTTCGCGCTCGCCACGACTGCGCTCAACCAGCGCGGCGACGGCGGCAAGGGCAGGGCGGATGAAATCAAGATGCTGCAGCTCTACGATTTCACAGCCGCCGCCGCGAACGCCCCCCAACTACGCTTCGACGATCTCGAACAAGGCGCACCGACATTCGACCGTCTCATCCGCACCGATGGCGCGCGCCTTTACACGCCCGAACGCGTCGATACCCTGCAGAAATCCCAACGCCTCAGCGATGCCCGCGACGACACCCCCCTATGGCTCACCACCACGCAATGGCGCCACCTGATCGCGCAACACTCGCTGCTCTATCTCAAGAACCGCGCGGAGATTTTCCGCTGGGCCTTTCTCACGCCCGATATCGAAGCGTGCGTCCCCTTCCTCGTCGGTGTCTCCGGCCCGCCCGCGACCTTGCGCGCGCTCGACATGCCCGCACGCTACGACAACCGCGACGCCGCTCTCGAAACCTACGCGCAGAATTTCGTCGGTACGCCTATCTTCTCGCACGCCTTCTTCGCGGTGTTGGGTTTGGCCGCGGCGATCATCCTGTTGCGCCGATGGTCGCCATCCGACATCGCCATCGTCTTCCTGCTTGCCGCCGCCGGAATGTTCACACTGACATTCTTCGCAATCTCGCTCGCCTGCGACTACCGCTATCTCTACCTGCTCGACATGGCCGCGATCATCGGTGCGCTGCACGCCATCCTCGGCGCCAACACCGACCGCAAATTCGCACGCCGCTCATAAAGAAGGGCCGGCCGCAGAGCGCTGGCCGGCCCAGGCAGGGGAAATGCAAAGCCATCGGGGAAGACGGTTTTGCGATCAAGATTTTACGCCCGCGCCAACCCCGTCACATCCCCCCGTTCAGGGGACACCGATGGCGGTTCCAATTTTCCCTCTCCTCCGCCTGGAGGGAGAGGGAGTGTTCTTATGTTCGACTTTCGTGTTCAGGAGGCGGTCGTGCTCAACCGTTCGAGTTCGCCCTGCAGCCGCGCGAGAAATTTCATTTCCTCAGGGCGCGAAACCCCGTCCGACGACACAAGCCGGTGCGCCGCATCCACCAGCGCCGCGAACTCGCCATGCTCGCATTGGCAAAGCCGCGAAATCGCAGGGTCTAGCTGCATCAGCACGGGCCGAAAGCTCTCCGCATATTCGCGAAACGCCGCTTCCCTTGCCGCCGTACAGGCCACACCCCGCCCGCGGGCAAATGATACGCAATGTCCGACGATGATCTCCATTTCGCACTGCGCGAACTCGCCGTCGGTGCGCGCCAGCAGCAGAAGCGGAATCAGATGATGCCCCACCGCATCGCGCAGGTCGTGCAGCTCCCGCGGAAACCCTACCTGCACCTCGATTGCCTCGATGGGCATATGTATTTCGCGAACGAAATCCCCAAAAAGCTCAACCAGCCCGCCCAGCATCACAAATCCGCCCCAGCCTCCATGCGAGTTTAAACCCTCATTCGGCCGGGCGCATCAAGCGCGAAGGGGCTGGCAAAAGAAAAGAGGCCCGCGGCGAGGCGGGCCCCCTTCCAGAATTTGAGATGAACGCGTGTTACGCGCGGCTCTGGTTCTTGCGCCGTCGCGTGGCACCGACCCCTGCAAGACCAGCCGCAAAGACCGACAGTGTTACGGGTTCGGGCGCAGAGACGTCCCGCACGACGACATCGTCCACATACACATAGCTAGGCGTGTCGTAACCCGAAATAACTAGTCCGGCGAAGAATCCACTGGCCACGAAATCCCAATCCGCCGTTATCCAGTTATAGGCAGGCAAATTGGTGCCCCCACCAAGCAGATGGTAGCTGCCGTCAAACCAGCCGGTGAAAGCCGCGTTTGGAGTACTTCCGTCGCTCCAAAACGCGAGCTGAACGGAATAGGTGTGCCCCGGAATGGTAGGGAACACCTGAGTAATCGTATCGAAAAGTTGACTCACGGCGCCAAACGCCACCGAGAAATTGCCGGTGTTGGCAAAGTTCGACGGCCCAAACAGCGAACCAGCGTGAACGTCATCCCCGGCGATCCCCAATGCGAAAGCTGCGACCAGGGTGCCTGGAACGATCCGCGCAGCCAGGTGTCGATCTCGATGGTGTCGCGATCCCACGCCACGCGGTAGGGCACATAGATCACATACTGGAGCGCCACCGCGAGCGAGAACGGAATCCCGAACGACCAGATATAGTTCAGCGACCACCAGTGACGATTGACGTAACCTTCAAAGAAATACCCGCCCACGGTCACAGCCGTAAGCAACCCAAGCAACGTCCCCACACCCGTCGCAAGCGACAGGGGCGTCATCCGGAGTTGCTGCTGTTGTTCGCCTCTCATGGGGGCGAAGCATGCCCCAGCAATGTTTCGCGGCGGTAAATTTGGGCGATGACCAACGCGGGCTCGACGCCCGTAAATCGCGTCTCGCCATCGCTTCGGACATCGCCGTCCCCCGCAGACGGGGTACAGGACCAATGGCGGCCAGTGCATTCACGCCGACGCGCTCTCGCTTGCGTCCGCCGAAAAGGAGCGGCGCGAAAGCGAACTCCGCCCGAGAAAAATTATCGAGACCAGTTGGTCCGGTAACTGACACAGCTTGTTTAAAAGGGGAGGTCGGCAAATGGGCAAACGGTACGCAACCGTGGCACTGGGGTTTGGTTTGGCGCTGCTTTGTGTATCTCCGGGTTTGGCGGGATCGATGGGCAACGGCGCGGCGCAACGCGCGGCCGCTTACGGCCACCATTGCGACGCCACTGCAACAACACAATATGTGTATTGCTACGGCGGCAACCCGCATTCCGTCTATTTCAGTGCGGTGTTCGCCGCACCGTCGACGAGGGGCCCGGTCGATCTGAGTTCTTCATACGGTCACTATCTCACGCAAAGAGGTTACAGGGCCGACGGCGCCCAGTGCATCCACGCCACCAACCGCGCCGATGCCTCCGCCGCGATGATGCGCAGCGAAAACGAATTCCGCTCGGGCAGAGCAATCGTCGAGACCAGTTGGCAAGGCGGATGATGGTGCAATGGACGGTATAACATCGTCGGGCTTTCGCAGCTTAAGACTCGTCTACTTGAGGAGCATCAACAGGCGGCGGCGCAGCCTGATTAATCGAGAACCGTGTGCGCTCGGAAATCTTTTGCTCAATAAGCGCGAGGATCGCTTCCATTTCGACTTTTGCCTCGCTCTGCAATCCGAGGCAAACAGCAATGCCGTTAGTGTCCGTGCTCAGGCGCTTCGCGAGTTCCAGCTTATGCCCGCTCGATTCCGGCTTCATGCTATAGGCGTGGAAGTGCATCGGATCGGACGTGCGCGCGTCGTTCAAATGGTCGAAAGAGAATTCTTTCGCCATGTATGCGAGCAAGCGGTCTTGGACGACCAGGACCAAGTGCTTGTTAACGTGCTCGAATGTCTGAATCTTGTGATGTAGCTGCACAAGGATCGTCTTGGCCGTCATCTTCCAATTCATACCGAACGACTTTGTGTTCGCCACGTCGGCATCGGACACGCCCGCAATCCCGACATTCCGCAAAAAGCGCTGGCGTTCGGGCCAAACTGTGCCGGTCGTGTCCAGAGTCTGCAATTCAATACCGACAAAGTCGCGTACCTTGCCGTTTCGAACTGACGCGAGAACGTAATCGACGTTGCCGCCCGGCACGCCCACCTCGGGGACGATGTGAAGCTCGTTGCCTGGCTCATGGCCTGTCAGGAGATGCAAGCAATCCGTGAAAACTTGCCGTCGCTCCAAGAGGCGCAACGGACAAATAATGATCGGCTCGCCGCCATACATCACGGTGCAAGTGCCGATGGAAATTTCGGGCTGGCTCTTTCGCACTTTGTAGCAAGTCTTAGCGACAAAGGGGCATTGCTGCGCCGCTACGATGGACTTCCAGTCGCGCTTGGCCTTCGCGCTGATATCTACTCCGAAAAGGTCAACGATCTTGGTCATTGCTATTCTTTGAGGCGTTCTAGCGCCAATTCCACATAGGACCGCGACACGTCGATTCCGATACCATTACGCCCGAGCGCACGAGCGACGACTAGCGTTGTCCCTGTGCCGCAGAATGGGTCCAACACCGTTCCGTCAGGCGGGCATGTCGCGAGGATCGGCATTTTGCACAAGTCAGCCGGGTAAGCGGCGAAGTGGCCTTCGCGTCGTTGCGTATCCTCGGGCAGGATGTCCCACACGTCTGACGGCTTGCTCCCGTTTGGATGATATTTGAGGAAGTAGAATCCCTTGTCTTGAAGCTCTTTCGCGCGCCCCGATACCTTCGCGCTATCGGAATGCGTTGTCCGTTGTTGCCCGCGAATTATCATTCTGAAATCGGACAGGCGCTTCGCCCGCACATCATCAAGAATTGCATTTAACGCTTTGAGCGCTTCGGACTTCTCCAGCGGCGTCAGTGCGGTAGAGAGTTCAATCTGTCGCTTGTAACGGATACCTGAGACGCCAGTTGCCGAAACAACGGAGCCGTTGATTACCTTCGCCTCTTGCGGCTTTGAGCGGATCGCGTCCGCGTCATAGTAGTAGCTTTTTTGTTTGACCAAGTGGAAAACGTGCTCGTGAATATTCCGTAGCTTGTCCTTGGCGTTGTCAGGGCCGCCTTTGACCTTGTTCCAAATCACATCGTTCCGAATGATCCAGCCTTGTTCGTCTACAAGCCGAGTCGCTACGCGCCACGGAATTCCTACTAGGGACTTCGAGTCGTAGCTGTCGCCGATATTCAGCCAGAGGGAACCTTCCGGCTTAAGCACTCGCTTCACTTCGGCGAGAATCCGAATGAGCGCGGCTATGTAATCTCGCCATTCATTCTCGTTGCCTATTCCCGGCGCGTCATACTCCCGATGTCCCCAATAGGGCGGACTCGTCATGCACATATCCACGGACTCGTCCGGCATGGCGGCGAGTTCGATTAGCGAGTCTCCGCACCGGATTTCTTGAATTGTCGAGTATGGAATCGCGAGTGGTAACTGCTTCATGCGGACCGCCTGTGATGACCGCCAACAAAGCGGTTCATCCAAAATAACGTGATTCGTCGCGGTTGTTTCGACTACCCCAAAGCGCGAACAAATCGGAATTCACTGTGGGAGACTCTGTGGAGACCTTATGCAGCCTAAGTCTCAATTCGGCATCATTCCGTTCCCTTCGGTAAGACCCGGTGTTCTCCTTTCCGCCGCTAACCACCTGAAAATCTGGTGCCGGCTGCAGGAATCGAACCCGCGACCCCCTGATTACAAATCAGGTGCTCTACCAACTGAGCTAAGCCGGCCCTGACGGGGACATACGATGGGCGGGGGCCCCGCCGCAACGCCGCCGTTTTCCCGCCCAAAGAAAAATGCCTCCGAGCTATCGAACGGCTCCAAACCGGCCCCATATTGGAGGACCGGAAACGAATGGAGTGTGAGCAAGACGGCAGAAAGAGCAGGGGATACCCCACCCCCACCCCCTATATCGAAAAACGCGAAAACAACCTCCGAAGGTTTATCTTTTGAAATCAATTGCTTACAAAAAGAGCCTCACTTGCAGCCTCAACCCTCGCCAGCCCGGCGCCGCCGCCGCTTTCCCGGTTCCCGGCCAATCGTGTAAGTCCGCGCCATGACTCGCATCCTCATCACCTCGGCTCTTCCCTATATCAACGGCGTCAAGCACCTGGGCACGCTGGCGGGCTCCATGCTCTCGGCGGATGTCTTCGCGCGCTATTCGAAGGCGAGGGGGCACGAAACCCTCTTCATCTGCGCGACAGACGAACACGGCACCCCCACCGAACTCGCCGCCATGGAAGCGGGCAAGGACGTGCGCACCTTCTGCGACGAACAGCACGCGATCCAGAAAAAGGCGTGCGAAGCCTTCGACCTCGGTTTCGATTATTTCGGCCGCTCGTCCAGCCCGCAGAACCGTGAACTGACGCAGCATTTCGCGCGCCAGCTTTGGAAGAACGGCTTCCTCGACGTGCGCACCACCAAACAGGTCTATTCCAACGCCGACAAACGCTTCCTGCCGGATCGTTATGTTATCGGCACCTGCCCGCATTGCGGATACGACCGCGCGCGCGGCGATCAGTGCGAGAATTGCACGCGCGTGCTCGATCCCGTCGATCTCATCAATCCGCGTTCGGCCGTTTCGGGCTCGACCGATATCGAGATCCGCGATTCCAGCCATCTGTTCCTCAAGCAGTCGCAATTCGTGCCGCAACTGCGGCAATGGATCGACAGCCACAAAGCCGATTGGTCGCCGCTCGTCACCTCCATCGCCAACAAATGGCTCGATGAAGGCCTGCACGATCGCGGCATCACGCGCGATGTCGAATGGGGCGTGCCGGTGCCGGATGATATCGCCGACGGCGCGCTGAAAGGCAAAGTCTTCTACGTCTGGTTCGATGCGCCCATCGAATATATCGGCGCGACCAAGGAATGGGCCGACGCAAAGGGCAAAGGCGATGCGTGGAAGTCGTGGTGGTACGACGCCAAAGACGTCCGCTATTACGAATTCATGGGCAAGGACAACGTGCCGTTCCACACGGTGGGTTTTCCCGTCACCATCATGGGCTCCGGCGAACCGTGGAAGCTGGTGGATCGCCTGAAAGGCTTCAACTGGCTCAACTATTACGGCGGCAAATTCTCAACCAGCGAACATCGCGGCGTCTTCATGGACTCTGCGATCGAATTGCTGCCCGCCGATTACTGGCGCTACTACCTGATGGCCAACGCGCCGGAAAGTTCAGACAGCTCGTTCACCTTCGAACATTTCGCGAGCGTGGCGAACAAAGACCTTGCCGACGTGCTCGGCAACTTCGTCAACCGCGTGACGAAATTCTGCGTCTCGCGCTTCGAAGGCAAAGTCCCCGGCCATGGCGAATATGGCGCGGAAGAACAGGCGCTCATCACCGAACTGGACGAACGCATTAAGGCGTACACGGATTATTTCGAGGCCATCGAATATCGCAAAGCGCTTGGCGAACTGCGTGCCATCTGGGTCGCCGGCAACGAATATCTCACGCGTGCGGCACCCTGGACCGCCATCAAAACCGCGCCAGATCGCGCCGCCGCCGGCGTGCGCATGGGCCTGAACCTCGTGCATCTGTTCGCCCATCTCGCATGGCCGATCATGCCGCGCACGGCGAAAAAGATTCACGAAGCCATCCAGCCCGCCCCCGAAGTGATCCCGTGGCCTGAAGAACCGATGGCCGTGTTCCTCGATCAGTTGGAAGCCGGCCAGAAGATCAATCCGCCCGACGTGTTGTTCGCGAAAATCAGCGAAGAACAAGTCGCCGAATGGAAACAGCGTTTCGGCGGGGAGTAGTTGCAATCTCTCCACCGTCACGGCCCGCTTTATGCGGGCCACCCAATTTTCTCACGCGGAGACGCGGAGTGCGCGGATAAGCGAGAACCTCCGCGAACTCCGCGCCTCCGCGTGAATCATGCCATCAATGAAAATCTAAATCCGCGTCCAGCCTTCGTGGCCCAGCGCTTCCAACGGCTTGAACCGAGCCTTGTAATCCATCTTCTCGCTGCCGCGCACCCAGTAGCCGAGATAGACGTAAGGCAACCCGCGTTCTTTCGCGGCGCGAATGTGATCGAGGATCATGTAGGTGCCGAGGCTGCGCGCATCTTCACCGGGATGGAAGAAGCTGTAGACCATCGAAAGCCCGTCGCGCAGCACGTCGGTCAGCGCACAGCCGACAAGCGTGCCTCTGCTGCCGTCGTTCGTCATGCGGCGGAATTCCACG
>DATKJT010000001.1:0-29225 GCA_035543495.1 Rhizomicrobium sp. | reverse complement strand
GGCACCCGCTCGCCCGGCTCAACGATGCTGCGCTCGGCGATCAGCCGTGCCGCCACTTTCGGCCCCGGCTCGATCTGGGCCACGGCAGGCAAAGACCCCAACAGGCAAAGGGCAATCGCGAGGAAAAAACGCATCCCCCGCATATAGCCTTTGCGTTGCCGCGGGGCCACTCGCAGCTTTGTGATGTGGTGGTAAGGTCGCCCCGGCAAAAATCGGAGGAAGCAATGCGCAACAGCAACCGCCAATGGATTTTGAAGAAGCGCCCCGAAGGCGACATCAAACCCGGCGATCTCGAATTGGTGGAAACACCCATTCCCGTGCCCGGCCCAGGCCAGATCCTGGCGCGCACGCTCTACCTCTCGCTCGATCCCACCAACCGCATCTGGATGAGCGACATGGATCAATACATGCCGCCCGTGCAGTTGGGCGACGTGATGCGCGGCGGCACCATCGGCGTCGTCGAACAATCCAACAATCCGGATTTCAAAAAAGGCGATCTCGTTTCCGGTATCGCCGGCTGGCAGGAATTCGCGGTTTCCGACGGCGGCATGAAACTTCCGCCCGGCGTGCCGCCCACCGCCGCCATGAGCGTGCTCGGCATGACCGGCATGACCGCCTATTTCGGCCTGCTCGATATCGGCAAACCCAAAGCCGGTGAAACGGTCGTGGTATCCGCGGCCGCCGGCGCTGTCGGTTCCATCGTTGGCCAGATCGCAAAACTGAAAGGCTGCCGCGTGGTCGGCCTCGCAGGCTCGGACGAGAAATGCCGCCACGTGGTGAAGGATTTCGGCTTCGACGCCTGCATCAACTACAAAAAAGAAAACATCGCCGCCGCGTTGAAACGCGAATGCCCCAACGGCATCGACGTCGATTTCGAAAACGCGGGCGGCGAAATCCTCGAAGCGATCATGGGCCAGCTCAACCTGCATGCGCGCATTGCGCTCTGCGGCATGATCTCGACTTACAACGACACCACGCCCAAACCCGGCCCCAACCTCGCGCCCGTGCTGATGAAGCGCGCCCGCATCGAAGGCTTCATCATCATCGATTATTTCCACCGCATGGGCGAATTCCTTGCGGAGATGGGCCCGTGGGTCGCGCAGGGCAAGATCAAGCACGATGTCCATGTCGTGAAGGGCCTGGAGAATGCACTCAGCGCGCTCGATCTCCTCTTCACTGGCGGCAACACCGGTAAACTTCTTGTACAGGTGTCCGACGCATGACGCTGAGCATCGCCGTCGAACCGTTCGACGCGGCGGCGGCGAAAACCATCACCGACAATCTTGTCGCCTTCAACCGCGCCAAGGCCGACCGCCCGGAGCCGCAGAAATTCCTGGTTCTGCTGCGCGACGATGTGCGCAACGTGCGCGGCGGCATAAACGCCGCGTTGCATTACGACGTGCTCTACATCGACGACCTGTTCATCGAGGAGTCGTTTCGCGGACAGAATCACGGCACCGAACTGCTCCGCCTCGCCGAACAGGAAGGCCGCAAACGCGGCGCGCGCCTCGTCTGGCTCGACACCTATTCGTGGCAGGCGCGCCCGTTCTACGAAAAACAGGGATACGAGGTGTTCGGCGAACTCCCCTACCAGAACGGCACGCACCGCCGCTATTTCATGAAGAAAGCGCTATGAGAATTACCGGCGGAAATCTCGGCGGACGAAAGCTGATCGCACCGGACGACAATCGCGTTCGCCCAACTTCCGACAAGGCGCGGCAGGCGATCTTCAACATTCTTTCGCACAACGATTTCGAAGTTGGTTTCACGCTCGAAGGCGCGCGCGTGGCCGATCTCTTTGCCGGCACCGGCGCATTGGGCATCGAAGCCGTCTCGCGCGGTGCGTTGTTTTGCCTGTTCGTCGATGACTCCGCCGAAAGCCGCGCCCTGATCCGCCAGAATGTGGAAGCCCTGGGCCTCACCGGCGTCACCAAAATCTGGCGGCGCAACGCCACCAATCTTGGTCCGATGGCGGCCGGTTCCGGCGGTCCGTTCGATCTCGTCTTTCTCGATCCGCCCTATCGCCAGAACCTGATCGGCCCCACGCTCGCATCGTTGCTAGCGGGCTGGCTAGCGCCCAACGCATTGATCGTCGCGGAATATGCGGAAGACGAAATGCCGGAATGGAACGGCTACCGCCTCATCGACCACCGCATTTACGGCGAAACCCGCGTCTCGTTCCTAACGCCGGCCGAATAACCGCTCGATATCGGAAAGCTTCAGTTCCACGTAAGTCGGACGGCCATGATTGCATTGGCCCGAATGCGGCGTCGCTTCCATCTCGCGCAACAGCGCATTCATTTCTTCCGCCGTCAGCCGCCGCCCCGCGCGAACGCTGGTGTGACAGGCAAGCGTGCCGGCAATCTCTTCCATGCGTTCGTTCAATGACAGCGCAGAATTGGTTTCGGCAATATCGTCCGCCAGATCGCGAATGAGTTTCTTGATATCGGTATCGCCCAGCATCGCAGGCAATTCGCGCACCAGAATGGCATCCGGCCCGAACGCCTCGACAACCAGACCCAATTCGCCAAGTTCGCCCGCCCGTGCCGTCACGCGTTCGACCTCGGCGGGATCAAGCTCAACCACTTCCGGTATCAACAGCGGCTGCCGCGCAATCCCGCCATTCGCCATAGCGCGTTTCATGCGCTCATAGACCAGCCGCTCATGCGCCGCGTGCTGATCGACGATCACAATGCCATCCGCCGTCTGCGCAACCACATAGGTTTCATGCAATTGCGCCCGCGCCACACCGAGCGGCGTTTGTTCGGCGGGCTGTTCCTCGGGAACGGCTTCGACACGAGCCGAAACCGTCTGCACGCCGCCCGAAAACAACGGCGCATGAAACTCGCGAGAAGCATCCGCCATCTGCGGAGACATGCGCGGCGGCGGTAAATAATGCACCGCCGATTGCGCCCTGAGCGACGCCAGCGTATCGCCTGCAACGGTTGTCGAAGCGCGATGCCCTGCCTTCGCCAGCGCGTTCTTGAGCGACGACACGATCATCCCGCGTACCAGCCCCGCATCGCGAAACCGCACTTCCGTCTTCGCCGGATGCACGTTTACGTCCACGAACGCCGGATCGCAATCGAGGAACAATGCCAACGCCGGATGCCGGTCCCGCGCCAGAAAATCCGCATAAGCCCCGCGCACCGCGCCCACCAACAGCTTGTCGCGCACCGGACGCCCGTTGACGAACAGAAACTGCATCTGCGCATTGGCGCGGTTGTAGGTCGGAAGACCCGCGAAGCCTGTGATCTTCACGCCTTCGCGCTCGATGAAAACCTCTTCCGCGTTTTCCGAAAACTCGCGCCCCATGATGCGCGCCAGACGGTTCAACCGTCCGGCAAAAAGATCGGCCTCCGCTTCCAGATCGATTGCAATGCGTCCATCGAGCGTGAGCTGAAACCCTACATCGGGCCGCGCCATCGCCAGCCGCTTCACGATATCGGTCGTTGCCAGATCTTCCGACCGCACAGATTTCAAAAACTTGAGCCGCGCGGGCGTCGCATAAAAAAGTTCGCGCACCTCCACCCGGGTTCCCGATTGGCCGCCCGAAAGATAAGCGGCCGGTTGCGGTCCACGCACCGCGCCGCCATCGACGCGTATCTCGCACGCATCGCCCGCCTTCATCCGCGTCGCAATGGAAAGCCGCGCCACCGCGCCGATGGACGGCAACGCCTCTCCGCGAAATCCCATCGTCACAATGTGCGAAAGATCGTCTTCCCCATTCGCGCGCGGGAGCTTGGAGGTCGCGTGGCGTTCGATGGCCAGCGCCAGGTCGCCCGCACTCATCCCCTCGCCATCGTCCTCGACAAGGATGAGGTCGCTGCCGCCATTCGACGTGGCGATCACGATGTGCCGGGCGCCGGCATCCAGCGCGTTTTCGATCAGTTCCTTGGCCGCGCTCGCAGGCCGCTCCACAACCTCGCCCGCCGCAATGCGGTTGACGGTGCCTTCGGCAAGTCGGCGAATTTTGGCTGATTCCGGCATGCCCGGAGCCTAGCAGGAATCAGTTCGGTTTGGAGTTGTCGAAACTTCCACCCACAACGATGGTCATTTTCGCCGGGTTGAACAGGCGCTTGGCCACACGCTTGATGTCGTCCAGCGTCACCGCATCGATCAGATCGTTGCGCTTGGTGATGTAATCCGGCGCCAGCCCCACCCGCTGAAACGCGTTGAGTTGCGCCGCAATCCCGGTGTTGGAATCGAAGGCCAGCGGAAACGATCCCGTGAGATAGGTCTTGGCATCCGCCAGGTCGGACGCCGAAGCGCCCTTGTCCACGAAATTCGCCATCACCTGTTTCACCACGTCGATGGTCTGCTTCACGCTTTCCTTCTTCGTCGCCACCTGCCCGACAAACAACCCCGCCTTGCTATAGGTGTTGAGGTCGGTGTCGATGCCATAGGTAAGGCCGCGCTTTTCGCGCACTTCTTTCATCAACTGCGAGGAAAAGCCGCCGCCGCCGAGAATGTAATTTGCGACATAAGCCGGGATGAAATCCTTGTCGGAGCGCAGAATGCCGGGAAGCCCGAACTCGATGGTCGGCTGCGGAACTGGCAACGGCACCACATGCACACCCGGCGCACCCAGATGCGTCACGTTCGGCAGTGGTGCGGGTCGTGCCGGCGGAATGGCATCGAACGCGGCACCGATCAACGATTTGAGTTCGGCTTCATCCACGTCGCCCGAAACGGAAATCTTCATCCCGCCGCGCACCCAATGGGCCTTCGCGAACTGGCGAAGATCGTTCTGCGTGATGGCCGGCAGCGTATTCAATTCGCCGTTTACCGCATGGCCGTAAGGATGCCCCGCAAAGAACAGCTTGGTGAATTCCTTGCCCGCAACCGTCGGCGGTTCCTGCTCATCCTGTTTGATGGATTCGATCATCTGCGCGCGAATGCGCTGAATGGCATCCTGATCGAAGCGCGGATGCGCCATCGCAAGTCCCAGAAGCTGGAACGCCTCCTTCGCGTTTTCCGCCAGGGTCACCAGACGGATCACCATGTAATCGCGGCTGGGCGAAACGCTCAGCTGGATCGCCTTGTCGTCCAGCGCGGCATGAAAGGCTTGCGAGTTCATCTTGCCCGCGCCTTCGTCGAGAAGCGCGGCGGCCATCGCGGCCATCCCGTCCTTGCCCGCCGGATCGTATGCCGAACCTGCCGGAACCGATGCGCTCATGGCGATGATCGGCACGGTATGATCCTCGACGAACCACACTTCCTCGCCCTTCGCCGCCGGCACGACCTTCACGTCGACTGCCGAAGCCGCCTGCGGCGCAATCGCGGCAAACGCAAAGACGGCAGCAGCAAGAAAATCGCGCGCGCTCATTTGCCGGGCCTCAGATAACCGCTGACCGCTTCGATCTTCTTCAGATCCTTGATCGCGGCCTTGCGAACCGAATCCGCCGTCACCGCATGAATACGATCCGGCCATTGTTCCACATCGTTCGCCGTGAGCCCGATGGACAGCGCCTGCCCATACGCACTCGCCAGCGCATACTGGCTGTCCCGGCGATAGGTTGCGCTCGCGATCAATTGCGTCTTGGCGCGTTCCAGATCGGCCGTTGCCGCCTCGTGCGCGAACAAACTTGCGATCACGCCGTCAACCGCATGTTCCAGCGTCTCCAGCGGGACGCCGGGACGCGGTATTGCGTAAACGCTGAAAGACCCATCGTCGCGCGTATATCCGTCGAAGCCCGCGCCCGCATCGACCGCGAGTTTCCGCTTCACCACCAGTTCGCGATACAGCACCGAGGTCGCGCCGCCGCCCAGCAGTTGTGCGAACACTTCCAAAGATTCCGCCTCGCCCGCCGCCGCATCCGCATAGCTCGGCACGCGATAGAAACGGATGAAGATCGGCACTTTCACATCCGGCCGCGCCACGTTGAGCCGCGTCTCGCCCAGCCGTGCAGGCTGCGCATATTCCGCACGCGGCAGAAGCTCGCGCGCGGGCACCTTGCCATACGCATCTTCGGCCATCGGCCGCGCTTCGTCCGGCGTGATATCGCCCACCAGAAGCAGCGTCGCATTGTTCGGCGCGTAGTGGTGCAGATAAAAGTCCCGCGCCTCCACCCGTCCGATACGGCGGATTTCGTCCGGCCAGCCGATCACCGGCCGCCCGTAGGGATGCGAAAGATAAAGCGCCGCGGCCAGTTGCTCGCTCATCAGCGATTGCGGATCGTTATCCACCCGCATCCGCCGCTCTTCCATCACCACGTTGCGCTCGGTGCGCACGTTGTTGTCGGAGAGGTCCAAATTCATCATCCGGTCCGCTTCCAGCTTCATCATCAGCGGCAGGCGGTCTTTCGCGATCTGTTCGTAGAACGCGGTGTAATCGTGCGTGGTGAACGCGTTGCTCTCGCCCCCGTTGCGGGCCACGATCAGCGCGAACTGCCCGTTGGGATATTGCTTGGTCCCGCGGAACATCATGTGTTCGAAGAAATGCGCGAGCCCCGAAAGCCCCGGCGGATCGTCATCCCCGCCGACGCGGAACCACAGCATCTGCGTCACGACGGGCGCGCGGTGATCGGGCACCACCAGCACCTGCATTCCGTTCTGCAGCGAGAATTGAAATGCTTTTGGCGGAGACGGCGGCGGCGGCGTGGCCCCGCCCAGCAGCAATGCCGAAAGAACGACGGCGCACGTTCCGGCTTTAGAAAAAAATGCCTTCAAAGAAACCGATCCCCGTCACCCAATATCGTTCAGCCGACTATGTATCCGATCAAAGGCCCAGCCAGCTGAACCAGCCGCTATCGTCATCACTATCCGAATCGTCGTCGTTGTTCGCCGTCGGGTCGTCCTGATCGGCCGTGCCCTGCGGCGACATCTTTTCGGTGCTGCGCTTGCCCAGCCGTTCGGCTTCGGCATCGGCGTTCACGGGATGGCCGTTCTTGTCCGTCGCCGTGCTGAACAGCAGCCGGTCAGTGAAGCTGGAGTCGGATGCTTCGAGGTTCGCATTGTCCGCCGCGATCTGCTGACGGATCGTGGGGCTCACCTGCGCCGCGCCGGCATTGGCGAGCAACAGCTTTTCACCCTGGCTGTATTTGCCGGTGATGGTGGAAGCCACAGCAGCCGGATCGCTCGAGAACAGGCTCGCTTCCGCGGCCTGCGTCGGCAAGGTCTGGTTCAGCGGCGGCGCACCGGGACGCGGCGGACGCAGATTGTAATCGGGCGGCATGATGAGCGGCGCCTTGGTGACGACCGCAAACTCATCCGGCGCCGCTTTGGTCATCCCGGCCGCGCTGCGAATGCTGTCGCAACCGGAAAGGGCTATCGCTGCACAGGCAAGAGCAGCCACGGGTAAAGCTTTGATCATGCGTTCCATAACTCGCGTTCCGTCATGAGGTTGGCTCTGCCCGCGCCTCGGGCTTGATGAGCGCATCGTATAGCAGGACGATCACACCGAAGGTAATGGCGACGTCTGCGACATTGAAAACATACCAGTTGTAGCCGAAGGCGAAGAAGTGAAAAAAGTCGGCCACCGCGCCATAGATCAGCCTGTCGATCAGGTTGCCCACCGCGCCCCCGATGACGAGGCCGAGCCCCACAGCCAGCGATTTCCGGTGGGAATTCCACATCCATGAGCCCAAAGCGGCCACCGCCACGGCCGAAAACAGCCCCAGCAGCAAGGTTCCGGCAAGGCCGCGAGCAGGGAACAGCCCGTAGCTGATCCCGGGGTTCCAGACCATGATCAGATTAAAAAACGGCAAGACGGAGATGGCTTCGCCCGACCGCATGTCGTTGAACCCGAAAACGTGCAGCAACAGCATCTTTGAGCCCTGATCGAGAATCAGAGCGACCATGGCGGCAACAAAGCCCCAGTCACGCGCGGAGAGCGAACGCGAGTCCCGGATCATCCCACCGCCTCGTTGCACCGGTTACAGAGATCGTCATGCTTGTTCGTGCCCACTTCCGGCAGGATCATCCAGCAACGCGCGCACTTGTTGCCCTGCGCGTGATGGAATTCCACCGCCACACCATCCACATCCGGCAAGCGAAACGCATCGGCAGGTGCAGCCACCGTCGAGACATGCGCGTTCGATGTGATGGCGATCTCGCCGAGGTTCACGCCGTCAAACAGCTTGGCGTCTTCCGGCTCGGTAACATAAAGCGTCGGCATCGCTTCAAGGCTGGCACCGATCACCTTGTCCCTGCGCGCCACTTCCAGCGCACCGGTCACCACGCGCCGCAATGTCCGGATGCGGGTCCACTTTTCGACCAATGCGCCGTTCGCCCATTCGCGCGGCGTCTGCGGGAAGATCTGCAAATGCACGCTCTGGTTCTCGCCGGGGAAGCGATAAAGCCACGCCTCTTCCATCGTGAAGCACAGAACCGGCGCCAGCCACGTCACCACGCGGCGGAAGATTTCATCGGTCGTCGTGCGCGCGGCGCGGCGGCGTTTCGAATTCGCAGCGTCGCAATAGAGAACGTCCTTGCGGATATCGAAATAGAATGCCGAAAGCTCGTTGGTGCAGAACGCGAACAGCGTGGAGAACACGCGGTTGAAATCGAACTGCCCGTAACCCTCCCGCACCAGCACATCGAGTTCGGAGAGTTTGGCCAGGATATAGCGCTCAAGCTCCGGCATCTCGCCGACCGCGATGCGCTCCTTCTCGTCGAAGCCCGCAAGGTTCGCCAGCATGAACCGGATGGTGTTGCGCAAGCGCCGATAGGCATCGACATTCGCCTTGATGATGTCCTGCCCGATGCGAAGGTCTTCGGTGAAATCCGACGACGCCGCCCACAGCCGCAGAATGTCCGCGCCGTTCTTGTCCGCGATCACCTGCGGCGCCAGCGTGTTGCCGAGCGATTTGGACATCTTGTGTCCTTGCTCGTCGAGCACAAAGCCATGCGTCAGCACTGCGTCGTAAGGCGCGCGTCCCCGCGTACCGCAGCTTTCGAGCAGCGAAGACTGGAACCAGCCGCGATGCTGATCCGATCCTTCGAGATAAAGATCGGCACGATCCTTCTTAGGCCACGCCGCTTCGATGGGGTGCTCCACCGTGAACGCATGGGTCGATCCGGAATCGAACCAGACGTCGAGAATATCTTTCACCTGCTCGTAATCGGCGGGATTGTGATTGCCGAGGAAACGCGCAGGCGACGAATTGAACCACGCATCGGCACCTTCCTTCTCGAAGATTTCCTTGATGCGCGCGTTGACCGCCGAATCGTTCAAGACTTCCTGCGTTTCCTTGTGCACGAAGATCGCAATCGGAACGCCCCAGGCGCGCTGGCGCGACAGCACCCAATCGGGCCGCCCTTCCACCATCGCGCCGATGCGGTTTTGCCCCGTTTTCGGGTACCACTTCGTATCGGCAATTCCTTGCATCGCAAGCTGGCGCAACGTCTTGCCGTTCGATCCTTTGAACGGCTTGTCCATATAGGCAAACCATTGCGGCGTGGCGCGGAAGATCACCGGCGCCTTCGACCGCCACGAATGCGGATAGGAATGGCGTAACGTACCTTTCGCGAGCAGCGCACCCGCCGCGATCAATTCCTTGATCACCGCGCCGTTCGCGTCGCCGTCCTTGCCTTCCGGCGTGAGAATGCGCTTGCCGATCAGTGACTCCAGCCGCGCGGCATCGGTGAAACTTCCATCTTCGGCGACAATGCTGAACGCATCTGGATAGTCCGCGGCATAGTCCTTGAACAACGTCGTCATCAGCTCGAAGTCTTCTTCGCCGTGACCGGGCGCCGTGTGCACGAAACCCGTGCCGGTATCGGCGGTGACATGCTCGCCGGCAAGAACCGGTACCAGAAAATCATATCCGCCGGCTCGGAATGGATGAAAACAGTCCGTGATCTGCCTCGGATCAATGTCCTTTATGCGCTTTAGAATAGTTTTTGAGTGTTTTGCCGTCTGCTCGGCGAGCACATCAGCTAAGACCAGCTTCTCGCCTTTGTGAGCCAAACTTCCTTCTAAGATTTCTGAAACCTCGTAAATTCCGTAAGCGATACTTGGAGAGTACGCGATCGCTCTATTTCCAGGTATTGTCCAAGGAGTTGTGGTCCAAATGACAACCGATGCTCCGATCAGCCCTAGCTCCGGCATGCGATCTACGGACAATCGCTGACTTCCGATAACGTTGGGCTGACTGCGAACGCCAACAATCGGAAACTTCACATAGATCGTGGGCGAAGTTTTCTCGTGATACTCCACCTCGGCTTCGGCAAGTGCGGTCTTCTCCACCGGCGACCACATCACCGGACGGAACCCGCGATACAGCAAACCGTTCGCCACGAACTTATGCAGTTCGCTCGCGATCACCGCTTCGGCGCGGAAATCCATCGTGGTGTATGGCGTGTCCCACAACCCTTCGCAGCCCAGCCGCTTGATCTGCTCGCGCTGCACGCCCAGCCAATGCGTGGCGAAAGCGCGGCAATCCTGCCGCAGTTGCTCCTTCGGGATGCTCTCTTTGGATTTGCCTTCGGCGCGGTATTTCTCCTCGACCTTCCATTCGATCGGAAGTCCGTGGCAATCCCACCCCGGAATATACGGCGCATCCTTGCCCAGCATGTTCTGCGAGCGGACGACGAAATCCTTCAGGATGTGATTGAGCCCGGTGCCCGAATGAATGTCGCCATTGGCGTAGATCGGTCCGTCATGCAGCACGAACAGCGGGCGGCCGTTAGCGGCTTTGCGCTGCTGGCCATAGAGGTCCATTGCCTTCCAGCGGGCCAGCCATTTGGGCTCGGCTTCGGGCAGCCCGGCCTTCATCGGAAAGTCGGTCGCGGGCAGGAACAGGGTGGCGCGATAGTCGCGCGGCTTGGCTTGGGTATCGGATTGGTCGGTCATGGTCTTTCGGGTCTTGCGTCAGGGTTCTCGGGAACGGCGTTACCCGGCATCCGGCCCGGCGCTTAAGCGCGCGCGACGGGAGCCGGGCGGCGAATTCGAGAAAAGCCCTTCAAGCCCAAGACCATATGATAAGCCTGCAAATCAGCGGGGCCGTTTCTAGCAGCCGCCGCCCCAGCCGGTCCAGCTAACCAAAGCGCGCAATCTCCTCCCGCACCAGGTCGGGCCGCTCCATGGGCAGGAAGTGGGTGGTACCGGGCACCTTGATGAGCCGAGTGTTGCCGTGGCGGTGGGCGAACAGCCGGCATTCGCTTTCCGGCGGGGTCGATTGCTCGGCATACATCAGGGTTACGGGACATTTGATCCGCCGGGCGAGGCTTGCGGCCCCAAAGGGTGCTGCCCGGAAGACCTGCGCCTCCCATGTCGGCGCACAGGCAAGCCGTACCCCGTCGCCGTCCGGCACCAGCCCACCCTTGAGATAGGCCGTCAGGAATTCCGGCGGCCACGTCCGGAAAGCACCCCGTCCGAGATAGGACGCCCGCGCCACCTCGAAGGAGGCAAACGAGGCCCGCCGCCGCTCCGCCCGCGACGCCAGATCGACGCTCGGCGGCCGAAACGGAATCCACCGCACAAGATGCAGGATGTTGGGCACCAGAACCGGCTCGAGCAGGATCAACCCCTTCACCCGATCCGGCCACCGCGCCGCGATCATCGCGCTGACCACCGCCCCCATCGAATGCCCGGCAAGCACCACCTGCCCATCGGTGGTCGCATCGAGGAATTGCCCAAGGTCGCGCCCGAAGATTTTCCAGTCCCGCGCAGAGCCCGGCACGGTCGGAAGCGTGGTGAAGCCGTGTCCGCGCGCATCGCTCGCCAGAATGCGCATGTGCTCCGACAAGGGTGTCAGCAGCGGCGCATATGTCTCGGCATTGAATCCTGTTGCGTGCGCGAAGTGCAGCGTGGGGCCATCGCCGTCCCACGCCAGATAGGAAATGTTGCCATCGGAAAGGGTGAGGGATCGACGCGAAGGATGACTCATGCCCGTTTAGCTTTACGGGCAAGCCGGTCCTTTCGTAAACAAGCCAGACCGCTATCCAAACAAAAATCGAGGAACGCCATGCATCCCGTCATTCACGCTGCCGAGGCGCCGCAAAAACCCGCCATCATCATGGCGCGCACGGGCGAGACCATCACCTATCAGGAGCTGGAGGACCGCTCGAACCAGGGCGCGCAATTGTTTCGCGAGCTTGGCCTCAAGACCGGCGACGGCATCGCGATTTTCATGGAGAACAACGCGCGCTATCTCGACATCTGTTGGGCCGCGCAACGTGCGGGGCTTTACTACACCTGCATCTCCTCGCGCCTGACCGCGGGCGAAGTCGAATACATCGTGAAGGATTGCAACGCGAAGGTCTTCATCTCCTCGCAGGCGCTTTCCAAAACCGCCGCCGAAGTGGCCCCGCTCATTCCCGGCGTGAAGCTTCTGATGGTTGGGGGCAGCATACCCGGTTACGAAAGCTACGAAGATCGTTCCGGCGCGATGCCGAAAACCCGCATCGCGGATGAAACCGCCGGCACCGACATGCTCTATTCCTCCGGCACCACGGGCCGTCCGAAAGGCGTGCGTCTCGCGCTGACCGGCCAACCGATCGACGCGCCGAGCCCGCTCACCATGCTGGCGTCCATGCTGTTCGGCATCAACAAGGATTCGATCTATCTTTCGCCCGCCCCGCTCTATCACGCGGCACCGTTGCGCTATTGCATGGCGATGCATCGCCTCGGCGGCACCGTCGTCGTGATGGATCACTTCGACGCCGAAGACGCGCTGCGCTACATCGACAAATACAAGATCACCGCCAGCCAGTGGGTGCCGACGATGTTTGTGCGCATGCTGAAGCTGCCGAAAGACGTTCGCAAACAATACGACGTGTCGTCTCTGCAAACGGCCATTCATGCCGCCGCCCCCTGCCCTGTCGAAGTCAAGCACAAGATGATCGAGTGGTGGGGCCCGGTGCTGCACGAATACTATGCCGGCACCGAAGGCAACGGCTTCGTCTACACCAACAGTCAGGATTGGCTGAACCATCCCGGCACCGTCGGCCGCGCGATGGTCGGCATCATCCACATCTGCGACGACCAGGGCAAAGAAGTCGCCACCGGCGAAGAAGGCATCATCTATTTCGAGGGTGAGTACCAGTTCGAATATCACAACGATCCGAAGAAGACGAAAGAGTCCCGCCACCCCGAACACGACAACTGGTCCACACTCGGCGATGTCGGCAAAATCGACGAAGACCGCTTCCTTTATCTGACCGACCGCAAGGCATTCATGATCATCTCCGGCGGAGTGAACATCTATCCGCAGGAAGCCGAGAACCTTCTCATCCAGCATCCGAAGGTGGCCGACGTCGCCGTGATCGGCGTACCGAACGAGGATTTCGGCGAGGAAGTGAAAGCCGTCGTTCAGCCCGCCGAGTGGAGCAATGCGGGCCCTGCATTGGCGGAAGAACTGATCGCCTATTGCCGCGAACACCTTTCTCCCATCAAATGCCCGCGTTCGGTCGATTTCGAACAGGAGCTTCCACGTCACCCCACTGGCAAGCTCTACAAACGTTTGATCCGCGACCGCTACTGGGGAAAACGCGAGTCCCGCATTGTCTGACGAGACGCCGACAGAATTGCCGCAATCGCTGGGGCGCATGCTCGAACGAGAAGATTTCACTGCCGAACGTTTGCAGCTTCTGGCGCAAGCCGCCCTGAAGAACGGCGACCAGCCGTTCATTACCGACGTCGAACGCGCAGAATCCCTCGATGCCATCAAGCGCGAAATCCCCGCAGACGAAGACGCATGGGTTTTCGGCTACGGCTCGCTGATGTGGAATCCCGCTATCAAAGTCGCCGAAAGCCGCAAGGCAACCTTAAACGGCTACAACGCTTATTTCTGCCTGTCGCTGAAAATGGGACGCGGATCGCCGGAAAAGCCGGGCCTGATGCTGGGCCTCGATGAAGGTGGAGAATGCGTCGGCGTGGCCCACCGCATCGCCGCCGAAAGTATCGACAGCGAACTGACGATTCTATGGTTCCGCGAAATGTTTTCCGGTGCCTACAGCCCGCGCTGGGTGGACACAGAAATCGAAGGCATCGGCGCACGCCGCGCCATCGCCTTTGTCATCAACAAGGCGCATCCCCGCTACGAAGGCATACTGGACGACGCGATGATCGCCGAACGCATCGCCGCCAGCGAAGGCTTTCTCGGAACCAACAGGGATTATCTTTACCGCACGGTGGAACGTTTAAGCGAAATGGGTGTGACCGACGGGCCGTTACATGGTATCGCCCGCAGGGTCAGGGAAATTGCAAAGGAAGGAAACGTAACATGAGCACTTCAACCACATTCGAAGACCTGCCCAAACTGGTGGGACAGGAAACCGGCATCTCCGACTGGGTGGAGATCACGCAGGATCGCATCAACCAGTTCGCCGATGCGACCGGCGATCATCAATGGATTCACATCGATGTCGAGCGCGCGAAAAAGGAAATGCCCGGCGGCAAAACCATCGCCCACGGCTATCTCACCCTCTCGCTCATCCCGTGGCTCACCGGCAATTTCCTGAAAGTGGCGGGTGTCACGCGCGGCATCAATTACGGCTCCAACAAGATCCGCTTCACCAACATGGTGCCGGTGGGATCGAAGGTGCGCGCCCGCGCCAAACTGCTATCGGCCGAACCGAAAGCGGGCGGCATGCAGCTCATCAACGAAGTCACCATCGAGATTCAGGGCCAGGATCGCCCGGCCTGCGTCGCCGAAACGATGAGCCTGATTTATCGCTGACGTAATGCAGGCATTTCTGGTTTCACTGTCTACGGTCGCCATCGCCGAGATGGGCGACCGTACGCAGCTCCTGTCGATGCTATTGGCCGCGCGCTTCCGCAAGCCGTGGCCGATCATCGCCGGGATTCTGTTCGCGACCATCGCCAACCACGCGCTTGCCGCGTTGATCGGCGTCGAGTTCGCAAAATACCTCACGCCCTTCGTGCTGAACCTGATCGTCGGCATCAGCCTTGTCGGCATGTCGATCTGGATCTTGATCCCCGACAAAATCGACGAAAACGAAAATCTCGATGGACGCGGCGCCTTCACCGCCACCCTCGTCGCCTTCTTCATCGCCGAGATGGGCGACAAGACGCAGATCGCCACCGCCGCACTCGCCGCCGGCTATCACAACCTGTTTGAAGTGGTGGCAGGCAGCACGCTGGGCATGATGATCGCCAACGTGCCCGCGGTTTTCCTGGGCCACGGTTTCGCCGCGAAACTACCGATGCGCGCCATCCATATCGGCGCGTCCATTCTCTTCGCCGTATTGGGCGTCTGGTTTATTGCCCAAGCCGTGCTTTGAGGAAGTCCACGATATTGGCCACCGCTTTCTTGGCTTCGGGCAACACATCGGCCGTCACCTGCCAGACGTGAAACACCCCGGGCCACACCTCGATGGTCGTGTCCACGCCTGCCGCTTTCATCTTCTGGGCCATGCGGATGCTGTCGTCGCGCAACAGCTCATCGCGCGAGCAGTGAAACAGTGTCGGCGGCAATCCGGTCACATCGCCGCGATAGGGCGAAACCAGGGGATCGGCCGGATCGACATTCGGGCAGTAAAGCGGCGATACCGAATTGACCATTCGGATGTCGAACATCGCATCGCGTTTGATGTTGTCGGTGCGGGATTCGAACCCTTCGTGATCGGTCACTGGCGAAAGGCAAACAAGCGCCGCCGGTAGTGGCAGCCCCAGCTCTTTCAGCTTAAGCGCCGTCACCAGCGTGAGATTGCCGCCCGCGCTATCTCCGCCGATGGCAATGTGTTCCGGCGAAAGCCCCTTCGCCAGCAACGCGCGATAGGCGGTGACGCAATCGTCCAGCCCGGCCGGGAACGGATGCTCCGGCGCCAGCCGATAATCGATCGCGTAAACCGGAACGCCCACGCCTTCCGCCAGCCGCCAGGTCAGCGGCCGGTGATTGGCCGGCACCCCGGCCACGAAGCCCCCGCCATGAATGTAAAGCAGGGCCCGGTTCTCATTGACGCCGCGCGGCGTCAAAAGCTCGGCGCTCACGCCATCCAGCTCGACCGTCTCCACCTTGATGCGCCGGGGCGCTGGCCGGATCGGCATCTCCGCCATGATCGGACGCAATTCCATCACCGTCGGATTGCGCCGGAACCGGCGTTTCATGGTCAGCCGCACGACCTTGTCGGCAACGAAAAGCTGGATCGACATCGAAGCGCCCCTCCCTGCGGGCGGCGGGTTTGTAACAAGCCTGTGACGGATTGTCAGGCCGGACCTTCCTCCGTGGTTACGGCACATTGAACGGCGGGAGCCGAGGCCCTATGGTCCGCCGCCTTCGGGCCCGAAGGGCCGCGAGAGTCCGCTCGAAAACCCAATGTTTCGAGCCTGTTGGGGCGTCGCCAAGTGGTAAGGCACCGGATTTTGATTCCGGCATTCGAAGGTTCGAATCCTTCCGCCCCAGCCAAACCAATTTAGGGATATCGACGGACTTTCTGCACTTAAGCCACCAGTTTTCGATAAAGGTGCCACGTCGCATGTCCCAGCACCGGCAAAACGACGACAAGCCCCAAGAACAACGGTATCGAGCCCAACACCAGCGCGAGCGCAACGATCAGGCCCCACGCCGCCATCGGCAGGATGTTGGCCTTCACCGCGCGCACCGACGTTCGCACCGCGGTGTCTAGCCCCACATCGCGGTCGAGCAGCAGCGGAAACGAAACAATGCTCACCGACATCGCAAACAGCGCGAACAGAAAGCCTGCGCTCACGCCGACCGCGATCATCGTCTGGCCGGGCGATGTGAAGAACACCTCGTTGAGGAACAATCCCACCGATTGCGGCGGCGTCGGCCCCAGCGTGACGTTGTAGATAAGCCACGCAACCGCGAGCCAGACGAGGAACGTCGATATAAGCAAAAGCCCGAGGACCGAAATCGCGCCCACCGCCGGCGCGCGGAAAACATCGAACGCGTTGGTCCATTTCACTTCGACGCCTTGCTCGCGCAAACGGCTCATCTCGTAAAGACCGATGGCCGCGAACGGCCCGATGATCGCAAACCCCGATGCGAGGGGAAAAAGCAGCGGCAGCAGATCCATTCCGAATGCCAGCCGCGCCAGCACAAGTCCCAGCACCACATAGATCACGCAAAGGAAAGCGACGTCGGTGCGATAGGCCTGAAAATCCGCAAAGCCCTCTTCCAGCGATTGCGTGATGTCGGCGAAATGGATGTGGCGCACCGCAGGCGCGGGCGAATGGATGGTTTCCTGGATGTGATGCAGGGAATCTGTGGCGTAACGCATGGCATGGGCTGCGTGCACCAGCTGCGAACCACTCCACTCGATCGGGTTCCTGATGGTCATAAGCGATCCTCCCAAAGCGTTTGCTTTCAGGATGCGGTATCGCTCAGGGCCTGGCGGCCAAATGCGCCGTCGGTCACGAGAAACCCGCAACCTTCGTTATGGGAGAACTATACGCCTGTCGGCTCAGTTATGGAAAAAAGGATCGCTCGTTTCCTGGCTATCCGGCGGACCATAGGTCCGCATCGGGCCCATCGGGTTCGAAGGATCTGAGTTCGGGCCGATAGAACCGGGCTGGAACATGTTGCGTCCGGCGTAGCCGCCGGAATTGCCCGAAACGCTGAAGTGCCAGGAACTCTTGTCGTCTTTCTTGTCGTCCGGCGTCTGGCTGAGCGCCGCCTGGTTCGGCGTGCTTGCGGTTTGCGAATTGGGGAGCATCAACGTGTCCAGCGCCATGGAGGGCGAGGAAAGCGCCAAAACGGAAAGGCCGCAGGCGGCCCCGATAACGATCTTGCGAAGCATGCGAACTCCTCCTCGGCGGTCCACAAGCACCGGACCCGAGACTCACACTAGCAGAGCAATCTCCCAAGGGGCTATCCCGCAGGTGAAGTTTCCGCAATCCGTGTTGGCGCTGACTACTGGGCGGGAGTTGAAGCAGGAGCGGTTGACGCTTCCGGCGCTGGCACCGTTGCAGCCGGTTGGGCCTCGGGCGCGGGGGCAGGCGCGGCTTGTGTTTCCGGGGCCGAAGCCTGGCTTTGCTCCGGCTGAGCAACAGGTTCGGGGGCGGGCGCTGTTGCGGGTTCGGACGCTGGTATCTCTGCCTTCTGCGCCTCTGGTGCGGCCTGCGACTCAGTTTCCGCCGGCGCCGTTTCTTCGGTCTTGGGCGTTTCGGGTTCGGCCACGGCGGACTCTGCCGCAACGGGAAGTTGGACGGAATTGGCCAGCACCCATCCCTGCAATGTGGGTTTGCCAGCGCCCGCATCCACACTGATATGCATCCAGTTTCCGCTGCGCTCGCCGGGCGTCACTTGATCGCCGACCTTTAGCGTCGTGACGATGGTGTCCGACGTCGATGGTCCGGAGCGCATATTCATCGATTTCAGCATTGTAGCCTTCGGAAGAACCGTAGGCTTGGGCTGAACGGGCGCAGCCTTCGCAACAACTTGTGACGCTGGCGCACTGCTGTCTGAAGATGGCCACAGGAACAAGGCGCCGACCGCGATCAACGCCGCAACGCCGGCCGCCGCCGCCGCCATGATCCACGTCGTTTTGTCGTTCTTCTCGCCACGGTTCTCCCGGCGCTCGATGAACCCGCCCTTGATGATCTTCGTGTCGGTGGGGCTGACGGCATCGATGGAATTGGCACTCGCAAGCAGTTGATACGCATCCATAGCCAGCCGTTCGAGCGCTTCGTCGGCGGCATTGCGCGCATCGGCAATTGCGGCGCGGGGCACCGGCGGCGGCGTGAAGGGAGCATTCTGTGGCGGCGGTGCGAATACCGGCATCGGCCGGTCTTCGACCACCCCGGCAATATCGACGCTCACCGCTTCTTCCGGCGCGCGCACCGGCGGCAAGCGGCCGGAACGGCGTTCCGCATCCAGCGAGTCGTGCAATGCCTTGCGCGATTCTTCCTGCCACTCCGCACGCGCGGCGGCCAGGCGCGAAGCCTCCGCCGACTTCCAGGCCTTCTGTGCCTTGGCGAGTTCGGCTTCCGACTGTTTCTGCCAGCGTTCGTAAGACCGTTCGGCAAAGAGGCGCGCCTGCGCCAGTTCTTCGTCGCGCTCGGCGATCTGCTGTTCGAGCGCGGTAAGCTCGCCTTTCACGCGGCGCACCTGGATATCTTCGTTCTCGCGCAGATCGTCGAGCTGCCGCTCGGTCGCGTTGATCCGCGCGATGGCCTGCGTGAGTTCCAGTTCACGGTCGGCCAGCGTCGTTTCGACAATCGCCGCGTGCTCTCGCAGTGTACGAAGTTCGGTTTCGGCTTCCTTGCGTGCCATCTCGGCCTCCGTGAGCGCGGAGCCCGATTGTTCGCGCATCCGCTTTTCGACGGCGGCGGCGCGCGCATTCTCTTCGGTTCGCCACGCTTTCTCAGCGTTGATAAGAGCGGCTTTGCCCTCTTCGCGCACGCGCTCGATGGTGGCACGCGCTTCGGTCAACGAAGCATTGCGTTCGGAGAGCTTGGTTTGTGCGATGGTGAGTTCGGTGCGCAGGCGCGTCAGTTCGAGTTCGCCCTGATCTCGCGCGGCCTGTACTTGCGCACGCGCATCCGACAATGCGCCCGAGGATTTCTGCTGCCATTGGGATTCCGCAGCGGCGAGCCGCTCGACCTCCCGCGCCTTCCAGACGGCTTCCGCCTTGGCAAGCGTGGCATCGGCTTCGGCTTTCCAGCGTTCGCGCTCCTTTGCCAATTCCGCCTTGGCTTGCGCGTGGGCCTCCGCAATCGCCTTGGCTGTTTTTTCCTGCCACTGCGATTGGGCGGTAGCCGAACGCTCGGATTCTCGTGCTTTCCAGCTTTGCTCGGCCTTGGTCAGAGCGATGTCGGCATTGCGGCGCTCGCCGTCCTGCGCCTCGCGGATCGCGACCTGCGCTTGCACCAACTCTTTCTCGCGCTCGATGAGTTTGACCTGCAGTGCGGACGCCTGATCGCGAACACGGCGCAGTTCGGCCTCTCCCTGATCGCGGGCGGATTTTGCAACGGTGTGTGCTTGCGCCAATTCCTTGTCGCGTTCGGCGAGCTTGATCTGCAGCGTGGAAGCCTCATCCCGCAGGCGGCGCAGTTCCGCATCGATCTGTTCGCGGCCGGACTTCGCGGTAGAATGCGATTGCGCCAGTTCCTTCTCGCGATTGGCGAGCTTGGCTTGAGCGGTTGCAAGTTCCTCCCGCAAGCGGCGCAACTCGCCTTCGCTCTGATCGCGGCCGGATTTCGATTGCGTCTGAACATCCGCAACCGCCTTCTCGGCTCTCTCCTTCCACCGCGCTTCGGCGGCGGCGAGCCGCGCGGCTTCGGCCTCTTTCCATTCCTTCTGCGCCTTGGCGATTGCCGCTTCGACATCCTGCTTGCCCGGTGCCGCGGCCTTCCCGCCGGAAACGCGCGCCTGCGCGATCTCTGCATCGCGCTCGGCCAGAAGGTTCTGCATCGACAGCAATTCGTCGCGTAGGCGGCGCAATTCGATCTGGTCGCCATGATCGCGCACCGCTTTGGATGAGGCGCGCGTCTTTTCCACCTGGTCTTCAGTGTGCTCGTGCCATTTCGCCTCTGCCGCGGCGAAGCGCCGTTCTTCGGCGAGCTTCCACTCCCTTTCCGCTTTCGCAATGGCGGCCACGCTGTCCTGTTGCCAGCGGATACGTTCTTTCTCGAAATCGGCAGCGCCCGATTTCTTCGCCTGTTCGGCCTGCCATGCGCTCCAGCTTCGTTCGAGATTGGCGGCCGCCTCGGCTTTCACCTTGGCGATCTTCTCGTCCATCTCGACTTTCCACGCCGCGCGCGCTTCGGCGAGTTCGGCCTCGAGCGTACCGGGCGGCAGCTTGCCGTTGGCTGCGGGCTTGGAGCGGATTTCGTTCAGCTCGGCTTCGCGCAATGAAAGCGTAGATTTCACCCGCGTCAATTCTTCGATCAGGCGGCGGAGGTCTTCGTTGCTGATATTGGCAAGATCGATCTCGCCGAAATTTTCTTCTTCGCCGAATTCGACGACAACGTCCTTCACCGCGATGGTTGACGCATCGCCGTCGTCCAGGCTGATGACACGCACCGAAAGAACAGGGCGCGGTTCCGTGCCTTCGGGCGCGAGATATTCCAGATCTTCCAACTCGTCCATCATCAGCGAGTAGGAGCGATCGCCATTGTTGCGTCCTGCGGAAAGCCGCGCCTGTATCGGCAGCTTCTCGACGCGCACGGTAAGCCGCCCGCGTTTCTTGAACGGCTGCAACAGCGGCATCAGATCGAGCGGAACCGAACGCATATCTTCCGACGACGAAGATGCGGACGCGCGTGCAAGCGCACCCACTTCGACGTGGCGAGACGTCTTCTTCGCAAACTTCGTCGCGCGCTGCGCCATTGCGCAAAGCCCCAGTTCTGCCCGCGTGTTATCCGCGGTCGCTGGCCCATACTGCTACAAAATGCGATGCCAGCCGCTTACTGGATGCAACGGGATTTGTTGAAAACTTTAGCGATTTACAAACCGGTAACGCTCGGAATCTTGCTGCGCTGTAATGCTTATCCGTTCTCTGCGAGAACCTGTCCCGCAAGATATAGCGATCCACAGATCAAGATACGGGGTGCGGGTTCCACGGGCCGCGATCTGGCCCACGCGTTGACCTGCATCATTGCATCTTCCAGATCGTCGGCGGGCGATGCTTCGAGCCCCGCGTCGCGCGCGGCGTCGTAAAGTGCGCCCGATCCCTGGCTTGCCGCCTCGCCTTCGATGGGAACGGTGGTGACATGGCGCGCCAGCCCCTGGAACGCCGAAAAATACCCAACCGCATCTTTCGTGCGCAGCATCCCGCAGATCATATACAGCGGCCGTTCTGCGCGATCCTCCAGATCGGCGATCGCACGCGCGACCGCCTGCGCGCCATGCGGATTGTGACCGCCATCAAGCCACACTTCGGATTCTTTCGGTGCCAGTTTGACCAGCGGCCCGTGCGTCAGCCGCTGCAACCGTGCAGGCCACTCGACCGTGCGCAAACCCTTTTCGATGGCCGCGTCATCGCCCCAATCCTTGTTGGCATGGCGCAACGCGGCAATGGCCGTCGCCGCATTCTCTATCTGATGCCGCCCGATCAATTTCGGGAGCGGCAGATCCAACAGCCCATCCATATCCTGATAGACCATGCGCCCATGTTCCTGATGCGCGAAGAAGTCCTGACCGAAAGCAATCAACGGAGCGTTCAGCGCATCGGCGCGCCGTGTGATGACATCGCGCGGAACGTCATCCTGCGGCCCCACGATCACCGGAATCCCACGCTTGATGATGCCGGCCTTCTCTGCCGCAATATCGGCAATCGAATTGCCGAGAAACTCAGCGTGATCGAGTCCGATCGGCGTGATGATGGCTGCCTGCGGATGCGCGACCACATTGGTCGCGTCGTATTTCCCGCCCAATCCCACTTCCAGCACCAGCGCATCCGCCGGGTGCCGTGCGAAGGCGAGAAACGCCGCCGCTGTCGTGATTTCGAAAAATGTGATCGGCGCCCCGTCATTCACACGCTCGCATTCCGCAAGCGTCGCCGAGAGTTCGTCTTCCGTGATGAGCCTTCCCGCCAACCGGATGCGCTCGTTGAAATGCACGAGATGAGGCGAACTGTAGACATGCACCTTCAGCCCCTGCGCCTCCAGCATCGCGCGCAAGAAGGCACAGGTCGATCCTTTGCCGTTCGTTCCCGCCACATGCAGGACCGGCGGCAAGCGCAATTCGGGGTGCCCCAGATCGGCGAGCAGCCGCTGGATGCGGTCCAGCACCAGGTCGATTTTCTTGGGATGCAGCGACAGCAGGCGTTGAAGGATCAGGTCGCTCTCAACGCCCACGCTCATGCGCGCACGCGCACCGCGGTGCCCGTCACGGTTTGCGCAGGCTGGCGCGATTTGGGCTTCGGCTTCTTCATCAGCATGTGGATCAGCCGCGAAAGCGTGGCGCGCATCTCGTGTCGATGCACTACCATATCCACCATGCCGTGATCGCGCAGATATTCCGCGCGCTGGAATCCTTCCGGCAGTTTCTCGCGGATCGTCTGCTCGATCACGCGCTGCCCCGCAAAGCCGATCAACGCGCCGGGTTCGGCAATCTGCACGTCGCCCAGCATCGCGTAAGACGCGCTCACCCCGCCCGTTGTCGGATCGGTGAGCACGACGATATAGGGCAGCCGCGCCTCGTCCAGCATGTCCACGGTGATCGTCACGCGCGGCATCTGCATCAGCGAAAGAATGCCTTCCTGCATCCGCGCGCCGCCGGACGAAGAATAGAGGATGAATGCACGCCGCTCGTTCACCGCCGCCTGCATCGCCTGCACGAGTGCTTCGCCCACGCCCATGCCGAGCGAGCCGCCCATGAAATCGAATGGCTGCACCGCAATCATCACCGGCAAACCGTCCAGCGTGCCGCGCGCAGCCACCAGCGCATCCTGCCGCCCGGTCTTGGTGCGCGCATCCTTGATGCGATCGGAATAACGCTTCTCGTCGCGGAATTTCAGCGGATCGGCGGCAACCGGCGGCTGCGGCAGTTCTTCGTAAGAGCCGGCATCGAACGTCCACGAAAAACGTTCCTTCGGTCCCACGCGCATATGGAAGCCGCATTGCGGACACACGTAAAGTGCCGCCACCAGATCCTTGTGAAAAATCATCTCGCCGCAACCCGGACATTTGGTCCAGAGGTTTTCGGGCGTTTCGTTGCGCCGGGCGATCCAGCTTTTGATCTTCGGGCGAACGAAGTTTGCGATCCAGTTCATGCAAGTACTCTAACACACTCTCATCATCTTACCTCCCCCTTGTGGGGAGGTCCAATTATGCGCGCGCTGCATGCACTGCGTTTGCAAGCTTCTGACAGAAATTCAGCGTTTCGGAGACGAGAGTTTCGCGGCTCCCGCCATTCTGGGTATGTTTTTTCACCAGATCGACGATGGCAGAACCCACCACCGCTCCATCGGCAAAGCGCGCAATCGCACCCGCCTGTTCCGGCGTCTTGATGCCGAAGCCGACGGCGACGGGAAGCCCGCCCTTCTCTTTCAACCGCGCAACCGCCGCGCGCACATCGCTTTCGCTGAAACTCTTCGTGCCCGTCACACCGGCAATGGACACATAATAAAGAAACCCGCCTGCGCCATCGAGCACCGTGGGAAGCCGTTTGTCGTTTGTCGTCGGCGTTGCCAACCGCACGATGTCGAGCGATTGTGCGCTTGCCGGTGTGCGCAGCACTTCGTCTTCTTCCGGCGGCAGGTCGACGGTGATGAGCCCATCGACACCGGCATCGGCAGCATCTTTCGCGAACCGCGCCGTGCCATAGGCGTGGATGGGATTGTAGTAACCCATCAGGATAATCGGCGTCTTCTGATCTTGTTTGCGAAAGCGGCGCACGAGTTCAAGCACCTTCACCACTGTCATGCCGGCTTCCAACGCGCGCAAGCTCGACGCCTGCACCGACGGCCCATCCGCCATGGGATCGGAAAACGGCACGCCAAGCTCGATCAGATCGGCACCCATTTCCGGAAGCTTTTCGAGAATCCGGAAACTCGTCTCCAGATCGGGATCGCCCGCCGTGATGAACGGCACGAACGCCGCGCGTCCCGCGCGCTTCAAATCTTCAAACCGTTGCGCGATGCGGCTCATATCTTTTCGCCCAGTGCGGCGGCGGCGGTGAATACGTCCTTGTCGCCGCGCCCCGAGAGCGTGACAACGATCACCTTGTCCTTGTCCATTTGCGGCGCCACGCGCATCGCATGCGCAATCGCATGCGCGGATTCAAGCGCCGGAATGATGCCTTCAAACCGGCTCAGCGCCACGAACGCATCCATCGCTTCCTGATCGGTCGCGGAGAAGTATTTCACCCGCCCGATGTCCTTCAACCAGGAATGCTCCGGCCCGACGCCCGGATAATCGAGACCCGCCGAAATCGAATGCGCTTCGAGAATCTGCCCGTCCGCATTCTGCAACAGATAAGACCGCGCCCCGTGCAACACGCCCGGCGAGCCTTTGGAAATCGTCGCCGCGTGACGCTGCGTCTCGGTCCCCTCGCCCGCCGCTTCGACGCCGTGGATTTCCACATCGTTGTCGTCGAGGAAGGGGTGGAACGTGCCGATCGCGTTCGATCCGCCACCGACACAGGCGATCACCAGATCCGGCAACCGTTTCTCCACCGCCACCATCTGCGCGCGGATTTCATTGCCGATCACGCATTGGAAATCGCGCACGATCTGCGGATAGGGGTGCGGCCCCGCCGCACTGCCGATGATGTAGAACGTGTCGTGCACATTGGCCACCCAATCGCGCAACGCTTCGTTCATCGCGTCCTTCAGCGTCTTCGAGCCGGAGATGACGCTGCGCACTTCCGCGCCCAGCAACCGCATCCGGAACACGTTGGGCTTTTGCCGCTCGATGTCGACTTCGCCCATATAGACGATGCACGGCAATCCGAACCGCGCGGCCACCGTCGCCGTCGCCACGCCGTGCTGGCCCGCGCCCGTTTCCGCGATGATGCGCGTCTTCCCCATGCGGCGCGCGAGCAAAATCTGCCCGATGCAATTGTTGATCTTGTGTGCGCCGGTGTGGTTGAGGTCTTCGCGCTTGAGATAGATCTTCGCCCCGCCCAGATGCTCCGTCAGCCGCTCGGCGAAATAAAGCGGGCTCTCACGCCCGACATAGTTCTTTAGCAGCCCATCCAGTTCGGCCTGAAAATTCGGATCGCGCCGCGCTTCTTCATAAGCCTTTTCCAGATCGAGGATCAGCGGCATCAGCGTTTCGGCGACGAACCGTCCGCCATAGGCGCCGAAATGACCCTTGGGGTCGGGTCCCGTGCGATAGGAATTGGGCGTGTTCATGCGGCCGCTCCGGCGAAATGAGCGTTGCGCGCGGCCGCAACGAAAGCCTGAATCATCTCTGCGCTCTTCACGCCCGGCGAGGTCTCCACACCGGACGACACATCGACACCCGGCGCACTCGATGCCGCCACCGCGCGCGCCACGTTCTCGGCATTCAAGCCGCCCGCCAGAAACCATGGCCGCGAAATCGTCCGTGAACGGAGCAACTGCCAGTCGAACGCCACACCGTGCCCGCCGCCGCGTTCTGCATCCGCCGGCGCCTTGGCATCGAACAGCAACATGTCGGCGGCTTCCTCATAAGCGGGCAACGCCGCGAGATCGGACGCATCCGCAATCGGCAATGCCTTGATGATCGGCAAGCCAAACTTCTCGCGCAGCTCGCCCACACGCGCCGGGCTTTCCGAACCGTGGAGCTGCAGGAAATCCGGGACCGTGTTGTTCACGACGTGCAGCACATCCTCATCCCGCGGATCGGCCATCAGCGCCACCAGCCGCACCCGCCCGAGCAGGCGCTGGGCAAGCGCGCGTGCCGCATCCGCCATCAGGTGGCGGGGCGATTTGGGATGAAAGACGAGGCCCGCAAAATCGGCGCCCGCGCGCGCAGCAGCATCCGCCGCCTCGGCGCTCGTAATTCCGCAGATTTTGATCATCGGGGCCATGGGGCGGGCCTTATCGCCGCCACCCGTCCGGAAATCAAGGAATGGACAGGTCTTCCGCTATGGCATGGGCCACGGCCGCCGGATCCTTGGCCCCGGTGATGGGCCGGCCGATCACCAATATGTCGGCGCCCGCCTTTATGGCCTCGCGCGGGGTCATAATCCGGCGCTGATCGGCCACCTCGGCCCCGGCGGGCCGGATACCGGGTATGACCAGCAGAAAATCGGGCCCGCACGCCGCGCGGACCGCCGCGATCTCGTGGGCCGAACAAACCACCCCGTCGAGCCCGCCAACCTTTGCAAGGGTCGCCAGCTTCAGCACCTGATCCTTGGCCGGCCATTCCTGCCCCACCATCTGCAGGTCGCCGTCTTCCAGGCTGGTCAGCACGGTCACTCCCAGCACCTTGGGCCGCGTCTCGGACTCCGCCGCCGCATCGCGCGCCGCGTGCATCATCGCAAGTCCGCCCGACGCATGGATGTTGAACATGGCCACACCCAAACCCGCAATCGCGCGCGAGGCGCCCTTCACGGTGTTGGGAATGTCGTGGAATTTGGTGTCGGCGAAGACGGGCAATCCCACGTCGATCACCTGCTGCACTGCATCGGGCCCCAGCGCGGTGATGAATTCGAGCCCGACTTTCAGCCCGCCGACATGCGGTTTGACGGCATGGGCGATCTCAAGCGCACGTCCCAAATCGGGTGTGTCGAGCGCTACGAAGATGGGGTTCTGGAATCGCGCCGGGCGCATGCCGAGCGTCGTAGTCTGCCCACGCGCCCGCTGCAAGCAAAGTTATGAGACGAAGTTTATGACTTGTTCAGCCGCTCGCGCAGTTCCTTGCCGGTGCGGAAGAACGGCGCGCGCTTTTCCTCAACCGTCACGGGTTCGCCGGTGCGTGGATTGCGGCCTTGCCGCGCGGGACGGACTTTCACCGAAAACGCGCCGAAACCCCGCAATTCCACGCGGTGACCTTCAGACAATGCTTTGGTGATCTCGTCGAGCACGGTGGACACGATCCGTTCGACGTCGCGGTGATAGAGATGCGGGTAACGTTGCGTGAGCCGCGCAACAAGTTCCGATTTGATCATCCCCCTAGCCCGAGCGGGCACCCCTCCTGTCGGAATCGGTCGATGGACCATTTCCAGTACGGAATTGTTGTCAGAGCGCACCGGGGGCGTCAATGGAAGCCCCTGTATCACCAGTGCTTTTTTCCCCCTGTGGCCAAAATCCCGCAACCGGAGTCGCAGGCGGCCCTTTGAATTCGTTGGGAAATTTCCACCGTAGAACAGCGGAGCTTTTCACTAAATACGGTATATTTTGACTGCGAGGATACTTCCTCTAGCTGCTTAGCGAAATTGCTCCCGCCAGGGCATGCCTCCAAAAGCATCATGGCCCGCAAGGCCGGAGCCTGCGGGCCACGAGGCTTGCCCCCAAAATTCTGAATTACGCGCTGCGACGGCGCCTTGCCGCCATACCCGCCAGGCCGGCGCCGACGAGGAACAACGAGGCCGGTTCCGGAACGCCGTTCGTCGGCGGGTCGATCACCGCGAAGACGAAATCGTTGTAGTCGTAGTCGCCGCCGACGCGATCTTCGAAGGCGACGTAACGAACGATGCTGTTCGACGTCATCAGCGAGGCGATCATATCCGAAGCCGATTGCGGGATCGGGAAAATACCCAGGTCGTCATAATTCGAAACGACCTTTGCGTAGTAATACCCGTCCGAATGCGCATTGGCCGTGTCGTAAATCTGCGGCACCGTAATGTCGTGCAACTGGAAGACCAGATTGCCGCTCAGCGTTCCGAGGTCGACCGTGTCGCCAGCGGCAGCGGCCGTGCACGACGAAGTGCTGTGATTGCAGAACAGATCGGCCAGACCGCCCACGAGCGACAGCAAGCTGGTATCGCCTGCATCCGAACCGATGAATACAACGGTCACATCTCCGTTGACGCTCAATGCATCCGGCTGAGTGGTGACTGGCGAAGCCTCAGCCACGCCCCCCAAAGCCATGAAAGACACAAAACCCAACGCCGTTAACGCTTTTTTAAACATTGTTTACTCATACGCCTACGCTTCTGCGCTGGGAAGCAGCAATTTAGGGGCCAATGCCGCCCACTGGCATTTTTCACCGTTAATCAAGCCGGGATTGTTTGTACTTTTTACACCATTACGGGTCCCGTGGGTGCGCAGCGTCGGCTTCGCTGACACTATGCCGGTCGTAAGTGTTTCAAATCAGGATCGTTTTTCGATCACGAGGTTCTGCACCGCGCGCCCGAAATAGCCCTGCGTATCGGCGAGCTTGGCGAACGCGATCCCGCTGCCCAATGGTCCCGCCCATGTTTCGGCGTCGAGCAACGCCCAGTCGCCCACCGGCTCGCGCGCCAATGTGATCGTCAGATCGGCGTTAATAAACGTCCACATATCCCACGGCAGCACGCTTGATGCGCCGTTGCAGAAATCCGCGGCCACGGCTGCGCGCATCAACGGCGAATTCGTTTCGCCTTCGACGATCGGCCGGTTCGCGCGATACCAGATCGCCGCCGGCCCCGGCATACGGAATGTCCCCTTCGCATCGCGCATCGAAAGCCCGGCGAGAAACGGCACGGGATCAGGAGGGATCGGCGCATCTTCCAGCGCGTCGGGCAGCGGCACTTCGATTTTGCGTTCGGCGGCTTCCGGCGGTAACGGCAGATCGACCTTGCGGATTTTCAAAACGCTTGCGCGCACCACTTCGGTGTCGCCCGCCAGAAGCCTGATCGCGAGCAATTGTATCTTGCGCCCTTCGCGGACGATCTCGGTTTGAATGTCCAGTGTCGTGATCGGCACGGGCCGCATCAGGTCGAGCGTGATACGCGCCACCCGCATAGGGGCAAGCGTCGGAACATGTTCGGCCATGC